>DATLEY010000039.1:0-17869 GCA_035525215.1 Thermoanaerobaculia bacterium | reverse complement strand
GAGACGGCGATGTCGGCGGTGCTGGAGGCGGCAAACGTCGGGACTGCGGCGATGAGAAGGATTCCGAGGATCGTGAGGCTCTTGAGGTTTTTCATGATTCGCTCCTGTTTTTTTTAGTTCGGTGTATTTTTTCGACTTCGTACTGGGAGCTTTCATAGAGCAACGTGAAGACCACGGCATGCCCGGCCGTGTGCCAATAGCTATCGCATTGAAAAATAGTGGGTTAGCCAAAACACGGGCAATTGCCGTGAATGTGGATTTTCCAGACCTCGGACGAGGATTCTGGAATCTGGACAGTGGCGGGCGTTGCGAGGGTCATTCAGCGTGGAGACTCGCAGCGGGGAGGGGGGTCATTCACGGGCCGCAGGCCCAGCCGAGCAGAATATGAAATGGTGCCGCGGCCGAAGAATCTCAGCCGCGATGATCGCTATCGGGTTCTCATACACGTCCAGACGCGTTCGTTCGATGCGATTGCACCGGCATAAGAATCCGATGGCGGCTTGCGCATTCGGAGATTCTTCGGCCGCGAGACCAATCGTCTCTCAACCTCGTCCTCCCGTGCGGCCTCTGAATGACCCACCGGCCCTTCCCCGCTGGCAGGCCCGCTATTAGTTCAGGGTGGCGACAGCGACGGGGAGGGGGTAGGTCCCGGGGACCACGTTGGGATTGAGGTGGATCCTGTATCGGACCTCATAGGTCTGAGGCTTGGTTCCTCGATAGGCGAACCCGACGGATCCTCCCTCGCTGCCCAGGCTCAATGGTGCTTCCAGCCCCTCGACATCGAGGCCAGCGACCCAGGGAGCGGTGGGGCTGAAGGCGAGGCGATAGCCGGCGCGTTTGTTCGACCGGATGGAGAGAACAGAAGCAGACTCGGTCTCGAGCCAGCCGCGCTCGATATCCTCGGCGGTGATCTCGATGATCGGGTCGGGGGAGACGTTCACGATCGTTCTTCCGATCACTTGAACGCTGACCCCGATCTGGGCTGAGGTGCTACCCGCCTGGGCCGCCGCCGCGATGAGGATCATCGCGGTCAGGGTGAGTGCGCTGCTGAGCTTCTTCGCCATTCAGATCTGGTCTCGGGAGTGAGTCTCCGAAGCAGGTCGATTGATACAGAAACCGGTGGAATCAAGATACGGCCCGGACCGCCTGGGGACAATTGATCTGCGGATCTATCGATGCTATATCGAACGATAGATCAAAAAATGGGCGGTGAAGTTACTGAAACAATTGCACATGCTGCCCAGATGACCGCCGCCGAGGTTTGCTCGCCGGGTCAGCGGTTCTATAACCGTCAGCGTCGGTTTTGCGGATCCGCCGTGACCGTCGATCCGTCGTCGCGGATCTCTCGCAGATTCGAATAGAGATTCAGCATCAGGAACATCATGAGGAGGAAGATCCCGATTCCGAGGATCCTGACGATCCAGACGGTCCGATCATTCATGGAGTTTCTCCAGCTGATGAGCGGCCCACTCGATGGCGTAGCGGGTCGGCTCCGCGTCCGCGATGCCGCGGCCGGCGATATCGAAGGCGGTCCCGTGATCGACCGAGCAGCGCAGCCAGGGGAGCCCGATCGTGACGTTGACGGATCTCTCGAAGTCGAGGGTCTTCACCGGGATCAATCCCTGATCATGGTACGCCGCCAGGACCACATCCCACCGTCCGCGGGACGCGCGCAGGTAGACCGTATCCGGCGGCCACGGACCGCTGATCGACATTCCTTCTTCTTTCGCCATCTCGACCCCTGAGGCGATCCGCTCTTCTTCCTGACCGAAGCGCCCTCCGTCACCCGCATGGGGGTTGATCCCGGCGACGGCGATTCGCGGGACCGTCCCGAACAGCCTGAGATGCTCGCGATTGACCAGACGCGCCAGGTCGAGGACGCGCTCCGCGGTGACCAGGCCGATCGCTTCGGCCAGGGAGACGTGGACCGACAGGAGAGCCACGCGCAGGCGCGGCGAATCGAAGAGCATCGCATGATCGCGCCCATAGGCGGTCCTGCCAGTGTGCGCCGCGAGGATCTCTGTGTGACCCGCATGCGGTGAGCCGGCGGCAAGGATCGCCTGCTTGTGAATCGGCCCCGTTACGAGTCCGGCGCAATCGCCGCGATCGATCGACGCGAGAGCCGCGTGGATCGAGGCGAGAGCCACGCGGCCGTACCGCTCCTCGATCACGCCGAACTGAAGCCGCTCCCCCTTCGATTCGTTCACATCGATGAATGCGAGTGAGACATCGCCGGGAATCTTTTCTTGCGGCGAAAACCGCTGAAGGCGCTCCGGCGGCGCCACCGGGGATTGCGATGCGTACCCCCAGTCACCGAACAGGCGAATGGGGGTTGCCGGGTCGATTCGCTCGATCGCGCGAAAGGCGACCTCGCTGCCGATGCCGGCGGGATCGCCCAGGGTGATCGCCAGCGGTTTCATCCCGTCAAGTATACGGAGGAGAGTGCTGAGTCCTGAGTCCTGAGTGCTGAGTGCTGAGTCCTGAGTCCTGAGGGCGGAGTGCTGAGTGCTGAGGGCGCGAGCGTCGGTGGAGCGGAGATGACCCTGTCTGAATCGCGAGCCGGTGAGTCAAAAACCGTTCACGGACACGGGCACGTTCACGTTCACGGCGGGGAGGAAGCCCGCGAAGGCGGGCGTCAGATGTGACAGCCGGGGGCGTGAGCCCCCGGTCCGAGGGCTATGCGGAAGCCAGAGCCCGCGAAGGCGGGCGGAAGATCAAGGCTCGCGCCTGAAGGGTCTTTTCTCGACGCTCGAAGGCTTGCCATTGCCCCTCATCCCCGACCCTTCTCCCCGAATGCGATTTCCTTCGGATCGCGATCCGGACGGGGAGAAGGGGGCCCGCCCTCGCGTCGGGGTCAGAGGCCGCACGGGAGACCGGAGTGGCGGGAAGATTGGTCTCGCGGCCGAAGAATCTCAGAATGCGCAGGCCGTCATCGGGTTCTTGTGCTTGTGCACTCGCATCCTACGAACGCGTCTGGACGTGTATAAGAACCCGACAGCGATCATCGCGGCTGAGATTCTTCGGCCGCGGCACCATTTCGGATTCTGCTCGGCTGGCGAGTGCGGCCTCTGAATGACCCCCACCCGCACGCGATGCTCCCACGAGTTCGTGCTCGACGGTCATCTCCGCTCCACCGGCGCTCGCGGTCAGCGCGCTTCGTCGGCCTTGTGGAGATACTTGATCGAATGCTTCGGGATGAGGAGGTTCGGACCGTCGTGCCTGTTCACCTTGAGGCATTCGCGGTCATACCACTCGATCCACCCATGAACGACTTCGCCGTCGGTGAGAGTGACCACCATCGGCGTTCTCGCGTTCATCTGCTTGAGATAGTAGAAGCTCTCGGCATTCGTATGCTCGGAGGGAGCTGGCCGCTGCGGCGCTTTCCTTTCGAAGCGGAAGTCCGCAATGGTCGACCGTCCACGGCTGGAATCATTGTGATTGGAGCGGTGCGCGTAGGCCATCCTGACCACCTTCCTCGATCGGGTATTCGGTTCGATGCTCGGGCAGCGGTGCAGGAGCGTTGCCAGCCGGGGGCGAGTCAGGTTTTCGGAAAGCGCTAGCGAGGTCATCGTTGGCCCTGGCGCCGGGGCCTTTACGCGCAGCTCACGACAGCCCTACCCATTTCCCGAGCGAAGCACTAAAATGCCCGCCGGTCTGGCCGCGCCTCGATCCTCTCGGATGTCCGCCGGCGCCTTCCTGCCAGAACCAACCTTCACCGGGAGGCTTCCTTGAACTCAGTCGTGTGTATCAGTCAGGTTCCCGACACCGAGGCGCGCATCAAGATCGCGGCTGGCGGAAAGACCATCGAAGAAGCCGGCCTCAAATTCATCGTCTCGCCCTATGACGAGTTTGCCCTGGAAGAGGCCATCAGGCTGAAGGAATCGAAAGGGGGCGAAGTCGTCGTCCTGACCTTCGGACCGGATCGCGCGGCTCAGGCCCTTCGCGAATGCCTGGCGCGAGGCGCGACCAGGGCGATGCACATCAAAGGGGATTCCGGTGCAATCGACTCGCTGGGAATCGCTCAGATTCTCGCGGCGGCGATCCGCACTCTGGAGTACGACCTCGTCTTTCTCGGCAAGATGGGCGTCGGAACCGACAACTCACTCGTCGGCCCCATGCTGGCTGAGCTCCTCGAGCTGCCGCAGGTGAACGTGGTCACGAAGCTCGAGCTTGGCGACGGCAAGCTGACCGCCCACCGGGAAGTGGAAGGGGCGGAAGAAGTGATCGAGGCGAGCCTCCCCGCGCTCATCACGGCTCAGAAGGGGCTGAACGAGCCGCGGTACGCGTCGCTGAAGGGAATCATGGCGGCGAAAAAGATCGCGATCGACACCAAAACTCCCGCGGATCTCGGTCTGAACGAAGACGAGCTGTTCAACAAGCGCGTCGTGACGATGACGCTCGAGATGCCGCCGGAGAAGTCTCCCGGAACCAAGATCGACGGCAGCGATCCGGCCGCGGCGGCAAAGAAAATCGTCGACTACATCCAAAACCAGGCGAAGGCGTTCTAGGAGGATTCATGGCTAAGATTCTCGTTGTCTGTGAGTCGAAGGACGGGAAGCTCAACAAGTCCTCCAAGGAAGCGCTATCCGCCGGGAGAAGTCTGGCGACCGAAAGCGGCGGAGAGCTCCATGCGGCCGTACTCGGAACCGCCGGGGAGGCATCCGCAGCGGAGGCCGGTCGCTTCGGAGCGAAGAAACTCTTTTCGGCCGGTGACTCCTCTCTCGATGCCTACGGCACCGAGCCGTGGACGGCGGCGGTCAAAGCGGTCATCGACCAGGCCAGCCCGGATGTGGTGCTTTTCTTGGGCACTTCCGCCGGCCGCGATCTGGCCCCCCGCCTCGCCGCCCGGCTGGGCGTCGGAGTCGCCTCGGACGTCGACAGGCTGGAGTGGGCGGACGGGAAGTTGAAGGCGAGACGGCCGGTCTACGCCGGCCGCGCCTTTGCCACCGTCCTGGTGGATGCAAAGCCGGCCATCGCGACGTGCCGGCCAAACGCCTTTTCACCGTCCGAGAGTGGAGATGGAACGGCCGAAGTGGTCAAGGTCGATTTCACGGCTGCCTCATCCAAAGCGCGCCTCGTGAGCACTGAATCGACCACTGGCGGCGAGATGACGATCGCCGAAGCGGACATCATCGTCTCCGGCGGACGCGGGCTGAAGGAAGCGGCGAATTTTTCGCTGATCCGCGACCTGGCTCACGCTCTGGGAGGAGCGGTGGGTGCTTCCCGGGCGACCGTCGACGCGGGATGGATCGATCACCAGCACCAGGTTGGCCAGACCGGCCGCGTCGTCTCCCCTCCGCTCTACATCGCGGTCGGCATCTCGGGCGCCATTCAGCATCTCGCCGGCATGTCGTCGTCGAAGCACATCATTGCGATCAACAAGGATCCCGAGGCGCCGATCTTCAAGATTGCGGATCTCGGCATCGTGGGCGATCTGTTCGAGATTCTCCCGGCCCTGACCGAAGAGGTCAAAAAGGCGAAAGCTGCGCACTAAGCCTACCCAAAGATATGGAAATTTGAGAGTCAAAGACCGGGCCCGGGCTCGGGCTCGGGCCCGGGCCCGGGAAGGACGCCGCGGGATTGAAAGTCTCGGTCCTCCGCCAGCAGCTCATCGAGTGATGGCAGCGTGAACAAGGAGTGAGCCTCATGCCTTTCGACCACGAGAAGCTCGACGTCTATCAGCTGGCCATCGAGTTCGTCGCACAAGCGAACGACCTCATCGAGCGGTTGCCCCGAGGCCGTGGCTATCTCGCCGATCAGCTCCAGCGGGCGGCTCTGAGCATCGTCTTGAACATCGCCGAGGGCGCCGGCAAGTTCTCTCCCGCTGACAAGGCCCTCTTCTATACACGGGCCCGTGCTTCCGCTACCGAGAGTGCCGCCGTGCTCGACGTGTGTCGAAAGCTCAATCTGATCGCGCCCACCTCCACGGACGACAACAAGGCGCTTCTCGAACGCATCGCTCAGATGCTGACAAAATTGATCAAATCCCGCCGCCCCACTGCGTGACTCACCCGAGCCCGAGCCCGCGCCCGAGCCCGAGCCCGGCTTTCTCATTAATTAAACTCTGAGAGACGAATCCTCAGACTTCGCCTCCAAGAATCTTGAAACGTGCGGCGTTCCGCCGCCCAGCCCTGGGGTCGCGGTACCATGGACCCGATGAAACCGCTGATCCTCGTCACGAACGACGACGGCGTCTACAGCGAGGGGTTGCGGAAGCTCGCGGAGGCTCTCAGCGCCGTCGGCGACGTGATCATCGTCGCGCCGGACCGTGAACAGAGCGCCGCGTCGCATGCCCTCACTCTCAACCGCCCGCTCCGCCTTCTTCAGATCCAGGAGAACGAATGGATCGTCGATGGAACCCCGACCGACTGCGTCAACCTTTCGGTTCTCTACCTCCTGAAGGAACGTCGCCCCGATCTGATCTGCTCGGGCATCAACTTCGGCCCGAACCTCGGCGATGACGTGACTTATTCGGGGACGATCTCAGCCGCGTTCGAAGGATCGCTTCTCAACATTCCGTCGATCGCATTCTCGGCCCTGGTCGGTGAAGGCTTTTCCTTCGACCCATGCGCGCGGTTTGCCGCGGGCCTCGTCGAGGAGGTGCTGCGCCGGCCACAGGATCCTCACATCATCCTGAACGTGAATTTTCCCGTCAGCGACTTCAACGGCGTTCGCATGACGCGGCTCGGAAAGAGAATCTACAACGAAGGAGTGATCGAGCGACTCGATCCCCGCGGAAAGAAGTATTTCTGGATCGGCGGGGAGCCGCCCGTCTGGACAAGAGACAGCGGAACCGATTTTCAGGCGATCGACGACGGCTTCGTCTCGATCACGCCTCTCCATCTCGACCTGACGCATCACGAGTCGATCGAAAGGCTGCGGGACCTTGAACAAACGCTTGCCGACACCGCAGCGCAAAGCTGACCTCCCGGCGATCGCCGACCGGGAGCTCGCTCATCTGCGCAAGCAGATGGTCGAGCGTTACGTCGCCGCGAAAGGGGTGACGGACCAGAAGGTCCTCGACGCGATGTGCGAGGTCCCCCGCCACCTCTTCGTTCCTCCCGCCATGGCCGCCAAGGCCTACGGCCCGGGAGCCTTGCCGATCGGCCGTGACCAGACGATCTCGCAACCATTCATCGTGGGGAGGATGATCGAGCTCCTCGAGTTGACGGGAAACGAAAAAGTCCTGGAGATCGGTACCGGGACCGGTTATCAGGCCGTGGTCCTTTCCAGAATCGCAGCGCGTGTTTTCTCGATCGAACGGATCAATGATCTCGCCCTGAGGGCGGTGGAGCTGGTGCGGAAGATGCGGATCCACAACGTCAGCATCAAGGTCTTCGACGGGACTTACGGCTGGTCGGACCAGGCGCCCTTCGACCGGATCATCGTGGCGGCCGCCGCCCCCGAGGTCCCCGAGCCGCTCGTACAGCAGCTGGCCCGGAACGGAAAGATGATTCTCCCCGTCGGTCCGGCTGGAAAACAGAGGCTTGCGCGCGTCTCGAAAGTGGCAACGAGACTGCAGATCGAGGATTGCGGGACCGCCGAGTTCGTCCCGCTGGTGGGGCGTTTCGGCTGGAAGGAATGATGATCCGAAGGGCGACCGCAATCGTTTTCGCGGTTCTGACACTGCTGATCGGAGCCGGCGCGGCGTGGGTGGCCGCTTCGGTGCCGCGGGACATTCGGGCCGAAACCCTCCTGAAGGATGCTCGCGCCAGGCTTCAGGACGGGAAAAAGGACGAAGCCCGCCAGACTCTTCATGAGATCGTGAAGTCGTATCCTCGAACCGATGCCGCCGCAGCTGCTTCATACGCGCTGTTTCGGCTGGTCGAACAGGAGCGGAAGGAGCTCGCTGCCCGAATCGAAGAGCTGGAAAAGGATCGCGAAAGTCAGGTTGCAGCCATTCAATCCGAGAGGAAGGCGCGGGAAGACGAACGAGCCGGGCGCGAGGCCGATCTGGCGAGAATCGAAGAACTGGAGAAGAAGCTGGCGGAGTCGGCGAAGTCTTCGATCAAAGTCTCGACCGCTCCGAAAAAGAAGCGCTGAACGATAATGCGATGAAAGAGAGTCCGAACCAGAATGGATATGATGAATGGACCACTCGGAATGAGGAACCTGCGATGAAGGAATTGCGCGTCCTCCGGATTCACGGAAAAGTGCAGGGCGTCGGATATCGATTCTTCGCCACTCGAGTCGCGCGACGCCTCGGGCTGAAGGGCCACATTCAGAATCTCCGGGATGGGACTGTCGAGGCAATCGTCGAAGGAGAGACCGCCGCCATCGACGACTTGATCGAGGAGTTGAAGGAAGGCCCCCGCTACGCGGAGGTCTCGAAGATCGATCAGGAAAAACGCGACTTCCGCGGCAAATACGGCGACTTCGACGTCAAGTTCTGAAGATGAGCAACGAGCTGGATCTCGCCTCTTTCATCCGCGACGTCCCGGACTTTCCAAAAGCCGGAATCGTATTCAAGGACATCACTCCCCTCCTCGGTTCATCCGCGGCGTTCGAGGAAACGGTCGAACGAATGGCGGCCGCCTTCGCAGGGCGTGAGATCACCAAAGTCGCCGGGATCGAGTCGCGGGGATTCATTTTCGGCGCCGCCCTCGCCGTTCAGCTCGCCGCTGGATTCGTCCCGATTCGCAAGCCGAAAAAGCTTCCCTGGCGGACGTTCCGCCACGAGTACGAGCTCGAGTACGGAACGGACGTTCTGGAAATCCACGACGATGCCCTCACGTCCGGAGATCACGTCCTGATCGTCGACGACGTGCTGGCGACCGGCGGAACGGGCGCCGCGGCGAGGGTGCTGGTCGAGCGATTCGGCTCGCGCGTCGCCGGTCTCTCCATCGTCATCGAGCTCGAGTTCCTCAAGGGCCGCGACCGCCTGAAGGGATTCCCCGTCCACTCGCTGATCCAGTACCGCTGACGGCGTTCGACCGTCATCGGGATGACGCCGGGAAGTCATTCAGAGGCCGCACGGGAGACCGGTGTGGCGGGAAGACTGGCCTCGCGGCCGAAGAATCTCAGAATGCGCAAAGCCGTCATCGGATTCTTATGCTGAAGCAATCGCATCCTATGAACGCGTCTGGACGTGTATAAGAACCCGCATCGATCATCGCGGCTGAGATTCTTCGGCCGCGACGCCATCTCAGATTCTGGACGGCTAACGCGTGCGGCCTCTGAATGACCCCCACCCCGCACGCCGCGCCTCCACCCTGACAGACAGAGCCCCGCTGACGAGCGGGGGGGGCGGGTCAGTGAGCATCCGACACGGCCGTGCGCAGCAGGCGCAGGCCGACCGATCCGGCCGCGAGGTGAACATTCGACTGCAGGTCCAGGGTCTCTCCATCCTCCGTCCCGTCACTCCCCAGAAGGAGGCACAGACGAGCCAGTTCGCGAAAGGAAGCCCCGGACCCCTGAATGGTGGCCCCGCTCTCGGTCAGCTCGATCTTCAGTGGTGAGCGCGCCAGACCCTCGAGCGCGAGAATTGCCAGCTCAAAATTCAACGAAGCCTCCTTCAATGCGGCAGTGCGAGGCCTCAGCCCCACGCTAAGGCACTCCGCGATACGTGACCGAATTTCTCTCGGTCTCGTGCAGGACGATTTGAAACAGCCGCCCGTGAGGAATGGAGTCCTTCATCTCGCTCCAGAATGCGCGCGCGAGATTCTCCGCGGTGGGAATCGTTCCGCGCAGGAAATCGACGTCCTCGTTCAGATTCTTGTGATCGACGCGGTTGACGACCCTGGCCCGAACGATCTCCTTGAGCCGCTTCAGATCGATGACCATACCGGTCTCGGGATCGATCTCTCCCTCCACGCTGACCTCGATGACGTAGTTATGGCCATGTCCACCAGGGTTATCGCACTTGTCATAGATCCTGCGGTTCCAGTCGTCATCGCGATCGGGGTTGTGCAGCCGGTGTGCGGCGGAAAAATCGAGTTTTGCGGTGACGATCATCAGGACTCCAGCGTGACCAGCGGTGCTCCGCTCTCGACGGTCGCCCCGGCTTCTGCATCCACCGAGGCAACCCTTCCGTCGCGAGGCGCGGAGATTTCGTTCTCCATCTTCATGGCTTCGAGAATCAGGAGGCCCTGTCCCCGGCGCACCTCGTCTCCGGGTGAAACGAGAACGCGGACGATTCGCCCCGGCATCATCGCCTTCACCACGGAAGCGTCGCTGACCGGCTGATCCGGACCTCCCCGCCGCGCCGAAAGGGGGTCGTCGATGCGGACGTGCGCGCGCCGTCCCGCCAGGGTGATCCGATACTCCGATCCATCGCGGTGGTAGAGAATCAGATATTGGCGGCCATCGGCAAAACGAAGGGCGCGGAGCCGCGGGCCTGCCGCCACCAGATCGGCAACGATCTCTTTTTCTCCGACGCGAAGACGATACCCCACCCCCAGCCGTTCCACCTCGACCGGGATGTCGAGCTCCTCGTGACGGGCGATGAACTTCATCGGCGCGCTCTCGCGATCCCTTCGAGCAGCGCTGCCTTGCGCCACTCGATGCCGCTCTCCATCGGAATCGTCGCTTTCTGAGTCTCTTCGAATGCCAGGATGGCTGCGGAGATGATCGAGGCCTCGCTCAGCTCCTCCGACAGATGACCGATCTCGGTGCGGGCGAGAAAGGAGTCGATGAATCCAGTGTCGAATTTTCCTTCCCTGAACTCGGAATCGGAGAGGAGAGCCGAATAAAAAGGAATCGATGTCTCGATGCCCTCGATCCGGTATTCGCGCAGCGCCCGAAGCATCCGGTCGATCGCCTGCTCTCGTGTCCTCGCGGAGGCGACCAGCTTGGAGAGCATCGGGTCGTAGTGAAGCGGCACCTCGTAGCCTTCGTAGACGCCGTTGTCATTTCGGACTCCGGGTCCCTGAGGCACGGCGAGAAACTCGATTCGCCCCGGCGACGGAGCGAAGTTGCGATAGGGAGCTTCAGCGTAGATCCGGCACTCGATTGCGTGTCTGCGAGGATGGACCTCCTGCTGAGTCATGGTCAGCGTCTCGCCGGCAGCCACCCGGATCTGCTCCCTGACCAGATCGATTCCGTACACTTCCTCGGTGACGGGGTGCTCGACCTGCAGCCGGGTGTTCATCTCCAGAAAATAGAACTGCGAGTCGGCGTCCATGAGGAATTCGACCGTACCCGCCGAGTAGTAGCCGACTGCGCGGGCCACCTTCAGCGCTGCCTCGCCGATGCGCTCTCGAAGAGCCTCGTCGACGACCGGAGAGGGGCACTCTTCAACCACCTTCTGATGCCGCCGCTGAAGAGTGCATTCGCGCTCGCCGAGGTGAATCAGATTGCCGTGCTGATCCCCGAGGACCTGAACCTCGATATGCCGCGGCTGCTCGACGATCTTCTCGGCATAGATGGCGTCATCGCCGAAGAACGACTTCGCTTCGCTTCGCACGCGCTCGAACGCCGCGGGAAGATCTTTCTCGCTCTCGACCTGGCGCATTCCCTTGCCGCCACCACCCGCGCTGGCCTTGAGCATGATCGGGTAACCCGCCGTATGTCCGAACGCCGCGACATCCTCCCAGGAGGCAGCCGCTCCCTCGAGTCCCGGCACAATCGGAACTCCAGCCTCTTTCATCCGCCGTCGCGATTCGAGCTTGGAGCCCATGGCCCGAATCGACTCGGGAGATGGGCCGATGAACGTCAGCCCCGCATCGATACAGGCCTGCGCAAAGTCGGCGTTCTCCGCAAGGAAGCCGTATCCCGGATGGACGGCCGTCGCCCCCGTCTTCGAGGCCGCCTCGAGAAGGCGGTCGACGCGGAGATAGCTCTCGGACGAGGGTGCGGGACCGATCAAAACCGCCTCGTCCGCCATGATGGCGTGAAGCGCCGCCCGGTCGGCCTCGGAGTAGACCGCCACGGTGGGAAATCCCATTTCCCTGCAGGCTCGAATCACCCGAACGGCAATCTCGCCCCGATTCGCCACCAGAATCTTCACGATCGGAATTCTATCCCGGTGAAAGTCAAAAGCTCTCGTCAGGAGGAGGGTGTGACTTCCGCTTCTTCGGCGCGCCTGGCGTACTCGGCGGCTTTGTCGAGGTAGGACTCGATGGAGCGCCCGAGGTTGAGCCGCTCCGAGAGATCGCTGGTGGCGTCGAACTCGGCGCGAAGCCGCTGCGCTTCGGCCTGGTAGTAATCGCGAAGGCCCGTCTCGATCTTGAATTCGGGATATTTTTCGGCGAGTCCGCGCAGCCAGTCCTCGACCTGCCGGCGCCGGTCGCGATCTGCCTCCCCCCCTTTCAGCGAAGCGATGAGGGTGTCGACAACTCCGCGCAGGAGGTCGATCCGGGAGGACTTGGGCGAGGTGGAGGCGGTCATCGGGCGAATTCTAACTGATGACAGCGTCTCATGCGGCCGTCTTCTATCCATCCTGAGCGAAGTAGGGGTCATTCAGAGGCCGCACGGGAGAACGAGGTCGAGAGACGATTGGTCTCGCGGCCGAAGAATCTCAGAATGCGCAGGCCGTCATCGGGTTCTTGTGCCGATGCAGTCGCATCGTACGAACGCTTCTGGACGTGTATAAGAACCCGACAGCGATCATCGCGGCTGAGATTCTTCGGCCGCGACAACACCTCATATTCTGCGCAGCTGGCGCGTGCGGCCTCTGAATGACCCCCCTCCCACGCCCGGGACTCAGCGCGAAAATGGAGAAGGCTCGCGATCACTCGCGAGCCTTCATTTGGTGCCCAAGGCCGGACTCGAACCGGCACGGATTACTCCACACGCCCCTCAAACGTGCGCGTCTACCAATTCCGCCACTTGGGCAGGCACGACCGAAAAGATCTCTACTGCTGAGCCGGCGGGGTCTGCTGCGGCGCCGGAGCGGGAACCGTGGGGGCTGCCGTCTCCCGGATGACCGAAGCCCGCGGCCGCACTTGCAGAATCGCGAGGGAAACGCTGGTCAGAATGAATACGATGAAAGCGACTACCGTGAGCTTGTGGAGAACCGTGGTCGCGCCTCGGGCTCCGAAGAAGGTCTGCGACCCTCCGCCGCCGAATGCCCCGGCGAGATCCGCTCCCTTTCCCTGCTGGAGGAGGACCACCAGAATGAGGAAGAGGCTGACGAGAATGTGAATCGTGACAACGAGATAAATCAAAAAAGGACTCCTGCGGGGTCGTTCCCGACGTCCCAAGAACCGGGTGGCCGCGTGAATTCTTCCCGGAAGAAGGGGGGGTCAAGCCCCAGGTCGGGCCAGCTCCAGCGCCTCTCCGATGGCCAGGAAACCATCCGCGTCGAGGCTGGCGCCCCCCACCAGAAACCCCTCGATCTCCGATTGAGCGGCGAGCGCGGCCGCATTCTCTTTCTTGACGCTTCCGCCGTAGAGAATGACCGGCCGGGTTCTGTCGCCGGACAGCTCGATCGTCTTGCGGCGGATCGCCGCATGAGCCTCCGCTGCCATCGCGGGCGTGGCATTGCGGCCAGTGCCGATGGCCCAGACGGGCTCGTATGCGATCCAGAGCTCCTCGGGAAGTGCCAGCGAGCCGAGAGCCGAATCGAGCTGCCTTTCGAGCAGCGCGACCGCCCCCCCCTTTTCTCGCGTCTGGAGGTCCTCCCCAACACAGAGCAGCGGCCGAAGATTTGCCGCGAGTGCCACCTTGACCTTGGCCGCCACGAGCTCATCGCCCTCCCCATAGAGCGACCGCCTCTCGGAATGCCCGATGATCACGAAACTGGCGCCCACAGCTCGCAACATTCGCGCGGAGACTTCCCCCGTGTACGCTCCCGAATCGGCGTCCGAGCAATTCTGCCCCCCGACCAGAACGCGGGAGCCCTCCAGATCCGCGGCGAGGCCGGGAACGAAGGGAAATGGGGGGGCGATTCCGATCCGGGTGGAGTGCCAGCTCTCCCCCTCCCCGAGCTTTTCGAGATATTCGTCGAGATCGCCCTTGGGGAGATTCATCTTCCAGTTCGCAATCAGATATCTCATTACCAGCTCATCCTGTTCTTTCCCGATCGTTTCGATTCGTAGAGCCCCTCGTCTGCCCTCTGGATCAGGTCATCGGCTGTCATGGGCTGCTCGTAGACCCCGATGCCCACCGAGACCGTGCACGACACTTCGGTCACGCCGTCATCCGCCAGGAGTTTCAAAGCGCGAGTCCGCTGAAGAATCCTTTCGGAGACTGCTCTCGCGCCAATCAGGTCGCTGTGAGGGAGCAGAACCGCGAACTCGTCACCTCCGAACCGAGCCATCATATCCGGCGGCCGCAGGGCTTCTCTGATCGTGCCACAGAGCTCCGAAAGCAGGACGTCCCCGAACACGTGACCATGCTCGTCGTTGATTTTCTTGAAATCATCGATGTCGAACATGGCGACGGAAAGCGGAAGATTGTAAACGCGTGCCCGCTCGATCTCGTTGGGCAACTGACGCCGGAGCCATCGCTTGTTCCAGATGCCGGTCAGATCGTCGGTATCCGCCAGATTCTGAATTCGCTCGGCGGTCATGATCGTTCGAACACCGATGGAAATTTGAGAGGCGACGACGTCGAGCAGCGCGGCCGCATCGCCAGGTAGCGGCGTCGAGCTGAACAAAGTGAGCATGCCCGCCGTGCGATTCCCCTGCTGGATCTGCACGCTGCCCTGGTGCTGATAGATGTCCGGCGTCGTCGTCGCCTGCGGAAAATCGGGAAAGTCTCCCCTGACCAGGAGATCAGTCTCCCCGAAAGAGACCGACAGGAGCGCCTCCATTTCTTTCTTGACCTCGGAAACAAAGCGCTCGGAGAGCGGATCTTCGAGGCCGGCTCGGCGCGAAAGGTAGACGTCCAGGTTTTCGCCGAGGATGACGATGGCCACCAGGTCGAACTCGATCGCGCCGTGAAGAGCACGGAAGGAATCTCTGACGAGATCTGAAATCGAGGTACTGGCAGCGATGACGCGGGTCAATTCCCGGATGAACCGAAGCCGTTCCGTCAGGAACCCGCCGCCTTCACCCTCTTCCCGGGCGGTGAGTGAAGACCGAACGCCCTTTCCCGCGGCTCGGGACAGACGGGCCACGTCACCCGAGAGCGAAACGAGACCGGCGGTGCTGAGATCCTCGAGTGCGAGCCGTTCACCGTCGTCCAGGTATTCCGTCGAGAGTCCTCGGCTCGCCGCGGCAAGAAATCGGAGAAGCCTGCCATGCGGTTGCCGTGCGAGATATTCTTCGATCAGTCGCGGCTGCATCGATCCTCGGATTATAGGAGTCGCGGCGAACTTCACGGCCGACGATCCGTGAGCGGCGGGAAGCTCGTTTCGGGGGATAATCTCGGCGGGTGATGGATTACCGAGAGAGAGCCCTGATTCCATTCTCGACCGGAGAGCTGCTCGGCGAGAGGTTGCTGGTGATCGCTCCGCATCCGGATGATGAGGTCATCGGATGCGGCGGGCTCATCTCCTTGCACGTTCGAGACCGGCGAAGCATCCGGACAGTCGTCGTCACGGACGGCTCCGCCGGCGGGGATCCGGGCGATGCCTCCCTGGCCGAGACCCGCCGAAAGGAAACGGATGCCGCACTCGAGCGGCTGGGAGCACCTCCCGCCATCTTTCTCGCCATCCCTGACCGCCAGGCGGAAGAAAGCGTCGCGCGTATCGCGGCGATGATCCGGGAGGAGCTCCTCGGCTTCACCCCCGATCTGATCGTCATGCCGAGTCCGATCGAGATTCATCCCGACCATGCAGCGATCTCCATCGCAGTAATCGAGCTGATTCAGCAGGATGCCGAGCTCGCTTCGGCGCTGAGGCTCTCTCGAATCGCCCTCATGGAGATCAGTCAGCCGATTCGCCCGAATCTGCTCGTCGACATCACCAGCGTTCAGGAAGACAAGCAGGAGGCCATCCGCCTGCATCGATCTCAGATCGGACAACGCAACTACGATCGCTTCGCACGTGGCTTGAATGCTTACCGGACCATGACGCTCGACGGTGATGTGCAGGCGGCCGAGGGATACTACGTCGTCGGGACGGAATGGGTCAGGACCCATCCGCTCTCGCAGCTCATTCGCGACCTGCACGGGCAAAGCGCCATCGAGACCTCACCAGCGAATCTCGATGTCTCAGTGATCGTCCGGACGCGAAACCGGCCTGCTCTTCTTCGAGAGGCCGTCGCCTCGATCCGGGCCAGCTCGGCGGATGCCGAGATCGTCGTGGTCAACGATGGCGGAGAATCCGTCGAGTCGATCCTCCAGGGAGATCCGAAGCTCCGCCTCATCGAATTCGAAGCAAAGTCGGGCCGCTCCGAGGCCATGAATCGCGGCGTCGAGGCGGCGGGCAGCGAATGGATCGCCTTTCTGGATGACGACGACCTGTTCGAGCCCGAGCACCTTCCGACGCTCATGAAAGCCGCGTCCTCGGGAGGATCCGTCGCCTGGTACACGGACGCGGTATCGGTGGTCCATGAGCGGGGCGAGGATGGTGGAACGGTAGAAAAGAGCCGGGACCGAACTTACGCGCAGGATTACGACGCGTCTCTTCTGCTCCTGGACAACTACATTCCGCTACCGACCCTGCTGATCCGCCGCAGCGATTTTCTCGCGATCAAGGGATTCGATCCGGAGCTCGATCTCTTCGAAGACTGGGACTTCCTGATTCGGCTTTCCCGTCAGGGGCGCTTCACGCGGATTCCGAGGATCACATGCGAGATCCGTCATTTCGTCGGGGGCGATTCGGCCATCCTGGCCGCCCCGCCACATTCGGAAGCCTACCGCTCCGCGAAACGGCGTGTCTGGGAAAAGAACAGCATCGCTCCCGATCCCGAGCTGGTGATGAATTTGCTCGAGTCGATGAAAAACCGGATGGCGAAAAGCCACGGCGCGATGATCGAACGAGAGGGACGCGCCCGCCACCTCGAGCTCGATGTCATCCGCTTCCAGCGGGAAAAGGAAATCCTCATCGCCGAGATCATGGAAAAGAGCGCCGCCCACGAGCGAAGCGCGGCAAGAGCCGAGGCCATCGAAAGAGAGCGCGAAGAAATCCGCGAGGCGCTCAGTACTTTGCAGCGTGCTCACTACGATCTCCATGCCGAGAGAGGGCGCCTGGTCTACCGCGAAGCGGAACTGGAGCGCGCCCTCGCCGACAATCAGCAGCAGGCCGCGGCGATGACCGCAGAGATCGAAGCGCTCAACGAGATCTTGAACGAGTTCCGACAGAGCCGCGCCTGGAAGCTGCATCAGGCTTTTCAGAGGATCCGGGGAAAGTGAGCCGTATCGCGCTTCTCTGCCCCGAGCCTCTGGGACACGGGCAGCCCGCCGGGGTCGGCATCCGATTCATCGAGATGGCCCGAGTGCTGATCGGCGCCGGCCATGACGTGGATGTCATGAGCCCCGACGGAGGATCGCCGTCAGGAGGACGAGGAGTACCTCTCTCTCCCCGCGCGATCGGCGAAGTCACGGCAGCGTCCGATGCAGTCGTAGCCCAGGGGCACGTGGTCAACGATTTCATCACGTTCGGTGCCGACCGTCCTCTGGTGGTCGACCTCTACGATCCATTCATCGTCGAGAACTTCCACTACTGGAAAGAGCGAGGCTCGAGGGTGTTCGAGCATGATCACGAGACCCTCTTCCGGTCCCTGCGGCGAGGCGATTTCTTTCTCTGCGCTTCGGAGTCTCAACGTCTCTTCTACCTGGGCGCCCTTCTCGGTGCGGGGCGGATCGAGCCGGACACCTTTCACGACGATCCGACTCTCCGCGGCCTCATCCGGATCGCTCCCTTCGGCGTTCCTCCCCCGCGCAGGGCACCGAGCACGAAAGTGAGATCTCCCCATCTGTTTTTCGGCGGGATTTACGACTGGTACGACCCGTTCCTCGCAATCGACGCCGTCGCGGCGGCCCGGCGCCGGCGGGAGGACCTCACCCTGACGTTCACGTATCACCCCAACGCGGCGACCAC
>DATLEY010000031.1:0-2909 GCA_035525215.1 Thermoanaerobaculia bacterium | reverse complement strand
AAGAACCATTGGCGGGACATCGTCGCGGAGGCGAATGCCTACGGGGAAGTCATCGTCACCAACCACAGCCGTCCCGAGGTCGTCGTCGTATCGATTGATCACTTCGCCCGGCTCAAGAAGGATGCATCGGCAAACGATCCGCTGGTGACTCTTCGCGAGGAGTTCGACCGGGAGCTGGCGGTGCTTCGTGATCCTGGCGCGGCGGCACGGCTGCGTAAGGCGTTTGCGACCTCCCCGACGAGGATGGCGAAGGCTGCCGATCAGAGCGCCTCATCTCGCAAGCGAAGAAACTGATGTCCCCGGCCGTCAGGAATCGGCCGGTCATCTTCGTGCTGGCCGGTGTCAATGGAGCGGGAAAGAGCTCGATCGGGGGAGAGCTCCTTCGGAGGGAGGGTCTGGACTACTTCAATCCTGACGAAGCCGCGAAGAGGATTCGCAGCGAGATCGGTTGCTCGATATCCGAGGCGAACAGTATGGCGTGGAATGAAGGGAGACGAAGGCTCGAGGCGGCGATCGAGACGCACGAAAATTTCGCATTCGAGTCGACCCTCGGCGGCAGCACGATTCCTGCGCTGATCAGGGAGGCGTCCGAAGCGGACTTCGACGTGCTCGTGTGGTTGGTGGGGCTCTCGACTCCGCAGAAGCACATCGCCCGGGTACGAGCTCGCGTCGCGTCCGGGGGACACGACATTCCCGAAGCCACGATCATGGAGCGATGGAACACATCACGACGCAACATCATCGCGCTGATGCCGCACCTTGCGGAGTTGAGGGTCTTCGACAACAGCGCCGACGGCGACCCGCGCACGGGGAGGATTCCCGCTCCCCGGCTTCTTCTGCATTGGAAGGACGGTGCCGTGGTTTCGCCGGCGGTCACGACCCTGTCGAAGACACCGGAGTGGGCGCGACCCGTCATCGCCCGCGCACTGAAGCTTCAGCGACTGCATGGTGGATGAAACGACTTGACTGAAGGCTACGACGGCGGCACCATCAGGAAAAGCGAACTGTAAAGGAGCTGGCGATGTCTGATATCGGGGAGGAGATCGCGCACCGCGTGCGTGAGCTCAACGATGCCTGGCGCTCGGAGCGTTTCAGTGAGCTCGAGCAGTTCTTTCATCCCGAGGTCGTTCTGGTTCATCCGCGATTCGAGATGCGGACGGCAGGGCGGGATGCTCTCATCGCGAGCTACGCCGACTTCGCGTCGAAGAGCCGCATTCTCGAGTTCGCCATGGAGCCAGCCGAGGTGGACGTCATCGCATCCTCGGCAGTCGCGACCACCGCGTGGAGGATGAAGTACGAGTACGAAACGGTCGTCTCGGACGAGTCGGGATGGGACGTACTGCTCTTCAACCAGCACGACGGCGCCTGGGTCGTCGTGTGGCGGACGGTCGTGCTCGGCGCCGCGGATGCGGCTTCTTCCTCCTGAACCGGTCAGGTTTCGAGCAACTGGTTGATTGACTCGAGGAGAGAGCTGGAGCCGAACGGCTTCTGCAGGAAGGCGGTCTTCCCGGACGAGGCGATCTCCCCCAGCTCGCTTCGGGTGATGTGTCCGGAGATGAACAGAAGCGGCAGCTCGGGATAGGTCTTCCGCAAAGCGGCTCCGAGATCGCGGCCGTCACCATCTCCCAGGGAGACGTCGATGATGGCCATCCGCGGTTCACGATCGGAGAGTTCGAGAGCTTCCCTGACACCGGATGCGCGGAGAACTTCCCAGTTCTCGAGAGCGAGGAGTGCTCCGATCCCCTCGGCTACCGCGTCTTCGTCTTCGACGAGCAGAATCATGGCTTTCCTTCCTGTGCACGATCCTGCACATTGTCCCTCGGATTGTCCGACTCGGGCAACTTCCGGTTGCCGTGGAGGGGGCGAGTCCTTTATAAAGTGCCGCTGTGGTGGGCGACCTGATCAGGGCGACCCGGAAGGCACGAGGATGGACCCAGCAGGTTCTGGCGCAGCAGGCCGGTGTGAGCCGCCGGCATCTGATCGCGCTCGAGCAGGGCGCGAACGTCTCTCTCGATGTTCTTCGGCGGGTGGCGGCCGCGCTCGATCTCAACGAGATCGACCTGGGGGGGGTGAGGCTGGTGCGCCGACCCCAGCAGACGACGGGATCCGAGGGGTCGATCGCGGAGAATGCAGTCGACGGATCGCCGTGGATCCCGCAACTTCCCAGGCGTGAAGGGAGGTATCGTTCGCTCTATCCGGTAGCGGCGGAGATTTCCCGCATGGAAGAGCCACGGGTATCGAGAGAGCTCGTGAGCGTTCCGAAGGCGATGATCGAGATCGACGAGATCCTGGTGCGCATCGCCGACGATTCGTTCGAGCGCGCGGGTTTTGCCAGCGGAGATCTTCTGGTAGTCCAGCTCCGGCCGAACCAGGAGATCGCCACGGGTGAGCTCGTTCTGCTGACCGCCTCCGGCAAAGTCGACATCGGACGCTGGTGGGAGAAGCGGAGGGTGCGGCGCCTCTCCTACGAAACGGGGCGCCCCCGTGACATCGGTCGTTCGCGCAACGTCATACTCCACGGTGTGATCAACTGCAGACTCGAAGGGGTCGAGCCGGCTCCGTATCGAGGTTGGCTCGAGGATTAGAGGCGAGAGGCGAGAGGCGAACGGCGAGCGTAATGCCGGAGCGGAATCGGAAGTGCTGCTCCGGGGGCGATCCGGTTGCATTCCGGGCGTGAGGCGTGCAGGATGTGCAGTCGGAATGGCTCAGAGCGGCGAGTACCAGAAATTCGAGAAGCGAAAGATGGAGGGGACGAAATCGGAGGAGGTTTCCGACTACATCTCCAGCGCCCCGCCGTTCGCCCGTCCGATCCTCAACCGGATCCGCAAAGCGTTCCACTTCGGATGTCCCGATCTCGAGGAAACGATGAAAGGGGGATCCCCTTTCTTCGAGTACAAGGGGCTTCTCGG
>DATLEY010000027.1:0-8540 GCA_035525215.1 Thermoanaerobaculia bacterium | reverse complement strand
CTCCGACAACTTCTACGCGGCGCTGAACTCGGCGGTCTTCTCCGACGGTTCCTTCTGCTTCATCCCGAAGGGTGTTCGCTGTCCCATGGAGCTCTCGACCTACTTCCGCATCAACACCGCGGGGACCGGCCAGTTCGAGCGGACCCTGATCGTGGCGGAGGAAGGGGCGTCGGTGAGTTACCTGGAGGGGTGCACCGCGCCGATGCGGGACGAGAATCAGCTTCATGCTGCGGTCGTGGAGCTCGTGGCCCTCGACGGCGCCACCATCAAGTACTCGACGGTGCAGAACTGGTATCCCGGCGACAAGGAAGGGAAGGGCGGCATCTACAACTTCGTGACCAAGCGCGGCAAGGCCATGAAGAACGCCAAGGTGTCGTGGACCCAGGTGGAGACCGGCTCGGCGATCACCTGGAAGTATCCGAGCTGCATCCTGCAGGGAGAAAACTCGGTGGGCGAGTTCTACTCCGTCGCGCTGACGAACAACTACCAGCAGGCGGATACGGGCACCAAGATGATCCACATCGGCAAGAACACACGCTCGACGATCATCTCGAAGGGGATCTCGGCGGGTCGCGGGCAGAACACCTACCGCGGTCTGGTGAAGATCATGAAGGGCGCCGAGAACGCCCGGAACTACTCGCAGTGCGACTCGCTCCTCCTCGGAGACAAATGCGGCGCGCACACTTTCCCGTACATCGAAGTCAGGAACTCGACCGCGAAGATGGAGCATGAGGCGACCACTTCGAAGATCGGGGAGGACCAGCTCTTCTACATGCAGCAGCGCGGAATCTCACCCGAGGATGCGGTCTCGATGATCGTGAACGGGTTCTGTCGTGAAGTCTTCCGCGAGCTGCCGATGGAGTTCGCGGTCGAAGCACAGAAGCTCCTCGGAGTCAGCCTCGAAGGAAGCGTTGGATAGGAAATGAAAGCAATGCTAGAGATCAAAGATCTCCGCGCTCGAGTGGCCGGAGAAGAGAAAGACATCCTTCAGGGTCTGAATCTCGCGATCAACCCGGGGGAGGTCCACGCGATCATGGGGCCGAATGGCTCCGGCAAGTCGACCCTCGCGAATGTGCTGGCTGGACGTCCGAGCTACGAGGTGACGGAAGGAACGGTCACCTTCGAAGGGAAAAATCTCCTCGACCTCGCGCCGGAAGAGCGCGCGCGGCAGGGAGTCTTCCTCGCTTTTCAGTATCCGGTCGAGCTGCCGGGAGTGAACAACGCCTACTTTCTTCGGGCCGCGCTCAATGCGGTGCGGAAGCATCAGGGACATGAGGAGCTCGATGCGGTCGATTTCCTTCAGCTTCTCCGCGAAAAGATGAAGCTGGTCGGCCTCTCCGATGCGCTGATCAATCGGGCGGTGAACGAGGGGTTCTCCGGCGGCGAGAAGAAGAGGAACGAGATCCTCCAGATGGCGGTGCTCGATCCGAAGCTCGCGATCCTCGACGAGACGGATTCCGGACTGGACATCGATGCGCTGCGAATCGTCGCGGAAGGTGTGAACCGCTTGAAGAACGAAAAGCACGCGGTTCTCGTGATCACGCACTATCAGCGGCTGCTCGAGTACCTCATTCCGGACTTCGTCCACGTGCTCTATGAGGGACGGATCGTGAAGTCCGGCGGCAAGGAGCTCGCTCTCGCGCTCGAAGAGAAGGGCTACGCGTGGGTGGAAGAGGAGCTCGCGTCTGCGGGAGCGCGGAGCTGAAGCGATGACGACGATGACCCTGCAGCCGGAAGTCGAGCTCTGGAGCGCTCACTTCGGCGCCGTTCGAGAGGGGAGCACGGGTGAGAGCCCGGCGGTCACCGCCCTCCGGGACGAGGCGGCCACTCGATTTCTCGCGGCCGGGTTCCCGACGACCGCGGACGAAGAGTGGAAGCTGACCAGCGTCGCTCCCATCGCCAGGGGAGCCTGGAGGCTCGCGGACAGTGGGATCTCGAGCGCGATGGGCGCTGAGGTCGAAAAGCAGAGGCTCGTCGATGAAGTCGCCTCGGAGCTGGTTTTCATCAACGGCGCGTTCGTTCCTTCACTGTCGAGCATCGATCTCCCCGCGGGAGTCCGATTCAGGCCGCTCCGCGAAGCGCTGGTCTCGCCTGAATGGGAGATGGAGTTTCTCGGAAAGATCGCGCGCACGACGGATCGCCCTTTCAGCGATTTGAATACCGCGACGATGCGCGATGGCGCGTCGGTCGACGTCGCGCCCGGCTTTCGTGGAAGCGCGATCCACCTGATCTTTCTGACCAGCGCTGAGGACGGGATCGCCGTAGCGCCTCGCGTTCTTCTCCGCGCCGGGCGCGGCTCGGAGATCACTCTCATCGAGTCGCACGCGGGAAGCGGCCCCTGTTTCACGAACGCGGTCACCGAAATTCTCGCGGACGATGGCGCTGTGGTCGACCACTACCGGATCATTCGCGAAGGGAGCGAGGGGCACCACGTCGGGTCGATCGACGTCCTGCAGAACCGCGACTCCTGGTTCCGGTCGCGGCTGATCGGGCTCGGCGGAAAGCTGGTTCGGACGGACATCGATGCGACTCTCGACGGTCCGGGCGCCGGCTGCTCTCTCGACGGGCTGTATCTTCTGCGGGGGCGTGATCACTTCGACGCTCATACCCGGATCGTTCATGCCAAGCCGCACACGCAGAGCCTCGAGCTCTACAAGGGAATACTGAACGACGCTTCGCGCGGCGTGTTCAACGGCATCATCGTCGTGCGACCCGACGCGCAGAAGATCACCTCGGGGCAGGTGAACAAGAACCTGCTGCTGTCGAACGAAGCGATCGCCGACAGCAACCCGCAGCTCGAGATTCATGCCGACGACGTCAAGTGCAGTCACGGCTCGACGATCGGGCAGCTCGACGAGACGGCGCTCTTCTACCTCCAGTCCCGCGGAATCGGCCTCGAACAGGCGAGAGGACTGCTCACCTACGCCTTCGCCAGCGAAGTGCTGGAGCGGATGGGGATCGAGTCGATTCGGAGGCGTCTCACCGGGACGCTGCTCGAGATCCTTCCGCTTCCTGCCTCGATGGAGGAGTCGTGACTTCCGCTCTCGCCACCGCTCGCATGACCGCGTCGTCCTTCGACCCGAAGAGAGTGCGCGCTGATTTTCCGATCCTCTCCACGACGGTTCACAACCAGCCGCTGGTCTATCTCGACAACGCGGCGACGACACAGAAACCGTCCGCCGTCATCGAGAGGATCGTCGACTACTACACCACCGAGAACTCCAACGTCCATCGCGGCGTCCATCTGCTGAGCGAGACGGCCACCGCCTCCTTCGAGGAGGCTCGGATGAAGGTGAAGTCGTTCATCGGGGCGGCGGAAGCCGCGGAGATCATCTTCACGCGCGGGACCACCGAGGGGATCAACCTGGTTGCGTCGAGCTTCGTCGCCCCCCGGCTTCATGAGGGCGACGAGGTGCTCATCACCGCGATGGAGCATCACTCCAACATCGTTCCGTGGCAGCTTCTCTGCGAGGCAAAGGGAGCGCATCTGCGGGTCGTACCGATCGACGACCGGGGAGACGTCATCCTCGAAGAGCTGGAGACGATGCTGACGGACCGCACCCGCATCTTCGCCTTCAGCCACGTCTCGAACGCGCTCGGAACGGTGAATCCGGTCGAGCGGATGATCGCCATGGCCCATGGCCGGGGAGTCCCTGTCCTCGTCGACGGTGCGCAGGCCGTCCCTCACATTCCAGTCGACGTACGAGCACTCGATGCCGACTTCTACGTCTTTTCCGGACACAAGCTCTTCGGTCCGACGGGCATCGGTGCTCTGTACGGCAAGCGCTCACTCCTGGAGGCGATGCCGCCATGGCAGGGGGGAGGGGACATGATCCTCTCCGTGACCTGGGCGAAGACTACGTTCAATCAGATCCCTTATCGCTTCGAGGCCGGAACACCCAACATCGCCGGAGCCATCGGGCTCGGCGCGGCGATCGACTACGTAGGGAAGGTGGGGCTGCGCAACATCGCGGCGTACGAAGACGAGCTGCTCGCCTACGGAACCGAGAAGCTCGCCGCAATTCCGGGGCTCAGGATGATCGGAACCGCGGTGAAGAAAGCGAGCGTCCTCTCCTTCACGCTCGAGGGCGTCCATCCTCACGACATCGGCACGATCGTCGATCAGGAAGGCGTGGCCATCCGGACGGGCCACCATTGCGCGCAACCCGTGATGGAGCGCTTCTGTGTTCCCGCAACGGCCCGCGCGTCGCTGGCGTTCTACAACACTCGCGAAGATATCGATGCGCTGGGGGCCGCGCTCAACAAGGTGATCGAGGTGTTCCGGTGAGCGGTGAGATGCGCGATCTCTATCAGGAGATCATTCTCGATCACAACAGGAATCCGCGAAATTACAAGAAGCCCGGCGATGCGAATCGCGAGGCTGAGGGATACAACCCGCTGTGCGGGGATCACTACAAGCTGTGGTTGACGCTGGACGGTGAGTCCATACGCGATTTCGGCTTCGACGGCTCCGGCTGCGCCATCTCCAAGGCATCCGCCTCGGTGATGGGAACGCTGATCAAGGGAAAGTCCGCCGACGAGGCGAGAGCGATGTACGAGACGTTCCGCAAGCTGGTGACCGGAGAGCAGAAGCCGGACATCGAGGAGGCGGGCAAGATGGCCGCGTTCGGCGGCGTGTCCGATTTTCCCGTGCGCGTCAAATGCGCGATTCTCGCGTGGCACGCCATGAAGGGTGCGCTCGAGGGGGCGGATACGGTGTCGACGGAGTAAGCAGCGTCGCGAAGGGATTTCAGAATGTACGAAAAGGTAACGGTTGGCAGAGAGATCGAGGTAGTCCAGATTCCAAGCGGCCAGAAGGTCGTGATTCCCGCAGGAGCCAAGGCGACGATCACGCAGTCGCTCGGCGGCAGCTATACCCTGATGACGGAACGCGGCCTGATGGTTCGCGTTTCCGGTTCGGCGGTCTCCGCCATCGGCAAGGCGGTGATCGAACAGGTCCGCACCGAGGGTGATGTCTCCAAGGACGAGCTCGAGAAAATGGTCTGGGATCAGCTCAAGACCTGTTTCGACCCCGAGATCCCGGTGAACATCGTCGACCTCGGGCTGGTCTACCTCTGCGACATCAAGCCGGCGGAAGAACCCGCGGGAGAGCATGATGTCGCGATCAAGATGACTCTGACCGCTCCCGCGTGCGGGATGGGCCCCGTGCTCGCCGCGGATGTCGAGCAGAAGGTTCGCGCGCTGCCGAAGGTACACGACGTGAAGGTCGATGTCGTATTCGACCCGGTCTGGGATCGCAGCATGATGAGCGAGGCCGCACGCCTTCAGCTGGGAATGTATTACTGAGGCGCCGTGCCGCCTGCCTCCGGCCGGGCAAGGGTGGGGGTCATTCAGAGGCCGCACGGGAGACCGAAGTTGAGAGACGGTTGATCTTGCGGCCGAAGAATCTCAGAATGCGCAGGCCGTCATCGGGTTCTTATGCCGGTGCACTCGCATCGTACGAACGCGTCTGGACGTGTATGAGAACCCGACAGCGATCATTGCGGCTGAGATTCTTCGGCCGCGACACCATCCCACATTCTGCCCGGCTGGCGCGTGCGGCCTCTGAAGGACACCCCACCCTGGCCGGCTCGAAACAAAAAAGGCGCCTCGAACGGCGCCTTTTTCAATTCGATGAGATGGTCCTATCGGTGATCGTTGAAGAACGTCCAGTGTGCGAGCGGATGCCCCTGCTGGAGCTGCTGGGCCTGCAGGTAGCCGTCGATCGCGGCGAAGATCGCGACGATCGACACGCCGAAGCCGCAGGTCGGAATGCCGATGACCAGTGCGGCCACGAGGGCGGCGACGCCCTTCTGCCACTGCCCGTACCAGAAGTATCCGACGCAGACCAGAAAGAGATTCAGGATCAGCGCGATGACCGGCTCTTTCTGCGGAGTGGGGGGATGAATCAGCTCGCCGCTTCCGGGAGGAGGAGCGCCGCTCCCCGGCGGGCGAGGTGGATCGGGAGGCGGCGTGTATCCGCCGCTGGGTGGAGGTGTGTAGCTGCCGCCGGGAGTGTTGGTATCCATGATTCCTCCTACGCCTTGTCTGCAAAGTCGGAAATCAGGGGGAAGCGCATCTTCTCGCCCCGGACTCCCTTCATGATGGCCATGATGATCGCCACGACATATCCGATGTGGATTAGGCAGGAAACGACCCACAGTATGGACCCGATTCCGCAACCCGAGGCATCGAAGACCACCGAGATGAGAACGTTCCATACGATCGTGACGATGAGATAGGCCAGGAAGAGGCCGATGCCGTTGATCGCGTGCCACTTGACCTCGCGGTCATCCTTCTTGATGAGAAGGGGAATGATTCCGAGGAACCAGAGATAGGAAAGCGCGATCATCAGGTTTCGATCGCCGGCTGCTCCCCCCGGAGGCGGGGTGCCCGGACCCGATGGAGGGGGCGGGGGTGGAGGGGTGTAGGTTCCGCCGGATGGCGGCGGGACGGACGGAGTGTCAGTCATCGAGTCGCTCCCTTTGTCGTATCAGTGACGATGAGCGGGATTCTATCAGAGTGACGGAGTTATTCGCGCCGGAGCGCCTTGAAGCGGAAGGCGGCGAGCTCGATCGGCGCGACGGCCAGAATCACCGAGATCAGAGCGGCGGAAACAATCGGCAGCAGCCAGGCCGCGGAATCGTCGGTGACGCCGAAGATGACCCGGAGCGCCAGGCGCTGAACCGGTCGCGCCATCAGGAACATGATCAGGCCCACGTAAAGCATCGAGGCCGCCATGTAACCGAGTCCGCCGAGCGAGAGAGCCACCTCGGTCGGATTCTCCGTCCGGAAGTCCGGCGCCAGAGCTCCCAGTCCCACGCCCATGCCGACCAGCGCCGTGGTCGACAGGAGTGATCCGGCCAGCGTGGAAGTCCAGACGGCGGCCGGAGCGTCCAGAAGCGAGTTGGCGGCAACGACGAGAAGAAGACCGAGCCCCGCGAGCGGGATGAGATAAACCGCCATCTTCGTCCAGAGGATTCGGCGAATCGAGATCGGCGCGCTCTCCAGGAGCCAGAACTGCTTTCCTTCCGCTGAAAGCGAGGGATAGGCGAAGCGGAGGCAGATCGCGGAGACGACGAATCCCGACATGCCGAGGTTCAGATAGGCGAGGAGAACAGCGCGGACGTCTCCTTCCAGCGGCATCATCTCGATGTTGTAGATGTAGAGAAAAAGCAGCGCGCCCATCATGAAGAGCTGAGACCACTGTGCGGCGTCCCGGCTCACCATTCGGGCTTCCTTTCCGACCATGGCCCGAGTCTGAGGGTGCGCCCGGGCCAGAAGAGAGTCGAGGAGACGCGTGAACGGTCCCGCGCCGAGCGCGACGGGCGCCGAGGTCTCTCTCGCGCGGACGAATGCGCGGAAGTAGCTCGCGTGGGCCAGAAGGAAAAAAAGAGCCAGCGATCCGGCGGCAAGGAGGGCTAGACGTCCATGATTCTCGAGCCAGCCCTCGTTGCCGAAGCCGACGATGGACGAGGCGAGCCAGGTGCTCGGATAGCGCTCCGCGGCGGGAAGACGAATGGCCTGAAGAACGGCCGCCACGTCGTCCGTCGTGATCTCCGCGAAAAGGCGCTCCGGTCGCGCGATCCTCACTCCGACCACCGCCGCCGTGATCACCAGGATCGCGAGAGTCATCGCAATCTGGTGAACGCGCCGCACCGGAAAAAAACGGACCAGCAGGAGGATGGTGGTTGCGGCGAGAGCCACGGGAGTGATGAGCAGGAGGAGCAGGCCCGTGATCCCGGCGAGCGTGAAGATCATTCCCTGGCCGAGCTCGTGCTGGAGGGCGAGGATCACCGGAATCAGGAAGAGGATGACGAGGTAAGAGCTCTGCAGAAACGTCTTCAGCAGGCGCCCCGCGGCGATTCGCATGCGTGAGACGGGCGCCGCGTGCCAGATCTCCAGGTCGAGATCATTGAAGAACGAGCCGATCGAGCTGGTCTGCGCAGAGAAAAAGAGGACGAACGTCCCGACGAGAAAGAGAAGCCCCAGAAGGTTCTCGATGAGTCCGAGCGCGAAGAAAGGAGTCAACGCTTCAATCTGGCGGGCCGCGCCGAACAACTTCCTGAAGATCCTGTAGTCGCCCCAGAGAAAGGCGGCCATGAGCGATGCGACGAGGAGCACCTTCAGCGCGAGCGCGAAGTTGTAGGGGCGACCGCGAGCCAGGAGGAGCCGGAGGAGCATCGTTTGTTAGTTGTTAGTTGTTAGTTGTGATGTTGTTAGTTCCGAGTTCCCAGTTCCGAGTTCCGAGTTGAGCGAAGCCACTGTACCGCCGGCCTCCGGCCGGTCGCCACGAGCGGGCAGGTTTACGCGTGACCAGAGTACCGCCGGCCTCCGGCCGGTCGCCATGGGCGAGCAGGCTTACGCGGGACCAGAGTACCGCCGGCCTCCGGCCGGTCGCCATGGGCGGGCAGGTTTACGCGTGACCAGAGTACCGCCCGGCCTCCGGCCGGTCGCCATGAGCGGGCAGGTTTACGCGTGACCAGAGTACCGCCGGCCTCCGGCCGGTCGCCATGGGCGAGCAGGCTTACGCGGGACCA
>DATLEY010000152.1:0-7800 GCA_035525215.1 Thermoanaerobaculia bacterium | reverse complement strand
ACGCGGCGAGCCGCTGCGCGTTGACGCTGGCGGTTTTCCTTCTGGCCGGTACGGCGGCGCTCGACTATCCGATCGACGGGGACGAGGCCTACTACGTCCTGATCGCGGAGTCACTTCTCCTCGACCGCGATGCCGACCTCGCGAATCAGTACCGTAATCTCGAAGAGTCGGTCATCGGCAGGATGGACCTGAAGCCGCAGCCGGGTGACCGACGCAGCGCGGAAGGGGAGGAGCGATCCCGCCTGGAGCCCTTTCTCTCGCTTCTCCTGGTTCCCGGAATCGCCGTCGCTGGATTGTGGGGGGCGATGGCGACGATCGCGATTTTCGGAGCTTTCGCCTCCTGCTCGATTTTTCAGTTGCTCGTCGAGTCGGGAGTTTCCCGGCGGATCGCCGATCGCGTCTGGCCGCTGATCGCGTTCGGTCCTCCGCTCCTTTTCTATTCGATGCGGATCTGGCCGGAGGCGCCGGCCGCGCTCTGCTTCAGCGAAGCGATCCGCTGCGCCGGAAAGCGGAGATTCGGGAGGATGGGACTCTGGCTCGCGGCGCTCTCACTGCTGAAGCTCCGATTCGTCGTCATCGCGATCCCCTTCGCGGTGATCGTTCTCTGGAAGGAGTGGAAAGGACGTCGCGGCGCCAGGGTGACGACCCTGGCCGCCGGAACGCTCGTCGCATTCGTCCTCGCAGCCATTGCGATCGGAGGCCCCTCCGCCCTCGGACGACTCGGCGAGCTCGCCCCGAGGCCACTCTCGGGCTATCTGTCGGGATTTTTCGGACTCCTTCTCGACGCGCAGGCGGGGCTTCTGTTCCAGGCTCCCCTCTGGTTTGCCGGCCTGCTGGCATTGATCGGTTCGCGACGGATGCGAGGGGCGATCGCGTGGGCAGCCGCTGCATCGATCCCCTATCTCATCCTTCTGATTCCCCGCTCCGAGTGGCATGGAGGATGGTCCCCTCCGCTGCGATATCTCGTCGTCTTCGCTCCGCTCTTCGCGTTCGCCGCCGCGCGCGCTTTCGAGGAATTCCGCTCATGGCGGGTTCCCCTGGCTCTCGGAACGATCGCGGTCGCCATCCATGGCGTCGCCTTTCCCTGGCGGCTCTTTCAAATCGCCAACGGCGAGGCGGTGATGGGAGAGCGTCTCTCGTCGATCTTCGGATCCGACTTTTCGCGGCTCCTTCCGAGCGCGATCCGCCTCAACGGCGCGATGATCCTCGCGGCGATCGTCCTCGGCGTCATCGTCATCTGGCGCCTTGTGCGGCGCCGGGCGGCTTGGCGCGTGAGCTTCCGCGAGAGGGGAGCGATCGTTGCAATGTCTCTTGCGCTCGTCATCTCGATGGCCGTCGCGATCGGCATGAGGCCAGGGTCCGTCGTTCACCTCGAAGATGCTCACGTGCGACACGAGGGTGGCGATCTCGCTCCTCACATCTGGACCGTGGCTCGCTTCCTTCATACGGGAGGATGGACGCTCGAAGCGGGAGAGTCGGTGAGATTCCGGATGCGCCCGGGCGCGGCGGTGATCTACGCGAGCTCGGGCCCCGGAGCTGAGGTGGAGATCGGCACGCGACGAGTCTCGATCCCCGCCGGAGATGGGACAGCCTCACCGGTGATCATCGATGACTCCGATGTCCGGATTCGAGTCGTGGCGGGGTCGGTGACCCTGGATCGGATCGAACATGAGTGACGCGGGCGCGATCATTCTCGACCTCGACGGTGGCGCGGCGCTCGAGGAGACGCTCGATTCGATTGCCGCGCAGACCCGCCGGTTCCGGCGCGTGCTCGTCTGGGACAACGGATCGCGCGTTCCGGCGAAGGAACGCATCGGCGAGCGCTACCCCTGGGTTCATATCCGCCGGAGCGAATCGAACCTCGGATTTACCGGCGGAATCAACGCGGCGATGCGCCTGATCGACTCCGATCTCGTGGCCTGGATCAACAACGACGTCCGGCTGGAGCCGCGCTGGCTCGAAGCGATGATCGAAGTGCTGGGGGACCGCGGCGTTGCCGCGGCGCAATCGATCAACATGGGAGAGAGGGGGCGGATCGATGGCGCGGGAATCAAGGTGGGAGGCGGCGTCTTCCGGCAGGTCGGCCATGGTGAGCCGCTCCCTTTCGATCTCCCCGCCGAGCCGTGGGGGGTATCCGCGACGGCAGCGCTCTATCGCGCCCGTGCGCTCCGCGACGTCTCGCCTGGAGGGGCGTTTCTCGATCCTCGTTTCTTTCTCTATTACGAGGATGTGGAGCTGTGCGCGCGATTGCGCGCCGCGGGATGGCACTTCAGCGTGGTCGCCGAGCCTCTCGCGTTCCATCGCGGCTCGCTGAGCGCGAAGAAAGAAGTGCTCGCGGATTTCTTCCGGGTGCGAAACCGCTACTGGGTCCCTCGTCTTCATCCCGGCGTCGGCCGCCGCACCGCCCTGCTGGGGGAGGACTCGGCGCGGATCGCGAAGGCGATCGTTCGCGCCGACCTGCGCGGAGCGCGTCAGATCCTCAGCGCCGTCGTCGCCGGCCTTCGCGGACCGGAGTGAAGGGTCTAAGGATGAGGGTAGAGGAGCGAGGGGAGAGGGTAAGGAATCCAAGGAAGAGGGTAGAGGAGCGAGGGGAGAGGGAAAGTCAAATGCAGAAGGCCTCGCGACGTTCTCCCACTCTGAATGACCCTCTGCCCTTCCGTGTCCGGCTTCGAGTCATGTGTGGGCAGTTGTCATTCAGAGGCCGCACGCGCCAGCCGCGCAGAATATGAGCTGGCGTCGCGGCCGAAGAATCTCAGCCGCGATGATCGCTGTCGGGTTCTTATGCACATCCAGACGCGTTCGTACGATGCGAGTGCACAGTCACCAGAATCCGATGACGACTTGCGCATTCTGAGATTCTTCGGCCGCGAGACCAATCGTCTCTCAACCTCGTCCTCCCGTGCGGCCTCTGAATGACCCCCGCGGCACCCGTGACTGCTAGCCGGCGCCACAGAGGCTCCTCGGCTTTTGACTCTCCCTCTCCCCTCGCTCCTCTACCCTCTCCCCTGAGATCTGCCGGAGCCACAGAGGCGGCTCTGCCTTTGACTCTCCCTCTCCCCTCGCTCCTCTACCCTCAACCCTTTCCACGGCTCCTCTCCCCTCAACCCCCCGCCCCTGGTGTATCGTCGCCCCGATGGCTCGGGTGGTGATTGCGACCGCGGACGTGATCGGAAAGCGGATGGCGGGACCGGGAATCCGGGCCTGGCATTTCGCCAGGGAACTGGCTCGCCACCATGACCTCGCTCTGGTGGCCCGCTTTCGCGAAGCCGCGGACGATTCCTTTGCCCACATCGAATGGGGAACGTCCGAAGCACGACGGGCCATGAAAGACGCCGCGGTGCTGATCGCGCAACCGACGCGTGAGGCTCTCTCCCTCAATCACGCACGCGCGATCTACGATCTCTTCGATCCGATCGTCCTCGAGCTGGACGAGCTGGTGCGGCGGCGGAAATCGGTCCGGCTCCGCGTGAAGCGCTCCATCGAGTGGGGACGGCTCGGACTCGCGCTGACTCGCGGCTGGCGGCTCATCCACGCCACTCCCCGCCAGCGCGACTTCTACCTCGGCGTTCATGCTTCTCGGAATGGATTGCTCGAGGGGTGGGACTCGCGGTGGATCGAGATCCCGTTCGGCATCGACGCCGTGACCGAACGGGTCGAAACCGCGATTCTGCCGGGGCCGCCGGTCATCGTCTGGGGAGGAGGATTGTGGGACTGGCTCGACCCGGATCTCGCCATCGCCTCCATCGAGCGCGCCAACGCGGAAGGGACTCCGGCAAGGCTCCTTTTTCTCGGTGCCCGCCATCCGAACGAGGAGGTCGAGCGCGAGGTCGGAATTCCGCCGGGGGCCTCGATGCCGCTGGTGATCCGGAATGGACAGTGGATTCCCTTTCACGAGCGGCAACGATGGCTGGAGGGATGCAGGGCCTCGATCATGCTTCATCACGAAACTCCGGAAGCGGAGATGGCGATCCGCACGCGGCTGTTCGATTCGATGGCGTTCGGTCTTCCGGCCATCGCGAGCCGCGGGGGGTGGGCGGCCACGCTGGTCGAAGAAGAAGGGCTCGGCATCGTGGTCGAGACAGAGTCGGTCGAGTCGGTGACCGCGGCAATCCGGAAGCTGGTGGAGGACGACGCTTTCCACGCCAGTTGCGTAATGAATCTCGAGCGGGTGCGGCTGCGGTTCGCCTGGAGGTCCGTGGTGCAGCCGCTTCTGGCCGCGATCGACGAGGCGTGAGCGGCCGCTCGGTTCCTCGCGGCGGCGCGATGATTCCTCCCACACCATTCAGATGACTCTTTCAACGATTGAACTCTCCGAGCCAGCGGCTCGCGGCGTGAAGGAAGAGGACGCCGCGGACGTGGACGTCTCGATCGTCATCGTGAGCTGGAACAGCGCCCGATGGATCGGCGGATGCGTCGCCTCGCTCCGGGCGGCCGCCGGTTCTCTCGAGTGGGAAGCCTTCGTCTGGGACAACGCCTCCTCGGATGCGAGCGCGAACATCGCGAGAGATCAGGCGGGACGCGGCGTCGAGATCATCGCTTCTCCGCTCAACCGCGGATTCGCGGGAGCCATCAATGATCTGCTGCCGCGGCTTCGCGGCCGTCACGTCTTTTTGCTCAATCCGGATTGCGATCCGGCTCCGGGGTCGATCGAGCTGCTCAGCCGGGAACTCGATCGGCGGGGATCCGCCGGTGTCGTTCCTCTGCTCGTCTCCCGCGATGGTGTCCCCCAGCGCGATTTCCAGCTCCGGCGCTTTCCGACCCTTCGCAGCATTCTCGCCGAGACACTTCTGATGGATCGCGTCCATCCCGGCAACCGCGCCTCTTCTCACTACCGCTATCGGGATCTCGACATCACGACACCGCAAGCCATCGAGCAGCCGGCGGCGGCGGCGCTCATGCTCGACAGGAAAGTGATGGATCGCATCGGACTCCTGGATGAGCAGTTCGCTCCCGCCTGGTTCGAGGACGTCGATTACTGCCGCCGGATCTTCGCCGCCGGGGAGTCCCTCACCCTCATCCCCGAAGCGCGGGTCATTCATTTCGGCGGATCGTCGGTGGAGACGCTGGGATTCGACCGCTTCCTTCCCCTCTGGTATCGGAATCTCTTCCGCTATTCGAGGAAGTGGCTCGGAAAAGGGAGGAGTGAAGCAGTCCGGTGGGCGATCGTCGTGGGGATGCTTCTTCGAATCGGTGCGGTGAAACTCGGGATCAGGACCGAGCAGGTGTCGCGCGATGCCTCGCTCCGCGGTTACCGGGAAGTCCTGAGGATGGCCTGGCGGCGATGGGACGCGAAGTAAGCGTCGTCCTCATCGCCTGGAACAGCGAGCGCTGGCTTTCGAGATGCCTCGAATCGCTCGCCGACCAGAAGGTCGATGGCGGAACGATCCGGCTCGTAGCGATCGACAACGCTTCGGTGGATCGCTCCGCGGAGATCCTCGAATCGGCTTCTCCGGCGGTGATGATCCGGAATGAAGAGAACGTGGGATTCTCCCGCGCCGCGAATCAGGGCATCGCCGCATCGGGGGGAGAGTGGATCCTCTTTCTCAATCCCGATGTCCGGCTGGAGCCGGGCTACATCGAACATTGCATTCGCGCGCTGGAATCCGCGGGGCCCCGCTTCGGCTCCGCGACCGGGACGCTCTATCGCGCGATCGGTGACGCGATGCAGGCGAGCTCGCGCCTCGACACCCGCGGGATCCGGATGACGAAGAGCGGCCGCCACCTCGACATCACCGACCCGCTCCCTCCGGTCTCCGACGGAGCGGTGGAGGTGTTCGGCCCGAGCGGAGCGGCCGCGATCTACCGCCGCGGATGTCTCGACGATCTCGCCATCGCGGGGGAGATCTTCGATGAGGACTTCTTCGCCTACCGGGAGGACGCGGATCTCGCCTGGCGCGCGCGGCTCTTCGGCTGGCGCAGCCTCCACGTCCCCGAAGCGATCGGATACCACGTCCGGCGCGTGACCCCGGAAGTGCGGGGCTCCCTCCCGCCCGAGATCAATCTTCACTCCGTGAAGAACCGTTTTCTGCTCCGGATCAAGAACGAGGGGGCGCATCTGGCGTTCCGGCACGCGCTCTGGGAGTTGAGCCGGGACATCATCGTGCTCGCCGCGACGTTCACCGTCGAGCGAAGCTCGCTTCCGGCGTGGCGCTGGCTGTGGCAACATCGGGCGCGCGTGCTCGAAAAGCGTCGCATGGTGCAGAGCCGGCGCACCGTTTCCGACCGCGAGATCGCCCGGTGGTTCCGCTGACTTCACACGCACTCGAAACGCTCTCGATCGCGATCCTCGGAACGCGCGGTGTTCCCAACCGCTACGGCGGCTTCGAAACCTTCGCCGCGGAGCTGGGACGGCGGCTCGTGCAGCGCGGTCATCGGGTCACCGTCTACGGCCGCTCCCACCTCTACCCGGAACGACCGCGCCAGTGGGAGGGGATCGACCTCGTTCATCTTCCGTCCATCCGGCAAAAGTATCTCGAGACGGTGAGCCATGCGCTGCTGTCGTCGCTTCACGCGCTGGGCGCCGGCTACGACGCCGTTCTTCTCTGCAATGCCGCAAACGCCTTCGCGATCCCGATCCTCCGCGCCGGTCGCCTGCCGGTCGCCATCAATGTCGACGGCATCGAGAGGAAGCGAAAGAAGTGGAATGCTCTCGGGAAGCTGGTCTACCTCGGGGGGGAAGCGATGGCCGCTCATTTTTCGACGCGGCTGATCGCGGATGCATGGACCATCGCTGACTATTACCGCGGCGCATTCGGGTCGAGCGCCGACGTCATTGCGTATGGAGCCGATTTTCCCTCGGAACCGGATTCGGATGTGCTGGCGAGACTCGGGATCACGGCGGGGGAGTATGTTCTCTACGTCAGCCGCTTCGAGCCGGAGAACCATCCGCTCGAAGTGGTCGAGGCGTACCGCGAGGTCCGCACCGATCTGCCGCTGGTGATGGTCGGCAGCGCACCTTACTCGGATGCATTGATCGAGCGGGTGCGGATCGCTGCCGACGAACGAGTGCTTTTTCCGGGAGCCGTTTACGACGCGGACTACCGGACCCTTCAGCGGAACGCGCGAGCATACGTTCAGGCAACGGAAGTGGGAGGAACGCATCCGGCATTGATCGAAGCGATGGGGTCGAATGGGAGGGTTCTCGCGCTCGACACGCCGGAGAACCGCGAGGTGGGGGGAGAGACGATCCGCTATTTTCGATTCGACCCTGAGCCGTCCCTCGGAGCGGTTCTCCAGGGGGTGCTCGACGGCTCGATCGCGATCGTCCCCGGGCCAGCCCGCGCGCGGGTCGCGGAGCGGTACCGCTGGGACGCGATCACGGACGCTTACGAGCGCCTCTTCCGCGAGATGGTGTAGAGGTCAGAGTGGCGGGCGGCGTCTCGCCGCCCCGCCGGATCCCGGGACTCGGGAAAATCGAAAGCAACGGTCAGAGTGGCGGGCGGCGTCTCGCCGCCCAGCCCGATCAACCGTTTCTTCGGACGCGAGACCGGTCGGTGATTCTGGCACCCCTCCGGGGTGCTCAGTTTCTTCCTCGCCTCGATTTCGGGGGTCGCGCTGCGCGCGACGCCCCGGCTGTGGTCCGGGACCGCTCCGCGGTCCGGCTTCATCGAGGATGGGGGCTGGGCGGCGAGACGCCGCCCGCCACTCTGAGCCCCCCTCGGCGCAATACCTCGAGCAGTCAGGGAGTTACGCGTTTGCCGCGATCTTGGACGGGTCCCGCCCGGAATCCGTATCACCCCCGAGTCACCAGTCGTTGACGAGGAACCGATCCGGAGGAATACTCTCTTCAAAGGGTCGTTC
>DATLEY010000151.1:0-2713 GCA_035525215.1 Thermoanaerobaculia bacterium | reverse complement strand
CGGCGCGCCAGTTTCACGACGAGACCCTTCCTCAGGAAGGGGCGAAAGTCGCCCATTTCTGCTCGATGTGCGGCCCTCACTTCTGCTCGATGAAAATCACGCATGAAGTTCGCGACTACGCGGCCCGGCACGGCCTCGGCGACCAGGAAGCGCTCTCGCGAGGCATGGACGAACGCTCCGAAGCTTTCGTGAGCTCGGGCTCGGAGATCTACCTGCCGTCAGATCTGAAGACCACGTGAGGCGTGCGCGACACCTCAGACTCCGACGAGACCGGCTCCGCCGTCCGATGGAGATGAATCTCCGATCGTGGAATCGCAATACGCTCACGCCTCGACCCGGCGGGATGCTCGCGGGTAAACCTCCAGGAACTTGTCCTCGGCCTCCAGCGTACCGACCAGGAACAACCGTCCACCGTGCGGTATCACGAAATCGACTCCGGGATTCAGCTCCCGCTTTCCATCCTCCTCGACCGAGATCACCGTACAGCCAGTCCGCGTCCGGATCTGCGACTGGCCGAGGCTCCGCCCCGCCACGGATGGAGGGATGGCTGACTGAAACACGCGGAGGCCTTCCGCCAGCAGGAGCGTTTGACCGCCGCGCATCAGATTGAAGACCGCATTCGCGCCCATCGAGGCGTAGGAAAGCACGAGGTCCGCCCCGGCGCGCGAGAGAGTCTTCACGTTACGGTCGAAATTGCTGCGGGCGAGGATCTGCCAGTTCTCGCGCAGCTTGCGGAAGAAGATGGTCAGCGCGACGTTCGTGTCGTCTTCGTGAGTGGTGATGATCACCGTGGTCGCCTCGCGAATGCCGGCCTTCTTGAGAACCTCGATGCGCGTCGCGTCGCCGATGACCGCCTCTGGATGTCCCTCCACCCGCTCGGCGACCTTTTCGATGATCGTGGTCTTGATGCCGAGACTCCGGAGAGCGTCGCTCGCTGCGCGGCCCACGCGGCCCCCGCCGATGATGAGCACCCGCGGAGCCGGCGAATCCGGATTCGAGTACGCCGCGTTGTAACGGTCGATCTGCTCGCGCGTGCCGGCCAGGATGAAGACCGTGTCGGGTCCGATCATCGTGTCCCGATCCGCGACCTGGAGGCGGCCATGGTCCCAGATGCCGATGACGCCGACTCCGGTGCGGTTGCGGAGTCCGCTCTCTCCCAGCGTCCGCCCCGGCAGCGGCGTGCCGAATGTCGACGCCTCCGCGATGATCAGCTCGCCCAGGTGACCGATGACGTGAGCGTCGGAATCGCGGATGCTGACGCGCCGCGCCAGCGCCGATCCCATCATCTCCTCCTGCCGCAGAACCATGGTCGCGCCGGCCAGCTCGAGCAGGTCGCGCGATGCGTCGGAGGTCGCCGTGGCCACGATGGGTACGTCCTCCGACAGCTCCCGCGCGGTGAAGGAAGCGTTGGTGTTGATCACGTCCGAGCGAGTCGTCACAAGCATGGCGGCATTCTCGAGTCGCATCCGGCGATAGGTCTCCGGATCATCCAGATCGCCGACGCTGACTCGCACGCCCCGCTCGTCGAGCTCGAGAGCTTCCTGCAGCGTGGGGCAGAGGACCACGTAGGGATGACCGTACTTCTCCAGCATCGGAATGAGGGTCGTCGCCAGCGGGCCGTAGTTCGTGAGGATCACGTGACCTCGCGTCGACGCCGGCAGCTCGCGAGGAGCCTTGGATTCCTTCTGCGCGCGCATCCACGGCGCATAAAAAAACTCGATGAAGGTGAAAGGGAGCAGCACCAGCATGAAGGTGACGCCCGAGAAGAGCACGACGACCGAGAAAATCCGACCGAGGTCCCCGTGAAAAGTGATGTCGCCGAACCCGAGGGTCGTCATCACCGTGAGCGTCCAGTAGAACCCGGTGATCCAGGAGTGCGTCTGTCCCTCCATCTCCATGATCACGTGAAAGAGAAAGCTGTAGAGGGCGATCAATCCGAAGAGAACGAGCAGCAGATTTCCGAGCCTGCCCAGGTTCGCGCGGCTGGTCCGGCTCTCGAGGACGGTGCTGAGGATGGCGATCAGCGTCTTCATTGGCTCCGATTCTGCCCTGAATCGCCGCTTCTGCGAAACTGGCGGGCGTTTCGAAAGTCGGAATGGCCGATTGATCCGGTCCGCACTACCATATGCCCTGAAATGAAGGTCTGCGCCGAGCACCGCCACGAGCACCGTCAGTTGCCCTGTCCCTGGCCCGACTGTCCGAACGGCGAAGGCGCCGGGGCCGTGTTCGAGGTGCCGCGCCACGCCGGCGCTGGAAAGATGACGCGCGCCGAAGGCCACTTCGACCTCCCTCCCCCACCTCGCGTTTTCGACAGAAAGCAGTGGAGCTGCGATAAATGCGGCGCCACGGGTTGGACCTGGGTCGAAACCGGCGCGGAACTTCGGCTGGACCGCTGCCCCCATCGCAGGCCCGGCACGGTCAAGCCCCGCGGCCGCACCTGACGCCTCCTCGTTCTTCCCCCCATCACGATTCCCCGGTAGTCTCCACTCTGACCGGAAGGCGGTCGTTGCCATGCAAACACTTCGTGTCGCGCTCCTCATCGCTCTCTTCGCCTCTTCCGCCGCTCCGCAAGGTGAGCCAACCGCGCGCAGACGCGCGGTCAGCCGGGATCCGGCACCGCAACAAGGGGAGATCCGCGCCTGCGGCACGGACATCTGCACCACGTCCCAACCGCGCGCATGCATCGAGATCTGGAACGCCGAAACGGCGTGGC
>DATLEY010000150.1:0-3302 GCA_035525215.1 Thermoanaerobaculia bacterium | reverse complement strand
GGCATCGATGATCGCGATGTTCGCCGGAGCCGACTTCATCAAGACCTCGACCGGCAAGGCGAAGGTCAATGCCACCCTTCCGGTCACTCTGGTGATGCTCGAAGCGATCCGCGACTTCTACTTCGCCACGGGCCGGAAGATTGGAATGAAGCCGGCGGGCGGAATCTCCACCTCGAAGGTTTCGCTCGCGTACCTCGTGCTGCTTCGCGAGACCCTGGGGAGCGAATGGCTGACGCCCGATCTGTTCCGGTTCGGGGCGAGCACGCTGCTCAACGACGTCCTGATGCAGCTCCGGAAAGAGAGTGAAGGAGCCTACCAGTCAGCCGATTACTTCACGCTGGATTGAGGAGAGAGTCGATGAGTGAGAGCGACATCCAGGAGCGTCTCAAGCCAGGTCCGCCGGCGCCCCTTCCGGTCGACTGGGAGTACTCTCCCGCACCGGAGTCACGGGACCACGTTCAGATTCGCGAGCGATACGGGCTCTTCATCGGAGGTGAGTGGGTCGCGCCCGCGGCCGGAAACTACTTCGAGACGATCAACCCCGCGACCGAAGAAGTGCTGGCCCGGGTGGGGTGGGCAGATGCGGAGGACGTCGACCGCGCCGTGAAGTCGGCCCGTTCCGCGTGGGAGCGCACCTGGCGGAAGATGAGGCCGGCGGAACGCGCGAAGTACATCTTCCGAATCTCGAGAATTCTTCAGGAGAAATCGCGCGCGTTCGCCGTGGTCGAGTCGATGAACGGAGGCAAGCCGATCCGGGAGTCCCGCGACATCGATATCCCGCTGGCCGCGGCGCACTTCTTCTACTACGCCGGGTGGGCGGACAAGCTCGAACATGCCTTTCCGAACCGGAAGGTCGAGCCGATCGGGGTGGCGGGGCAGATCATTCCATGGAATTTCCCGCTGCTGATGGCGGCCTGGAAGATCGCTCCTGCACTCGCGACCGGAAATACCGTCGTCCTCAAGCCCGCTGAAACGACGCCCCTGACCGCGCTGATGCTGGCGGAAGTGATCCGGGAGGCCGACCTCCCCCCGGGGGTCGTCAACATCGTCACCGGCGACGGACATACGGGAGCTGCACTGGTCAATCACGGCGACGTCGACAAGATCGCCTTCACCGGCTCGACCGAAGTCGGCAGACAGATCCAGAGGGCGATTGCCGGCAGTGGGAAACGTCTCACGCTGGAGCTCGGCGGAAAGGCGCCGAACATCGTCTTCGACGATGCGCCGATCGATCAGGCGGTCGAGGGCATCATCAACGGCATCTATTTCAATCAGGGCCACGTCTGCTGTGCGGGCTCGAGACTCTTCGTCCAGGAGTCGATCCTCGAGGAAGTGATCCGGAAGCTGCGTTTCCGACTCGGTACGCTTCGCGTCGGTGATCCGCTCGACAAGAACACCGACATCGGCGCGATCAACTCGCGGGCGCAGCTCGAGAAGATCCGCGAGATGGTGGAGAGCGGGGTCGAGGAGGGCGCCGAGATCTATCAGCCGGAGTGCAATCTGCCGGAGCGCGGGTTCTGGTTCAAGCCGACCTTCTTCACCGGGGTGGCGCAATCGCACCGCATCGCGCAGGAGGAGATCTTCGGTCCGGTCCTGTCGGTTCTGACCTTCCGCACGCCCGAAGAGGCGATCGAGCGGGCCAACAACACGATGTACGGTCTTTCCGCCGGTGTCTGGACCGACAAGGGATCGAGAATTCTGGAGATTTCGCGAAAGCTCCGCGCCGGAGTCGTGTGGGCGAATACCTACAACAAATTCGACCCGGCGTCGCCCTTCGGTGGATACAAGGAGTCGGGGTTCGGACGCGAGGGTGGCCGTCACGGGCTCAGCGCGTACGTCACGCTTTCGTGAGGAGAGTCATGGCCAGCCAGTCCCGCCTCGACATCCGGAAGACCTACAAGCTCTACATCGGCGGCGCGTTTCCTCGAACGGAATCGGGCCGCTTCTACCCCGTCTACTCAGCCGGAGGAGAGACTTTGCTCGCCAACGCCTCGAGAGGATCCAGGAAGGATGTCCGCAACGCCGTAGCCGCCGCCCGCAAGGCGTTCCCGGGCTGGAGTGAGAAGACCGCGTACAACCGCGGTCAGATTCTTTACCGGATGGCGGAGATGTGCGAGAGCCGCGCCTCGGAACTGCACAGCGAGCTCGAGGCCGTCGGTGCGCGCCGGGCCGTTGCGCAGCGCGAAGTGGAAGCGACCGTGGATCGTCTCGTCTACTACGCCGGCTGGTCCGACAAGTTCGCGCAGATCTTCGGCACCGTCAACCCGGTCGCGGGTCCCTACTACAACTTCAGTACGCCGGAGCCGACCGGAGTCGTTGGGATCGTCGCTCCGGAGGAAAGTGCGCTCCTTGGTCTCGTCAGTCGCATCGCTCCGGCGATCGTCGGGGGAAATACCGTCGTCGTGCTGACCTCGGAGAAGCATCCGCTCCCTGCGATCACCTTCGCCGAGATCATCGCGACCTCGGATGTGCCTGGTGGTGTGGTCAACCTCATCAGCGGGTTTCGCGACGAGCTCAGTCCATGGCTGGCAGCCCATATGGACGTCAACGCGATCGACGTCACCGGTCTCGACAAGGTGCTTGCGGCGAAGGCGGCCGCTCTTGCCGCGGACAACGTCAAGCGGGTCGTGCGGGCCGAGACGGACGACTGGAGCTCGGCCGGGGCACAGAGCCCGTACGCGATCCTCGATTTTCTGGAGATCAAGACCGTCTGGCATCCGATGGGAATCTGAGGGTCTGTGGCCGGACTTTTCAAGTCCGGTGACGACTACGCCGACAAACTCCAGGAGGCAACTCCTCCATTTTCCATAATCCGACCTTGCGCCCGCCGTTTTGGGGCATAGATTACATAGTACCGAGACCGATCAGGTCCGGTCTGGACGGCGCGCCAGGACGCGCCGAAACCCTCCTTCGACCGCCACCGCGGAGGAGGGTTTCTTTTTTGGCTCAGCGCACTTTGGTGCCGGCGGGGACCCCGGGGTCGACCGAGAGCAGCGAGGGTTTGCCGTCGATCGATGCGGCGAGGACCATCCCCTGTGACTCGACGCCCATCAGCTTTGCCGGTTCCAGATTGGCGACGATCACGACTTTCCTGCCGACGAGATCCTCGGGTGCGTACTCCTTCGCGATTCCGGCCACGAGCGTCCGCTCCGAATCTCCGATCGTGACGTGCAGCTTCATCAGTTTGTTCGATTTCTCGACCTTCTCCGCCTGAAGGATCTCCGCGACGCGAAGGTCGGTCTCGAAGAATTTCTCGATCGAGATCGTATCCGCGTCCGGCGGCTGTGCTTCGGTCGTTTCCC
>DATLEY010000111.1:0-5257 GCA_035525215.1 Thermoanaerobaculia bacterium | reverse complement strand
TGAGTCAGTCCGCAGTCGCGATAGGCGAGTTGCGCGAATGCCTTGCGCCCCGGCCGACGGTTCTTCCGGCGCAGGCTCTGCGGCGTCTCGTCAAACTCCCTGAGCATGAGCTCGATCACGTGATCCAGAGTCGGTCGTACGATCTCGAGTTGAGCTCGGGGATGTTCCCGGCTTCTCGCTTCGGACGACACGATCGTTTGCATCATCTCGCAAAACGCTTCCCCTCCCAGATAGATCTGACCGATGAGCATCTCCCACGGCTTGTACGACGCCCCCCTGGCATCGGCCACGAATCGCCTGTAGCTCTCGCGCGCCTGGCCGCTGTCGCCGGTGCCGAACTTCGAGAGCGTACTCTCCGTCTCGAGCCAGGAGGGCGCCTTCGTCAGCCCGGCAGTCGCGCGGTAATTGCTCCACTGCCAGTCGCCTGCATATTTGACGGCGTGGCAGCGTACCGGGTTCAGAACGATATACCGCGTCAGCTCCAGTAAATGCGATTCCCGCTCAACCAGGATGCTCTTGAACCGCCCCTGAAAGAGATGCCCGACCCGATGATGACGCGTATTGAACCACATCGCATAGGTCTCATTCAGCCGCTTCATCCCGCGCGAGAGACCGATCTCGGGTGTCTCGATCAGCAGGTGATAGTGGTTCGACATCAGAACCCACGCGTGAAGGATCCAGCGCCGAAGCGTTACTACCTCTTCGAGAATCTCCAGGAATCGCCGCCGATCCCTGTCATCGCGATAGATGACACGCCGCTCATTGCCGCGCGAGGTGATGTGGTGGATCGCTCCAGGAAAGTCGATTCTGAGCTGGCGGGACAAACGAGCGCCGGTGAAGGCCAAATCGTTGCCGGGTGACCGAGTGGAGCGTGATCGTACCTCGGAGCGCCGCGCCGGGCAACCCGGTAAGTTATATTTCAAGGTGCGACCCCAACTTTGCCTATCTCGGGCGCGCGGAGGCCAGGAGCGTCTCCGTTCTCAACGACGATGAGGCCGTGGTCCTCGGCCATTCGAACATCCGTGCGGCTGAGACTCGGGCGTTACGCGCCTGGTGATTCCCCCGAGGTAGAATGAGGACGTGAGCCCATCTGCGAAACAGCTGTTGAACGAGGTACTTCGACTCGATGAGTCGGATCGTGCCTCGATTGCCGGTGCACTGATCGAGAGCTTGCATGGTCCGGCTGAGCCGGGGGCAGACGAAGCGTGGGATGAGGTGATCCGCCGGAGAGTCGCGGACCTCGACGCCGGGAAAGCGAAGACCGTGCCCTGGTCTGAGGTGCGGGCGCGACTATTCGATGGCTTCGAATGAACCTCGATGGCATCCCGAAGCGATTGACGACGCTCTCGAGGCTCGTGATTGGTATTCGCGAAGGAGCCCTCTCGCCGCGCGCGGCTTCCTTCTGGCCCTTGATGCCGCGGTGTACGCGGTGACTGCTTCACCCAAAACGTACGCGGAAGCCAACCACGGCTGTCGCAAATACGTCTTCCCGAACCAGTACCCTTACACCCTGGTTTATCGACTGCTGCGCGAGCAAGTTGTGGAGATCGTTGCCGTCGCGAATCAATTGAGGCAACCCGAATACTGGAGTGATCGGTAGCCGGTCCTCATTTCCCAGCCGTCGACCTGCGCCGGCTATTTCGGAAACCCAAGCGCGTCACCGAGTCCTATCTCAGCGTCGAAAGCCTGTTTGAGTGCTCTGCCGCACTCTTCGCTGCAGGTCATGAAGAAGATGTCGTAGCCCGATCGTTTTGCTTCGGAATCAGGCCCGGCGACCGCCACCAGGACGTTACGGGACATCGTCACCATCCGGATCGGGATAACCTGACCTTCAAACTGCTCCAGATCCACGTCTGATCGTACTTTCGCGCCGGTACCGAAGACCTCCTGATCTTCGCCGATCGGATCTTCACACCAGCCGCAGCGTCTTCGGAACAGCTTCTGAAGTTTCTTCTGAGTTTTCCTGCGGATCTGCTTCATTTCGTTTCACGGCGATGGCCCGACCTCACCTGCCCGGGCACGCTCGAGATTTTACCAAGGTTGGGTAGTGGCAGCGTTGGGAGAGCCTGGAAGAGGGGCACACCCTCGTTTTTCGGTTGGATGGCGCGGATCTGACCGCCGAGGAGATCCACGCAGAGCCGATCAGATGCAGGAGCGTCGCGGGGCCTTCGACCACAGATCGAAGTTGGGGTCACAGCCAGAAACGCAACTTGACGAACTCGTCAACGCCAGGCCGCCGGGCGTTAAGTTGATTTTATAGCTGTGACCCCAACTTCTCCTTCATGAGTGGAAATCCGAGACCTCGGGCGCGGCCGCGAAGAATCTTCACGTCCGCCGAAACCATTCCTGGAGCTGGAACGTATGCAGCGGCAGGCAGAGCAATCATGGACAGCAACGAAGACCTGACAGTGGCTTCATCGACGCCGATCGTCCTCGAAATCCTTTCAAAACCGACACATACGGAAACGGAAATTTCCGTATGATGTGGAACCGAATGCTCCGCAGCACCATCATCTTTCTGCTCGCTTTGCTGGCGGCTCTCCCGAGCGTCGGCGGACCGGTCTCCACCCCCCACGTCACCGCTAAGCTGCTCCTCGACAGGAGTCACGTACGTCCCGGCGAGGAGTTCCGCCTGGGGCTGCACCTCCGGATGAAGGAGGGGTGGCACACCTACTGGAAGCATCCGGGAGACTCCGGCGAAGCCACCACCATCGACTGGGTTCTTCCGGATGGCTTCACCGCCGGACCGATCCTCTGGCCGCAGCCGCAGCGGATCTCCATGGAACCGCTCACGACCTACGGCTATGAAGGCGACGTTCTTCTTCTGGTGCCGATGCGGGCTCCGGCGGCTGCCGTCGCGGGAAGCAGTGCTTCGATGACCGCCAATGTCTACTGGATGGTCTGCGAGGAGATCTGCATCCCCGAGGAAGTAACTCTCGACATCAGCGTGCCGATCGCGGCCGAGCCCTCCTCCCCGGGTGCGTCCGCAACTCTGTTCGACCGCAGCACCGCCACTCTCCCGGTCCCCTCCGATGGGTGGCAGATCCGAGCCGCAGAACGCGGCGACCGCATCATCCTCCGCGCCCGGCCTCCGGAGGGATTCCGCATCGAGCAGCCGGGGATCAGCTTTTTCGCCACGACCGGTCCGCTCATCGAATACAGCGCACCCCAGCCGGTCTCCCTCCGCGACGGTGAGCTCACCATCGAGCTCACCAGGTCCCCCTACGCAGCGGACGACGTCCGGCGTCTCTCCGGAGTGCTCCACGCCCCCGCCGGCTGGGTTTCGGGAGGGCCAGTGGCGGTCGAGATCGACGCGCCAATCGACGAATCTCCGCCGATTGCTCCTGTGGCCTCCGAGCGTCCGCCGCTGACACTCCTGATCGCTCTCGGGTTCGCCTTCCTCGGAGGAATGGTCCTCAACCTGATGCCGTGCGTGTTCCCGGTCGTCTCGCTCAAGATCCTCGCGTTCATGCAGCATTCGGGTGACGAGCCCCGGCGCGTGCGGCTCCACGGCCTTTCTTTCGCCGGAGGAGTGCTCCTCGCGTTCTGGATTCTGGCGGGACTTCTTCTCGCGCTTCGCGCCGCCGGCGAAGAGATCGGCTGGGGCTTTCAACTGCAGTCCCCCGCCTTCGTCGCAGCCATGGCGTTCCTCCTGTTCGCGCTCGGACTTTCGCTTTCCGGCGTGATGGATATCGGCATCTCGCTGACGAGACTCGGCGGCGCCGGGGCGGGACGAGCGGGCTACGGCACCAGTGCGCTGAACGGGATGCTGGCGACGGTGGTCGCCACTCCGTGCACGGCCCCCTTCATGGGAGCGGCACTCGGCTTCGCGCTCACCCAGTCGGCCATGGCCGCATTCCTGATCTTCACCGCGCTCGGCGCCGGAATGGCGGCTCCGTACGTTGCGCTGTCCCTCTGGCCGGCGCTGCTCCGCTTTCTGCCGCGGTCTGGCCAGTGGATGGTTCGGTTCAAGCAGCTGATGGCGTTTCCGTTGTTCGCTACCGTAGCCTGGCTGGTGTGGGTCTTCGGACACCAGACCGGCGTCGACGGCATCCTCCGGCTTCTGCTCGGACTGACTCTGGTCGGAGCAGCAGCCTGGGTATGGGGCTCCTGGTCGACTTTCGATGCATCATCCCTCGCCACAGCAACGGCTCGGAGCGTCGCCGTCGCCCTGCTCGCCTCCGGATTCCTGCTGAGTGTGACTGCGGAGCCGGTCAGCAGCGAAGTGAACACCACAGGAGTGCTGCAGAGCGGCTCGGGTGTGCAGTGGGAGCCGTGGTCGGAAGAGCGCGTTGCGGAACTGCGTGCCGAAGGACGCCCGGTCTTCATCAACTTCACCGCCGCGTGGTGCCTGACCTGCAAGGTGAACGAACGCGTCGCCTTCAGCTCCGCCGAGGTGAGTAGAATCGCCGGCGAACGGAACATCGCCATGCTGAAGGCCGACTGGACCAACCGCGATGCTTCCATCACACGCGCACTCAGCTCGTTCGGCAGGTCGGGCGTCCCGCTGTACGTCGTCTACGAGGCCGATGCATCTGCCTCGCCCCGTTTACTTCCCGAGATCCTCAGTCCGGGGATACTCGTCCAAACGTTTTCACAACTTCACTGACGATTCACGAGGAGGTTTCATGAAGAAGTTCTATGGCAGCATCGGAAGGGCGGCGGTCGCGCTGCTGACGGCAGGCATTTTGACGGCGTGTGCGGGGGAGGCTGCGGCAGCGTTCGATGGCCCGGGACCGGAGATCGGCAAGGCGGCTCCCGGCTTCAGCGTCGCGGACACCAACGGCGAGACGCATTCTCTCGAGCAGTACCGCGACAAATGGGTGGTTCTCGAATGGCTGAATCACGACTGCCCCTACGTGCGGAAATACTACGACAACGGAGCGATGCAGGCGCTGCAGAAGAAGTATGCCGACCAGGGTGTGGTCTGGCTCTCGGTCGTCTCCTCGGCGCCCGGCAAGCAGGGCCATTTTCCGAATGAGCGCGCCAACGAGCTGACGAAAGAAAAGAAGGCGGTACCTCATGCTTTGCTCGTCGACTCGGCAGGCACGGCCGGGAGGGCCTACCACGCACGCACGACTCCGCACATGTTCGTGATCAATCCGGAGGGCACTCTCGTCTACATGGGCGGGATCGATGACAAACCGACTGCACGTGCCGCCGACCTGCAGACGGCCCGCCCGCACGTCGACATCGCGCTCCAGGAGGCCATGGCAGGCAAGCCGGTCAGCGTACCGACGAGTCAGCCGTACGGCTG
>DATLEY010000103.1:0-20927 GCA_035525215.1 Thermoanaerobaculia bacterium | reverse complement strand
CCCTCGCTCCTCTACCCTGATCCCTGCCTCTTCCGCTCCTCTACCCTCACCCCTGCTTCTCACCCCTCGTGTTTCGAGAGGACGAGCGTCGCGTTGGTGCCGCCGAATCCGAATGAATTCGAGAGTGCGTGGCGGAGGGGTTTTTCGCGCATCTGGTTCGGGACGTAGTCGAGGTCGCACGCGGGGTCGGGAGTTTCGTAGTTGATCGTGGGCGGAAGCTTGCCGGTCTGAACCGCGAGGGCGGTGATCCCCGCTTCGAGACCTCCGGCAGCTCCGAGAAGGTGGCCGGTCATGGACTTGGTCGAGCTCATTGCCAGCTTCCGCGCATGCTCTCCGAAGAGAGTTTTCACTGCGAGGGACTCGGCGCGATCGCCCACCGGCGTGGAGGTGCCATGCGCATTGATGTAATCGATATCCTCGGGGTTCAATCCCGCGTCCGCGATGGCGAGCTTCATCACCCGCTTCATTCCGTCGCCGTCCTCGGATGGAGCGGTGATGTGGTACGCATCGGCGGTCATCCCGTAGCCGGTCAGCTCCGCATAAATTCGCGCACCGCGCGCGATCGCGAGCGAGCGATCCTCGAGGATGACGATGCCGGCCCCTTCTCCCATGACGAATCCGTCGCGACCCGCATCCCATGGACGGGAAGCGCGCTCCGGATCGTCATTCCTGGTGGAGAGGGCGCGCATGGCGGCGAAGCCTCCCAGGGCGAGGGGCGTGATCACTCCCTCGGCGCCGCCTGCAACCATCACGTCGGCGTCGCCGCGCTGAATGATCTTGAACGAGTCGCCCACGGCATGAGCTCCGGTCGCGCATGCCGTGGCCGGGGCCGAGTTGGGGCCTTTCGCTTTCAGGCGGATCGAGACGTGACCTGCCGCCAGATTCACGATGAGGCTCGGAATGAAGAAGGGTGAGATCCGGCTGGGACCGCGCTCCAGAAGTTTCTTGTGCGTTTCCTCGATGGCGGGGAGGCCGCCGATTCCCGATCCGATGATGACTCCGATGCGCTCGGAAGGAACCGACGCGCTGGCGACTCCCGAATCTTCCCATGCGTCCAGGGCGGCGGCGATCCCGTACTGAATGAACTGATCGGTTTTCTTCAGCTCTTTCTTCTCGATCCAGCGCTCGGGTTGGAAATCGCGCACTTCGCCCGCGATACGGCATTCGAAAGCGCTCGCATCGAACTTGGTGATCGCTCGGATGCCCGATTTCCCGGCGAGCAGGGCCTCCCAGTTGGCAGAGAGGCCGGTCCCCAGGGGAGAGACCATGCCGATGCCGGTGATCACGACGCGTCGTCGATTATCGGAAATCATAGTCGAATGAAACAGCAACAGCCGAGGGTTCAATCCGCGCCGGGGCCGCAAGACGACCCCGACTCCCCTCGGCTGTGGCGATTACGGGCGGAAAATGGGTTTACTGCGTCTTCGCTTGCTGGTCGATGTACTCGACCGCGTCCTTGACCCGCTTGATCTTCTCGGCTTCTTCGTCTGAGATCTCGACACCGAACTCTTCTTCGAAAGCCATGATCAGCTCGACCGTGTCGAGTGAATCGGCTCCGAGATCTTCCACGAACGAGGCCTCGGGAGTCACTTCCTCGGCATCGACTCCAAGCTGCTCCACAATGATCGATTTGACTCTCTCCTCAACGGACATCCGGTGACTCCTTTTTCAGCTGGCGGCTGCGTTTTGCGTTCGTCCTTTTAGCACAAGCCCCCGCGGATCGTCTATCTTTGCAAAGTTGTCTGGCGCAAGGGGATCAGCCCGTCTGCCGGACGGCGAACCAAACCGATGAGACGCACGGTTCTCGCCATCCTTTTTCTCCTCGCCCTCGCTGGAATCGTATGGTGGGGGGCCCGCTGGATGGCCATGCGGGACGAGCTCGAGGCGACCGTGATCTTCGAGCAGGCCGACGAGCTGCGCCCCGGGAGTCTGGTCGTCTCCGACTCACTGGTGATCGGTGAAGTCACCAAGGTCACCCCGCTGCAGGGACGGGATGCGGTCAGTCTCCGGATCGACGCCGAGCATCGGAGCGAGGTCCTGGTCGATTCCCGTTATTCAATTGAAGGGACGCATCCAAACGCGGTCCTCCGCGTCCATTCCATGCTGGCCTTTGGCCGTCCGGTGCAGGAGGGCGATGTTCTGATCGGTCGCCAGAGCGCGCTCGCGCGCTGGCTGCAGAAAGGTGAGCCGTTGATCGAGCGGGTGAAGAGCGAAGCCGCCCGCCTCGGATCGGACAGCGATCTCGCAGCCAGGCTCGAGAAGCTGAGGCAAGATCTTCCAGGGATGAAGGAGTCGAGCGAGTCGGCGCTTCAGGAGAGACTGGCGGGAGTCGCGGACGAGGTCAACGAGCTGGAGCGAAAGATGCGCGAGCAGGGGCGGGAGATCGACGCACAGAAACTTCGCGCGGACTTCGACCGCTGGGTCGCCGAGGCGAAAAAGGCGGTCGCCGAGCGGGAAGTAGCCGCACCGAGCCCGCGCTGATACGATCCGGCCGTGCCCCGAAACAAGAAGATTTTCTCCTACGAAGAAGCCCTCGCTGCGCTCCCCGACGTCCAGGTCGTGACCGGCCGGTCCGTCGCAGCGATCGAAGCTCTCCTCGACCTCGAAGGGGAGAACGAGGAGGAGCCGGACGTTCCCCAGGAGCTGCTGCCCGAATATCAGCGCATCGTCTCGGAATGGGCCGAGGCCGTGATCGAGATGGGAATCGAGGTCAAGGGGCTCTGGCTGATCGACTTCGACAGCGGTGCCGGGTACTACTGCTGGCGCTATCCCGAGCCGACGCTCGAGTACTTTCATGGATATGAAGAGGGGTTCGGGGGACGGGTCAAGCTGAACTGATGCGCGACGCGGAGACGATTCACCGCCGGCTCCTCCGGTTCGAGCTCTGGGCGCTCGAGACGCTGGCCCGCAGTGTTCGTGACGGAGAAGAAGAGTTGCCGCTGCGGTCGATGAAGATCCTCGGGCATCTCGTGGGAACGCACTGGCTCTGGCTTTCGCGCCTCGGAGCTCCCGCCCGGAACATGGAAGTATGGCCGGAGCTCTCGGCGGCTCAGTGTGTCGATGAGGTTGCCGATCTGGAGAAAGCCTGGAGCTCCTTTTTCGAGGAGCCGCAACGGCTGGATGGTCGCACCGAGTATCGCAATTCACGCGGAGAAGAGTGGGTCAGCGCGACGAGCGACGTGCTTCTGCACATCGCCATTCATGGCTCTCATCACCGCGGACAGATCATCGCCACGATGCGCCAGATGGGACGGACACCGCCATACCTCGACTTCATCGAAGCGACCCGTCGCGGATGGGTGGAGTAGGAGTGCTGAGTGCTGAGTGCTGAGTGCTGAGTGCTGAGGGGGAGTGGTGAGTGATGAGTAGGAGTGCTGAGTGCTGAGTGCTGAGTGCTGAGTGGGAGTGGTGAGTGCTGAGGGGTTGTCATCGGGGAAGGGGCGGGGGTCATTGAGAGGCCGCACGGGAGGCCGGCGTGGCTGGAAGATTGGTCTCGCGGCCGAAGAATCTCAGAATGCGCACAGCCGTCATCGGATTCCTACGGCTGTGCACCCGCGCGGCGCCTCTGGACGTGCATAAGAACCCGACAGCGATCGTCGCATCCTGAGATTCTTCGGCCGCGGTCCCATCTCGTATTCTGCCCGGCTGTCGCGTGCGGCCTCTGAATGACCACCCCCCCAGTCACCGCTCACTCGTGGCGCACGGCATCCGCCGGGGCGAGGCGCGCGGCGCGCGCTGAGGGGGCGAGAGTGGAGAGAAAAGAGACGGCGACGGCGAAGATGGCGATTGCCGCGATGTCCGTCCAGCGGGTGATGAAGGGAATCGACGAGACGAAGTAAACCTCGGCGATCTCCGGCCCGAACGAGATCAGCTCGTACTTCGTGATCACCCGGTTGGTCACGATCCCGATGAGGATGCCGGTCGCCGTGCCCGCGACACCAACCAGGGTTCCGTACCAGACGAAGATGCGCCGGATGAAACGGCGATCCCCTCCCATTGCCACCAGGATTCCAATCTCCTTTCGCTTCTCGTGCACCGTCATGATGAGAGTCGAGACGATGTTGAACGTCGAGACGAAGACGATCAGACCGATGACGATGAAAAGAACGAGCTGCTGGATACTGAGCAGCGTGAACAGCTGGCGATTCATCTCCCGCCAGTCGGTGACCACGAATGCATCGCCGGCGATCGCTTCGATCTTCGCGACCGCCGCGTCGATCGTGTCGGCATCGTGGAGCTTCACCTCCAGCAGATTCACCGTCCCCTCGCTGCGCAGCAGCTCCTGCGCCTCGGAAAGAGGAAGGAACACCCAGCGGGAGTCGAACTCGAAAAAGCCGGTCTCGAAGATATGGGTCACCACGAACGTGGCCGATTGCGGCAGGATGCTGTCCGACTGCTCCGAGGGAACCGTGACGCTGACCGCGGAGCCCGGCTGGACCTTGAGCTTTCGCGCAAGCCAGGTCCCGATCGCCGCTCCGCTCGTCCCGTCCGCCGAGCGAAACCCTTTCGGGCCTGTGATGCGCGCGATCATGGGAGAGGTCTCCGCCCTCGATGGATCAATCCCCTTGAGCATCACCTGGTCGCCCGTCACATGTTCCTCGGACGTGATCAGCGCCTGCTGAAAGAGCACCGGAGAGGCGTCTTCGACCTCGGGGATCGCGGCGATCCGTTCCCGGATTCCTCCCGACTCGTCGATGGGGGTCGTCAGGGAGTAGATGAAAATCTCGGCGTTTCCCGCGAGAAGCTTCTCCCTCAGATCGTTCCGGTATCCCGTCATCAGCGCCATGGAGATGACCAGGGCCATGACGCCGATCACCAGCCCGAGGATCGAGACCAGCCCCACAGCCGAAATCAGGCGGTCGGTCGGTCGGCGGAGATAGCGCCACGCAATCTGGAATGGAAGGCTCACTCGAGCTCACCGCCTGCCGCGAGCGAGTGAGTCGCGCGCTCTACCGGGCGCGGTCTTCGATGGGTTCGTCCCATGTCGCTCATTGCTTGTCGATCATCTCGAGAAACTCCGAGAAGATGTGGAAAGAATCATGAGGTCCGGGCGCCGCTTCCGGATGGTATTGAACCGCGATGATGGGATCCTTGCGAGAGCGGAATCCCTCGACCGTGCCGTCATTCAGATTGACGTGAGTGAACTCGATCTCCGATTGCGGAAGGGTGTCTCCGTCGACCGCGAAGCCATGGTTCTGGGCGGTGATCTCGACCTGGCCGGTCGCGATCTGACGGACGGGATGATTCCCTCCGTGATGCCCGAATTTCAATTTGTAGGTGCGCCCGCCGAGAGCCAGCCCGAGGAGCTGATGCCCGAGGCAGATGCCGAGGAGCGGAACCCGGCCGACCAGCTGCCTGATGTTTTCCTGCGCGTAGTGAACCGGCTCCGGATCGCCCGGCCCGTTGGAAAGAAGAACACCGTCGAATTTCTTCGAGAGAAGCTCGGAGGCCGGAGTCTGCGCAGGGAAAACGTGGACCTCGCACCCGCTCAGCTGGAGGCGCTTGAGAATGTCGCGCTTCGCCCCGAAATCGTATACGGCGATGCGGCGTCGCTGATCGCCGGCGGCAGGGAGGACGTACGGCCGGGAGGTGGTGACTTTCTGCACGAGATCGAGGCCAGCCATCGACGGCGCTTCGCGGATCTCCCGCACGATCTGATCGACCGGGCGATCATCGGTCGTGATCATCCCCATCATCGATCCATGATGACGAAGTTTTCTGGTGATCGCCCTGGTGTCCACACCGGCGATGCCGGGGATCGAATGCTGCTCGAAATAGGAACGGAGTCCGACAGGCGCGTCGGGGTGACCGGCGGGCGTGGTCAGCTCGCGCACCACGAAGCCCGAGACCTGAGGGACATCGCTCTGCTCCGCCACCGTCTCGATGCCGTAGTTTCCCATGTGCGGATAGGTCATCACGACGATCTGGAAGCGGTAGGAGGGATCGGTGGCGATCTCCTGATATCCGGTCATCGAGGTATTGAAGACGACCTCGCCGATCGAGGCGGCAGGAGATCCGAAAGAGTCACCTTCGAAGACGGATCCATCTTCGAGCACGAGGCGGGCGGGCATCGGAGGCGAATTATAGGAGGGAGGAGGGTGGAGGAGCGAGGGGAGAGGGAGAGGGTAGAGGAGGGTAGTAGGGTAGAGGAGCGAGGGGAGAGGGAAAGGCCGATCGCAGCGAGAGAACTAGGGAGGGTAGACGGGCGAGGGGAGAGGGAAAGGCCGATCGGAGCGAGGGATGACCGTCGAGCACGAAACTCGCCGCGGGCCCGGATTCAGCGGGAACGGGTGGGTGGGTCATTCAGAGGCCGCACGGGAGGGCGAGGTTAAGAGACGATTGGTCTCGCGGCCGAAGAATCTCAGAATGCGCAGGCCGTCATCGGGTTCTTATGCCGGTGCACTCGCATCGTACGAACGCGTCTGGACGTGGTTAAGAACCCGACAGCGATCATCGCGGCTGAGATTCTTCGGCCGCGACGCCAGATCATATTCTGCGCGGCTGGCGCGTGCGGCCTCTGAATGACCACCCCGCCGCTGCGCGTTTCGTGCTCGAGGATCATCTCCGCTCCACCGGCGCTCACGACGTTCCCCCACTCTGGATGACTCCCCGCACGGTGTGCGCTGCTACGGGGGTTCCCTCTACCCTCGCTCTTTTTCCCTGACCCCTGGTTCCTTTCCCTCGCCCGGCTGTCCGTGCGGTTGGTGGCGATGGAGGTGGAGCGAGAGACGGTGGTCGTGCATCCAGTGTCCCACGTCGAGGGTGAGGAGGGGATCCTCGGTGCGGCCGAAGCCCCATAGCCTCAGCTTTCCCACCAGACGCGGCAGGCGAGGTTCCAGACGGGTCATCGCCTTCTCGGCGAGCCGGTGGTTGGGGAAAAACATCATCAGCGCCAGGGCGAAGAACACCCATCCCTGGAGCACCGGCAGAAGGGCGCCGATCACTCCGAGAACGAGGAGAAAGACTCCGGCGGTCAGACGGAGAACGGTTCCCAGCCGGCTGTCCATCCTCGAACTCATAAAGGTTGTCAGAAGCCCTGTTCGCGATGCGTCCCGAAGGTTTTTTTCAGGGTGGAGACGATCTCGCCGACGGTCGCTTCACTGCGCACGGCCTCGAGGATGGGAGATAGCAAATTGCGATCCGATTCGGCGGCGCGGCCGAGGTCCTCGAGCGCGCTCCGGTGGCGCTGGCGTTTTTCGGGATCTCCCTCCCGGCGCTCACGGAATGTCCGGAGCCGCTCCACCTGCTCCGCCTCGACCGATTCGTCGACGCTCAGGATCGGCAACCCCTGGGAGTCGTTCTCCTCGAAGCGGTTCACTCCGACGACCGTCGACTCCTTCTCTTCGAGGGAGCGTTGGGCCTTGTAGGCGGAGTCCGCGATCTCATGCTGGATCCACCCCTGCTCGACGGCAGCCAGCGCGCCGCCCATCGCATCGATCTTCTCGATGAGCTCCCGCGCCCGACGTTCGATCTCCAGAGTCATCGCCTCGACGGCGTATGACCCGGCAAGCGGGTCGGCGCTCTCGGGGATCCCGGTCTCGAAGGCCAGGACCTGCTGGGTGCGGAGAGCGATTCGCGCGGACTCTTCCGTCGGCAGGGCCAGGGCTTCGTCGCGGGAGTTGGTGTGAAGGGACTGGCATCCTCCCAGCACGGCGGCCATGGCCTGGTAGGCCACGCGGACCACGTTGTTCTCGGGCTGCTGAGCGGTCAGGGTTGAGCCTGCAGTCTGCGCGTGGAAGCGGAGAGCGAGCGAGCGGGGATCGCGGGCGCCGAAGCGCTCGCGCATGATCTGCGCCCACAGCTTCCGGGCGGCGCGGAATTTGGAGATCTCTTCGAGAAAATGGTTGTGCGCATTGAAGAAGAAAGAGAGTCGCGGCGCGAACCCGTCGACGTCGAGACCGCGGTCGATGGCCTGCCTCACGTACTCGATCCCATTGGCGAGCGTGAAGGCCACCTCCTGGACCGCCGTCGATCCAGCTTCCCGGATGTGATAGCCGGAAATCGAGATCGTGTTCCATCGCGGAACACTCTGCGCGCAGAACTGGAAAACGTCGGTGACCAGACGAAGAGACGGACGGGGAGGGAAGATGTAGGTGCCGCGAGCGGCGTACTCCTTGAGGATGTCGTTCTGCACGGTGCCGCTGAGCGACTCCCATGGAGTGCCTCGCCGCTCTGCGACCGCAAGGACCATCGCGAGCAGGATCGCAGCGGGGGCGTTGATGGTCATCGAGATCGAGACCTTGTCGAGGGGAATCTGGTCGAGGAGGATCTCCATGTCCTCGATCGAGTCGATCGCCACGCCGACCTTGCCGACTTCGCCGCGCGCGAGTGGATCGTCCGAGTCCATGCCGATCTGGGTCGGAAGATCGAAAGCCACCGACAGGCCGGTCTGACCGCGGTCCAGAAGATAGCGGTACCGACGGTTCGATTCGGCCGCGGTCGAAAAGCCGGCGTACTGCCGCATGGTCCAGAGCTTCCCGCGGTACATCGACGGCTGCGGGCCGCGGGTGTACGGGAACGATCCGGGCGCGCCCAGGTCCCGGGATGGGTCGAAGCCGCGCTGCTCGAGATCCTCCGGCGTCCAGGCCTCCGGCTGGTCGATCCCCGAAGTTGTGGTCCGTGGAGCTCCGTCTTTTTCGCTGGTTTTCATCGGTCGTCTGCGAGAGCTCGTCGATCACCGCTGGTGAGCGCGGGTCTTCGAGATGTCGATTATATGCGGCGCCTCACTCTGGCTCTCTTCAATCCGGCCCGGAACTCTGCTAACGTCAGCGATCCCCGGCTCCACGGTCCGGGATCGAGCGCGGGACATCAATGAGCCTCTCCGGACATCTCCGAACGATGGCCGCCGGCCATCTCTTTCAGTGGCTCAGCTTCGGTCAGAAAAGCGGCCGGCTGGTCGTCACCAGCGCCCTCGTGGAGAAAACGATCTACGTTCAGAAGGGGAGGATCGTCTCCTCGGCGTCCACGGACCCCCGCGAATACCTCGGTCAGTTTCTGATGAGCCACGGATTCATCAGCGAGGACGAGCTGAAGAAGGCCATGGAAGTGCAGCAGCAGTCGCGCATCCTTCTCGGCAAGATTCTGGTGATCATCGAAGCCATCAGCGAGGACGATCTGAGACGGCTGATGAAGCGAAAGGCCGAGGAAGAGATCTATGACATTTTTCTCTGGCCGGACGGCGAGTTCGAGTTCGAGGACGACGACAGTCCCGCGATGGAGATGGTGCCCCTCAGCCTCGACGTGACCGGGATCGTGATGGAGGGGTCACGCCGGGTCGACGAGTGGAGCCGCATCCGCGAGGTGGTGCCGAGCCTCTCGCTCGTTCCGGTCGCCTCCGAAAAGATCGATACCACCGGTCTGAGCGAAGCGCAGAGGAAGATCATCGAACTGATCGACGGACAGCGGACTGGGGAGGCGATCGCGCTGGAGAGCCGTGCCTCGAACTTCGTGGTCTCGCGAACGCTCTACGAGCTGGCGACCGCGCAGCGCATCGAGCTGGAGGAGCGTGACACTGCGCCCGCGGAGGAAGAGGTTCCCGAGGAAAAAGAAACCGAGACGTTTCTCAGCAGCGACGCCGAGGTGGCGTCACTGCTGTCGCGGGCGCAGGCAGGGCTCCGCGACGGGGAATACGACAAGTCGCTCCGGCTGCTGAAGGCGGCTCAGAATCTCGACCCGGAGGACGGCAAGGTCCGCGCTTCGCTGAAGGGGGCCGAATCGGTCATCCTCGGAGAATTGCGCAAGGAAGGGATCAGCGATCATCTCGTGCCGCACCTCACGCGCTCGATGGATGATCTCAGCTCGATGAACTTCTCGCCGAACGAGGGATTCATCCTCTCGCGCATCAACGGCCAGTGGGACATCGGCTCGATCGCGAAGATCAGTCCGATGCGCGAGATCGATGCAATGCTCATCTTCCACAAGCTGCTTCGAGAGACGATCATCGAATTTCGCTGATGGGGACGGGGGCGGGGGGAGGGCGGGTCATTCAGAGGCCGCACGGGAGAGCGAAGTACCGCCACGATTGGTCTCGCGGCCGAAGAATCTCAGAATGCGCAGGCCGTCATCGGGTTCTTATGCCGGTGCACTCGCATCGTACGAACGCGTCTGGACGTGTATAAGAACCCGACAGCGATCGTCGCATTCTGAGATTCTTCGGCCGCGAGACCATCTCATATTCTGCCCGGCTGGCGCGTGCGGCCTCTGAATGACCCTTCCTCCCCGATCGCCGCTCAGTTCCCGTCGTCCCTCACTCCAGGTCGAGGCGCGAGCGGACTCTCATCTCCAGCGCGTCCATCTCTCCGCCGTCCGTCTCGTGATCGAGCCCGAAGGCGTGAATGACTCCATGAAGAAGGAGGTAGCGCAGCTCGGTGGCCAGCGAATGTCTTTCCGCCCGCGCCTGACGCCGCGCCTGATCGAGTGAGATCACGATCTCTCCGAGGCTCGCTCCTTCCGGCGAGTTCTCACCTTCGAACGTGAGGACGTCGGTGGTCTTGCGCTCTCCCCGGTAGCGGGCGTTGAGACGCTTCATGTCCCGGTCGTTCACGAAGACGACGGAGACATTCATCGCGGCGGAGGGAAGTCCGGCCCGGGAAGTCACCGCATTGACCGACTGCGTGACGAATTTCGCGATCTCCCGGCGGGGAAGCCGGGGCACCGCGGGACCCGAGACATCGACGACGACCGGAGGAAGAGGTGGCATGTCCGGCCTCAGGTCTCGCTCTTCGGAGCCATCTCGGCTTCGCGCTGCTCGTAGGCGCGCACGATCCGCCCCACCAGCGGATGACGGACCACGTCCCGCTCCGTGAAGTTGAAGAAGGAGACCCCCTGAACGCCCTTCAGGATGTTCTGAGCTTCGCGGAGGCCCGACTTCTTCCCCTCGGGAAGATCGACCTGAGTGATGTCTCCGGTGATCACGGCCTTGGAGCCGAATCCGAGGCGGGTGAGGAACATCTTCATCTGCTCGGGCGTGGTGTTCTGCGCTTCATCGAGGATGATGAACGAGTCGGCGAGCGTGCGGCCGCGCATGAATGCGAGGGGAGCGACCTCGATCACGCTTCGCTCCATCAGCTTGGCGACCTTCTCGAATCCCATCAGGTCGTACAGCGAGTCATAGAGTGGCCGGAGATAGGGATTGATCTTCTCGGCCAGATCGCCGGGGAGGAATCCGAGTTTTTCTCCCGCTTCCACCGCCGGGCGGCAGAGGACGATGCGCTTGATCTGTTTCTCGGCCAGCGTCGCGGCGGCCACCGCGACCGCCAGGAACGTCTTGCCCGTTCCGGCCGGTCCGATCGCGAAGGTCATGTCGTGATCCTGGATGGCCTGGAGGTAATCCTTCTGGCGGACGTTGCGCGGCGTGACGATCTTGCGGAGAGACCCCTGGAGGCTCTCGTCGGTGAAGAAGTCGACCAGGTTCGCTTCCGGCGTCTCCTTCAGGACGCGGACCATGGTCTGCAGATCGCTCTTGCGGATTGGATAACCCCGATCGAGGAGCTTCTGAAGCTCATTGATCACCTTGCCCGCCGTGTTGACGTCCTCATCCCCTCCCTGAAGGGTGATCTCCGAGCCGCGCGCGCTGATGCGGACATTGAAGGCTGCCTCGATGATGCGGAGATTCTCGTCCTGAATTCCGAAAAGAGTCGTGACGTCTTCATCTTTGACCGTGACATTCATTCGTGATCACCCATCTCGAGATCCGTTCACCGGATCCCGACCGCAGAACGCTCCCTATTCTCGCCCCATTTCGAACTCAGTAGCGGCCCACCGTCGGGTCGATCTGCAGGGACCAGAGATCGATTCCGCCCCGGAGCGAGGTTGCGTCGTACCCCGCCTCGCGCAGAGCGCGGGCGGCGGCGTAGGAGCGCGCTCCCTGGTGGCAATAGACGACCACGGGGATCGACGCATCGAGCTGGCCCGCCTTCTCCGCGAGGTTCTGGAGAGGGATGAGCACGTCGCCCGGAATCGACGCCAGATCGTGCTCCCACGGAGCCCGCACGTCCACGAGCTGAAAGACGTCGCCTCGCTCGCGCATGTCGGAGAGCTCCCGCGGCGTGATCTCCAGTCCCGTCAATCGGCCGCTCCCCCCCCGAGATCGAAGTAGCTGATCGCCACGTTTCCGTATCGCGCGGTCTTCCTGAATACCAGACGCCGGAGAGCGACCGACTCGAACGGAGACTCCCCGCCGCGATGCTCGATGGCCACAATGGCGCCCGGGGAGAGGGCGAGCGTCTCGTCGATGGCCTGCAACAGCGGGGCATGGTCGCCGCCGCCATAGGGAGGATCCGCCCAGACCAGGTCGAAGGGAACGGCATCGGAGAGCCGTTTCATCGCGGTTCGGGCATCGGCGGTCATCGTCTCGATCGGAAGCTTCCATTCGCGTGCCAGCGACCCGAGAGCGCGGAGCGCGCCTCCCGCCAGATCGACGGCGACGATCCGGGCGGCTCCGCGGGATGCCGCCTCCAGAGAGAAGATTCCGCTTCCCGAGTAGAGATCGAGAAACGAAGCGCCATCGACCTCGGCGGCCACTACATTGAAATAGGCTTCCCTGGCGCGTCCTGAAGTCGGCCGGAGATCGTGAGGAGGAACCGGTACCTTGCGACCTCGAAGCCGCCCCCCGATGATCCGGAGGGAGCCCATCAGCTCCCGGGTCGGACGCCGATGAAATAGAGGTGGAGGTCTTTTCGCGAGACGAAGCGCCGCACCGGCTCGGTCGTGCAGAGGAGCTCCAGAAACTCTCCGCCCGCGACCAGCCTGAGAACACGATAGGACTTCTGGTCGTCGCCGAGCAGAACGTCGCCGATCTTTCCCTTGTAGCCGGCAATCGGATTCGTCACTTCGCGATCCTCGGCCAGCGCGCGAAGCAGTTCCTGCAGAACATGGCGCTGCCGCTCGACCAGCGCCGGGAGCATCGCCGTCGCCGGGAAGCGCCGCTCCACATGCGTTCCATCCGCGGCGCTGATCCGAAGGATGACCTGATCATGCCCGGGGTTTCCCGGCGCGTAGGGCTCGAAGGCGGCCAGATCGGCCGCGACGAAGTAGTTACGGTACGCGGTCACCGCGTCGGGGGGAATGATCACGCGTTTCCGGATCGTGCCGCCCGCTCCGCTCAGCTCCAGCGCGACCAGTCCGTTTTCGAAAAGCGAAAGTCGCTGATGGATCATGCCGAGCCGCGAGACGAAGTCGATGACCGGAAGGGGGAGCTTCCCGTCCACCAGGAGATCGCCTTCCGCGGGCATCGCCCCGGCGAGCTCGATGACGTGATACTCCTTCATCTGACGCTCGGTGAGCTCGGGGATCGGGAGGTTGATCGCGACGCCCAAGTCCTGGGCGAGGAGGGGGACGGCCAATGCCGTCGCAATCACGAAGCTGCAGATCTTCGGCGCCCTTCCCATCACGATTCTCGTCGATGAAGATACTCCAAGGCCTGCTGGCGTGCAAAAGAGAGAGCCTGCTGCGGGCCGATGCGTCCAGCGACCAGGGCCCGGCGGGTCTCTCGCAGCGCATGAGCGATATGGGGCCCCGGCTCGAGCTCGAGCTCTGACGTACGGAAGGGAAGCTCGATCGATCGCGCCGCCCGCACGGCCTCGATCAGCGGGCGGTGCTCCGGCCTCACCTCGATCAGGGCCAGGAGCTCTTCAGGGGCTTTCTCCAGCTCCGAGACCGCCGTCTCGACATCGATCGAGGCGAGCCTCTCGGCGCGCGGATCGGCTTCTCGGAGGAGATTGACCAGCCGGATCCGGCTCTCACTCAGTCCGCATCCCGCCAGACGCCCCTCTACACCGGCTGGCTCATCGAGGAGGGCGGCGAGCATCATCACTTCGCGGTCCAGGGGCGTTTCTCCGCCGGCGGTCAGGGCCCGCCGGAGGCGTTCGCGCCTCTCGGCGTTGAGCTCTGCCACACCAATCAGCGGACGAAGCGCCCCCCCCTCGACGATCGACTCGATGGAGAGCGCGGGATCCGGCTCGGTGAGGGTGAGGCGGAGCTCCCGCCAGAGCCGCTCCCGCGAGACGGTCGAGAGTGCGTCCGATGCCAGGGCGGCGCGCATCCGCTCGGCGGTCCCAGGTTCGATCGAGAAATCGAGGCGGGCCGCGAGGCGCAGGAGTCGGAGGACCCGCGTCGGATCGTCGAAAAAACTCTCCGGGTGGAGAACTCTCAGCAGGCGCCGCTCGAGATCCTCGAATCCCTGAAAGGGATCGACGATCTGGTCTTCTCCCAGGCGGACCGCGATCGCGTTGATCGTGAAATCTCGCCGGGCCAGATCCTGCTCGATCGTTGCGGGCGCGACGGCCGGCAGAGATCCTGGCGCTGGATAGCGCTCGGATCGCGCCGTGGTGATGTCGACTTCGGTCCCGGAAAGAAGCGTGATCTTGGAGGTGAGAAACCTCGGATGGTGGCGGACCGCGGCGTCCAATTCGCTGGCGAGGAGCGAAGCATAGCGTTCGGCTTCGCTCTGCACCGTGAAGTCGAGGTCTGCGACGCGGCGGCGAAGGAGGGCGTCTCTGACGGGACCTCCGACGAGCCAGGGGACGATGCCGCTCTTCCCGGCAACCCGGGCGGCGGCGTCGAGGATCGCGAGCTGCTCGCTCCCGGCGACCTCCCGCAGCAGCTTCATGAATGCCTCCCCGCAGCTGAGTGGGTCGCGGGACGCGGGGTTCGCCGGAGAGACCGTCCGGGCCTCCGGAGGGGAGCGTTGCGAGTCTCGAAATCAGCCACGTGGAAGTCGCGCCGGGGCGCGCTTCGCGCATTGTGACACGGCATGCTGAAGGCTCCTTCTGCATGGCGTACAATGGCCGGACTCCCGTTATGGAACCGACAGCAGTTGCCGTTCTGAGCCGCCGTGAGGGTTTGCTCTCGCAGCTCGAGAAGCGAGGGGAGCGCTTTGTCTTCGGGTCTCCCGAATTGCTCCCCGAGGCGATCGTGGTGATCCTCGACCGCGAGCAGATCGACGACTCCGTGGCGGGGCCGTATCTGGCGCGCATCATCCTCGACGAAGAGCCGGTCAGCGATGAGCGCGAGGCCGGCGACCTGGTGATCGATCCCCAGTCGTTTCTGCGCAATCCTGACCCCGTTCTCCTGATCTGCCGGGACGTTGCGAAGTCGCGCAAGCTGGTCACGCAGCTTCTCGGAGAGCTGGAATTCTCGCAGCACGTCCAGGAGCTGATCGCCACCCCGACGTTCGACGGGGTGGCCGAGCGGATCGTCCACACGGCGCTGGAGATGCTGGACGCGACGGCGGGGACGCTGCTGCTTCTCGATCCCCGGATCGAGCGATTCGTGGTCGCCTTTTCGAACGACGTGGACTACCGCGACGACGGCAATTTCGTTCCCGGCGTCGAGCCCGGACTTCTCGAGGAAGCTCTGGCCGCGCAGGACGGACTGGCCATCGGGCAGGGAGGAGCGCGTCAGGTCCTCGTCATCCCCGTGCAGGTCGCCCAGGATCTGATCGGAATCCTTCGCGTCACCGGACGCCCCAATACTTCCCTGGATGGTGATCGCGCCCGGAAAACGGCGCGCTACGTCGACAGCATCACCGCGATCGTCGGGAACCTCTACCAGTTGACCCGCAGCAACGAGCTGGCGATGCGCGACGATCTGACCAAAGCCTACAATCGCCGTTTTTTCGAGATCTATCTCGACGAGGAAGTGGAGCGCTCACGCCGCTACGGCACTTTCTTCAGCATCATCTTTCTCGATCTGGACGAGCTGAAGAAAGTGAACAACCTCTACGGGCACCTCGCCGGATCCAGGACTCTTCAGGAAGTGGCCAAGCGCATTCTGGGCGCCGTGCGTACCATCGACAAGGTGGTCCGGTTCGGCGGGGACGAGTTCTGCATCATCCTTCCGCAGACCGATCAGACTCAGGCCCTCGCCGTCTCGAACCGCGTGCGGAAAGCGATGGTCCAGAGCGCCTTCCGGATCGAATCGGAAGTGCAGGTCGACATCACGGCGAGCTTCGGGATCGCCACCTTCCCGATTCACGCCGCGACCAAGGAAGATCTGATCCGGCAGGCCGACGCTGCGATGTACCGGGTCAAATCGACCACCAAGAACTCCGTGGGGATGGCCGAGCCGCTCACCCAGACACGCCGCCAGGCCTGAGGCTCTCCATGAGTGACGGGCTGACCATTCAGGGAACTCTGGCCGAAGCCACGGTTCCCGAGCTCTGCCGATCCCTGGTGCGAAGCGGCGATACCGCGGTCGTGTCGCTGGAAGGAATCGGGCGCCACGACGATCTCTATCTCCGCGCCGGAAAGGTCGTTTACGCGGCGACTTCCGACCCGGACCTCGGTCTGGCCGAAGTCCTCCTCCGAAACGGGGACATCAGTATCGAGCAGTACGTCCGGACCACCGAGAGCATGGGAGGCGCCCAGCGGATCGGGTCGATCCTGATCGAGAACGGCGACCTCAAGCCGGATGAGCTGATGCGCGTGGTCGAGCGTCAGGTCTCGGAGATCGTCATTCAGGCATTCGGCTTTCGAACGGGAAGCTACACCATCGAGTTTCCGGGAGAGTTTCATCGGGATATCCCGAGGATTCCGCTGCAGACCGAGCGGCTGTTCATGGACGGAGTCGAGAGAATCGAGCATTGGTCGCTGATCTCGCGCGGTATCGGACGGATGGAGCGACTTCTCCGCCAGTCGTCGGCGGGATCGGCCCGGGCCTTCGCCGTCGATCTGACCGAGGGAGAGTCCTATATCTACGATCTCCTCGGGGAGCCGCAGACGATTGCGGCGATCTGTGCCCGAAGCTACATGTCGAACTTCGTCACCTGCAGAACGGTGTGGGCGTTGCTGACGGCGAATCTTCTCGAGGACGAGGAGGGCACCCGTCACGACGCGCGCCGGAGCGAGATGGAGATCGAGATGGAGCTCGAGTCGAAAGTCGAGCGATACAACTCGGCGTTCCAGGCCATCTTTGGAATCGTCTTCCAGGAAATCGGCGACCATGTCTACGACTTCGTGGACCGGGTCGTGCTTCACCTTTCCCCCGAGGTGCTGCCGTATCTGAGCGGCGTGAATCTGATGAATGAGGCTCGGGTCGATTTCGACCAGCTCCTCAACAATCTGATCTCGTCGGGGTCGAGCGACCGCGCCGCCATCGTCGACGCCGTCCTGAACGAGCTGCTTTACGGCTGGATCTTCGAGACCCGCGCGGAGTTCGGCTCGAAGCTGGAGCCGCAGATTGCGACGGTCGTGCAGAGCCTCCGGTAGGGCGGCGCGGCGCAGACCGTCAGCGAGGAAAGCAGGGGAGTCATTCAGAGTGGGGGAACGTCGCGAGCGCCGGTGGAGCGGAGATGACCGTCAAGCACGAAACTCGTGGGGGCATCGCGGCGGGTGGGGGTCATTCAGAGGCCGCACGCGCCAGCCGAGCAGAATATGAAGTGGCGTCGCGGCCGAAGAATCTCAGCCGCGAGGATCGCTGTCGGGTTCTTGTACACGTCCAGACGCGTTCGTAGGATGCGATTTCATCGGCATGAGAACCCGATGACGGCCTTCGCATTCTGAGATTCTTCGGCCGCGAGACCAAGCGTCTTTCAACCTCGTCTTCCCGTGCGGCCTCTGAATGACCCCCGCCCACCCGCGTCCCATCTCCCTTTCTGAATTCATCGTTCATCGTTCTGCGTTCTGCGTTCTTCTTTGTCTTCGTTCGCTTTACAATCCTCCCATGACCCGTCTCGCTCCTTTCGCGCTCCTCTGTTCTCTCCTCGTCGCCTGCGCCACCGCCGTTCCGACGGTTCCCAACGAGAGGGAGATTCTTGCGCTGCTCGCCGAGGCTGAGCAGATCGAGTCGCTGCGACGGGCGCTGCCGCAGCCCGCGCCGGGAATGTCGCGCCGCGCCGAGTTGGAGCTTCACCTCGAGAATCAGAAGCGGCTGGAGGGGCGTCTCGAGACCTACCTTGCGCGGGTGAAGGAATACATGGACCGGACTGGCGACCCTCGCGCCGCCAGGCTATGGGCCAATGAGCATCTCCGCCTGGGAGACGCCTACATGAACGTTCTGTCGCGTTATGAGCGGGCCATCGAGATGTATCAGCGCGCGCTGAGCGTCGATCCGGCGAACGAGGAAGCGCGCAAGCGCATCGATCTCGCCCAGAGCCGCCGTTTCGTTTCAATCGATGCATTCGCCGGAATCCGGGACGGGATGAGCGAATCCGACGTGGAATCGCGACTCGGGCAACCGCGAGAAGACTGGATCAAGCATGTCCGGCAGGATCAGCGGCTCTTCTCGGTCTGGATCTATCCCCGATCCGACGGCGCGGCCGCTGCCGTCTACTTCGACAACGGGATCGTTTACCATACGAACTGGAACGCGGCGGTCTCGACCGAGGTCGATCCTTGAACACCAGGCCGCGTCGTTCCATGGAATCCGCGGAGCGCGAGCCGCGCGGATTTCCGGGAGGGTGGCATGGCGCACGATCCGGTTGCTGACGACTCATCGCATTACGAGGTCTCGCTCACCGCGGGACAGGCGTTCGTCGCCTTTCTACTCCTTCTCGGCTCTCTGGGCGCGGCGTTCGCGTTCGGCATTCTGGTCGGCAGGGGACAGCTCGACGAGCGCCTGCTCGCCGAGCGGGAGCCGGCGGTCATCTCCGAAGAGGCAGCCGGAGCCGACGGAACGATCGTCGAGCTGGGAGTCGAATCGCCGGCAGGCTTCTCGGAGCCGGCGCGGACCTCGACGCCGCCGGCTCAGGCGGAAATTTTCGAGGAAAGGAAGCCCGAGCCCGCGAGAGCTCCCGTCATCGACACCGCACCGCAGGCGGCGACCGGGACTTCGGCGATCGCCGGGCCTCCGGTCATCGCGCAGGTTCTTTCGAGCTCCGACATGAAGGCCGCCGAAGCGCTCGCCGCTAAACTGATCGACGGAGGTTTCGCCTCGGCCTACGTCGAACGGGTGCAGAACGAAGGGGGAATGATCTACCGCGTTCGCGTCCGATTCGGGAGCGAGGCGGAGGCCAGAGCGGCGGCGGACCGGCTCAAGGCGCTGGGAGGCTCCGAAGTCTGGATCATCCGCGGCTGATCAGGGCCGCCCGGGAACTGGCGTTGACCGTTCGGTGATGGTGCCGGGAACGCAGAATCGCCCTGCGGTATGATGTCCGGCCCGGTATGAAAAACGACGATAAGGGAAGCACGACACCGGAGCTCGAAACACTTCGCCGGCATCAGGAAAAGAAAAAGGCGTACGTCGATCCGGCCCGCATCATCGACAAGGCGGTGTACCAGCTCTGGGACACCATCAACGATCTCGAGCAGATCCAGCCGGAGCACGTGAAGCATTTCCGAGTCTCCATTTTCGGAAGCTCACGGATCAAGACGGGCGATCCCATCTACTCCGAGGTGAAGAAGCTCAGCTACGAGCTGGCCCGGCAGGGGATTGATATCGTGACCGGCGGGGGGCCCGGCCTCATGGAAGCGGCCAACTCGGGCGCCGTCGAGGGGCAGAGCGACAGCCGCTCCCGCTCATTCGGGCTTCCGATTCACCTCCCGACTGAGGAGGCGGCCAATCCATTCGTCGATCAGATCTTCAAGCACCGCACGTTCTTCTCCCGCCTTCACCATTTCGTCCGGCTCTCCTCGGCGTTCATCGTGATGCCGGGCGGCATCGGAACGGCCCTCGAGACCTTCATGGTGTGGCAGTTGCTGCAGGTCAAGCACATCAAGAAGCATCCTCTGATCCTGGTCGGTAACATGTGGCCCGGGCTGGTCACCTGGATGAACGAGAACATGGTGACCCAGGGGCTGGTCAGTCCTCCGGACATGGAGATCGCCCACATCGTGAGCTCGGGGGACGAGGCCATCCCGCTGGTTCTCGCGTTCTACGAGGACTTCAAGAAGGAAAAAGCCAATGCCAACGGAAAGCGAAGTTCTCGACGCACTTAAGGGCGTCAAGTTTCCCGGTCTCTCGCGCGACATCGTTTCATTCGGGTTCGTTCGCGACGTCAGGATCGAAGGGGGCACCGTCTCGTTCTCTCTGGTGTTTCAGACCGAGAATCCTGCAATTGGACCTCAGGTGACACAGCAGGCGGAGGCGGCAGTGCGCGCGGTGCCCGGCGTGAAGGACGTGAAGATCGATGCGTCGGTCAAGTCCCGCCCCCAGACTCAGGCTCCTCAGATGGCAGGACCCCCGCCCATCGCCTCGCTCGAGCACGTGAAATACAAGATTGCGGTCGCATCGGGAAAGGGTGGAGTCGGGAAGTCGACCGTGGCGACGAATCTCGCTCTCTCGCTCCGGATGCTGGGCCACACGGTCGGACTCCTCGACGCCGACGTCTACGGTCCCTCCCAGCAGATGATGCTCGGGATCGAGGGGCGCCCGATGGTGGACGACGCCGAGAAGATCATCCCGATGGAGCGGCACGGCGTGAAGACGATGTCTCTCGGCTTGATCACCGATCCCGATACGCCGGTGATCTGGCGCGGTCCCATGGTGATGAAAGCTCTCGAGCAGTTTCTGGGCGATGTGCGCTGGGGAGAGCTCGACTACATGATCATCGATCTTCCCCCCGGGACCGGTGACGCGCAGCTCACCCTGACGCAGCGCGTGCCGCTGGATGGGGCGGTGATCGTGACCACGCCTCAGGACGTCGCGCTGATCGACGCGCGCAAGGGACTGGCGATGTTCCGCAAAGTGAACGTGCCGGTCCTGGGCATCGTGGAGAACATGAGCTATTTCATCTGCCGGCACTGCGGCGAGCGCGAGGAGATCTTCGGACATGGCGGCGGACGGAAGACCGCGGGGATGCTGGGAGTCCCCTTTCTCGGCGAGATCCCTCTCGACCCGAGCGTCGTGATCGGGGGCGACAGCGGCGAGCCGATCGTCGTCAGCGAGCCGAAGTCAGTCGTGACGGCCGCGTTCACCAGCCTCGCCGTGCACGTGAACGAGGCGATGCGCCGGCGCGAAGCGCACCAGCGCGCCGTCCGCGGGTAGGGGGG
>DATLEY010000098.1:0-4854 GCA_035525215.1 Thermoanaerobaculia bacterium | reverse complement strand
CTGAGTCCTGAGTGCTGAGTGCTGGGTGCTGAGTGTGCGTCATCTTCTGAGCGTGAGCGAAGGATGACGTCCGCTGACAACTCGGAACTCGGAACTGGCAACCGCTACTTCGAGAGGGTGCGGGCCACGTAATCGCGGATCCGCGCCTGCGTCGTCTCGGAGCGCCAGATCGCGAATGCTTCGCGGTCCAGCGCCTCCCCCTCCCTGGCGAGAAACGCGAGAGAGGGGGCGCGCAGCTGCCGCTTGGTCAGGGCGAAGGCATCCGCCGGGAGTCCGCTCATCACTCCCGCGACCTCGAGGCCCCGCTCCATGACCCGCTCGTCGGCGACGACTTCGTCGACGATGCCCCGCTGCAGCGCTTCATCGGCCTTCCAGCTGTTGCCGAGCATCAGCACCTCCGAGAGACGGTTCGACGGAAGCGCGTTGCGAACGACCTCGATGACCGACGCGGGAAAGGCGACGCCGACGTGGAATTCAGGCATCCCGATGCGGCCGCCTCCGGACGACATCACTCGGTAATCGCAGGCCAGCGCCATCACGCATCCTCCCGCGATGGCGTGCCCGTTGATTGCCGCGATGACCGGTTTCTCGATGCGATAGAGCCGCAGAACCAGCGCACTCAGCGCTGGAAAAAAGCGATCGACGTACGCCACCCCCCCGTCGATCAGCCGCTTGAGATCGACGCCGGCGGAGAAGATCCTGCCACTGCCGGTGAGAACGATCGCTTTCGCGTCCGATCGCTCCAGCTCGTCGAGCTTCGAGGTCAGTCCCTCGACGAGCTCGATATCCATCGCGCTGGCCTTTCCATGAGCCAGCCGGAGGACTGCAACGGCGCCTTTCCGCTCGGATTCGAACATGGCCGCTTACTTCGCCTCCATGTGCACGATCTCTCCGAGATTCAGCGCGCGGATTCCCTCTTCCACCTTGGCGAGGTCGCCGATGATGATCCAGGTCAGCTCCTCCGGGCGTACGTATCGGCCGGCGGCCGTCGCGAGCTGCTCCGCGGTGAGCGCCCGGACATTCCCGGCGTAACGATCCCAGTAGTCGTCCGGATAGCCGAAGTTCACGAGCTCCAGCGCCGCCGACTCGAGCGACGAGAGCGTCTCGAAGCGGCCCGGCAGCCGCATGGTCATGTTCCTCATGATGCTCGCGTACTCTTCACCTGCAACCGGACGCTCTCCCGCGACGTCGGCGATCTCCTTCTTCACTTCGAGGATCGACTCCTTCGTCTTGTCCGTCTGAACGGGAGCGACGACCAGGAACGGGCGGGGACCGCGGGCCGGGGTGATGAAGCCGCGAGCGCCGTAGCTCCAGTGCTTGTCGAGACGGAGATTCCGGTTCAGGCGCGATGTCGCCATGCCGCCGAAGTTCCGCATCACCGTGTCGATGGCCAGTTCGTCGGGCGCTCCGCCCGGCTCGGTGACGTGCGCCGCGACGATGATCGACTGCGGAGCTCCCGGCTTGTCGATGAGATAGACCTTACCTCGCGACTGGCCGGCTACCGCGCCGATCTTCTTGCCGGGAGTCTCGCCTGGCTTCCATGAGCCGAACGCGCTCTCCAGTGCTGGAAGCAATTCGTCCATTGTGACGTCGCCGGTGACGATGAGCGTCGATGCGTTGGGGCGGAACCAGGTGCGTTGCCAGGCGGCGAGATCTTCCCGGCTCATCGCCGCGACCGTCTCCTCGAATCCCGATCCGGTGATCGGCTTTCCATAGGCGTGATCCGGGCCGTACAGCAGCGCGGGGATCACGCGGTTCACGATCGAGTTCGGATTCGCCTTCTCCTGTGCGATGTCGGCAATCCTCCGCTTCTTCTCCAGATCGACCATCTCCTGCGGAAAGGAAGGATTCAGGACTACGTCCGCGAAGATCTCGAGCGAGGGGCGGAGGTTCATCGGCAGCGCCTGAAGGCGGACCAGCGAAAGATCGAGCGCGCTGGCGGTCGAGATCCGCGCTCCGAGGGCGTCGAGCTCGTCGGCGATGCGGAATGCGTCCCGCGTCTTCGTCCCCTCGTCCATCAGCTCCATCGCGAGAGACGCCGTTCCCGCCGCGTCCGACGGATCCGCGGCGTATCCCGCATCGACGGCGAGAGCCATATTCACGATCGGGACGGTGTGCCGCTCGAGGAGAAGAACATCGAGACCGTTCGAGAGCTCGGCGCGCTGCACCTTAGGAAAACGGACCTCGGGAGCATCTCCCAGCGCGGGAAGAATCGAGCGGTCGAGATCCGATTTTTCAGCCGCGAGCCTCGGAAACGGCTTGACCAGCATGGTGTAGTGAGAGGCGTCCCCGATCCATTGTTTCGACGCTGCCTTCACCGCGGCCGGAGTCGCCTCCGCCATCCACTGAAGACGGTCCAGATAGGCCTGCGATGAGCCGGCGAACGTCATGCTCTCCGCGAGGACGTCCGACCGTCCGCCGAATCCGCCGAGCCGCTCGATGCCGCGGAGGTAGGAGGAGAGAGCGCGCGACTGCGCGCGCTGCAGCTCCGCGGGAGCAGGACCTTTCTCCACCAGCGCGGCGATCACGGAATCGATCTCCCGCTCGACCACCGCGGGATCGACTCCATGCTTCACCGTCGCCACCACGATGAGATTGCTGGCCAGCTCTTTTTCCCATACTCCCGCCGACACTTGGGTGGCCAGCTCCTTCTCGTAGACCAGACGACGGTCGAGGGGCGAGCTCTTCGAGCCCGAGAGAACGCTGGCGAAGAGATCGATGTGCTGCAGAGTGGGATCATTCCAGCCGGGGAGGTGATAAACGCGATAAATGCGCGACTGCGGGGCCCGGTCCTCCATCGTCTCGCGGATGTTGCGGTCGAGGCGGGGAACCCACTGCTCGGCGCGCGCGATCGGCGGGCCGGGAGCAACCCCTCCGAAGTATTTCTTCACCAGCTCCAGCGCGCGCTCCGGCGTGATGTCTCCCGCCAGCGAGATCACGGCGTTGTTCGGACCGTAGTAGGCGCGATACCACTCCTTCACGTCGTCGAGAGTCGCCGAGTCGAGGTCCTCCATCTTTCCGATCGTCGACCAGGAGTAGGGATGAGACCAGGGATAGATGGTCTCGACGATGTTGGTGAAGACGCGGCCGTAGGGCTGGTTCTCGCCCTGCCGCTTCTCGTTCTGCACGACGCCGCGCTCCCGCTCGAGCATCTCCTTGGAGATGTGGCCCGCGAGAAAGCCCATCCGGTCCGCCTCCAGGTAAAGAGTCCTCTCCAGCGCCGATACCGGAACGTCTTCGAAGAAGTTCGTCCGGTCCGTGCTGGTCGTTCCGTTGCGGTTGTTGGCCCCGAGGTCGTCCATCGCTTCGCGGAATCCATGGGGATAGTTCTCCGAGCCGTTGAAGAAAAAATGCTCGAAGAGGTGAGCGAATCCGGTCTTCCCGCGAGTCTCATTGCGCGATCCGACGTGGTACCAGAGATTCACCCCGACGATCGGGACGGAGTGGTCCGTGTGGACCAGGAGAGTGAGGCCGTTGTCGAGGACGAACTTCTGATGCGGGATCGCGAAGCGCGCGCGGTCGAACTTCACCCCGGCCGAGGCGCCGGCGGTCTTCTGCGCGCCGATCGGCGTGCTGGCGAGGATGAGAACCGCGAGAACGAGAGAAATACGACGCATGAGGCCTCCTGAGAATGTTGACGCCGGACTTTTAGGGAACGAAGCATACCGAAGAGACCGGCGTTTCGGGTCAGGATTGAGGGTCTTGGATTCGCGTGTCAGCGCTGAGGCGCGCTGTGGGAGCTCGGAACCCCGAAATCGTGACGACAGAGAGCCACGCAGCCGCGCGCGCCTTCGTCGCGAGGCGTCATAGTGGCCGTTAGGGACGGCGAAGCCGTCCCAGACAATAGCCGGGGGTCGGCGCAGGCGACGCCCGGAAGCTGACGATTGCCGGCATCTATCGCACCCCGAAGGGGTGCCAGAGGAATCTTTGAAATGCAAGCGATCCGTCGCCGCAAGTCTGGGACCCCTGCCGGGGTCCTCAGTCAATTTATTTGAGGGGTTGTTTTTCCGGGGGTCGCGTTGCGACCCCCGGCTATTGTCTGGGACGGCTTCGCCGTCCGGGGAACGCGCAAGCGTCACTCCGCACGAACCCGTTTGATCCGCGACCGCTTCAGCCGTAACATCGGAAGCATGGATCCATTCGGTCACCAGCAGTATTTGATCCGGCGCAAGCTCCTGACGCTCGTTCATACGGACTTCCGCCTTCTGTCGCCCTCCGGGGAGGCCGTGCTGTGGGGACGCAAGCAAGGCTTCAAGCTGAAGGAAAGCATTCGGATCTTCGCGGACGAGTCGATGGAACGCGAGGTCCTTTCGATTCAGGCGCGGCAGATGATCGATTTCTCCGCCACCTACGACGTCTCCGACTCCCGCGAGCGGCGGAAGGTCGGAGCGCTCCGCCGCAAGGGTCTGCGGTCGATCCTGCGGGACGAGTGGCTACTGCTCGATCCGGAGGATCGCCAGATCGCGACGCTGCAGGAGGATTCTCAGGGGAAGGCGCTGCTGAGACGCTTTCTGTCGAATCTCATTCCGCAGTCTTTCGACATTCTCATGGGTGGCGCGACCGTGGCCGAAGTGCGTCAGCATTTCAACCCGATCCGGTTCCGGCTCGAGATCGATTTCTCGCTGGACTCCCGGAATCAGCTCGACCGGCGTCTCGGAGTCGCCGCCGCCGTCCTCCTCTCGCTGATCGAAGGACGCCAGGACTAAGAAGAGTGCTGAGTCCTGAGTGCTGAGTCCTGAGTGCTGAGTCCTGAGTGCTGAGTCCTGAGTGCTGAGTCCTGAGTGCTGAGTCCTGAGTGCTGAGTCCTGAGTGCTGAGTCCTGAGTGCCGAGTCCTGAGTCCTGAGTCCTGAGTC
>DATLEY010000097.1:0-14545 GCA_035525215.1 Thermoanaerobaculia bacterium | reverse complement strand
GTGCCGAAGACCTCGCGAAGGGTGTCGGAGATCTCCCCGACCGTCGCATAGGCTTTCACGCAATCGAGGATGTAGGGCATCGTGTTGATCTGGGGATCGCGGGCGGCCTCGCCGAGCCGGCCGAGGGTGGAGGCCACGAGCTCGCCGTTCCGTTCCCGTCGAACCTTGTCGAGCAGGGCGAGCTGCTCACCGGTGACCGACTCGTCGATGTAGAGCGCGTCATAAGGCTCCTCGACCTCAGCCCTGTACTTGTTGACGCCGACGATCGTCTTTTCCCCCGAGTCGACGGAGCGCTGAAACTGGTAGGCCGCGTCCCAGATCTCTCTTTGCGGAAACCCGGCTTCGATCGCTTCGACCATCCCGCCGAACTGATCGATCCGGTCGAAATACTCGTAGCACCCTTTCTCCATCCGGTTCGTCAGCTCTTCGACGAAATAGGACCCGCCGAGAGGGTCGACCGAGCTCGCCGCGCCGGATTCGTGCGCGATGATCTGCTGAGTCCTGAGGGCGATGCGGGCCGCCTGCTCGGTGGGGAGAGCCAGCGTCTCGTCGAGAGAGTTCGTGTGGAGGGAGTTGGTTCCTCCGAGAACCGCGGCGAGCGCCTGGATGGTGACGCGGACGATGTTGTTGTACGGCTGCTGAGCGGTCAGTGAGACTCCCGCGGTCTGCGTGTGGAATCGGAGCATCAGAGAACGGGGATCGCGAGCGCCGTAGCGCTCTTTCATCACGGTGGCCCAGATCCTGCGCGCCGCGCGGAACTTCGCGACCTCTTCGAAGAGATCGTTGTGCGAGTTGAAAAAGAAGGAGAGCCGCGGAGCGAAAGCGTCGACGTCGAGGCCGACGCGGACGCCGTACTCCACGTATTCCATCCCGTCGCGGAGCGTGAAGGCCAGCTCCTGCAGAGCGGTCGATCCGGCCTCGCGGATGTGGTAGCCGGAAATGGAGATCGTGTTGTACTTCGGCACATTCTCGAGGCAGTACTGAAAGATGTCGGTAATCAGCCGCATCGAGGGGCGCGGCGGGAAAATGTACTCCTTCTGGGCGATGTACTCCTTGAGGATGTCGTTCTGGAGCGTGCCGGAGATCTTGGACCAGTCGGCCCCCTGTTTCTCGGCCACGGCCAGATACATGGCGAGCAGAATCGGAGAGGTCGAGTTGATCGTCATCGAAACGGAGACGTCCTCGAGGTTGATCCCCTCGAAGATCGTTTCCATGTCCGCGAGGCTGTCGACCGCCACGCCGCATTTCCCGACTTCTCCCGCACTGTAGTGGTGATCGGAGTCGTAGCCGTAGAGAGTCGGAAGGTGAAAGGCTACGGAAAGACCGGTCTGCCCCTGTGACAGAAGGTAATGGAACCGTTCGTTCGTCTGTTTCGCCGTGCCGAAGCCGGCGAACTGCCGCATGGTCCAGAGTTTTCCGCGGTAGCCGGTCGGATGGATCCCCCGCGTGTACGGGAACTCGCCGGGGAGCGCCAGATCACGGCCGTAGTCGAGATTCTCGACATTCGAGGGCGTCGCCAGCGGAGTCGTTTCCGCGCCGGAGACGGTGGTGAAGTCCTTTTTCCACGAGCCCGCCTTCCGGCTGGCGGGCTCCAGGGTCTCTTTTTTCCAGCGCGCTTCCGCGGTCCGGATCTCCCCTAGAGCCTCCGCTGAAAAGAGGGAAAGCTGTCGCGGCTGTTCCGCGTCAGGCGGAGCCCCAGGCGTGCTTGTGTTCCGCTCGACGTCGATTGAGTTCGGGCTCATGAGTTCTCCGTCATCACTCTACCGGATCGCTTCCGGCGGGAACAACCCTCTGCGAGACTCGGGCCGCCGGACCGGCGGTTTCCCGGAAAATCGGTCTGTTCGTCCTCCCGCACGGCGCTGCCCGCCGCCTGGAGATCGGACGGCTCCTTGCTCGCCACCAGGAGAAGCCCGGGCCCGAATGGAACGAACCCGAAGAGACGGTCGATCCCGAAAACGAGTCGGACGAGGCTCACCAGGAGACGGGATTGCCCCGCTTTCGCCACGGAGCGAAGGGAAGCATCCTCTTCCGGCTTCGCGCGGGCCCGTCTTCGATTCATAGGAAGAAGAAAAAAGGTGTCGTAGGCGAGGACGACCGGGAAGCCCCAGAACCGCGCGGCGAGCACGCGGAAGCGGGATCGCTCGAAGAGCGCGCGCAGACCGTTGCGCGAGTATCTCCGCCGGTGCTCGTAGTAGGTGTCCGAGAACGAGCGCAGGGACTCCAGCGCGGGAACGGTGACGACGCACCGCCCTCCCGAAGCCATGACCCGCCCCAGTTCCAGCACCGCTGCCGCGTCATCATCGAGATGCTCCAGCGTCTCTCCGGAGGTGACGCCCGCGAAAACTCCATTGAGGAACGGCAGAGCAGTGAGGTCACCGACGACCGAAGGAACGCCCGCCTCGCGAGTCGCATGCAGGGCGGCCGCGAATGCGCCATCGACGCCGAATACGCACAGCCCCTGAGACCTCATCCGCTGACCGAGCTGCCCGAGGCCGACCGCCGCATCGAGGACGGTGCCGTTCCGCGGGATCCTGGCCGTCTCGCGCAGAATCATCCGGAGCCGGTGCTCCATCCGCGGGCCGAACATCTCGGGCTGAGTGCCCCATTCATGTGTCGAGGGTTGCGGATTCGTCATGGCTGATACTTTCCCATGGGGCGCAATCTACGAAACCGGGTCCAGCAACCGCAGCCCTGGGAACAGCGTGAAGTCGCGATCGGTCGTGCAGAGGGTTGCGCCGTGCTCGATGGCGAGCGCCGCAAGATGGGCATCGCTGACAAGATTGCCCCGCACCTGCGCCTCGATCAGCAGCTTCTGCAAGATCGACCAGTAGCGCGGGCCGGGCTCCAGCACGTGTACGGCCGGTTGCATCAGCCAGGAGTCGACGGCTCCGATCGCCTCCGCGATCGCGAGAGGACGAACGAATACCGATGAGTGAGTTGCGATTCTCAGGAATGCGTGGATCGAAGCCCATGCGAGAGCGAAGGGCTCACTGCCATTCAACTGTTCCTCGAGCCATTCCCGGGCCGAGACCGAACGTTGCGATCCCGCATCATAGGCGTACAAGAGAAGGTTCGCGTCGGCGAGGTTCATCGCCGCGCAGGCCCGTCGATCCTGTCCAGCAGATCCTGTACGTGATCCAGATCGATCCCGGGACGGAGCCCGAGATCACGCGCCCGGATCCGGAGCTTTTTCCTCGGCGCGGCGCCCTGGACCGGATGCAACCCCCGTCGGATGAGGCGATTGACAGTCGCGCGAAACGTCTCGCCTGCCCGTTTCGCCTCCTGGTCCAGTTTCGCCGCGATGTCGTCGTCGAGGGTGAGAGTCGTCCGTCTCGGCATCCTGGCTCCTCTCGCTCTGAGTGTTGATGCTGTTGATGCTGTTGATGCATAACCACGAGCATCAAATCATCATTCCGATCCTCAGCCAGCAAGCAGCTCACGGACCGCGCTCTCCGCCCGCGCCAGCGCCTTTGCGATTCCTCCCGGGTCCTTGCCGCCGGCCTGGGCGAGGTCGGCCTTGCCGCCTCCCTTTCCGCCGACCAGAGGAGCGAGCTTCGAGATCAGAGCGTTCGCGGGCACCCTTTCCAGAACGTCGCTGGTCACGGCGGCCAGCAGCGTCGCCTTCCCATCGGCTTCGTTCCCGATGACCACGACGCCGCTCCTGACCTTCTGCCGCAGGGTATCGGCGAGGTTTCGCAGCTCGCCCCCACTCACGTCACGAACCTGCCGCGTGATCAACCGGATCCCATCGATCTCGATGGGAGCTTCCTCCGCCGCGGCCGCCCCTACGCCGCCCGACGCAAGCTGGATCCGCATCTGCCTGAGCTCTTTCTCGAGCTGCTTCTGCTTCTCCTGGAGCGAGCGCACCAGTGCGGGGACCTCGCTCACTGGAGCATTGAGCTGCGACGCGAGCTCGCGCGCGGTCGAGTCGACAACCTGCAGATAGGCGAGAGCTCCTCGACCCGTGAGCGCTTCCATGCGCCGGACCCCGGCCGCGAGCGAGCGATCCGAGACGATCTTGAACAGGCCGATGTCGCCGGTCCGGCCGACGTGACATCCACCGCAGAACTCGCTGGAGAAATCCCCGGCGCTCACCACGCGGACGTGCTCGCCGTATTTTTCCCCGAACATCGATACGGCGCCGCTGCGGCGGGCTTCCTCGATCGGCAGGATCCGCTTGCTCACCTCGAGATTCTCGCGGATCTTGTCGTTGACGATGCGCTCGATCGCGCGCGTCTCCTCGTCGTTCAGCGGGCGGTTCCAGGTGTAATCGAAGCGCAGCCGGTCGGGGGCGACCAGCGATCCCGCCTGCTGAACCGTCTCTCCGAGAACATCCTTGAGGGCCTTGTGGAGCAGATGAGTCGCCGTATGGTTCGCGGTCGTATCGAGCCGGACGTCATTCGGAACGCTGGCCCGGATTCTCGCGCCTGCCGCGAGCGTGCCGCGGGTCACCCGCACTCGCGACACGATGAGCTCTCCGACCGGCTTCTGGGTATCGAGCACCTCCGCTTCCCCGCCGTCCCACGACAGCTTGCCGGCGTCGGCGATCTGGCCACCCGACTCCGCGTAGAAGGGCGTCGGGGAGAGCACGACTTCCCCTTCCTCTCCGGAAGCGAGCTCGGAGACCTCATGGTCCCCTCTCACCAGAGCGAGAGGCGACGACTCGACATCGGTCCAGCGGTCGTAGCCGACGAACTCGGAGGCTCCGACCCGCTCGGCGATTCCGGCGAAGACCGCGACATCGGTAGCCTTGAACTTCGAGGTCGCCTTCGCTTTCCGGCGAGCCTCCATCATCGCCTCCTCGTAGCCCTGACGGTCGATGGTCACGCCTTCCTCCTCGCCGAGCTCCTCGATCAGGTCCAGAGGGATGCCGTGCGTGTCGTAAAGGCGAAACACCTGCTCCCCCGAGAGAGTTCGCTCGCCGTGGCGCCTCACGTCGTCCAGAGCCTGTCCGATCCGCTCCATGCCGATGCTCAGCGTCTTCGAGAAACGCTCTTCCTCGGACTCCAGAGATTGAAGTACCGCCGCGCGCCGCCGATGCAGGTCGGGGTAGGCCTCCCCCATCGCTTCGATCACGGGATCGACGAGAGTGCTGAGCAGAACCGGCGACGGAAGCTTCCGCCCGAAGCGGATGGCCCGGCGGATGATCCGCCGGAGCACGTAACCGCGACCTTCATTGGAAGGAATCACGCCGTCGCTGAGAAGAAACGTCGCGGCACGCGCGTGGTCGCACAAGACTCTCACGGCCGTATCGAGCTCATCGTCGAAACGGGCGCCGTACCGGTATCCGCTCGTCGCCTCGATCACCTTCATCGTCGGGACGAAGAGATCGATGTCGTAGTTCGAGTCGACTTTCTGCAGCACCGTGGCGAGCCGCTCCAGCCCCGCGCCGGTGTCCACGGAGGGAGCCGGCAGCGGAGTGAGCGTCCCCGAGGCGTCACGGTCGTACTGCATGAAGACCAGATTCCAGATCTCCATCGTGTCGTCCCCCTCGCCGTTGACGAGCGAGGCGACGTTCTTCGAGAGATCGTTTCCGCGGAAGTAATGAATCTCGGAGCAGGGACCGCACGGCCCGGTCTCCCCCATCTGCCAGAAGTTGTCCTTCCGTCCGAACCGAAGGACTCGATCCTTCGACGCGCCGGCTTCGATCCAGAGGCGTTCCGCTTCTTCATCCGCGGGAACCTGATCGTCCCCTTCGAAAACCGTGAACCAGAGCCGATCGCGGTCGAGGCCGTAAACCTCGGTGATCAGCTCCCATGCAAACGAGATCGCATCCTTCTTGAAGTAATCGCCGAAGGAGAAGTTTCCGAGCATCTCGAACAACGTGTGATGGCGGGCAGTGCGGCCGACGTTTTCGAGGTCGTTGTGCTTCCCGCCAGCGCGGACGCACTTTTGCGACGTCGTGGCCCGGCTGTAGTCCCGCTTGTCGCGACCGAGGAACACGTCCTTGAACTGGTTCATCCCGGCGTTCGTGAAGAGAAGGGTCGGATCTCCGCCGGGCACCAGCGAGGAGCTGGCGACGCGCCGGTGTCCCCTCGTCTCGAAGTAGCTGAGGAACTGCTCGCGGATCTGGGAGGTGGTGACCATTGAGGGTTTTTCGGAAACCAGACGCCAGCTCGAATCACGCGAAGGCGGCCGGTCTGCGTTCAGTCCTTTTCGTTCGATAGTGCCACATCGACTGCTTCGCGAGCGGCCGCGTACTCATATCCCTGCCGTAACAGATACGCCAGCAATTTCTTTCGGATCTCTTCGGCCGGCAGCGAATTGGCCTCGACCCCTCTCGCGAGGATCCGGAGCCGTTTCCGGGCGACACCGAGGGCGCCCTCCCCGCGGGGCTCCTCCTCGGATTCACGCATGGCTTCGCGGGCGACCTCCGAGTCGATCCCGAGCTCCCAAAGCTCCAGTGCGATCCGCTTCGGCCCGATTCCCTTCTGCGCTCGGCTCCGAACGAGCTCCCTGGCGAAGCGGAGATCGTCGATCCACCCTTCCCGCGTCAGTTGATCGATGGCCTCGGTGATGGCGTCCGCGTCGAATCCCTTGTCGCGCAGCTTCCGCCTCAGTTCCTCGGAGCCCCGGAAGCGGTATCCGAGAAGCCGGAGCGCGGCGGCGTGACAACGGTTCGTGGACATGTTCGGCTCGCCCTGATCCGGCGCGGCGGGTGTCTGATCCCCGGATCGGATGGATCCGCCCGGGCCGCCGTCGCCCGTGGCGGAACTTCGGAGCGATGGACGGCGGCGGCCGCGGCGCGACTACGGCAGCTGATTGCCGAAATCGAAAGGAGATTCGTCGCTGAACGGATCGTTGTCCGTGGCGATGTTGAGCTGCTTGTCCATCTCCTCTTTCGCGATATCGGAGGTCGACTGCACGCCGGAGAGCTTCAGCTTGAACTCGTCGGGGTTGGATGCGCGCCGGAGAGCTTCCTCGATCGTGATCAGCCCGTTTCGATAGAGAGTATGGATGGACTGATCGAAGGTCTGCATCCCGTACTGCGAAGTTCCCGCCGTGATGGCGTCCTTGATCAGCTTCGTCTTTTCCTTGTTCTCGATGCAGTCGCGGATGTAGTTCGTCGTGATGAGCACCTCCGCGGCCGGAACTCGTCCCAGGCCGTCGGCTCGCGGCACGAGGCGAAGCGAAATGACCGCCTTGAGAACCGCGGCGAGCTGGAGGCGGATCTGCTTCTGCTGATGCGGCGGAACCACCGAGATGATGCGGTTGATCGTCTCGGTGGCGTCCATGGTGTGGAGAGTGGAGAGAACGAGATGGCCCGTCTCGGCGGCGGTCAGCGCCGTCTCGATCGTCTCGTAGTCGCGCATCTCGCCGACCAGAATGACGTCGGGGTCCTGCCGGAGGGCCGACCGAAGCGCCTGGGAGAAGCTCTTCGTGTCGACTTCGACCTCGCGCTGGTTGACGATCGACTTCTTGTCGCGGTGAAGGAACTCGATCGGATCCTCGACCGTGATGATGTGCTCGGTCCGATGCGAGTTGATGTAATCGATCATCGCGGCGAGTGTGGTCGATTTCCCCGATCCCGTCGTTCCGGTGCAGAGGATCATGCCGCGTCGCTCCTCGCAGATCTTCTCCAGAACCGTCGGCAGCATCAGCTCGCGGACCGTGTTGATCTTGACCGGGATGACGCGAAGGACCAGTCCTACCGTTCCCCGCTGCTGGAAGATGTTGCAGCGAAATCGCCCCAATCCGGGAACGGAGTAGGCGAAATCGATCTCGTAATTGTTCTTGAACTTTTCCTTCTGCCTCGAGGACATCATCGAGAACGCCATCGCGATGGTGTCTTCCTGCATCAGCCTCTTCAATTCGACCAGCGGGATGAGCTCCCCGTCCACCCGGATGACCGGATGGGATCCAACTTTGATGTGGAGGTCGGACGCCCTGCGCTCGGCCGCGATCTTCAAAAGATCATTGATATGCACCAGGTCACCTCGGATGGTTGCCGTTTCTGCCCGATTCGCGCAGAACGTACATGATCATGAATTGTAACGCGTCGTCCGCAGGGAGCGCGAATCCACCGGCCGCGTCACGCCCATCGCGACGCCGAATTCAACCGGAATACGGGCCAGAATGGTGAGGTTTGGGCGCCTCGGACGATCACCGGTGAGCGTCGCCCTCTCCTTTTCTCGACGGGGCGGCCGTCAAACTCAATAAAGGACTCGAGCCCGATGCAGGCAAACGACTTACGCAACGGAATGGTCATCCTCTTCAACGGGGATCTCTGCAAAATCATGGAGTTTCACCATCACACCCCCGGGAACCTCCGGGCCATGGTTCAGGCCAAGCTGCGGAATCTCCGCACCGGGAACCAGTTCGAGCACCGCTTCCGCTCGGGCGACCAGGTGGAACAGGCGTTCATCGACACCCATGAGATGGAGTACCTCTATTCCGACGGGCACGCTCACCATTTCATGAACACCGAGAATTACGAGCAGGTGGAGATCTCGGAAGAGGAGCTCGGCGGAGCCGCACCCTGGCTCTCCCCTGGCCTGAAGATCCAGGTCCAGTTTTATGAGCAGCGTCCGATCGGGGTCCAGCTCCCCAAGACGATCCGCGCCAAAGTCGCCGACACCCAGCCGATGATGAAGGGCTCCACGGCCTCGGCGTCGTACAAGCCGGCGGTTCTCGAGAATGGCGTCACCGTCCAGGTCCCCCCTTTCATCGAAGTCGGCGCTGAGCTGCTGGTCGACCCGACCGACAACCGCTATCTCGAGCGGGCCAAAGGGTGACCGGTCCGCGCTGAGCTACTCGTAGCGAAGGGCTTCGATCGGATCGAGCTTCGAGGCCTTCGCCGCGGGATAGATCCCGAAAACGATCCCCAGGAACGCGCAGAAGCCGAAGGCGAGAGCCACCGCCCAGAATGGAGTGTGCACCGCCGGGAAGGTGATCCAGCGCGTCAGGAAAAGGCGGACCCCGGCCGCCATCCCCACGCCGGTCCCGATGCCGAGGATGCCTCCGAGGCCTGAAAGCGTGACCGCTTCGATCAGGAATTGCAGCATGACGTCCTGGCGCCGGGCGCCGACCGCTTTCCGAATCCCGATCTCCCGAGTCCGCTCGGTGACCGACACCAGCATGATGTTCATGATGCCGATTCCGCCGACCAGAAGCGCGATGCCGACGATCGCCGCCATGATCAGGGACGTCATCAGAAGGGTCTTGGACACCGTCTTCAGGATCTCTTCCTGAATGATGATGCGGAAGTCGCTGCGCTCGCCTTCCTTCAGGTCGTGGCGGTGCCGGAGGATCTCGCGCATCTGCTCACGGGCCAGATCGATTCTTTCCGCGGAATCGGCTTTGAAGTCGAGGACGATCGTCCGGACCGCCTCGGGGCCGTAAATCACACTCGCCGTCGTGAACGGGATCATGACGAGGTCGTCGCGATCCTGACCGAAGAGCTGACCCTTTTCCTCCATCAGCCCGACGACCGTGTAGGCGGTTCCATCGACCTGAATGACTCTGCCGAGAGGGTCGTCCCCGAGGCCGAGCTTCGAGGCCGCCTCGATGCCGATCGCGGCGACCCGTTTCTTCTCCGAGAGGTCGAGCGGCGTGAAGAATCTTCCGCGATCCACCCAGTGGTTGACGACTTCCTGATACGCCTCGCTCACTCCGAGAAGCGTGGTGCCGTGCCTGACGTCGCGATACTGGGTCTCGGCGCTGCGGAAGAAGATCGGCGTGAATGCGATGATCTCGGGGGACGAGCGAAGGACGGCGATGCCATCGTCATACGTGAGGTTGGGGACGCTCGGGACCATCTGGTTCCGCTGCTCGCCGGCATCCGGGAAAACGCGGACGTACGTTGCGCCGACCCCCTGCAGCTCGCTCGAGATTCCATGCTCCATCCCCTGGACGAGCGAAACCACGGCGATGACGGAGGCCACGCCGATGATCACCCCGAGAGTCGTGAGCACCGATCGGAGCTTGTTCGCCCAGACGGCCTTGAGCGCGATTCTGAGGTTTTCGGAGAACATGATCTTCAGCCGTCATCCGACAGCCGTCAGTGCATGGATAAACGGATCAGTCCGCGACCACGCCGTCGCGGATGTGAATGGCTCTCTGCGCCTCGGAAGCAACGTCTTCTTCGTGGGTCACTATGATGATCGAGTTGCCGCGGCTGGCCAGATCGCGGAAGAGATCGAGAATCTCCCGGCCGGTCTTCGAGTCGAGGTTTCCGGTTGGTTCGTCCGCGAGAAGCAGCGACGGGCGATTCACGAGGGCACGCGCGATGGCCACGCGCTGACGCTGTCCGCCGGAGAGCTCGTTCGGCTGGTGAGTCATCCGGTCACTCAGACCGACGTCGATCAGGGCCTGCTCGGCCCTTTCGCGGCGCTCGGCTCGCGGCATTCGCGCGTAGATGAGAGGAAGCTCGACATTGTGCAGCGCGCTCGTCCTGGCCAGCAGGTTGAAGGTCTGAAAGACGAACCCGATCTTCTTGTTGCGCACGGCCGCCAGCTGGTCCTCGTCCATGGTATCGACCGAGATCCCATCGAGCAGGTAACTGCCCGACGTGGGCGAGTCCAGACATCCGACGATGTTCATCAGGGTGGACTTTCCCGATCCTGAGGGCCCCATGACCGCGACGTATTCACCCGGGTCGACCGTCAGATTGACTCCGCGCAGAGCGTAGACCTTCTCGCCGCCCATCTCGTAGACGCGCACCAGGTCCTTCATCTCGATGAGGTGACTTCCGTGCGAATCGGCAGCTGGTTCAGTCATGGTTGGTTCCCGGTCTGTCGTGACGGCGCTCATGGTGTTTAATCCTGCTCCTCATCGGAGCTCTCTTCCTCATCATCGTCTTCCTCTGTCTGACGTGCGGACGAGCTTTCCGTCTCGACCCGGACCGCCTCGCCGTTCTTCAGATTCCGAAGCGTCCGGAACGGACCCGAGATCACACCGTCGCTCTCCGCGAGCCCAGAGGTGATCACCACGTGGGTGGCATTGCTGATGCCGGTGGTCACTTTTTTGGCGACAGATTGCCCACCCTCGATGACGAATGCGTACTTTTCCTTCGGCTCGTCGTTTCCGCTGGAGCGGGAAGGAGCCCGGTTCTTCGCGATGTCTTCAGGGTCCCGCTCGACGACGCTCTGCACTGGGACGCTCAGCGCCTGCGGCGCCTGCTCGGTAATGATGTCGACCTGCGCCGTCATCCCGGGACGGAGTCGCTCCCCTGCGTCGAGAATGCCGATCTTGACCTTGAAGTACCGGATCCCCGTGGCGACGCCGGCCCGCTGTGTGGCCGAGCTTCCGATCTCGGCGACCGCGCCCTGGAACTCGACGTCAGGGATCGCATCGACTCGGATCCGCGCCTGTTGGCCGAGCGCGACGCGGACGACTTCGGTCTCGCCCACGTCCGCTTCGACCAGGATCTCCGAGAGATCGGCGAGAACGGCGATGACGGATCCGGGATTGTTCATGGTCCCGGTGATCACCACCTCGCCTTCCTCCGCGTTCTTCTGGACGATCCGTCCGCTGATCGGGGCGACGATGGTGGTGCGCTGCAGATCCTCCGACGCCTGACGCAACGCAGCCTGCGCCTGCCGCACGCCCTCCTCGGCCGAGGCGAGAGCGGTGCGTGCCGTGTCGTATTCGAGCGTCGCGCGGTCGAGTAGTTCCTGTGAGGAGATCCCCTGATCGTTCAGGCTGCGCGCCCGCTCCAGATTCCGTCTCGCGTTTTCGAGGTTGTTTTGCGACCGCTGAACTGCGATCCGCTGGCTGGCCACCGCGGATGAAGCCTGCTCGGCAGCCGCACGGAAGTTGATCTTTTCGAGGTCAACCAGCCGGTCCCCCTTCTGGACGACCTGACCTTCCTCGAAGTAGAGCTTCTCGATGCGGCCGATCACGTGCGCGCTGATGTTGACCTTGAGCTTCGGATCGATCTGACCGGGAGCGGAGACCACGGACTCGATGTCACGCCGCTGCACCTTCTCGACATAGACTTCGACGCCCTTTTCTCCTCCGCCCGCCACACTGGCGATGACGATGATCGCGAGAACCGCGACGGCGACTGCAATCCAGATCCAGCGTTTCAACACATCCCCTTAGGCGAACGCCGCGGCAATGCCGGCACCGATTCCGATGGTGACCAGATAGCCGGCGATGACGATTGCGGCGGCTTGACCCCGCGAGAAGCGCGAGGCGGCGGCGAAGCCGATCACCATCAGCGCAAGACCGGCGAACGTGAAGATATCGATGCTGCTCAGGATCGCAAACCGGACGGGAGACTCGGTCGGCGAGGAGAGAAATCCGAGATTCGATCGAAGCGCGGTCTGAGCCTCCCAGGTAGTCATCCCGCTGCGCCCCCAGAGAACGAGCGGCAGCAGAAGGTAACGGAGAAGGATCGGCATCCATGAATAGAGAACGACCGACAGAAACTGCTTGAACTTCGCCTGGCTTCCGAACGCCAGAAAGACGACCCAGTAAACCGCGGCGGGGAGAAGAATGGCGATGAGAAACACCATGATCGGATTGACGAAGGCAGCGATCCCTTTGAACTGCTCCATCCTCGCGACGACTTCGTCGATCTGCTGCTCGGTCATTTCACGTTCGACCAGCGTCTCGCGAAGAGTCGCGGAGTCGTCGATCTTCGGAGTGATCAGCCAGAAGCTCAGGAATACGCCGAGCAGAATGATGATCAGAGGCACCAGAACGTCGGGACGGAGGGCAACGTCCTTCATCGTGTCCGCGGGAGATGTCAGCAGGCCACCAATCCGGCTCAGCGCGTTCGGCCGCGGTACCTGCGTTTCCGGTGCGGGTGCAGTTTCATCGATTTCGGACATGGTGACTCCTCGAGCTGCCGGACTTCCGTCCGGGAGAAGGGAAAAGGGACCCGGCAAGTTTTAACACAACCGGCGCCCTCGAACGGCCTGGTGCGAGGTCTCAGTCAGCCCAGTAGCCGTAATTCAGCCAATCCACTCTCTCGAGCCGGCTCTCCGGGAGATTGAAGCGCTCGAACCGATCCTCGACGGTGATCCCGCGCATCTGCAGAAGATCGCCGACGGCCCGGTGATAAGCAGCCACGGCCTGGTTGTGCCGCACCAGAGCGGCGATCTCCCGGCTCCGAGCTTCGGTCAGGGCCTGCTGTACGCGCAGGACGTCGAAGTTCGTGCTCATGCCGTTCTCGAATCTGCGCCGCTCCGCTTCAAGGTTCTGTTCCGCGGCGTCCCGCGCGGCCTGGCTGGCCGCGATCTGACGGGCTGCCGTTCCGATGTCCCGGGCCGCCTGGCGGACCTGAATCGCGATGTCCTGCCGGACGTCGATCCTGGCCTGCTCCGATCGCTCCAGATTCAGCTCGGCACGACGACGATTGGCGCGCGCCTGGACATTCTTGATCGGCACTCCAACCTGAAAACCAGCACTCCAGGTCGGGAAATCGAATCCAAACACCTGGTTGAGCGCATCGCTGAACACGCCACCGACGACGCCGATCGGCTCGTTGGTCAGCGGATCGCGGATGATCTGGTTACCACCGGCTCCCACCAGCCCGTAGTCGAGGTTCAGATCGAGCTGCGGAAGAACCTGGTTTCTGGCGTAGAGATACTCGATCTCCTGATTTTCGATGGCCAGCGAAGCCTGACGGATCTCGGGACGAAGCTCGAACGCCCGCGCCACCGAGGCCTCGATGTCCACCTCGACCGGGGTGAACGTGATCGGGTCGGTCGGGATGATGGGGCGATCCCATTCCGAAGCCGGGAGATTCATCCAGCGCCGGAGCCGGTCCTCCGCATCGCGAACCGCGGCCTCTCCGGAGATGACCGCTTCTTCACGGGTTGCGATCGCCACGCGTGGCTCGAGAATGTCGAGTGGCGCCGAGGCTCCGACGTCGATCCGGATCTGCGTGATTCTGGACTGATCCATCGCGAGGTCGAGCGACTGCCGCACGACCTCGAGATTCTGGCGGGCATAAATCAGATCGTAATAAGCCTGCTCCGCCCCGAGGACTCCGAGGAGAAGCGCATTACGGAACGACTCCTGGCTGATCCCGAGGGTATTGCGGGCGATATTGATGCCCCGGCGGTTGATGTCCACGCCGAAGTCCCGAAGCAGCGGCTGATTGAATGCGAATCCCAGGTCCGAGTCGTAGGCAGGCTCCACGACCGTCGTCTCACTATTGAAGAAGGACACCTGGTAATCGGCGCCGGTCGGTAGAAACTGGCGCGCTCCAATGCTGGCCCTGTTGTTCAGAATGTTCGGCGACTCCTCGGCGGCGGGCTGGCGATCGGTCGTCGAGAGGTTCGCGAACGAGTTGATGTCGAAAATGCCGTACTGCGACCGCGCCGTCCATCCCTGCATCCGGTAGTCGTAGCCCTCGAGGCGGACTCCGAGATTGTTCTCGACCGTGGCGCGAACCGCTTGATCGAGCGAGAGACGGAGTGCGTTGGGATTCTCCCCCTCCTCCCGAGCGTCAGGAGCCTGACTCGTCTGCATCTGCGGCGCAGGGCTCGGCTGCTGTGCCATTCCGCTCAGCGGCAAAAGAAATACCCCGGCGACCACGAACCCGTGAAGCGACTTCAACATGCAGTTTCCTCCCTGGGACGCACCTTTG
>DATLEY010000063.1:0-38536 GCA_035525215.1 Thermoanaerobaculia bacterium | reverse complement strand
ACGACCGTCGCGGCATGCAGCGGCGTTCCCTTCTCCTTCAGCTCCGTCTCGACGATCTTCTTCGCGTTGTCCCACGCTCCCCCGGCATTGGCCATGAAGATGGCCTGATAGAGGCCGAACAGAGCGATCGAGATCAGGTAGCCGATGAAGAAGAACGGCTCGAAGCAGGCGAATGCGAGCGTGATGAAGAAGACCATGAGGAAGATGTTGAGCATCCCCTTCTGCGCATACTGGGTGCAGATCTCCACCACTCGCTTGGAGTCTTCCACGGAGGCCCGTTGGGCGCCGGCATCGAGCCGGATGTTCGCCTTGATGAACTCGACGGCCCGGTAGGCGCCCGTGGAGACCGCCTGAATGGTGGCGCCGGTGAACCAATAGATCACTGCTCCGCCCAGGATCATCCCCAGCAGGAATTGCGGATTGAGGATGGAGAGCTTCTCCACGTCCACGGTCAGGCCGCTGGTCAGCATGACGATGATCGAGAAGATCATGGTCGTGGCGCCGACCACGGCGGTGCCGATGAGAACGGGTTTGGCGGTCGCCTTGAACGTGTTTCCGGCGCCGTCGTTCTCCTCGAGGAAAGCCTTGGCGGTCTCGAACCGGGGCTCGAATCCGAAGTCTCGCTGGATCTCCTCGCGGATTCCTCCGATGCTCTCGATCGTCGACAGCTCGAACACGGACTGCGCGTTGTCGGTCACGGGACCGTAGGAGTCGACCGCGATGGTCACCGGACCCATGCCGAGGAATCCAAACGCCACCAGGCCGAAGGCGAAGATCGCGGGAGCGATCATCAGCGTCGCCGGAAATGTCGAGGCCACGAGCGCGGCGATTCCCATCAGCAGGGCGATCGCGCTGCCCAGCCAGAACGCGCTGAAGTTTCCAGCGATGAGTCCGGCCAGGATGTTGAGCGACGCCCCTCCCTCGCGCGACGCGGTGACGACTTCCCGGACATGAGCCGATTCGGTCGAGGTGAAGATCTTGACGAGCTCCGGGATGATCGCTCCGGCCAGGGTCCCGCAGGTAATGATCGTCGAGAGGCGCCACCAGAGCGACGGATCGCCGCCCAGGTTCGGAATCAGAACCCAGGAAACGAGGTAGGTCACCGCAACCGATACGATGGAAGTGAGCCAGACGAGGGAAGTCAGCGGCGCTTCGAAGTTCATCTTGACGGCGTTCGCGTATCGGGCTCTCGCCCCGAGCTCGTTCATCCAGTAGGAGAGGCCTGACGTCACGATCATCAGGACGCGCATGACGAAGATCCAGACCAGCAGCTGAACCTGGACCGTCGGGTCGGGGACCGCGAGGAGGATGAACGTGATCAGCGCGACGCCGGTGACACCGTAAGTCTCGAACCCATCGGCCGTCGGCCCCACCGAGTCGCCTGCGTTGTCACCCGTGCAGTCGGCGATGACTCCCGGATTCCGGGCGTCGTCCTCCTTGATATTGAAGACGATTTTCATCAGATCGGAGCCGATATCGGCGATCTTCGTGAAGATCCCGCCCGCGATTCGCAGAGCCGCTGCCCCGAGGGACTCGCCGATGGCGAAACCGATGAAGCAGGCGCCGGCATAGTCGCGCGGAACGAAGAGCAGAATGACCAGCATGATCACGAGCTCGGTCGAGATGAGGAGCATTCCGATCGACATGCCCGCCTTGATCGGGATCTCGTAGGTCGGAAACGGCTTGCCGCGGAGCGAAGCGAAGGCCGCGCGCGAGTTCGCGAAGGTATTCACCCGGATCCCGAACCAGGCCACTCCGTAACTTCCCGCGATGCCGATCAGTGAGAAAAAAAGGATGACGGCGACCCGGGTGGCCGGAAAGTCCCTCAGCCAGCCGAAGTAGACCAGGATCACCGTCCCGATGAAGACTTCCAGCAGCAGGATGAACTTTCCCTGCGTCACCAGATACGTCTTGCAGGTCTCGTAAATCAGCTCCGAGATCTCGCGCATCGAGCGATGCACCGGAAGATCCTTGAGCTGCCTGTAGATCGCCAGTCCGAAGAGAAGTCCGCCGACGCAGACGACCAGCCCCCAGAGCAGCAGGGTCTGTCCCGACACTCCCAGGAATTCGACGCTGGACAGATCGGGGAGGATGAGGTCCGCCTCGCTCCGGTGCTCCACAGGATGCGGGGCGTTTCTCGCATGCGAGGGAAGCGTGACCGCCATCAGGGGCGTGGACACTGCGATGACGGCCAGACAGAGCAGCAGCGCTGCCCTGAGGTGGAGATTCGACATGGGGCCTCCGGAAATCGTCGGTTGGGGAGGGGGGCGGTGTTGGGGTTGGCGCAAGCGATGTTCGAGCTTCGTCCAGAGGCTACAGGACACTAGGCGCGGCGGATTTTAGCGCACAACGCCTGGCGGAAAGGAACAAAAAAAAGCGGCCCCGAAGGGCCGCTTTCACTGAACGGGTCGGACGCTCTTACTCGGGATCCGCCTGAATATAGATCTGCACGCGGCGGTTCAGCTGCCGTCCCTCGGCCGTCGCGTTCGTGGCCACCGGGCGGGTTTTTCCATATCCGAAAGCCGCGATTCGATTGCTCGGAACGCCTTGTCCAACGAGGTAGTCCTTCACAGCGGCGGCGCGCTGTTCGGAAAGACGCTGGTTGTAGCTGTCCGATCCCTGTGAGTCCGTATGGCCGGCCACGGAGACCGACTGGGCTGGGTAGCGGGCCAGAACCGAGGCGAGCTCCCGCAGTGTCGATCGCGACTCGCTGCGGAGTGCCGACGAGTCGAAGTCGAACAGGATTTCGTTCTTCAGGCTGACGTCGAGAGTGTCTTCCGCGGTCCGCTCGACGTCGATCCCTTCGATCTGCTCGAGCTCCTTCTGCTGCTGGTCCATTCGCCGTCCGACGACGGCTCCGATGACGCCGCCAACGACGGCTCCGGCAACCCCACCGGTGCGGGGGTTTCCAGACTGGTTGCCGATGGCCGCCCCTGCGGCCGCGCCGGTTGCGGCGCCGATCGCGGCGCCCTGCTTGGTCCGGCGGTTTGGATCGTCCGCGCTGACGCAGGCAAAGGCGAACAGGGTGATGAACATGAGTAGGATGATCTTCTTCATTGGTAATACCTCCAGAGTGTCGGGAGGAGCGATTACAAGCGTTGTGCCAAATAAGTTAGGCTGGTCGAAAGGGGTGAACCGGGCCGGGATTCAATGTACCGCCGGCCTCCGGCCGGTAGGGCGCGCGAAGCGCGCTGGCTGTCCGTTAATCACAGGAAGACCGCGCGTGAGCCTTCGCGTGCAAGGCGGCCGGCCGGAGGCCGGCGTGGGACGGCTTCGCCGTCCCGGGGGCTGGGCGGCGAGACGCCGCCCGCCACTCTGGAGCCTGCTGGGACGGCTTCGCCGTCCTGGAGTCAATGCAACATACTTGGTGTTCATGGCTACCTCCTGGCCCCGAAGAGCCGCTTGCCGCCGGACCGATTCCGGAGGCGATGAATGCTTGTTTTCTGGTCGGACCGTGACCCCTTCATCGCAACCGACAGGCCTCGGGGGAGAAGCACGAAGTGAACGGCCGTCGCGGTCGAGCCGGAAATCGGTGGGGGCGAGAGCATGACGCCGCGGGAGGCGTGGATCGATAAACTCTTCAATCGAGGGGGTTTATCGTTCAAGAAATTCGTGGCGGCGGCTCTGTACGATCCTGATTTCGGCTATTACGCGGCCCCGCGGAGCGGGCTCGACTACGCGACCTCGGTCGATATTTCGCCCGTGTTTGCCTTCTCCCTCGCCCGGCTGGCAGAGCGATTCGTGGCCGGAGCGGGCGACGAAGTGTGCACGATCGTGGACATTGGATGCGGCGACGGCTCGCTCATCGCCGCGATGCGCGACGCTCTCCCCGAAGCGGCCCTCCAGCGCGCTCATCTCGCGGGGGTGGATCGCAGTCTGGAACGGCTGCGCCCGGAGCTGGCGGAGGGAATCGAGTTCGCGCGCAGCATCGCCGAGATCGCGACGTCCGGTCCCCTGCTCGCGGTCAGCAATGAGCTGTTCGACGCCTTTCCGTTCGCCAGAGTCGTGATGAGAGAAAGAGGACTCTTCGAGCTGATGGTCACGGTTTCCGAGGAAGGGCTCGACTGGGACGAGCGGCCAGCGGGTGGGGAGGTTCGCCAATATTTTGCGGACCGCGGGATCGAACTGGCGACGGGACAGTTCGCGGACATCGCGCTGGAGTGGGGAAAGTTCTACGGAGATCTCGCTGGGCGGATCGAGCGTGGGATGATCGTGACGATCGATTATGGCTTTCCGGAAAACCGGTTGTTCGACGCTCGATCCCGGCGATGGGGAACCGCGGTGGCGTTCTCCGGACATCAGATGACGCGCGATCTTCTCGCGGAGCCGGGTCTGCGCGACATCACGGCCCACGTGAACTTTTCGGACCTGCAGCGCGAAGGGGAGCGCCGCGGATGGAAAACGGACCGTTTCGAGCGGCAGGCCTCGTTTCTGCTCGCGCAGGGCGCCGCCGATCATCCGCTCGTGGCACCGCTGGACGAGATCACGGTGACGAATGTGGAGGAAGCGGCGGCCCTCGCGGAAAAGAGAGAAGCGGCGCGCAGGCTGATCCTTCCCGATGGAATCGGCGACGAGATGCGCGTCCTGGTCCAGTCGAAAGGGATCGATGGCGAGAGCGTCCTTCGATCGAGCTCTCCGTTCAGCGACGGCCATTCGCAGCGATGATGAAGCGATTAACCTTGACTCGATTCCGAGCGAGTCTAAAATAGCGCTGGTCAGAGACTCCACGATGGCCCAATACCTCATCCTTCTCGTCGCGGCTCTCATCGTCCTCTCTTTTCCCATCATCACCCTTCTTCTGATCACGCCGCTGATCCGCGCCTCCAGGCCGTCGAAGGTCAAGCTCGAGCCGTACGAGTGCGGGATCCCGCCGACATCGACGGCCTTCGATACGAAATTCTCGGTCCGGTACTTTCTGATTGCCGTCCTCTTCATCATTTTCGACGTGGAAACGATCTTCCTCTTTCCGTGGGCAGTCCGCTACAAGCAGCTCGGCTGGTTCGGGGCCATTGAGATGGCGGTGTTCATCGGAATCCTGCTGGTCGGTTATTTCTACGCGTGGAAGAGGGACGTACTCACATGGGTCTGATCGAGAATCGATTCGATCCGAACATCCTCACCACGTCCGTCGACCGGATCTTCAACTGGGCGCGCAAGTCGTCGCTCTGGCCGATGCAGTTCGGCCTGGCCTGCTGCGCGATCGAGATGATGGCGGTCCTCGACCCCCGTCACGACATGGCCCGATTCGGCGCCGAGGTCTTTCGGGCGACGCCCAGGCAGTCCGACCTGATGATCGTGGCCGGTACCGTCACCGAGAAAATGGCGCCGATCGTCAAGCGCCTCTACGATCAGATGCCCGATCCGAAATGGGTCATCGCGATGGGATCGTGCGCAACCTGCGGGGGCCCCTATGACACGTACGCGGTGACCCAGGGCGTCGACCGGCTCGTCCCTGTGGACGTCTACGTCCCCGGCTGCCCTCCTCGCCCCGAAGCGTTGATCTGGGGACTGATGGAGCTGCAGAAGAAAATCGACAAGATGCATGTCATCCGGAAGGGGGGCGCGGCCTACGACTTCGCGCGGCAAGCCATTCGCGGAGGGGATCGTCCCGTTCACGAAGGCCCTGCGCTGCGCTCTGAGCAGGCCGCCCAGCTCAAGCCCGCGCCGCTTGCGGGAGTGCGCCGCGATGCCACGCCCGCCCCTTCCCCGGCACGCGCGACGGCGGTGGCCGCCGCCCCCGCCGAGGATGAGACGGCGACCGCGACCCTCCCCGGGCCCGCCGCGATCCAGCAGCAGGTCGAGGCGGCGGAAGCCGCCCCCGCGAGCGGCGTCGCGACCAGCGGCGCTTCCCCTCCCGTTCCTTTTCATGATGAATCGCTCACCCTTCCCGAGCGGATGACCATGGCCGATGAGATGGGCGGCGGTCTGCAGACGAAGCTCTTCGCCGCGATGGCCCAGACGGATTGCGGCGCCTGCGGTTGGGACTGCGAAGGGTATGCGACGGCACTCTTCAGCGGAGAGACCAAGGACATTTCCCTCTGTGTGCCGGGTGAGTCCGAGACGCTCGACGCACTGGAGCAACTGATGAAGAATGCAGGGAAGGAGGTCGAGGGAATCTAGTGTAGTGTTTCCGAACACTGCACTCGAAAGGGAGCCCGAGGATCGGACTGGACGCTCGATGTTTCGCGATCGAGCCTCGAATCGGAACCTCCGGCGAGACGCATGCCGGCGCGAAATTTTCCGGAATCGTCCCAATGACCGACGAACCTGATGTCAGTAAGGCAGGGGAAATCCCTGCTCCCGCGAGCCGGGGGATCGACGAGATTCTCGCCGATGATGCCGTCGCTCCCGCGATCGGCGGACTCCGCGACGCGATCGTCGATGCGCGCGAGTTCGTCGGCGAGCTGACGCTCGTCGTCGATCGCCTCCGGATCCGGGAAATCTGTGAGAGCTTCCGGCGGAATGGCTATCTCTATCTCGTCGACATCACCGGCGTCGATTACTCGCAGTACACGGGCCACGCCGGCGAGCGGTTCGCCGTCGTCTACCACCTCTATTCGTTCGATCGGAACCAGCGGATCCGACTCAAGGTCATGGCCGCCGACGGCGAGAAGGTCCCTTCGGTCACCTCCGTCTGGAAAACGGCGAACTGGCCGGAGCGCGAGACCTGGGACATGTTCGGAATCGAGTTCGAAGGGCATCCCAATCTCGAGCGGATCCTGATGTGGGACGGGTTCAATGGTCATCCTCTGCGGAAGGACTTTCCCGTCCGGGGCATCGACACCGGCGCTCGCATCTACCCCGAGGTGTTCCCGGTCGGAACCGGACCGATGCCCGGCTCGACCGGAAAAAACGCGGCGGACGTGAATCTCTATCGCGGCGAGTGGGTGGCGTATGGCACCGCTCCCGTGTCGCAGCCGGAGCCTCCGAAGAAAGCGCTCCCCCCCGCCCGCCCTCCGGCGACGCCCGCGGCAGGCGGCGCTCCAACTCCGGCTGCTCCTCCGGCGCCTGCGTCTCCCGCTGCCGCTCCGGCCGCTGCGGCGCCGGCCGCATCGACGGCCCCCGCGGACGCACCTCCCGCAGCTTCGCCCGTGGCGGATGCGGGGCCGATCGCGGATGCGACGCCCGAAGTGACGGGAGCCTCGGCGGCCGATGCTCCGTGGCACGACGAGAACCTCACCCTCGCGGAGCGGATGGGTCTGGCCAGCGGCAGAGGGCTTCGCGCCGAGCTGTTCGCGGCGATGGCCCAGACCGACTGCGGAGCGTGCGGGTGGGACTGCGAAGGCTACGCGATCGCGCTGGACACGGGAGAGACCGATGACATTTCTCTCTGTGTGCCGGGCGAGGCCGAGACCGAAGATACGCTGAAGGCGCTTTTGGAGAAGCGGAGCTGAGCCGGACGATGACGACGATCGACAACGAAACGATGCTGAACGTCCGGACGATGGAGATCAACTTCGGACCGCAGCATCCGTCGACTCACGGCGTGTTGCGGGTCATCCTGAGGGTCGACGGCGAGCGCATCATCGAAGCGAAACCGGTCATCGGATACCTTCATCGCGGAACCGAGAAGCTGTTCGAGAACATGAATTTTCCGCAGTGCGTGCCGCACACGGACCGTATGGACTACGTGGCCGCGGCGACGAACAACCTCGGCTTCGTGGAAACGATCGAGAAGATGATGGGGCTGAGGGATCAGATCCCGCGCCGGGCTCAGATCATTCGTGTGATGCTGTCGGAGCTGCAGAGGATCTCGTCGCATCTGCTCTGGCTCGCCACCCACGCGATCGATCTCGGTGCGATGACTCCTTTCTTCTATACGTTCCGCGAACGGGAGGAGGTGCTCGACCTCTTCGAGGATTACTGCGGCGCGCGGCTCACGCTGAACTGCATGAAGATCGGCGGGCAGCCCTATGACGTCACGCCGGAGTGGCTCGAGCAGCTTGGCGCGTTCTGCGACAAATTTCCGAAGGCCTGCGACCAGTACGAATCGCTTCTGACGACGAACCGCATTTGGAGGCGCCGCACCGTCGGCATTGGCGTCCTTTCCGCGGAAGAAGCGATCGACTGGGGGATCACCGGGCCGCCGCTTCGCGCTTGCGGCGTGAACTGGGATCTGCGCAAGGTGAGGCCGTACGAGATCTATGGAGAGCTCGATTTCGAAGTCCCTCTCGGGGCGAACGGCGATACGTATGATCGCTATCTCGTCCGGATGGAGGAGATGCGCCAGTCGATTCTGATCCTCAGGCAGTGCATCGAAAAGATCCGCGAGACCCCCGAAGGAGATCTGAAGGCGCGGATCTCCCGCGTCATCCGTCCGCCGGAAGGGGAGGTCTATCACTCCATCGAAGCGCCCAAGGGCGAGCTCGGGTATTACGTCGTCTGCGACGGAAAGAGCCAGAGCGGCTACCGGATTCACGTCAGGCCGCCTTCCTTCATCAATCTGCAGGCGCTGCCGATGATGGCCAAGGGGCATCTGGTCTCCGATCTGGTCGCGCTCATCGGCACGATCGACATCGTGCTCGGCGAGGTGGACCGGTGAGCGGAGCGGCGATGCTCAACTCGATGCCGGTCCTCTCTCTGATCGCGCAGATCCCCGAGCCGGTGATGCGCTGGTTCGTCTGGCCGACGATCAAATTCGTGATCGCGTTCGTGATCGTACAGGCGATCGTCGCATCGTTCACTCTGGTCGAACGCCGGGTCCTCGCATTCATGCAGGCCAGGCTGGGGCCGAATCGCGTGGGGCCGTATGGACTTCTTCAGTTCGTCGCGGATCCGATCAAGCTGATGCTGAAGGAAGACATCGTTCCCGCGGGGGCGCAGAAGTTCGCCTATTTCATCGCGCCGATGCTTCCGCTCATCCCGGCCTTCATGGTCTTCGCGATCATTCCGGTCGGCCCGCCGCCCTACTTCGAGATCACCTCGGTCAACATCGGCGTGCTCCTCGTGCTGGCTCTGACCTCGACCGGCGTTTATGGGTTGATCCTCGGAGGCTGGGCCTCGAACAACAAGTTCTCCCTCATGGGCGGACTCCGCTCCGCCGCGCAGATGGTGTCCTACGAGGTTCCTTTCGGACTCTCGATCATCGGCGTTCTGATGATCGTCGGATCCCTCGAGCTGAAGGACATCGTGATCTACCAGGAGCGCCACATCTGGAATGTCATCCCGCAGATCATCGGCTTCTTCATTTTTCTCGTCGCCATGGTCGCCGAGAACAACCGGGCGCCGTTCGATCTCCCCGAGGCTGAAACGGAGCTGGTGGCGGGATTCCACACCGAATATTCAGGAATGAAGTTCGCGCTCTTCTTTCTCGCCGAATACGCGGCGATGCTCGTGAACTCATGTCTCGCGGTCATCCTTTTCTTCGGCGGCTGGACCATCGCCATGGGAGAGATGGGGCTGACCACGCCGCTGCTTCAAAGCTGGGGAGCGTGGGGCGCGCTGATCGGCGGCATCGTCTTTTTCACCAAGGTGATGATGTTCATGGTCTTCTACATATGGTTGCGGGGCACCTTCCCGCGGTTCCGCTTCGACCAGCTCATGGATCTCGGCTGGAAATGGATGATTCCCCTGGCCCTGGCGAACATTCTCGTCACGGGGGTCGTGGTGCTCTTGCTCAACCCGGGTGGTGCCTGATGCTGGTGAATCGACCCAAGACGCGGTGGACGGACAAGTTCCTGCTCCTCGACCTGTTCGAGGGGCTGCGAACGACGTGGAAGGAGCTCTGGAAACCGAAGGTCACCATCCGGTATCCGGAGGAACGCGCCGAGCCCACCGATCGCTTTCGCGGGATGTTCCGCTTTTCGTTCGACCGTTGTATCGCCTGCAAGCTCTGCGCGGTGGCCTGTCCGATCGACATCATCTACATCGACGTTCACGACGAGACCCAGGAGATCGAGGGAAAGAAAAAGAAGGTCAAAGTCCTCGATCGCTACGACATCGACGTGAAGCGCTGCATGTTCTGCGCGCTCTGCGAGGAAGCCTGTCCCACCGAGCCGAAGTCGATCTGGCTGACCTCGAAGACGTACGAGCTGGCCAGCTACGACCGGAACGATCTCTATTTCAACATGCAGGAGCTGGAGTACTGGGATGACCGCCCGCGGTATTCGACCCTCGAGGAGACGGCGGGCCGCGCGGGTCTTCTCGACGAGGCTCCGCCCCGCAGGATCGAAGGAGATGTCGACTGATGGAACAGGCGCTCGGCTCGATCCCGATGGTGATTTTCTTTCTGGTCGGCACGGTGGCCGTGGCCAGCTCGATCCTCGTCGTGGCCATGAGAAATCCCGTCCACTCCGCGCTCTTTCTCCTGCTGACCTTCCTCTGCGTCGCGGTCATTTTCATCCTCGCTCACGCGGAGTTCGTGGGCGCCGTACAGCTGCTGGTCTACGCCGGCGGGATCATGGTCCTCTTTCTCTTCGTGGTCATGCTCGCGAACATCCGTGAGCTTCCAGACGAGAAGATGCTCTCTCCTTACTGGAAAGGCGCAATCGTGGTGGGGGCGGCTCTTTTCATCCTCTTCGCCTCGGTGGTGAGGCCGGGAGCATTCGGCGAGTCATCCGACTCGACGCGGCGTCTCCGGCAGGTCGAGGTCATGAGGACCGCCCAGGTCGAGACTCCAACCGGAGTGGAGACCCAGCGCGTGCGGCGGCTCCGCGAGGTCGGCAACACCGAGGCGATCGGGATGGTGCTCTACCAGGACTACCTCATTCCGTTCGAGGTCGTTTCGCTCTTTCTGCTCGTGGCGATGATCGGCGCGATCGTGATCGGGAAACGGCAGCTCACAGCGATGGAGGAAGAAACCGTGCCCAAGTTCATCCAGGAACGCGCCGCCGAAGAGAAGCGGCAGAAGGAGGCCCTGGGTGCCTAGCACTGCGGCATTTCTGATGCTGTCCGGCACGCTCTTCACCGTCGGGGTCATCGGCGTGATTCTCCGCCGGAACATCATCGTGATCCTGATGTGCGTGGAGCTGATGCTCAACGCGGTGAACATCAATTTCATCGCCTTCGCTCACCGCTTCGGTTCCCTGGAAGGGCAGATCTTTCCGATCTTCATCATCGCGGTGGCGGCGGGAGAAGCGGCGGTGGGACTGGCCATCGCGATCCAGTTGTACAGGTTGAAGGGGAGCGTGAATGTCGATGAGGCAAAGGAGCTGAACGGGTAACCGATGGGAGACATCTCCGCCGTCCTCTGGCTGGTCCCCGCATTTCCGCTCCTCGGAGCGTTGATCAACGGCTTCCGCTCGCTCGAGCAGCCATTCGCGCGGAAGAGCCGGAGGATCACCCGTCTGGTCGCGCTCGGGTCGACCCTCATGTCGGCGCTGGTCGCGACTTTCTACGTCGTGATCCCCTACGTGCGCCACGCGCGGGAACCGTTCGAGGTCGTCTATTACACCTGGATTCCGGCCGGCATCGGGCAGGTCGCCGGAGGGTTCATTTCGGATTTCCGGATCGATCTGGGATTCCAGGTCGATCCTCTCTCCGCAACGATGATGATGGTCGTGACGTGGGTCGGTTTCCTGATCCACGTCTACGCGACCGGCTACATGTCGCACGAGTCCGGGTACACCCGCTTCTTCTGCTACTTCAATCTCTTCATGTTCATGATGCTTCTCCTGGTCATGGGCAACAACTACGTCGTGATGTTCGTCGGATGGGAGGGCGTGGGCCTCTGCTCGTACCTGTTGATCGGGTTCTATTACGACAAGACTTTCGCCGCGGACGCGGGGAAGAAAGCCTTCATCGTCAATCGGATCGGTGACTTCGGATTCATCCTGGCCCTCTTCCTCATCTTCACCTGGTTCGGGACGTCGGATTTCTCGACTGTTTTCTCACTCGCCGCGAGCGATCCGCAGAGAGTGGAAGGAGTAGCGACGGCAATCTGCCTTCTGCTCTTCGTGGGAGCGTGCGGGAAATCAGCGCAGATTCCCCTCTACGTCTGGCTGCCGGACGCGATGGCCGGCCCGACGCCCGTCTCCGCGCTGATCCATGCCGCGACGATGGTCACCGCGGGCGTCTACATGGTCGTCCGCTCGAACGTGCTCTTCCGGCTTTCTCCGACCGCCATGCTGGTCGTGGCCATCGTGGGCGCTCTCACGGCGCTGTTCGCTGCGACCATCGGTACGGCTCAGAACGACATCAAGAAGGTTCTCGCATACTCCACCGTTTCCCAGCTCGGTTTCATGTTCCTCGCCGTGGGCGTCGGAGCGTTCACCGCGGCCATCTTTCATCTCATGACCCACGCCTTCTTCAAGGCATGTCTCTTCCTCGGTGCGGGCAGCGTGATTCACGGCTGCAACGGCGAGCAGGACATGCGGAAGATGGGCGGCCTCCGGAAGTACATGCCGGTTACTCATTGGACCTTCCTGGTCGCCACCGTGGCCATCGCGGGGATTCCGCCTCTGGCGGGGTTCTTTTCGAAGGACGAGATTCTCGTAGGTACCTTCGTGAAGCGGTTCCCCTCGCTCGGCGCACCATGGAGCGGGATGCCCGTCCTCCTCTGGATCATGGCGATGATCGCCGCGACCTTCACCGCGTTCTATATGTTCCGCGCGTATTACATGACCTTCTGGGGGACGTATCGCGGAGCGGCGGAGGTCGGCCATCGGGCGACCGAGCCAGAGCACAAGGGTCACGAGCTCATCGACGACACCACGCGTCTTCATCCGACGCACGAGCCGAAGGTCATCGACGAGCAAGTGGTGCATGGCCACGCGCGCGAGCCGCATGAATCGCCGCGGTCGATGACGGGAGTGCTCGCGGCTCTGGCGGTCCTGTCGATCATCGGAGGGTGGGTGGGTCCGCCGTTCGCGGCGTTTGGAATTCATCATCCCAATCCGTTCCAGAGCTGGCTCGCGCCCGTTCTCTGGCCGATTGCGGGAGAAGCGTTCGAGTTTCCGCACGCCTCGCTTTTCGTGGACTGGCTGCTGATTCTTCTCTCGATCGGAGCCGCGGTCGCCGGAATCATGGTGGCCCGGCGGTTCTACACGGATCCGTCCTTCAGCCGGCCGCGACGATTCGTGGAACGCTTTCCAGCTGTTCACCGCCTGGTCGAGAACAAGTACTACGTCGACGAGATCTACCAGGCCAGCTTCATCCGAGGAACGATTCTGAGCGCGAGCGCGCTGGCCTGGTTCGACGTGCACGTGATCGACGGGCTGGTGAATGCCGTCCGCCACATCAGCGTGATCGTGCTGGGCGGCGGGTCGTGGCTCTTCGACCGGTTCATCATCGACGGCGCGGTGAATGGGGTCGGCTGGAGCGCTCAGAGGAGCTCGACGCTGTTGCGGCGCGCCCAGAGCGGGCTGATTCAGAACTACGCACTGATCATGAGCGGGGGAGTGGTGCTGCTCATCGTGATTTACCTGCTGGGCAAGCCGTGATACCGATTCGCTGAGGGAGAAGAGTGATCCATGACTTTGTACGGCGGTGATTTCCCGATCCTCTCGCTGATCACCTACATTCCGCTGGCCGGAGCGCTCCTGCTTCTTCTGATCCCGAAGGAGAAGGTAGGAGCGATCCGTACCGGCGCAACCGTGATTGCCGCGATCGACTTCGCCCTCGCAGTTCCCCTCTGGTGGACGTTCGACTTCGGACCGGCCTCGGCGCTCTTTCAGTTTCGCGAGGATGCCTCGTGGATCGATGCGCTCGGCGTCCGCTACATCTTCGCCGTCGACGGAATCAGCATGATTCTGGTTCTCATGACCACGCTCATCGGGTTGATCGCGATCTACTCTTCGTTCACCGCGATCCGGATGCGCGAGAAGGAGTATTACGTTCTCATCCTCTTCCTTCAGACCGGAATGATCGGGGCTTTCTGCGCCCTGGACTTCTTCCTCTTCTACGTCTTCTGGGAAGTCATGCTCGTTCCGATGTACTTCCTGATCGGAGTGTGGGGCGGTCCGCGCAGGCTCTACGCGTCGATCAAGTTCTTCCTCTACACCCTCTCCGGATCCGTGCTCATGCTGCTCGCGATCCTGGCGCTCTATTTCTTCAACAGTGATGGAATCCCGCTGCTCAATATCCAGGGGCTGGGTAATGTTCCGACCTTCGCCGTGGAGCAGTATCACGCCATCGGCCACCTGATTCCGCCGACCCTGCAGTTCTGGCTCTTCCTCGGATTTTTCTTCGCCTTCGCGATCAAGGTCCCGATGTTTCCCTTCCATACCTGGCTTCCCGACGCCCACGTCGAGGCGCCGACGGCAGGCTCCGTCATCCTGGCCGCCGTTCTTCTGAAGATGGGAACTTACGGCTTCGTTCGGTTCTCACTGCCCATCCTCCCCGACGCGAGCGTGAGACTCGCCGTCCCCGTGGTCATCCTCGCGATCATCGGGATCATCTACGGCGCTTTCGTCTCTCTCGTGCAGAAGGACATGAAGAAGCTCGTTGCCTACTCCTCGGTGTCTCACCTCGGTTTCGTCATGCTCGGCATGTTCGCGTTCAATCCGATGGGAGTGACCGGATCCGTGCTTCAGATGATCAATCACGGGATCTCGACCGGCGCGCTCTTCCTGCTGGTCGGAATCATCTACGAGCGGACGCACACCCGGATGATCGCGGACTACGGCGGCCTGGCCAAACAGATGCCGGTTTACGCCGCTTTCTTCCTGATCACAGCTCTCTCTTCGATGGGACTCCCCGCGCTGAACGGGTTCGTCGGCGAGTTCACGATCCTGCTCGGCGCTGCGAATCGGAACATCTGGTGGGGCGTGGCGGCCGCGGTCGGCATCGTACTCGGAGCCGCCTATCTGCTCTGGCTTTATCAGCGGGTGTTCTGGGGACCGCTCGACAATCCGAAGAACCGCGACCTCGTCGACATCACCCTGACCGGCCGGGAAGCATGGACTCTCATTCCTCTGGTCGCCCTCATGATCTGGATCGGCGTTTATCCGAAGCCCTTCTTCGATCGACTGGAGAGGCCGGTGAACTACATCGTCGAGAAGATCGATCCCGATTACTTCACCGCGGAACGGTTGTCCGTCCCGCCGCCTCCGTCCGCTCCCACGGAGTCTGAGTCCCACGCGGCAGTCGCCGGGACGGTTCAATGACTTGGCTGGACCTCACATACCTCGCGCCGGAGATCGTGCTCGCGATCGGCGCCTGCTGGCTGCTGCTGGCGCCGTTCGTGTTTCGAGGGAATGGTCACAGCCTCGCCCTTTGGCAGATGTTGTTCCTGCTGCTGATCGCCGGCGGGACGCTCATCTGGGCGTCCTCGGCGGTCGAGCAGACTCCCGCGAGCGCGATTCTGCGCTCGATGTTCGTGCTGGACGGCTTCGCGATCTTCTTCAAGCTGCTCTTCCTGGGCGCTGTCGCCGCCGTCGTGCTCCTCTCGTCCGATTTTCTCCGCGAGGAGAACCACTCTCCCTGGGAGTATTACGCGCTCCTGGCGTTCGCCCTGTGCGGAATGATGTTCATGGTCTCCGGAGCGCACCTGATCTCGATCTGGATCGGTCTCGAACTGCTCTCGGTCTCCAGCTACATTCTCGCCGGGTACTACAAGGAACATGCGGTCTCGACCGAGGCCGCCATGAAGTACTTTCTCCTCGGATCGATCAGTTCGGCGGTGATGCTCTACGGGATGTCTCTCATCTTCGGAGTGACCGGATCGCTGGGGCTCGGAGATATCGCGCACGTCCTTCAGGGGATTCTCCAGAATGACGTCCTGGTCGTGGGTATCGTGATGCTGGCCGCGGGACTATGCTTCAAGATCGCCGCGGTTCCCTTTCACGTCTGGACTCCGGATGTCTACGTCGGAGCGCCGACGCCGGTGACGGCCTTCCTTTCGACGGCGTCGAAGGCTGCTGCTTTCGCAGTCTTTGCCCGCATCTTCTACATGGCGCTGAGCCAGTTCCGGCTCGACTGGGCGGGAGTGATCGCCGCGGTGGCTGCGCTCTCGATGGTCGTGGGCAACCTCGCGGCCCTGACTCAGGACAACGTGAAGCGGATGCTGGCCTGGTCGTCCATCGGGCACGCCGGATACGGGCTTCTGGGGATTCTCGCGATGAGCGAGCTCGGTCTCGTCTCGCTGCTCGTTTACCTGCTGGTCTACGTGGTCGCGACGATGGGCATCTGGGCGCTGGTCATCATGCTGCGCCGCGGAGAGTACGCGGGAGAGAGCATCTCCGACTTCGCGGGGCTCAACGCGCGAGCTCCTTTCTGGGCGTTCGCCATGGTGGTTTTTCTCCTCTCGCTGGGCGGCATTCCGCCGACCGCGGGATTCGTCGGGAAGTACTACCTCTTCCTGGCGGCGATCGGATCCGGCTGGGGGTGGCTCGCGATCGTGGCGGTTCTGATGTCCGCGGTCTCGATGTTCTACTACCTTCGCCTGGTCGTAGCGATGTATCTGCGCGATGATCCGGGACGTCCCATTGCCGCGAATGCTTCGCTCAAACTGGTGGCCGCTGCGTGCCTGCTCATCACTCTGGCGCTCGGACTCGCGCCGCAGCCGATGCTGACCGAGGTCAGCCGATCCCTGCGGACCGTCGTTGCCACGCTGAGGTGAGCTTGCCCCCGCCGAACGACCAGAGCGGTTGGTGGAGGGCATTCGCGGAGATCACCACCCTCGGCATCACCTTTCCGCTGGCCATCGGAGCGGGATATCTGCTCGGGTGGTGGCTGGACCGGACTTTCGGCACCGGACCCTGGATGGCGGTTGCCGGCGCGATCCTCGGTGTCGCGGCGGCGTTCGTTCAGCTGTTCAGGCTTGCGAGTCGCAACGAAAAGCGAGAAGACGATCGAAACCCTCCCTCAGGATTCTGACGCTTCCTCCGCCGAAGAGCGTGAGATGGTCGCGCGGATTCTCCGGTTTTCAGCGGCCGCCTGGATCGTGTTTGCGATCGTTTACGCGGCACAGCGGCAGTGGTGGGGTCTCCTCGGATTGACTTGCAGTGGGGGCGTCGTTATGATCAACTTCCTTTGGCTGGAAGAGATGCTTTCGCAGGTCCTCCAGCCGGCACCTCGAGTGAAGGCGTGGCGGTTGGGAGTTCGAGCTTTTGCGCGCTTTACTCTCTTCGGGGTCGCGATCGCGGTCTCAATCTTCGTCGTTCGTTTCAACCCGCTCAGTGTGTTGTTCGGATTCTCGGTCCTGGTGATCGGGATCGGATGTGAGGTTCTGTACTCGGTGTACCGGGCCCTGAGGGAAGCTTCGTGAGCGGGGCGGAATGCCCGGCTGGAATGATCTGAATGCATCACGAAACATCAATTCTCTACGGTCCGATCAACGCGCTGGCCAGCAAGTTCGGGGTGTACATTCCCGACCATGTCCTGATGGCCCTGCTCGTCCTGGTGGTGAGCCTGATCGTTTTTCCGTTGATCACTCGGCGCCTCAGCCGCAACGAGCCGGGCGGCCTCCAGCAACTGCTCGAGGTGGTGGTCGAAGGGCTGAAGGGCCTCCTGGAAGACATCGTCGGCCACGGCGCGGGAAACCGGTTCCTCTACATCATCGGCGCCTTCGCGACGTTCATCTTCCTGTCGAATATTTTCGGCCTCTTCTACTTCCTGCAGCCGCCCACGGGCAACGTGAACACGACATTCGCCCTCTCGATGCTGGCCTTTCTCTATTTCAACTGGCAAGGCTTCAAAGCGCAGGGCGCTCACTACCTCAAGCACTTCATGGGGCCGGTTCTTCTTCTGGCACCGCTGATGTTTTTGATCGAGGTGATCGGAAACTTCGCCCGGATTCTTTCGCTGGGCATGCGCCTCTTCGGGAACATCACCGGCGAGCACACCGCCACCGGAATCTTCATGGGCATCTTTCCCATCGGCCTTCCGTGGCCGATGATGTCGCTCGGCATTTTCGGATCCTTCCTGCAGACGTTCGTTTTCATCATGCTGACCATGGTTTACATCGGCGGAGCAGTCACCGCCGAGGAACACTGAGATAGAAATCAGAATCGGGAACCGAATCGGGATTCCTAAGAAAGGAGAATCGTGGTGAACAGAATGAAATCGATCCTGTTCGTCGCTGCACTGCTGCTCGTGGCGACGTCCGCCTTCGCGCAGCCGGCAGCCCCGGCGGCGACGGGTGGAGTGAGCTGGGGACTGGTGTCCGCAGCGTTCGTCCTCGGCATCGCAGCCGCGGCCGGAGCCATCGGCCAGTCGCGCGCGGTCGTCGCAGCCTGCGAAGGAATCGCGCGAAACCCCGGCGCTGCCGGCGCTATCCGTCTCGCGATGATCATCGGTCTCGCGCTCATCGAGTCCCTCGTCATCTACGCCCTCATCATCGCGTTCATTGCAGTCAACAAGTAGCAGGATTCGAATCGCAACGAAAAAGCCCGGCTCCGGCCGGGCTTTTTTTTGTAGTGTTCCCCCGTGGCACTCCCTTTGCTGCAGAGCACGGCTGGAGGTAGTCACCTTGAACTGGTTCAATCTCTCTCTCGTCGGCTGGATCATTCTGATCATCGCGGTGGGGATCGCGGCTCACCTTCTCGGTGCGCCGACGGTCTGGATCGCGGTCGGAGTTCTGGCGCTGATTGGAATCGGCGTCATTGCATCCGTGAAGAGCTCGAAGCCGGGCTCCGGCGATCCCCGCTAAACGAAAAAGCCGGCCTCAGGCCGGCTTTTCTTCGAGGCGCCTCGCTTCGCTATCGTTCTTCGACCAGTCGCTTCAGCGCGGTGACTGCATCGGCCTCGGTGATCACGTCGTCCAGCGCGATGAATTTCGAGGGGCGCCATTTGGTCCCGTCGAAATGGAAGTACTGAACGCGACCATCCTGAACCTGGTAGAGGACGATGTCCGCTTTGCCGTTACGGGCGATCGTGGCCACCGTGCTCGTCGACGACACGCTCTCCAGAACGGGAGCTCCGATCTCGCCATGGGAGATGCCGACCGGCGGCTTCAGCACTCCGCCCGAGCTCACCGAGATGATCTCCACCCGATTGAGCCGGCTGGTCTGCCAGTCCGCGAAGACGATGTCGATGCTGTCGCCGGCCGGGTTGGTCGACACGGAGGGATAGCGCAGCAAGTGGCGGTTGAAGTCTTCGCCGAGGATCAGCGGCTCGGAGTTTCTCGCCGTTCCGAGGTAGTCGATGACGTCGCGGACCTCGACGACGCGCGCTTCACCGTTGGTGATGGCGAGCATGGCGTAACGGACGCCTTCGCCCCGGCTGCTCGAATCCCACCAGACTGCATGGATGGCCAGGGCAGGTATGGACGCGGGGCCCTCGTCCTCGTCGTCATCCTCGCGCTCGACGCGCGCCGAACGGGTCACCGCGATCCGAAGGTTCGTGCGGAAGCGGAACAGGCTCTGATCGACCGTCGTCGCTTCGGAGAACTTCCCGTCGCGGAACGAGCAGAAGCGAAGCTCGCTCGTGGTCAGATGCGGCGCGCGAACCCAGAAGAGGAAGAGACTCTCGGTCTCTTCGTCCCAGGCCAGAGCCGGATTGCCATTGTTCCCCCCTTCGTTTGAAGCGGGGACGAGGTACGTCTCGACTTCGCCATCGCGCTGAACGCGAAGCTGGATCGCGCTGTCTCCGGGGGCGAGCTGGTACTTCTCGTCATCGACAGCCTGAGCCTGAAAGAGGGTTCCCCCCGGCGTCAGCAGCACGTCGCCCGCGGCTCCAGCCACTGCGGCGGAGACGCCGAAGAAAATCACGAATGCGGCGACGGCGAGGAGCTTTCTCATAGTTTGAAGTTGACCATCTTCCGGAGATCGATTGCGAACAGGAGATTCTTCAGCTGCGGGAAGTCGGGGTAGTAGCGGGCGAGCTGATCGAAATGATGCTCGGCGGCTTCCGTATCGCCCTGTGTGAAGGCGATCTCGCCCAGCAGGTAATGTGCGTTGCGAACCTGCCGGTCCTCGGTGGCGCCTGCCAGGCCGGTCTCCGCGTGGGCGCGAGCGAGGTCGTACTGCTCGAGATCGAAGTAGCCGATCGAGAGATCGAGGTGCGATTCGGCCATGTACGCCTCCCCCTCACACGCCGCGAACATCTCGAGCGCGCGCTGGAGCAGGACGATGCCTTCTTCCGGCTGATCCGTGACGACGTGACAATGACCGAGATTCTGCGTCGCCATCGCGACCCACAACTGGCGCTCGGTCGGCGTCTGGTCGAAGATGGCGTCCGCTTCCTCGCCGCTGAGCGCTTCGAGAGCATCGCGGTAGTAACCCATCGCCTCTTCGGGCTTGGAGTCGTAAACGCAGAGGTTTCCCAGATCGATGCGGGTCGATGTCTCGAGCCGGAGATTTCCGGATTCCCTGGCCGCCTCGAGCCCCATCTCCAGATAGAAACGGGCTCGCTTGAATTCCTTCTCGTTCTCGAACTTCGTCGCGAGATGATAGGCAGCCAGCGAGCGCAGCTCGGGACGCCGCATCATGATCGCCGGGAGGGCCTGAACTTCGGGTGAGTTCGTCCGCAGTGCGACGTGGATGCTCGCTTTGTGGATCGTCAGCAGATCCCGGGTCTGCGCGTCAGGCGCCACGGCGAGCGCGCGATCGAAAAAGGGAAGCGCTTCCTCGAGGGCGTTCGCGTAATACAGCCGAAGACCCTCCTTCCGCAGCTCCTCCGATGTCATCTGCTCAATCATCATCGTCACCCCCACCCACGCTCCCCACGTCAAACCCCTCCTCCTGGAGGCGTTTGAATGCGATGAAGTCTTCCACTTCCTTCTGCGCCGACGGGCTGAGCCGCCGGAATGTCTCGATCGTCTCCAGCTCCCGCGCCCCTTCTTCGAAGAACTCGCCGATCGACATCTGGAACGTCTGCAGGACTTTCAACAGAGTGTCGAGGCCGACTTTGTACTCCCCTTTTTCCATCCGGGAGAGGTCGGACTGATGAATGCCGATCTCTTCGGCGAGCTCCGTCTGCGTCAGCTTTCGCTGACGGCGGAGCTGCCGGATCTTTCTTCCGACCAGTTCGACCTGAGCATTCGTCTTCATGGGGGCGTTCGTTGACCGTTTATGCTATCACACAATAAACTGCGAAAAGCGTGTCCAATCTAGGGGGTCCCGGCGAGGGAGTCAAGGGCGTCCGGGCAGGGCGGCAGACTGCGTATCTGCTCTCTGAACTGGTCCGGCGGGACTTCACGGCCCGCTTCGCCGGCTCGGCCCTTGGAATCACCTGGGCCATCCTCCAGCCCCTCAGCCTGGTCATCCTTTACTGGTTCGTGTTCACCATCATTTTCCCGGCCAGTGGAGGAAGCCCCCGGCCGGGAGGGGGAACCGGCGAACCGTACGTCCTCTTCCTGATCGCCGGTCTCGTTCCCTGGCTCGGGTTCAACGAGGGGATCATCCGGGGCACCACCAGCATCATCGAGAACTCGGCGATGGTCCGCCGGCTGACATTCCGTTCCGAGGTCCTGGTGGCGGTGCCCAACATCTCGGCGGTCCTGTTCGAGATGGTCGGCCTCATCCTGCTGATCGTCTATCTGGGCCTGCAGGGTCGATCGCTTTGGAGTTTGTGGCTGCTTCCCTTCGCGCTCCTTCTCCAGCTGCTCCTTCAGGTCGGACTCTCGCTCGCGCTCGCCACGATCCAAGTCTTTTTCAGGGATGTGCTTCAGATCCTCGGCTTCGCGATGTCGATCCTCTTTTATCTCAGCCCGATCCTTTATCGCGTTCCGCCGGGGTGGGAAAACGCCTTCGCGTGGAATCCAATGACCCCGCTGCTCGGTTTGTTTCGGAGCGCTCTGCTCTCCGCGCCGTTACCTCCTCCCGCCTCGATCGTATTTCTGATGGTCGTTGCGCTGGGGTCTCTCACCGCGGGTCTCGCCCTTTTCCGGCGTGCACAACCGAGTCTTACCGATCTCATCTGATTACAGGAGTTCACTGTCCATGAAGCATGGCTCACGGTTTCTATTCTCATTTCTGCTGTTCATCGCAATTCCAGGATTTCTCGCCGCCCAGGAGGCTCAGCCTCAGGTCGATGAAAAATACGAGCAGTGGCTCCCCGAGGTGCAGGGCCAGAAGCCTCCGCTGCACTTTCAGCATGAAACGCCGGAAGAGCGCCGCGAGCGGCTTGCCATGGATGAGGATCCAGGCCCCAATCCGGATCCGACTCGTGTCTGGCGTCGCCGTGGCCGCGATCAGAACATTCTGAAGTTCGCTCGCCGGACCGCGTACTACGACCTGGTTCCGTACGGATTCGTTCGCCCTCTCTGGGCCGTGAACATCACCGCGGAGATTTACCAGGAGAACGAGGAGTACGTCTGGGTGTGGTTCGACGTCCCCGAAAAAGTCGAAGAGAAGCCGGTGCCGCCTCCGGTTTCCGGTCCGTCTCTCCCGGCACCTTCTCCGATCCAGCCGGGCGAGATTCTTCTCGGCGAAAATCCAAACACCGAGGTCTACAAGCTCGAGGGGGAACAGCTGGAGTTTGTGAAGGTGCTCAAGAAGGAGATGTCGGAGGTCGTCCCGCCGGAGAGCGACGTCGTGCTTCGGTTTCGGGAATCGTCGGCGGGCCTGCCGGAAGGCGGGTCCTGGCGCAACGGTCTCGATGTCGGAGACATGAATGGTGACGGTCATCTCGATATCGTGATTCCGCCGCAGCGGGGTGGATTCGACCACATGACGCCCTTCATCTTTCTCGGAAACGGAAAAGGGGAGTGGACGCTGTGGGAGACCGTGGTCTGGCCGCGCGGCTACAACTACGGAACCGTGGCGGTCGCGGACCTGAACCGCGATGGCCACATGGACATCGCGGTGGCGGCGCATCTGTCGGGCGTTTACGTAGCGCTCGGAGACGGCAAAGGAAACTTCAGGGACGCGAGCGAAGGGCTCGATCAGTCCTTTCCGACGCGCCGGCTGGTCATCCGTGATCTCAATGGCGACGGGCATCAGGACATCATCGCCATCAGCGAAGGACCGACCATGGGTGGGACTCCCGTCAAGGGCGGACCGATCAAGGCCTTCATCAACGACGGTAAGGCCGCTCAGTGGAAGAACGTGGACGTGGCCGAGCCGCTTCGCGAAGTGGCGGGCGACTGGCTCGCGGTCGGGGATTTCACCGGGAACGGCAAGCTGGATGTCGCGGGCGCCTCGACGATCATGAGCGGCACCGACCTGATGTACCTGCAGGAAAAAGATGGCGTGTTCCGCCCGTTCGGGCGCGGGTGGCTTCCCTTCTATTCGTATTACACCGCGTTGACCAGCGGGAAGTTCACGCATCGGAAGAGGGATGACCTCATTCTTTCATACGGAAGATTCTGGCCCCCTTCGCTGGATCCGGAGAGTCTCGCGCCCCCGGAGATGGATAGGATCGTCGGGATCGACCGGGTCTGGTTCGACGGAAAGAACTGGCAGAGAGCTCCGATCGTCCGCTGGCCGGGGGAGTACGCGATCTGGGGTCTTGCGACCGGAGATTTCAACGGCGATGGACATCTCGACCTGGTCTACGCGAAACCTCCCCCGATGAAGCTCGAGTTTCTGCTGGGCGACGGAAAAGGGGGCTTCCGCTCCGCACGGAGTGAAGGTCTCGATCTGCCCGATCTCACGCTCTATGACATCAAAATTGCAGACGTGAATCGCGACGGCGCGGACGACATCATGATCATGTTCGAAAGAGGGGACCGGGCAGGCGACGGCTCGGTGAAGGTCTGGCTGGGTACGCCTGGGCCGGGCCGGCGAGCTCGAAACGGGAAATAATCTTGCAGCGGGCCTCCGGTTGCGTATAATGCGGGCTATCTGGCCCGGATTTTTATGGTGTAACCCCATAAAATAGTTGACCGGGGGTTAAAACTCGCTTACGCTCTGGCCTTGGAATTGGGTCATTGGTTTCGAAATACGGCGCGGGAGGTGATCGTATCGCTTTGGCGGGGTGACACACAGTCTTTCAATCAGCTACATGTTTATCAATCGATACGAAGTGTAGGAGACACTCAATGAAGAAACTTCTGACGATGACGACCCTGGCCCTTCTGGTGGCCGGTGCGGCATTCGCGGGCGTTGGGGAAGATCGGCTGTTCGTTCAGCCGAACGCAACAATGTCCCCCTCGACGCAGCTTGTTGCCGGCGCCAGCGGGAGTTATGCCGTGGGCCTGCTGACGGGTCCTTCCACCACGAACAACGACGACTCATGCGACATCGCGGTCATGCCTGCGGCGACGCTGCTCATTCCGTACTTCGAAGTGAGCACCGCCGAGCGCGCGTTCGACACCATCTTCTCGATCACCAACGTGACCCCGCAGACCCAGATCGCACACGTGACGATCTGGACCGACTGGTCATTCCCCGTGATCGACTTCAACCTCTGGCTCACGGGCTATGACGTCGTGGCGGTTTCGCTTTTCGACGTCATCGTGAACGGTCAGATTCCTCCGACCGGCTACACGGTCTCGCCCCGCGGTAACGCCGCTTCCGGAAGCCTTTCGGCAGCGACTCCGACCACGGCCGAGAACCCGAACTTCGACATCCCGGCGATCACGGATGCCGCCACTGGCTGCCGTTCCCTCCCGGGCGAGATTCCTGAGCCGCTCCGCACCGCCGTTCGCACGGCGCTGACGGCCGGCACCTACCCCTTCCCGACCGGAGTGGGTGGCGCGATCTGCACGGGCCGCGTTGGCGGCGTCAACGCAAACGCGGTTGGCTATGTCACGATCGACGTGGTCAACAAATGCTCGCAGGCTCTCCCGACCGATCCTCGGTTCTACGTCAACGACATCCTCTGGGACAACAGCCTCACCGGCGACTACTTCGTGCTCGATCGTCGTTCGACGACGACCGCGGGTAACTGGGCCGGCGGCAACCCCATGGTCCACATCCGCGCCATCCCTGAGGGTGGTCCGAATGCGAACCCGGTTCTCGGCACCCCGCAATTCGGTGGTGGCGACCGCGCCGTCGTGGCTGCCACGGTGACCACGAACTTCCCGTACACCTTCTACGATCGTTACACGCGTGAGGGCACGACCCTCGCCGCTGGAACGCTCGAGGCCGAGGCCGACCGTCGTCAGCCGCTTCCGGCGCTCTGGGCTGCCCGCTACATTGAGGACACCCCGACCGGCGCAACTGGCTTCCAGACCTCGATGTTGATCTGGCGTGAAGGCCAGACCTCCGGCTTCCTCGGCTGCGGATCGAGCTTCGTTCCGAACAGCGAGATTCCGGTGGCCCGCGTGGTCCGTTACGACGAGGCTGAGAACGCCACTTCGTTCACGATCACCGGCTGTCAGTTCTCCCCCTGCGTCGAGCCTGCGATTCTTCGGATGGAAGAGACACAGGCAGTTCTGACCAGCAACACGTCGTTCTTCCCGGCTCGCCTCGGCACCCATGTGGGTCTCGGCGGCTGGATGTACCTCGAGCTCAACGGCGCCAACGTCGCTGAGAACGAAGCGGGCGACCGCGATCCTGGCAACAAGAGCCAGTCGTGGGTCTCCGTGAACATGCGCGCAGAGGGCCGCTACGGCACGCTCTATGACGCGACCATGCTCGGCAATGGCTGCTCGCCGATTCCGCCGACCACGCAGATCCGGCCGGCCGCGAACTTCGTGCCGGCAGTTCCGTAAACCCCGTCCAGGTGGACACGAAGTGGGCCGGAGTAATCCGGCCCACTTTTTTTGTTCATGGAATCGCAGCAAATAACTGTTGGTTTCCCACGTCGGTTCCACTACAATTCAGTTGGTTCCAATCGTCGTTCATCTCCATTGCTTGACGAAGTCCGGGAGGGTGTTTCCTGTGCGCATCGTGATTCATCGAATTTCTCTGTTCTGTTCTCTTCTGCTCGTCGCGGCCATGGCGGCCGGCCAGGGCTACCCGCTACCAAAGCCCGCGAGCACACCACAGACTTGCGCGGGGTGTCCCTCCCCCAACACGGACAAGCCGGTGGCCGGTTTCTCCCATCCCATCACCGCCCACGCCGGGCGATACCTCGATTCCACCTCGGTGCGTGAGCTGCAGTCTCCGGTCCGCACGCTCAGGGCGAACCGCGTCAAGGTGGCGCCCGAGCGCGATCGCATCTTCATGCAGATCGGATCGACATTCGTTTCGTATCGCCTCTCGACATTTTTCACCCAGGATCTCAAGGGCGGGATGACTCAGCTTCCCTACGGGAATCGCGGCTCGCTCGGCGCCGAAATGTATCTTCCCTTTTATGGAGAGGTCTATCCCGAAGCGCAGGGATCCGGATGGGTCACCTACGTATCCGACGGCCAGGATCGTCTCGGTGGCGTCTTCGACTGGGACGACCGCGGATACATTTACCTCGCCTACACCATGTTCGGATGGGGCATCGTGCAGGACACCGGCGGCATGATGCCGCTGGTCAAGCAGATTCCCGTCAACGAGACTCAGGTGGAGAGTCCGTCGGGCGTCACGATCATCAAACTCGGCGGTTCCTATTACGCGATCGTGGGCGGCCTTTCGAGCAGAGCCGCGGTCTATGACGTCACCACCCCCGCCACTCCTCAGCTCAAGCGTTATTTCGAGATGGACTGGAGCGCGATGGGAAGAGCGTCGGTCGGAGGCCAGGATGTCTTCGTCTTTGCCGACCGCCTCAGCGGCGATCTGAAGATCTACACAGCTGCGCAGATCGTGAATGGCGGCGGTCCCTCCGCCGTGGTTCCCTCGGTCGTCGGCTCGATCTATAGTTTCGATACGGAAGGCGACACGATCTACGCCGTCGAGAAAGGTCCCGGCGCCACGGGAAATATCATCGTCGCGTTTCCTGCGGCAGGTTCGGCAGCCTCCTACACTGCCGTCGTCTATCCCGCTCCGACTGGTTTCGGTCCGTTGGGCGTTTCCTATGGTGACGGGGCTCTCGGCGTGGTCGGCCAGCGGATCAACCCGGCCACCGGTCAGATCGACGGTTACGAGGGGAAGTATTTCAAGCTGATCGCAGACGTGCCCCAGGAAGTGCCGATGGGCCAGTTCCTCAAGCAGTTTTATGGGGGAGAGCGGGACGCCAGCGGACAGCAGAAATTTTCAGTACCTGGTTACTCGAGCCTCCCCAGCGCGATGGTCCCTGCGAATAGCGACGGCAGGGATTTCTTCGTCTATGCCGCTTACGGACTGGGCGACGTCTACGAGGTCAAAGCGGGCGACTCGATCGACATCCGGGTCAATGTGGGCGCGGGCTACGGAACCCCCAATGACCATTCGACCACGAAGGGCACCGGACCTTACTACGGTGACCCGATCAGCTTCACGACCAGCGCGAGCAGCGGAGCGCGCCAGGTCGAGATCAATTTCGACAACACCGAGTCTACGACTGGAATCATCCCCAGCCACACGACGCCGAACGGCGTGACTTATCGCTATTCCGGGATCGTCTCCGGCTCGGGCGTGCTCGGGAATCTCTCCCGCACCGTACGCATGCGTACCGTGGACGGAGCGGCGCCTGCCGACTCGCAGACTGCGGTTCAGATGAAGACTCCCGCTGTGCGCGTCATGCTGAAGAGCAGCGGCGATCTGCTCAGCGGTGATGCTTCTCTCGGCGCAGGGCGCGTCGTCGTCGGAGACCTGTTCGTCGATGCCTCGGATGGAAGCGTCGAAAGTCACTTCACCAGTTGGGCTCTCGACGGAGGAACGGCCGAGCACAAGCTTCCCAGCGGGGAGTTCGAAGCGGGCGCCTGTTCCGAAACGAACCGGCAGCTCGTCATGACTGCCAACTATGGCGCCTACGATTTCAACGGCGGATCGCCGCTTCGGAGAAATGTCTCCGACTATTCGCGCCCGCTCAGCCTCACGTATCCCGTCGCACCCTTTGCAGCGGGTGTCGCGGTGCAGTCCAACGACGCGACCGGGATCACCTTCGCCGCGAGCAACCGCATCGGCTCGACCCTTGCCGGAAGCACGGCGGCGACGTTCGAGTGGGCCCTTCTGGACGCCAGTGGTCAGCCGATCGCCGGATCGGAGCAGCTCCGCAGCAACGTCGGCGTCAGCACGGCCGACTCATACATTCTCACCGGGACTCAGATCGCGGCGGCCAAAAAGGTTCGTCTCACCGTGACCGTCCCCGAGGCTGCGGTCACCGGAATCGGCTGCGGCGCCGCCCAGAGAATCTCCATCGCGGAGCTTTCCCTCGACGTTCCGACTCCGAACTTCGTCAAGACCGGCTGCACGAACGCCGGGGGCGCCTGTTCGATCACGGACACGGCCTCCCAGGCGGGATGGACCTACTCGTGGAGCTTCAACGGTTCTCTGAGGTCCGAAACCGGCAAGACCTTCACGCCGACTACCGCTGATCTTGCCAATCCCGGCACCTATCAGGTCGTCGCGATCGCGAAGTCCGCGGCGGGAGTGCCATCGGCACCCGTGACGATCGACTTCACGCTCGCCACCGCGGTCTGTTCGACTGCGCCCGGAATCTATTCGATCACCAAAAACTGGGTAAATTCTTCTTGCACGACGGCGAATTGCGAGATCCAGTTCAATCCCTCCTTCTGGGGTTATGCGCCCCAGAGCTGCGACATTTACGAATGGAATTTCGGCGATAACAACACATCGTCGAGCCAGGCTCCGACGCACCGTTATGCTCAGAACGGAACCTTCACCGCGACTCTCACGATCCGCAACAGCGCGGGCGCTGGTGCCACCGCCACGACGACGGTCCAGGTGGGCTCGGTCGTCACCCCGACCTGCACCGCGCCGAGCACCTCAGCCGGCTTGTCGTACGATTGCCCCGGCGGCGCTTGTTTCTCCGGATCTGCGATCGGCTTCCGCGCCGTGAACTATCCCAGCTCCAGCTTCCAGGAGTGCGACAGATTCTCGTGGGACTTCGGGGATGGCTATTCGGGGGACACCCGCCAGAATCCATCGCATGTCTATGGCGCTCCCGGGACGTATCCGGTCCGCCTGACGATCTCGAATACGGCCGGCAGCTATACCACGCCGCCCGTGGGTGTCACGGTCGTCACGGGCTCGGCCTCGTGCGCCGCCGTCTCCGGCTCCGTCTTCATCAGGTACACCGGAAAGACGAGCGGATGCAGCCAGTCCTCGACCTCGATCGCTCCCTGTATCGCGAACGAGGACATCGAGATCGAGGCTTACCGCTGGCCGTCCGGCACTTTCCAGGAGTGCGATAAGTTCCAGTGGAGCTTCGGCGACGGGGCGACTCGGGAGACCGAGGAGCCGAAGGTCATCCATCGATACAATCCGACGACCACGCTCGAGTTCCAGATCGGCGTTCGAGTCACCAACTCCAGCGGTACCAGCGTGGATGGATTCTCCATTCCGATCAAGTTCGGCGGCACGGCCGCCAAGGCTCCGACCAAAGTGAGCTTCACGACTTCGGTCACGACCCCTCTCGTGGGCGTACCGATCACCTTCAAAGGGGTGGACGAGTCGGTCGGCACGGACCCGGTCACGAGCTGGCAGTGGACATTCGGCGAAGGCGACACGCGCTCGGGCCAGGAGGTCACCTACACCTTCTCGACTGCGGGGAAATGGACCGTCGAGCTCAAGGCCTCGAACTCGGGTGGAGCCGCTCCGCCGGTCTCCATCGAGCTCAACGTCGTTCCGGCGAACAGCTTCGCGTTCATGCTTCCGGTCGTCGTTCACCAGCCTGGGTACGAAAGTCTCTGGCGAACCGATCTTCAGATTTACAACGGCAACGCCGGAAACGGACCCGTCGAGCTCGAGTTCGAGCTCACCTCTCTCGGTATCAAGAAGAACATGACTCTTTCAGTCTCGACGCTGATCTACGAAGACTTCATGACCTTCTTCACCAGTGCGAATGCCAGCGGCGCGGTCATCGTTCGGGGTGTGGCTCCTGAAACGCCTCGGATCTGGACGCGCACTTATAACGTCTCCGCATCCGGAGTGGGCACCTTCGGTCAGCTCATTCCAGCGGTTCAGCTGGATCTCAACCAGAACGTCTCCGCCGGACCGTCGACCTACTTCCTTGGTGGGCTTCAGCTCACACCGCGGTTCAGGACGAACATCGGGCTGCTCAATCTTTCCGCTCAGCCCGTCGAGGTCCTGCTCACCGCCAAGGATGACCATTTCGGTGCGACCATCGGAGAGCAGCTGACTGTCAGCCTTCCCTCCATGCAGCTGATCACGAACAGTGACCCTCAGATCGCGGCATGGATGGCCGGTCTTCCCAAGGATGCGCCGTTCAGTCTCTTCATCGGCGGGGCAAACGACGGTGCGCTCGTTACCTACGCGTCGATCATCGACAACGTGAGCGGCGATCCCATCTACGTTTCGGGCATTTCCTCGCAGACCGTCAGCGATGAGGCGTGGCGCTCCCAGGTGGTTCCGGGCGTCGGTCACTTCAATGCGTGGCGGAGCGATGTGACGATCCTCAATCCGGATGAAGAGCGGGTCCTTCAGTTCGACCTCACCTTCTATGACCAGTCCGGAAACAAAGTCACCGAGGCGAAGGACCAGATCCTTCCGCCCCGGACGCTGCTGAAGATCGATGACATCGTGACGTCTCCGAAGATGGCGCCGCCGGTTTCGGGCAACGTCTTCGGAATGCTTCGGGTCGAAGTCGACAGCCCCATTATCGATCGGTTCCCGATCGTCGTGAACCGTACCTACAGCGACGGCGGACCGCTGGGCACATTCGGTCAGGGGATTCCATCGTTTGCCGCATCGAGGGCCAACGTTTCCCCCGCGTATCCGGCGATCGTTCCCGCGGTTCGCAGCGACCAGCTCTATTACACGAACCTCGGCCTCGTGAACGTGGGGACGACTCCAGCGAGAGTCCTCGTCACGCTTCTGGACAAGGATTCGGGTCAGCCCATCGGATTCTGGGAGCGGACCAAGGATGGAGAGCCTCATCCGCTCGCGCCAAATGAATCCTTCAACGCATTTGACGTGATTCGCGCGATGCATTCGACCGCCGACCGCGGAAGCCTGAAGGTCGAAGTCACCTCGGGCGGCTCGGTATGGGCCTTCGCATCGGTCATCGATCGAAAGACGTTTGATCCGGAGTACGTTCCCGCCGTTCCCATGAACTAGCCAGACCTCAATCAGCAGATAAGGCGGCGGATCTCTTCCGCCGCCTTTTTTTTGGTTGGGCGAATTCGTCGCCAAGTCCGTAGAATCAGGCGATGGACGTGGCGATCCGCGCGGAAGAGGTGTCGAAAGTGTACCGGCTTTACGACCGACCGGCCGACCGGCTGCTCGAACTGGTATCGCGCCGGCCGCGGCACACCGTCTTTCCTGCGCTGCAGGACGTGAGCTTCGAAGTCGCGCGCGGCGAGACGATCGGGTTGATCGGCGACAATGGCGCGGGTAAGAGCACCCTGCTCAAGCTCCTGTGCGGGGTGACGGCGGCCAGCTCCGGCCGGCTGCAGGCATCAGGGCAGATTTCGTCCATCCTGGAGCTTGGTACCGGCTTCCATCCCGAGTTCACGGGACGCGACAACGCCGCCCTCAACGCGACGATCCTCGGGCTGACCCCTTCCCAGCTGAAAGAGAAGCTCCCGGCCATTCTCGAGTTCTCCGAACTGGGAGAGTTTCTCGATCAGCCGGTCAAGACCTACTCATCCGGTATGTACATGCGCCTGGCCTTTTCAGTGGCGGTCAACGTCGACCCGGACATTCTGGTCATCGACGAGGCTCTGGCGGTCGGCGACGGCCATTTTCAGAAGAAGTGCATCGACAAGATCCGCGAGTTTCAGGATCGAGGCAAGACGATCGTTTTCTGTTCGCACGCCCTCTATTACGTATCCACTCTCTGCAGTCGCACTCTCTGGCTGGACCGCGGAAGCGTCCGTCGCCTCGGTCCGTCTATCGATGTCGTGCATGAATACGAGACCGATCTGCTCGCCCGCGAGAAGAAGATTGGATACGAACCGGCGCACGCGACCGATCAGCCGGTGAGGATCGCGTCGCTGGAAGTTCGGCCGGCCAGGGGATCGGGAGATTCGATCTCGAGCGGCGAGGACCTCGACGTGCTGATCGGAATCGAGGCCGCGGATCCCGCGCAGGCCATTCACATCCTGGCCGCGGTCAATCGCGGGGCCGACCAGATGCAGTGTTTCGCCTTCGGGACCCTTCACGACGGACTTCCGCCCCTCCAGGGACGAAGATCGTACGACGTCCGGGTCCGGTTGAAAGCCGTGCCACTGGTTCGGGGCGAATACGAGCTGGTCGTCTATGTCGGCGACGAGAACGCGCTTCATGTCTTCGACCGGAGAGATCTGCGGCCCGCGTTTCACGTGACCGGAAACCGTTACGAGATCGGCCTTCTATCGGTCGATCATGAATGGCACGTCGCCGACGATGCCCGCCCGCGCCTGATTCAGGGCGGAATGGCCGCTCGTGATTGAGCCGCTCGCCACGACACCCGGCGGCCCTGGTGTGAGAGCTCGACCATGGCAGGAAGAAGCTTGATCGCGCGGAAGCCCGCGCGTCCATGGCGACCGGCCGGAGGCCGGCGGTACAGTGCGGCTGATCTTTCGCTGATCGTCGTCAATTACTTTTCGTCCAATCTGACGGCTCGCGCCATCGAGTCGTCGCATCTGGCGACGTCCCGGCCGCTTCAGCGGATCGTCGTCGATAATTCCGGCGATGAGGGCGAGGCTTCAGCGCTCGAATCGTTGCCCATCGACCGGCTCGTTCGTTTGCCGAACAATCCGGGATACGGATCCGCCGCGAATGCGGGGGCTGACTGTGCCTCCGGCGATCTGCTCATCGCGAATCCCGATATCGTCTTCACGCCGGGCTCGATCGACCGCCTCGCCGCCGCTCTGATGACGGAGAAGGTCGGGATGGCTGGCCCGCGGTTCGTCTGGGATCAAGGCGGCGAATGGCATCTGCCGCCTCCCGCGCGACCATCCTGCAGGCAGGAAGTCGCCAGGCTTTTCGCGGGGTGGCTTCCGGCGGCGGGAAGGCGTTGGCAACGGGCCAGGAGAACCGAACGTATCGAGTTCTGGACTCGGAGCTCGGTGTCCGAGGTTCCGGTGCTGTCCGGTGCGTTGCTCGCGATCCGCCGTGAGGCGTTCGATGACGTCGGAGGGTTCGACCCCGCTTTTCGTCTCTACTTCGAGGAAATCGACCTCGCACTTCGATTGAGGAAGCGCGGTTGGCGAGTTCTCCACGTTCCCGACGCGGTATGCAGACACCTGTACAACCAGAGTGCAGGACGTTCCGCTGAAGCGCGACGGTTCTTCCTGGAGTCGGAGAAGCGATTCCTGTCGAAGTGGTACGGCCCTCGATCTGCCGAGAGATTTTTCCGTTGGCGGCGGGCCGTGACGGGGATCGAGGTCCCTTTGGGAGTGTCGCCTCACACGTTCGAGCTGTCACGCGCCCGATGGCTCACCGAACTTTCTCCAACGGCCGACTTCGCCTCGGCGGCCGGCCTTTTTCATGAAGGCGGAACGGTGACCGTGCCCTCTGAGATCCTGGATGGCTGGCTGGGAGGAGATCTCTACGTGAGAAATACCAATCTGGAAACGGGTCGATCGGCGGGGGTCCGCGTGATTCAGCGAAGGGTCCCCTAGTGTATGGGGGGCGGGGTCATTCAGAGGCCGCACGCGTCAGCCGTGCAGAATATGAGATGGCGTCGCGGCCGAAGAATCTCAGCCGCGAGGATCGCTGTCGGGTTCTCAGCACGTCCAGACGCGTTTGTAGGATGCGATTGCACCGGCATAAGAACCCGATGACGGCCTGCGCATTCTGAGATTCTTCGGCCGCGAGACCAATCCCTGCCGCGATGCCATCCTCCCGTGCGGCCTCTGAATGACCCCCTTCCCGCTGACACCGGGCCCACGCGGTTGAACGCACTTTGAGCCCTATGCCGGCTACAAGCCGGCGCCACCACGGCTAGAATGAATTCTTCATGGCTTCCACGTCACATGGCACAGCGCCGAGCATCAGCGTCATCGCCGACGGGAGTGATTCGGCGATGGAAGCTCTGCGTGGATTCCTTCGCGGGACGGGCCTGACTTTCGAGGTCATTGCCGTCGGGCGGGAGAATACCTCCGTAAAGTCAGGGGATCGCTCGACTGGACCTCGCGGAAAAGATACGAAGGGGACTGCGATCCGCCGGGCGGTCCTGGAATCGAGAGGGGAGGTCGTGACGATTGCCGATCCTCTCATCAACCTCGAGGGACTCAGCGAGGGAATCACGCTCGTTCAGTCCGGGGCGACCGATATTGCCATTGCGGGATCGGGCGCGTTCCGAGGAGTGACTCTCGCGGCGCGGGCGCTGGCGAGACTGGTTCTGTCAGAGCCTGCCGCCGTCCAGAGGCTCGCGCCCGCCGTTCTCTCCCGGGACGCAGCGCAACTTCTTTTTCACGAATCGAGAGTCGAGGGAGAGAGCTATCCGCTGGAAATTCTTTTTCTAGCGCGAAAATACGGGTTGCGGGTCGAAGAGATCGAGCTCGATCGCTCCTCGAGTGCTCGCCCGGCAATCTCGGCGGCCGCTGTCGTTCGTGACGGATTGAGAGTCCGATACCTCAACCGTTCGCAGGCCTACAGGTCTCCACGCAGATGTCCGGTCTGTTTTTCGCGGGAAGTGTTCACGCTGACTCAACTCGGCGGATTCGTGGTCCTTCGCTGCTCTCGCTGCAAGTGCCGGTATCTGTCATCGTTTCCCTCGGCGGAGGAGCTCGAGTCGCTGTACGGACCCGATTACTACGAGAAAAAGAACGACATCGAGTTCGACACCGCGACGCCGGAGACTTCACCGGCCCTGGGAAAAGTCAATGAGAAGCGCGCCGGGCTGCTGCGGCGACACCTTCCCGCGCACGCGAGGATCCTCGAGGCTGGCTGTGGCAGGGGGCTTTTCGGGAAAGTGGCGGCCTCCGAGTTCGAATACGTCGGCCTGGATGTCTCAGCCGATGCCGTGAGAAGAGCGCGCGCGGAAGGGATCGAGGTCTATCGATCCAGCCTGGAGCGGTTCGTGAATCTGGGTCCCGCATTCGACGCGGTCGCGATGTTTCATGTATTCGAGCATTTCCCGGAACCGCACGATGTCCTGACCAAGATCCGGGATCTGCTGAAAGCGGGTGGCCTTCTTTTTCTCACAACGCCGGATACCGAGAGCCTGTCATGTGTGCTGGAGGGGAACCGGTGGGCTGCGTACCGCTTTCCACACCATCTGATTCTCTACTCCCGGTCGGCGCTGATCGAGCTTCTCGAACATTCCGGCTTCGAGATCGTCTCGGCGACCAGCGACTTCGAGTATCGAGAGCTGCGAGTCGCCGAGGATTCGTCGGGAAAGGGACGTGTCCGGCGGGGTTTTCTGAACGTTCTGCCGGCTGTTCTGCCGGCGATGGCTCAGTCGATCCTGATCGTCGCCCGCCGGCGGTCGGGTCCTCCACTCGGCATTCGTCCCATCCGCGCCGCAGAGCCGACGCATGCTCGCTGACTCGACCGAGACATTTCGCGTTCCGACGACGGCGGACATTCCTCGTCTGCAGACCCTTTTCGAGGAAGTCTTCCGGGAGGAGCGTGACGAGCGGATCTGGCGGTGGAAGTACTTCGACAACCCTCGAGGGCAGACCAGTCTGGTATGCGAAGCGGCCGGCCGTGTCATCGCTCATTGCGGAGGGATTCCGGTCCGTTTTCGCGACTACGACTCCGATTCGGTCGCTCTTCAGAGCGTCGACTTCATGAGCAGCCCCTCGTATCCGGGCGGCTCCGGCCGCGGCGGGGTCTTCGTCCGGACCGCCGACCGCTTTTTCGCGACCTTCTGCGGGCCCGCGAAAGTGCCGCTCGTCTATGGGTTTCCGGGGGAGCGGCATCGCATTCTCGGAGAGCGGGTTCTCGGCTACCGGCCGGTGGAGCCGGTCGGGGAGCTCCGGCTGGAGAGCCGGAAAGCTGACGCCTCCATCGAGTCGCTGACGGAAGGCGATCTCTCGTTTTTTTCCCGCGTCCCCTTCGAGATGGGAGCCTTTCGTGACCCGGTCTACCTCCGGTGGCGCTATCTCGACCATCCCCTGAATCGCTATGGAAAGGTGGCCATCAGGCGTCCTTTCGGAATGGGGATGCAAATTGCAGCGCTCGTTCGCCGGGCGGGAGAGGTCGTGTACGTCATGGAGGTCGCGGGACGATTCTCGAGGCGGAACAGCGAGCGGCTCGTCGCGCAGCTGGCACGGTTGGGAAGCCCGGTCGTCTTCTGGGGGCCGCCATCCCATCCGGTCACTCGCACCCTGTCGGAAGCCGGCTTCTCGGTGACCGCCAGGGATCACTGGTTCGAGCTCAGGAGCTTTACCCAACGCCCGCTGCCCCGGCCCGGAGGCTTTTACTACACGCTCGGTGACTACGACGTTTATTGAGACCAGCATGGAATCGACTCATCACCAGGAAAGGCGTACGGACGAGATCGCGCGCAAGCGCATTCTCGTGGTCGACGACGATCTGCCTCTTCGGGGCATGCTCTCCGCGGTTCTCCGGCGGCACGGATTTCAGGTTTACCTGGCCGGCGATGGGGGCGAGGCGCAACGCGCGCTGATGCTTCATCATCCCGACCTCATCCTGCTCGATCTGATGATGCCGGGCATCAATGGATGGGACTTTCTGCAGCGCCTGCGGGAGACTGGACTCATCGGCAAGACGCCGATCATCGTAATCTCGGCCCACCTCCGCAAGGAGCCGCAGGCCGTGCTTCAGATGGGCGTTGCCGCGATTCTTCCGAAGCCCTTCAACCTCGACGATCTGGTCGAGCTGATCGAGCATCTGTGCTGATTCTGCACCCTCGAGCGAATCGACGCTCTCGTGCCCTACGCAATCTCCGCGTTTCCAGCGTCCCGCACGCCCAGATCCTTCGCTCACGCTCAGGATGACGGCGGGCTCCCTCTCCCCTCGCTCTTCTACCCTCTACCCTCTCTTCCGACCTCTCATCGCTTCATGATCTGATCGAGTGTCGAGTCTCGCGTCGGGAGATTCCGAACCAGCTGTCGAAAAAGAGGGCTGGCCATCAGTTCCTCGTCGCCCGGATAAGTCGGGACGACCAGAAGAGGAAATCTCTCCAGAATCTCGGCATCGCTCCGGCGCCTGAGTCTCTGAACCGCGGCGCGCTTCACCATGAGACGATCCGCGTTCCGAAACAGCCAGTCCAGAGCCCGGAACTGCATGATCGTCAGATCATCTTCGATGACTGTAGAACGCGAGACCCGTCGCAGGCCGCCCTTCCGGAGCAGACGCGTCAGAAGACTGTCGCGGGGCGGGGGAAATGAACCGGCTTCATCCAGGTTCGGCCGCGTCAGCCGCCATGTCCCCTGATTTCGACGCGTGGTGTAGAAATGGGTTCTGTGGAGCAGGGTGAGTAGGGCGGGAGCCAGGGCGGCCGCCCATCGCTCATCGTCGAAGTTCTTGATGATGGTCTGAAGCGCGTTCCGCTCGAAAAGAACTCCCCGCTCGAACGAGCCGAGCTTTTCGCTGGTCGCGGAAGATCGATGCCTCACGACAGCCGCGGGCTCCCAGGCCACGCGCCATCCGGCCAGCCAGGCGCGCCAGCCGAAATCGACGTCTTCGAGGTAGGCGAAGTAATCGCCGTCGAAGCCTCCCAGCGCGGACCACGCGGCACGGCGGGCGATCATGTTCCCGCCGCATGCAAACAGAATCATCGATCCGGCCGGAGGGACATCAACCTCCGGTAGCGGGTATCGGAAGCCCGGTTGGAAAGCGTGCCCGTCGAATGTCATCGATCCGCGAGCGAAGTCGGCGAGAGCGCCGGTCGGGTCGACGATCAATCCGCCGACCGCCGCCACGTCGGGATCGCTCTCTGCCAATGCCGAGGTCAAAGCGGCCAGCCACCCCGGTTCCGGTACGGCGTCGTTGTTCACGAGAATGATCGCGTCGCCACTGGTGGCGTCGATGCCTGCTGCGACCCCTCCGGTGAATCCCCGATTCGAGGATTGGCGAACGGTCAGGACGTCGGGGAATCGTTCCCGCACAGCTTCCGCGGTGCCGTCGCTCGATCCGTTGTCGACGAGGACCGTGCGGATCTGGCCGATGCCTCGAGGCCTTTCCTGAGCGGAGATTGCCTCGAGCGCGCGCAACGTGTCGTCCTTACCGTTCCAGCTGACGACGATGATGTCGATGGAGTTCATCAGAAAAGAGACCGCAGCTTTCGTCTGGCTCGCGCGAAAAGAGGCTCTCTCGAGGCGATGGCGGGAGCGGGATCCGGCGTGTGACTCGCACCCGTCCGCTTTGGATTCGAGCAGTACTCGAGCAGGGGTTGCATCACATGCGCCCATTGATGGTCGAGAGTCCATCGTCTGCATCCGGCGAGGGCCGCCGCGTAGTCTTCTTCGGATTCCAGCAGTCCGAGGATGGCATCGGCGTAGGCCCCGGCGTCGAAGTTCCGCACGACAGTGCCCGAGCCGTAAGACTCGATGATCGCGTCGCTCCCTGGCGCCGGGCTCGTGATCACAGGGAGGTCTCCCCAGAAGCAATCGAACATTCGGGTTCGCATGGCCAGGTCGGTCTCGAGAGACGATCGGAAAGTCAGCAGCGCAAGACCGAATCGATCATAAAAGGCTCCTCGCTCCTCGTAAGGAGCCCATGGCTCGAAGCGAACGAACGTATATCCGCGCGCGGCGACCTCGGATCGGGCGCGGACGAAAACGCTCTGCGGGGTGGTCGCCGCGTTGGGGTGATACGTGAACGTCAGGGTGAGGTCCTCCCGCCGGCGCCGGGCCGCCGCGACGGCGTCGATTGCGAGGAACGGGTCGTACCAGTCGTAAATCCCGCCGAAAAACAGATGGGGAGATCTCACT
>DATLEY010000053.1:0-89394 GCA_035525215.1 Thermoanaerobaculia bacterium | reverse complement strand
GCATCCGCGGTGGACGACGCCCACTGGATGGGTGCGGACCTCGCGCGCCTGGATCCGGAGATCGGTTGGCCGGTCACGGCGTCTCCGCACCCGTTCAGATTGACCTATCGAGAAAGTCCGCGGCCTCTGATCTCGCTGATCGACGACGCTGCGATGCTCAACGAAAGGCGGGTGACCCGCGACGACCCTCCATTGACCGTGCCGGGAATGGCGAACGTCACGCTCGACGCCGAGGGGCGACTGCTCGAGTTCATCAGGGTTCCTCCGCAGAGAGAGGAGTCGATCGTGCAGCGGGCCTTCGACTGGACGCCTTTCCTCGGAGCCTCCGGAATCGATCTCTCGTCGCTCTCCTCCGTTTCCCCGTCATGGACCTCACCGGTCGACTCTGACGCAAAGCGGGCATGGGAGGCGAAATACCCCGGAGGGCCGGGCTCGATACGGATCGAGGCCGCTTCATACCACGGTCAGCCGGTGTGGTTCGCGATGATCATGCCGTGGCGAGAACCCATCGGTCTCGAAGCCCGGCCGTCCCCGCAATGGGAGACCGTGGTCCTGCTCTTCAATGTCCTTCTGATCCTCCTCCTGCCAGTGGCCGCGATTCTCATCATTCGAAGAAACTTCAGGCGAGGTCGCGAGGACGTGAGGGGTGCCGTCGTTCTCGGAGTGACGGTGTTCGTCACGCTGGCTCTGGCGGCAGCATTGCGCGCCAATCATGCTGCGAGTCTCTACGAGGAATGGGTGGTCTATTCGCAGCTGGCGATCGAAACGTTCTTTTTCGGAGTTCTGTCTGCGCTCTTCTACTTCGCCGCGGAGCCGCTGGTGCGACGGCGATGGCCGGAGATGCTCGTTTCATGGAGCCGCCTGGTCGCCGGGCGGTGGCGCGATCCAATGATCGGTCGCGACCTTCTGATCGGAGTCGTTGCGGGGCTGGCTGTCGCAGCGGGCTCGTATCTACTCGTGCTCATGATCGACGGTCCCGGTCATGCCCTTGCGTTGAAGGCAGCGACTCCACTCGGCTCGGTCCGGCATACGGGCTTTTTTCTGTTGCGCGGAATCGCCGAAGGCCTGATCCGGGCGATTGGCGCTGCGTTCCTCCTGGTGCTTCTGCGTGGTTTTGTGCGCAAGACCTGGCTGACCGCCGTTCTCGCCACGGTGATCTGTGCCGCTTCCATTCTCTACCTCGGAATCGGATCGGAGACTGCCAGGACGGTGGCCGCCGTTCTTTTCGCCGCGACAGGAGTCTTCATCCTGATTCGATTCGGTCTCATCGCGACCGCTGCCACCGCTTATGTGATTCTCATTCTTCACTGGATTCCCACGACTCTCGACCCATCCTCCTGGTTTTTCGGTCGATCGCTCCTGGCTTATGGAACGCTCGTCGTTCTGGGCCTCATCGGGTTTTTCCTTTCGCTCGGAGAAAAGTCCCTGTTCCCGAAGTCGATCTTCGAAGAGTGAGGCGCGCGAGTACCGCTGACGCTGTTCCCCAGGGCTCTTCCGCACTGCCGGGCTCCGAGGGTTGGGCTCCTGTGGCTTCGGCGGCAGCGTACAATCGCGTCATGAAGATCTACACCCGCGGCGGCGATCGCGGTGAGACCTCGCTGCTGGGCCCCGAGAGGGTTCGAAAGGACGATCCCCGAATCGAAGCGTACGGCACCGTCGATGAACTGAGCTCGGCGATCGGTGTCGCGCGCGCGATCCTGGGCGAGGGCTCGCTCGATGGGCAGCTCGCCGCGATCCAGTCCGATCTTTTTCAGGTCGGCTCCTATCTCGCGGCGACGAAGGGGGGCTTCGCGACCGTCGAGCCGGGTCGGATCGATGCGCTCGAAGAAGCCATCGACGCCATGGATGCTTCGTTGCCGCCCCTGCAGTCCTTCATCCTTCCGGGAGGATCGAGCCAGGGAGCGCAGCTTCATCTCGCGAGAACCATCTGCAGGCGCGCCGAGCGCCGCGTGGTGAAGCTCGGCGGGGACGATGAGGCGATGTCGGCGACGATCCGGTATCTGAACCGGTTATCGGATTATCTTTTCGTCGCCGCTCGCCTGGCGAATCAGGAGCGCGGTGTCGCCGACGTTCCCTGGATCGCCCCCTGACCCCGGCCGCGCCGGTTCACGCGGATCCAATGTACCGCCGGCGTCTCGCCGGTCGCTACAACCGCGCAGGCTCACGCGGAGCCAGTGTACCGCCGGCGTCTCGCCGGTCGCCTCGGCTTACCCTTCGCTCTCGAGCTCGCGGATCCGGTCGCGGACTACCGACCGCGCGAGATCGGGAATGATGTCCCATGCAATGTCGCGCACGGCCTTGTCGGACATCAGCTCGACGACGCGGCGAGCGATACGATCCACGTCGGCGTCACTGAGCGATGAGGAGCCCGTTTCAGCTCCGGCGTCGGCCATTGCGGGGCTTTTGCCGTATTCGCTGGACGAGCTCCACGGAGTCTCCTCCATCTGAGGGGACGAGGATTCCTGCTCGCTCTCGCGCGATGAAGGGGGTGGAGAGGACGGAATCGGCTCTTCGGCGGGAGCCTGCGCGGACGAAGCGCGATCGTCTTCCTTGCCTGCCGCCGCTGTTGGCCACTCGAGTCCCGAGGACTCGCTGGAGCGCGCGCCAGCGCCCGATTCTCCTTCGTTCCGAACTGCCTGCGCGTCATCGAACGCCATCCCCGTGGGGCTGTCACTTGCGGAGGAAGCGGGCGGCTCGGATTCCCACGACGCAGCGCGTTGGATGTCGTCGAACGACATCTTCGGAATCGCGGTCGTCTCGCCGCCGAAGCCGGCCGGCTCAGAAGGCGCTGCCTCCTCGAAAGATGAGGATCCGGCGGAATCTCCGCCGAAAGGGGATTCGGGCTGGCTGCTCGAGGGGGGAGTAAATGCTTCAGTGGCCGCCGAGTCGGGCGGCGGGGAGAGCTTCTGCAGGTCAGCCCATGACATCTTGGGGATGGCGGTGGTCTCTCCTCCAAACGACGACTCGGGAGCCTCGCCGCCACCGGAGCTCTCCTTCTGCTCCTGCCCGCCGGTTGAAGCCGGAGCGGGCGAAGAGTCCTGTGTGAATCCGAAGGGATCCGAGGATCCCGCGGATGGAGCCGGTGATGGAGGCGGAGTCGATCCGAAGAGGTCCTCCGGGCTCGGTCGGGAGGATTCCGCGGCGAAGGGGTCACCATCCGCCGTCTGCGGCTGCGAGGACGATGAGCTTCCTCGTCCGCCCGACTTGGTCTCGTCGAATGGCGAGCTCTCGGGGAGGTCCGGAGTCTGACCTCCGGTGGACGACTGCTGAATGAGCTCTTCCACTTTGTGAATCAGACTCTGCGATTCGAAGGGCTTGGTGACGACCGCGTCGCATCCGGCCCGCTCGGCGCGATCCGGATCGAAAGGCTCGAAGGTGCCGGTGAGCAGAACGACCGGAATGGTCTTGAAGTCCGGATGGGATTTCACGAACTCGCAGACTTCGTAACCGTTCTTCTCCGGCATGATGATGTCGGAGAGGATCAGGTCGGGCCGGACCTCCTGAAGTTTCTGGATGGCCTTGGCTCCGTTGTTGACCGCGATGACCTCGTAATCGCCATCGGAGAAAGTCAGCTCGACGACTTTCTGAATCGTGATGCTGTCATCCGCGAGGAGGATTTTCTTCGCCATTCTCTTCCGCTCCCGTGTTTCGGGAACGTTACCCTCGCGGCGGGCGGAAGTCAACGAGCAACTGCGCTCAAAGCGCTGATCCGCAAGAGATTAGGGGCAGTGAGACCCCTATCGCGCCACCGCAGTTCCGTCCGTCGGCAATCGCTCGAACGGCCGCGGCCGGGTGCCCAGAATCCTGTGCTAGACTTCGCGCGAATCCGAAAAGACCGGGCCCTCAGGGAGGGGAGGCGGACATGAAGAGGTGGGAGTACAAGATCATCAACGTGAGGTCCGAGAACTATTCGATGGATCCCCGTAGAGCCGAAGAGCTCAACCGCCTCGGCGACGACGGATGGGAGCTGGTCAGCATCACCTCCATCAACTTCAAAACGGGCGCGACCGATCACATCGGCATGGTCTTCAAACGCGAAAAGACCGCCTGATCACCGTTCTCGCGATTTCCTCTCCATCCCCCCGAAGCTTTTTCTCTCGCGAGCTCCATTCGAGCACTCGCCGTGCACTCGGGACTCAGGACTCAGCATTTGGCCCCGGTCCCAGTCGCGCCACGCATCGTCGGCCCCCGCGACCTTCTGATATCGTGACGCCCCGCGACTGATGATCATGCCGAAGAAACCGTCGTTCGCCATCCTGGCGGTTCTCGATGGATTCGGTTGCCGCGACGAGCACGATTGGAACGCGATCGCTCAGGCGGCCACGCCGAACCTCGACCGTCTTCTCGCGCAGCCTGCCTCGACGAGAATCGAGGCCTCGGGTGAGCGCGTCGGCCTCCCCGCGGGTCAGATGGGGAACTCCGAGGTCGGTCATCTGAACATGGGAGCCGGGCGAGTCGTCGATCAGGACATCCTTCGAATCAGCAAAGCGGTCCGCAGCGGTGAGATCTCCCGCAGTCCCGTGCTGGTCGAGGCCCTCGAACGAATCAAGCGGGAAGGGAAGGCGATCCATCTGGTCGGGCTGCTGTCCGACGGCGGTGTCCATTCCCTTCAGGAGCATCTTCACGGACTGATCCAGGCGACTCTGGACAGCGGAGTCGTACCGCGCCGCGAGAACCTTCCAGCCGTCTACATTCACGCGATTCTCGATGGAAGGGATACCCCTCCGCGGTCGGCGCTCGCGAACCTGGAGAGGCTGCTGGCGTTCATCGCGGGCAAGCCCGCGATCCGGCTGTCCACGATCATCGGGCGCTATTTCACGATGGACAGGGACCGTCGCTGGGACCGCATCCAGCAGGGATACGATCTGATGACTCTCGGAATGGGAGTGGAGACCTCGAATCCACTCGAGAGCATTCAGCGGTTTTACGAAAAGGGGATCACCGACGAGTTCATTCATCCGATCGCGGTCCTCGGGCCGGAAGGAGAGCATCGCGGCAAGATCCATCAGGGGGACACGGTCCTCTTCTACAACTTCCGAGCGGATCGCATGAGGCAGGTCGTCTCGGCGTTCAACGATCCGGAGTTCGACGGATTTCCCCGGAGCATGGCGCCGAAAGTCGATCTGATCTCGATGGTCCGGTACCACGAAGATTTCGCTTTCCCGGTTATTTTTCCCCCGGTCGAAGTGAAGGCCCATCTCGGTGAAGTGATCGCCGCTCGTGGAATCCGACAACTGCGAATCGCCGAGACTGAAAAGTACGCGCACGTGACGTTCTTCTTCAACGGGGGGTCCGATCAGGCCAGCGAGGGAGAAGACCGGGTCCTGGTGCCCTCGCCGAAAGTCGCGACTTACGACATGAAACCGGAGATGTCGGTCTTCGAGCTCGGTGAGCGCCTGCTCGAAGAGATCCGAACCGGCAGGTACGGATTCATCGTTCTGAACATTGCGAATCCGGACATGGTGGGTCACACGGGGGTGATGCCGGCGGCGGTGAGGGCAGTCGAAGCGACGGACGAGGTGATGGGCCGCATCATGAACGAAGTTGAAGCCCGGGGGGGCGTTCTGGTGATGACCGCGGATCACGGAAACTGCGAGATCATGTTCGATCCCTCCACGGGGCAGCCGCACACGGCGCACACAAGCTCGCCGGTCCCCCTGGTCGTTTTCGATCCCTCGCAGCGGTGGACACACCTCCGCGACGGCGGCGCGCTCGAAAATGTCGCGCCGACGATCCTCGAGATCCTGGGGATTCCGAAGCCCTCTGAGATGACGGCGAGCTCCTTGCTCGATCAGGAATCGGCATGATCGAGCGGCTGATGCTGGTCAGGCATGGGGAGACCGTCGACAACCTCCGCGGCATCGCGCAGGGTTGGGGCGACAGCGATCTCTCGGAGAAGGGGCGCGCGCAGGTCGATCGCGTCGCGGCGAGGATCGCGACGCTCGAGCCGACTCTTCTATTCTGTTCGACGCTTCCGCGCGCGGTCTCGACCGCGGAAGCCATCGGAAGAGCCGTGAGACTGGAGCCGCAGAAGCTCGAGGATCTGCGCGAGATGAACTGCGGCGACTGGGAGGGGGTTCCCTTCCTCGAAGTGCGGAGCGTCCAGCCGGACGCGTATCGGAAATGGGTGGACGATCCGCGCTCGCCCTGCCCGGGTGGAGAGTCGTGGCACGACGTTCGAGTCCGTATGGAGCAGGCGCTCGAGCAGATCCGAGCCTGCATCGACGGTTCGCCTCAGAACGTGGTGGTGGTCTCCCATGGGACGGCGATCCGCGTCTTTGCGACGGCGCTCCTGGGAGTCTCGATCGAAGTCGCGCGGAGCCTTGCCCAGGACAACGCGGCGCTCAACCTCTTCGAATGGCGAAACGACCGATGGCTCCTTCGCACCTGGAACGACAGAACTCACTGCGAGGGTCTATGAATCTGGAATCGATCATCGAGATCCTCGGTGAAACATTGCGGGGACGCGTGCTGGCGCTGTGGGGCGTCGATGTGGAGCGTATCGTTCTGCAGGTTCCGCCGCGATTGAGCATGGGCGATCTGGCGACGCCGGTCGCCCTGGAGCTCGCGCGGAGGCTCAAACGCCCTCCCCGGGAGATTGCGACCCGGCTCGCCGATGGGATCGATCTCCCCCCGGTCATCGCCGGCGTGACTGTCGAAGGCGCCGGGTATCTGAACTTTCGATTCGATCGCGGGCTCTTCATGGCGACTCATATCCGCAATGTGATGTCCCCGCCCGCCGGGGATCGTGAGCGGGTCATCGTGGAGCACACGAACATCAATCCGAACAAGGCCGCGCACATCGGCCATCTCCGCAACGCCGTTCTGGGGGATACGCTGGTGCGATGTCTCCGCTGGCTCGGGAACCGCGTCGAGACGCAGAACTACATCGACGACACAGGCGTGCAGGTGGCCGACGTGGTGGTCGGTTTCGAGCGTTTTCTCGGCGAGGACGTCGATGCCGTCCGGAAGCGGATCGCGAACGAGGGGGAGCGCTTCGATTACTTCTGCTGGGATCTCTATGCCCGGACGGTGCGGAGCTATCAGGAGAATCCGGAGGCGAAAGAGTGGCAGCGAGAGACATTGCACCGCATCGAGCGCCAGGAAGGCGCGACCTCGGAGCTCGCGTCCGTGGTCGCCGAGGCGGTGGTGCGATGGCACCTACGCACCGCCCTTCGAATCGATATCGAGTATGACCTCCTGATCAAGGAGAGCGACATCATCCGGCAACGATTCTGGGACCGGGCTTTCGAACTGCTCAAGGAGAGCGGAGCCGTCGTCTACGAGGCCGAGGGGAAGCATGCCGGCTGCTGGGTGATGAAGCTCGCCGATTCGCCGGAGTTCGAGGGGATGGAGGAGCCGGACAAGATTCTGGTGCGCTCCAATGGAACCGTCACTTACGTCGGCAAGGACATCGCGTATCAGCTCTGGAAGTTCGGCCTGCTCGACCGCTCCTTCGCCTTTCGGGAGTTTCTCCGGTATCCGGACGACAGGGTGCTCTGGGAGAGCACGAGCGAGAACGACTCGGATCCGGACGCGCCATCGTTCGGCGACGCCGAGCGTGTGTTCAACGTGATCGACATCCGTCAGGGCTACCTTCAGAAGATCGTACGGGAGGGGGTCCGACAGCTCGGGCATGCGGAAGCCGCGGACCACTCCATTCATTTCTCGTATGAGATGGTGGCCCTCAGTCCCGCGACGGCGAACGCTCTGGGAATGACGCTCAGCAGCGAGGATTCAGAAAAGAGCTTCGTCGAGATGTCGGGGCGGAAAGGCCTCGGGGTGAAAGCCGATGATCTTCTCGACACGCTGGAGGCGAAAGCGCTCGAAGCGGTGAGGGAAAGCATGGCCGAGCGCGAGGGCGCCGAGGCCCCCTCCGAGACCGACCTCCGGGAGCTGGCCCGGAGGATCGCCGTCGGATCGCTCCGGTACTTCATGCTGAAATACGGACGCAACAAAGTCATCGCGTTCGACTTCCGCGAAGCCCTCACATTCGAGGGAGATTCCGGTCCTTACCTCCAATACTCGACCGTGCGGGCGGAAAACATCTTCCGCAAGATGCGCGACCGCGGTGTCGATGCCAGGTTGTCGGACGCCGAAGTCGACGAGCTCGCGATCGCGGTGATTTCCGACGACATCTGGGAGATCGTCCGGGGGAGTGCGGAGACCTCTGCGATCGTGCGGCGAGCCGTCGAATCTCTCGAGCTGTCCGTGCTCACTCACCACGCGCTGGAGCTGTCGCAGAAGTTCAATTCCTTCTACCACAAATATCCGGTGCTCAATGAGAAGGACGACGCCGAGCGCCAGCGCCGCGCCGCCTGCGCCGAGATTTTCCGTCAGACCATGATTGGAATCCTGGCGCTGCTCGGCATCCCCCTGCCCGATCGGATGTGACGGAGGGAGGAGGGTAGACGAGCGAGGGAAGAGGGCAATCTCGCCCTTTGCGTTTGTGACCTCTGTCACATCGGTTGCGCCGCTTCCAAAGGCAAGCGGCGTGAGTCCGGGCTTGCTGGCTTATCGAGGGAAGAGATCCGCCATCGCGCCGGTTTTTTAGCTCAGTCCAAGATCCGGAGTCCCTAGGTGAAAAACGATTGGCGTGACCACGCAATGCGTGGCGCGATTCTGCTGGCGGGGGCGGCGGCCGCTCTGATCTTCATCATGAACGGCGGAGGCGAAACGCTTCCTTATCTCGCCCTCGGGGGGGCGTTGGGAGCGACGCTGGTTTCGGCCGGGAGCGACCTGGCGGGCCGCGGGTGATGCGGCGACGGCTCACGCCGTCGGAGTCACGCGGCGGACGTTCTGCGCCGCCAGCCCTTTCGGTCCCTCAGCCACGTCGAACTCGACGCGCTCTCCTTCTTTCAGCGTCCGGTACCCCTCCTGCTCCGTGATCGCCGTGTGGTGGACGAAGATGTCCTCCCCACTTCCCTCGCGGACGATGAAGCCGTACCCCTTCTCGTTATTGAACCACTTCACACTGCCTGACTCGGCCATGACGACCAACGCCTCCCCGCGTGGTTTCCCCAGGTCCAGGGAAGGGGATGGAGTGCAAAGCGCGAGCCCCGGGGCGTCCATCACCAGATCAGTGCGCGGTTCGTTCCGATCTGGCGGAAGCCGAGCGATTCATAGAGGGCGATCGCCGGTCGATTGAAATCGTTCACGAAGAGGGAGACGCTCTTTCCCTGGCGGAGGATGTGGCCGCAGACCTCCCTCAGTCCGACGCGCGCAAACCCCCGGCGTCGCCGGTCCGGGCGGGTCCAGACCCCCATCAGTTGAACGGCGGCCGGCGTGACCGCCGAAAATTCGCACTTGAAAGCGATCTTCCCGAATTCCATCAGGACGACGGATCGTTTCTTCAGGATCAGCTCTCGGATCCGCTGCCGGTAACCGGCCGCGTCGCGGGTCAGCGGATCGATGCCGACTTCCTCCCGGTGCATCGCCGCACAGGCTGGAACGATCGCATCGAGGTCCGTTTCGGTGGCAAAACGTGTCACCGTGAGGTCCGGGAAAGAGGTGGGTCCGGCTTCGATCGCATAGACCGGCTGATTGAAACGGATCACGGTCGGTGGGCTCAGGTGATTCGCGAGGCGTCGCCAGAGAGGGTCGACCAGGCGCGCATCCGAGATGAGAGCGCGCACCGGGATCGCCCGGCTCACGATGTGATCGGCCAGAATCGCCATGGCCGCCTCGCGTCGCATCACGTCGAGATCGGGAGCTCCGGCCAGGGCCAGATTTCCGGACAGGGATGCCAGGACTTCGACCTCAGCCCCTCTCAGAATTGCCGCAGTCTGTCCCCGGGGTCCGAGACCCTCATCGATCGTACGGGAGATGAAGTAGGCATTCTGAAGCGGATCGAGCCGGAGAAACTCGAGAGCGCTCTTCTCGTCGCTCGGCCCGAGAAGCTTCAGGTCCCATTGCGGTTCGGCGGGCATCGTAGCCATGGATGAATCCGGATCGGGGAAGTTTAGCCCGATCTTGATCACGATTCGCGGTCGGAGCCACCAAGAGATCAGCCGGCTGCGGGCGGGCGCCACACACGCCGTCGGCGATGGTACCGGGTCGCCCGAGGCGCTCGAGGAGCGCCGCCACGCGGTGCTACAACTGCTCATTGAAAAGGAAGGCGGAAAGATCGACCAGCCGGTGCCAGGCGGATCGTTTTTTCCACTCGTCCGCCTTCCATTCGTAAGCATGCTCCATGTCGCGATCCCATGCCTCGCGGAGCTGACTCGCGATTCCCTCGTCGTGAATCGCGACGGAAATTTCGTCGTTCAACTCGAAGGAGCGGTCATCGAAGTTGGTGGAGCCGACGCTGGACCAGACTCCGTCAACGACGATGATCTTCTGATGGATCAGCGTGTGTCTCTGCTCGAAGATGCGGATACCCTTCTCGAGGATCGCTCCGAAGCGGTGATGGCTGGCATGCTGAACGATTGCGCTGTCGGTCACCTCATCGCCGGGCATCATCACGCGGACGTCGACTCCCCGCCTGATGGCCGCGGCCAAAATCTCGATGTCGTCCGGATCCGGAAGGAAATAAGGGTTCTGAATCAGGATCGACTTGCGCGCCGAGGCGATTGCCAGGAGGTGAAGGAGCTCGACTGAGGAGACGCTTCCCGCCGGGGAGGTGAAGGCGACGTGTGCGGTGATGTCGCCCTCCGGCGAGAGCTTCGGAAAGTACTGATCCCCGGCGAAAACGTCGCCCGTCTCTTCGATCCAGTTCTCGGAGAAGGCAGTTTGGAGCGCGTTGACGATGGGACCTCGAAGGCGGATCGCGGTGTCACGCCAGTGATCGCGATCCTGAGCGTTCCCGGTCCATTCTTCCGCAATACCGTGGCCGGAGATCCAGCCGATCCGTCCATCGACGACGATGATCTTGCGGTGGTCGCGATTGTTCATCCGGCCGAGGTTCGAAAGGCGAAAGGGATGAAAGCGCGCGATGCGGACGCCCGACTGCTCCATCAGCTCGAACTGCGAGCTCTCCATGCGGGCCGAGCCGGAAGCGTCGAGCAGTACCCGCACGCTGATCCCGTTGCGCGCGCGGGCGGCGAGGGCTTCGGCCACCGTCTGCGTGATGTCCCCCTTCCACCACACATAGCTCTCGAAGTGAATCGACTTCTCCGCGGCAGCGATGTCGCGCAGGATGCCATCGAAGAACGCTCCGTTCTGAACGACCTCGATCGCATTTCCATCGATCAGCACGCCTTGCGAGAGTCCGGCGATCGACTCCTTCATCGCCGCGAGATCACCGGTGTCGTCGGCGATCTTCACATGCGTTTCCTGACGCCGTTTGACCGACCAGAGCATGAGAACGAGAAAGAGGAGAACGAGAATCGCGGTCGCGACGACCCAGACCGGCATTTCGATCATGGTCTTTCTTCCTTTTTTCCCTCCCTCGCTCATGCGCCCCCTCCCGGGACATCTCTGGAGAGTCCGGCGAGGATGGGCCAGTGATCCGAGGGACCGGCCGTGATGACTCGGCTCCAGCGAACCCGCCATCGGGGATCCACGAAAATGTAGTCGAGCTGCTGCTGCGTCAGGCGGTGTGTCGCGCCCGATCCGCTCGCAGCGCGGACGGCGGGATGCTTCGAGAACTCTGCGATCTCCGGGGATTCAGGAGTTGCGTTGAAATCCCCCAGGACCACCGCGGGAATCGGCGACGTCTCCAGGTGCGCGGCGAGACAGGAGAGCTGTTCTCGGCGCGAAGCGCGGTTGAACCGTCCCCAGGTCACCAGGTGCGTGACGAAGAATGAAACCGGCTGCCCATCGATCTCGATCCATGCCTGGAGCAGTGAGCGCGGCTCGCCGATGCATGGAAGCGGATGCACTTTCCCTCCTCGGATCCGCCCTCGAGTCAGGACCGCGTTTCCGAACTCCCCCCGGCCGGATTCGAAGCTGCTGCCGAAGTAGACCTCCATACCGGTCAACTCCGCCAGTTCGGCAGCCTGATCGCGAAAGCGCGACTGCCAGGTTTCGCGATGAATTTCCTGGAGCCCGACCAGATCCGGCCTTTGCGCGTTGATCACCTCAGCAATCTCGCGGAGGTGGTCTCCGTTGATCAGCGCCGCATGTCCCTCGATGTTCCAGGACATCACGACCAGCTCTCTCGACTCCGCGGGAACCGGCGGTGGGACGACAGCCGGGGACTCGATGCGCACGAGGGGATCGCCGGGGGCGAAGCAGATGCCCGTCCGCCAGGCGTAGACGAAGAAGACCCGCCAGATTCCGAATACCAGAACGAGGAGAGCGGCAACGCCAGCGAGTCGCCACCCCCATCGCGGCCGGCCGGGAACCCGTTCGGATTCGGACATGAAGCGAGCCCAAGCGAAATCAGTGCCGGGGGCGAGTGCTGAGTGCTGAGTGCCGAGTGTAAGGCGGGTTTGGCCGGTCGCCATGCCTATGCAGACTCGCGGGGCCACTGTACCGCCGGCCTCCGGCCGGTCGCGCTGCACGCGCAGGCTCACGCGCGGTCTCTTCTTTTAGAAAGGAGCCCGCTTCGCGCGCCACACATGGTGGCGGGCGGCGTCTCGCCGCCCAGCCCTGACGGCCAAAACGTCGCCACCGCGCTTCGCGCGGCACTCGGCTGAAAGCCGGCGCCACAGAACAAGCGTCTTACCGGCTGGAAGCTGGAGTTACGGTGAGCGCCGCCGTAGCCGCTCGGTCGACGATGACCGTCACATCGCCATGGAGCCGGAGAGCCGCGGCTGGGAAATCACGCGAGGGAGCCTCCTCGGCGAGACGCTTGACCGCCGGAGCCTTTGCCGCCCCGCTGGCCATGAGAATGATCCGGCGGGAGTCGAGAATCGTGCCGATGCCCGCGGTTATGGCTCTCTCGGGAACCGTTCCTTCCGGAAAGAAGGGAGCGTTGGCCATCCGGGTCGACGGATGCAGTGTGACGATCCGGGTGCGTGATTCGAACGGCGAGCCAGGCTCGTTGAATCCGATGTGACCGTTCCGGCCCATTCCGAGGAACGCAACGTCGATTCCTCCCGTCGCTTCGATGGCTCGCTCATACGACGCGCATTCCGCCCGGAGCGCCGATTCGAAATCGAGCTCGGGCTCCCGGCGACGGACTTCAGTCGCGGTGCCATCGGGAAGATGCGAGCGGCCCGGGTCGAGATCGACGTGAGAGAAGAGCCGCGTGCGCATGTAATGGTGATAGCTGCCCGGATGATCGGGAGGGACCCCGACATACTCGTCGAGATTGAATGTGGTGACGTCGCTGAAGCAGCGGTAACGCGCGCTGCACGCCGAGACGACGTGCGCATACATCCCCTCGGGAGTGCTCCCCGTCGGGAGCAAAAGGGTGGTGGAAGGGTTCCGCTCGATCCAGTCGAGCAGGATCGCGGCTGCAGCCGCCGAGAGAGCCTCGTAATCGTCGACGACCTTCCAGTGGATCATCAGGCCACTCTGACTCCGCGGGAGATCACCTGCGTGATCTCGAACTTCTGCGACAGCACGATCAGATCCGCGTCGTGACCGATGGTGATGCGGCCTTTGATTCCTTCGAGCCCGAGGACTCGCGCCGGGACCGCGGTGGCGAGGGGAATGACCGTTTCCAGCGGGACGCCCGCGAGCTCGACCATGTTCTGCAGAGCCCGGCGCATCGTCAGCGTGCTTCCAGCCAGGGCCCCGGAGGAAAGCCTGGCCGAGCCATCCTTCACCTCGACTTCGTGCTGATGAAGGCGATAGGCCCCGTCGGGCATGCCGCAGGCGCGCATCGCGTCGGTGACCAGACAGGCGCGGCCCGGCAGCAGGGTCGCGATTGAATGAAGGATCGCGGGGTGGAGATGGATTCCATCGGCAATCAGCTCCACGGTGGCGTGAGCATCGACCAATGCCGCTCCGACCGGCCCGGGATCGCGGTGATGAAGCGGCGGCATCGCGTTGTATAGATGCGTGAAGTGCGAGGCTCCGGCCTCCAGAGCAACGACAGTCTGGCCGTAGTCGGCGGCGGTATGGCCGATCGCGAAGCAGATCTGCTCCCGGAGCTCGCGGATCAGATTGAGCACGCCCTCGATTTCCGGCGCCACGGTCATGATCCACGACAGCTCGGGAGCGAGCCCGAGCCAGCGGGTCACTTCGCGGGGATCCGCGGGGCGGAGCGATCCCGGATCCTGGGCTCCGGCTTTGGCCGGGTTGAGATAGGGACCCTCGAGGTTCACGCCGGCGATGGCCGCTTCGCCCAGCTCATAACGTGCGGCGACTGCATTGATCGAGCGCACGGCGCGCTCGATCGCCTCGGATGATCCCGAGAGCGTGGTCGCGGCGAGTGCCGTGGTTCCTTCGTGCAGATGGAAGCGCGCGATGTTTCGCGCCGCCTCCTCGGTGCCGTCCATGAAATCCGATCCGCTCGCGCCGTGAACGTGCAGATCGATCAGCCCCGGGATCATCAGACCCTCGTCGAGATTCGGCTTGGGGTCGTCGATTCGAGCCGTCAACCGAACATCAGTGAACCGGCCGTCATCGATCTCGACGACGACGTCCTCATGGATGGCGCCTCCGGTCCAGGCTCGCCCCCTGAGCAGGATCGGTTCGCTCATAGGTTGATCTTTCCGAGGACGGTGGCGCGTCCTCCGGTGGCACCCGGGACATTCGTGTTTCTTCCGGTCATGGAGTCGCGGGCGATGATCGCGATGGCGATCGCTTCTTTTGCGCGGCCGTCGATGCCGAGGTCCTCATGGCGGAGAATCCGCTTTCCGGGCAGGCGCTTGCCGAGCTCCCGCAGAAGAGCGGGGTTGCGGCCGCCCCCCCCGCCGATGATGATTTCGTCGATCGGCCCGATGGGAAGGATGAAATCGCGATAAGCGGCCGCGATACTGGCTGCCGTCAGCGCCGTCGCGGTGGCGACCAGATCTTCGATGCCGATCCCCTCGATCTGCGCCGAGGTAAGTGCCCGCCGGGCGAACTGAGCGCCGAAATGCTCCCGCCCCGTCGTCTTGGGCGGAGTCCGGGAGAAGTACGGATCGGTGAGCCATTCCGACAGGAGCGCTTCCCGCACGCTTCCCCTGGACGCGAGGGCCCCGTCGCGATCGAAACTCTCACTTCCGGCGCTGGCGATATCGGCGAGGGCGTCGATGATCATGTTTCCCGGACCCGTGTCGAATGCAATGACTTCATCGAGGCCGCCGCCCGGCGGAAGGTACGTCACGTTTCCGATCCCGCCGATGTTCTGAATGCAGCGACCGTGCTCGGGGTGACGCAGGAGAATCCAGTCGGCGTAGGCGATCAGCGGGGCGCCCTGACCTCCGGCCGCGACGTCTCGGACCCGGAGATCGCCGACCGTCAGGATTCCCGTTCGCTCCGCGATGACCGCGCTTTGACCGATGGCCAGGGTCGAGCGCGTGGTCAGCGGGCGGTCGATCCAGTCGACGTCCACCGAAACATCGAAGGGACGGGGGTCGTGCCAGATGGTTTGCCCGGCGGATCCGATGAGGTCGATGTCATCAGCGCTGAGGCCGGCGCGTCGGATCAGAGCCGCTGCCGCCTCCGCGAACAGCTCACCCATGATGAAATCGAGATGGCAGATCGCTTCGATCCGGGCGCGGCTGGGATCGAAGAGCTCGAAGAGGCGACGACGGACTTCTCGCGGAAACTCGTACGAGGCGAAGTCGGCCAGTCTGACCCGGGTCTCGCGATCGGTCCCTTCGATCTCGACCAGCGCGGCATCGATCGCGTCGACGGAGGTCCCCGACATGAGCCCGATCACGCGATGAGCGGGTTTCTGAAGTAAACGAAGCAGCCGCTCGACGCGGTTCACTTCTCGAGCACCTCTCGCAGGTTTCCCCGGTGGTCCTGGAGGCGGTTCTCGGCTTCTTCCCGCCCGACTCCGAGTTTCGCGATCACCGTCGCGATTTTCACGTTCGAGCCGCTCGCGTCGAAGGCCCGCTCTGCAGATGGCTTATCGACTCCGGCCGCCATCTGAATCATCAGGATGGCTCTGCTCCGAAGTTTGATGTTGGTGGCCGGCATCTCGATCATGAGATTGGAGTAGACATGCCCGAGACGGATCATCACGCCGGTCGAGATCGTGTTGAGAATGAGCTTCTGGGCCGTTCCGCTCTTCATCCGCGTAGAACCGAGAATGACCTCGGGGCCGGTCTCGGCGACGATCGGAATGTCGACCTCGCGGGTGAGCGGAGATCCCGGCGCTGACGTGATCCCGACGGTGAGCGCGCCGAGCATGTTGGCTTTGCGCACCGCGGCCACAGTGTAGGGCGTCGTTCCCGACGCGGTAACTCCGACAACCGCATCTTCCGGTTTGACCCGCGCTTCGATCTCCCTCACGGCCCCCACGTCATCGTCCTCGGCGCCTTCCACGGCTGAGAAAAATGCTTCCTTTCCGCCGGCCATCAGCACCTGGACGAGATCGGGAGACACTCCGTAGGTGGGAGGGATCTCAGAGGCGTCGACCATGGCGAGGCGGCCGCTGGTGCCCGCGCCGACATAGAAGAGGCGCCCTCCGGAGCCAAGGCGGTCGGCGATTCCGTCGATCGCCTGCGCGATGGGTCGAGCCGACGCGGCGACGGCATCGGCTACCGTCCGGTCTTCCGACTGAATGATCGAGACGATCTCTTCGGTCCCCAACCGGTCGATCTCGAGGCTGCTCGAAAGCCGGTCGTGAGTCATTTGGGTCGCATTTTAAAGTGAATTGGATGCGTTGTTGAGGCGCTGAGACGACGGGGTCGCGCCGGACGGCTCTCCGCCCGCCTTCCCGAGGATGATCAAAGACCGCGCCTTGCGTGCGCTTGAAGCTCGGCTTCAGGCCGGATTGCGGCTGACGACGAGGATCGTGAGGTCGTCCCCGAGGTCGTCGCAGTCACCGGCATGGTCGGCTACGGTGGTGCGCAGAAGCTCGGCGATCTCTTCGGCGGAGAAGCCGTAAGTCACTTTCAGAGCGTCGCAGATTCCCTTGGTTCCCAGCTCTTCGCCGCTGGAGGAAGCGCATTCGCCCGCGCCGTCCGTGAACATCACCAGCGATTCTCCCGGCCCCAGCGCAAGCTGGTGATCCCGATATTTCGCCGCAGGGAAGAGTCCGAGAAGGAGATCCGTCTCGCGCAGCTCGTCCATGGTGTCGCGGCGGACGACCAGGGGAGGAACATGGCCCGCGTTCGCGTACTCGAGCACGCCCGTCGAGGGATCGACCCGTCCGGCAATCAAGGTCACGAACTTCGACGAAGGGATGATCTCGTGGAGCGCCGTATTGAGCTTGGTGGTCAGCTCGGCCGGAGAGGGATTGCTCTTCACGAAGATCCTGAAGGCGGACTGAAGGCTCGTCATCAGCAGCGCAGCGGTGAATCCCTTGCCGGAGACGTCGCCGATGACGAACCAGGTCGGGCCGCCTGGAATCTCCACGAAGTCGAAGTAGTCCCCGCTGACCGTGCGGCAGGGGCGGTTCGATCCCGCCAGGGTGAATCCGGCAAGCACCGGCGGCTGGTCGGGAAGGAGGCGGCGCTGAATGGCGCCGGCGGTGCGAAGTTCTTCTTCGATCAACCGCTTTTCGATCGATTCCTCGCGGAGCCGGGTCGTCTCGAGCTTGATGGAGGCGAGGCGCGCAACCTGTCCGATCAGCCTCACGTCCTCGTCGGAAATCGAATGCTGGGTGAGGAGGTAGTCGAGATAGAGGACCCCGGCCACGGCCTCCCCGAACATGATCGGGGCGATGACCGCTGAGCGGATTCCCTGCATGACGATCGACTTCGCTTCATGAAGTTTCGCGTCAGCCGACGTATCGACGAAAGCGAGTACTTTTTTCTCGTCCACGACTTCGTGGATCAGCGTCCGGCTGATCGTGAGCTCGGTCTGATCGGCGGCGTCGAGGCGGCGAACCTCCACCGAGTGGAAAGAGATTCCGTCATCGGCGAGAAGTGCCACCGCCAGTCTGGAGGGCGCGAGATACTCGCTGACCCGGTCGGCGATGAATCCGAAGAGCTGATGGAGCGGCTTGTCCTCGATCAGCTCCATGGCGAGGGAACTGAGAATCTGCAGCCGCTGAATGTCGGAGCCCTGTCCCGGCTGCGTGTCGTAGATGTCGCGCAGGGGGATCGAGATGGTGGGAGAAATCCGTCCTTCTCCGACGGAAATGTTCTCACCCTCCTCGAGATCGGCCTCGAAAAGGATCTCGCTGTCGCCCAGACGGATGCGATCGCCGCGGTGAAGGAGGCGCTGCTCATCGACGCGCAGCCCGTTCACGAACGTCCCGTTCGCGCTTCCGCAGTCCTTCAGGATCCAGAGACCCCCCTCCACGGGCACAATTTCGGCATGCTTTCTTGAAAGAAAACGGTCACGAATCGGAATCGTGCAATCCGAGGCGCGTCCGATCGATACCGCTTGCATGGGAAGAGGGAGTTTCGAGGGGGAGCTGAGCGGTGTGAAGACCGTCACCTCAGCGCGCGGAGTCTTCTCGAGCATATCCATCATTCCTCCAGGGCAGATCGGAAGCGGAAAGTATAGGTCCGAACGGGGCCGGCCGCGATAGTTATTTTATTTGCTCTCCCGGATGCACAAGGCAGAGCTCGATTGAAGGTACAGGGTTGACTCTCTCCTCGAATCGCACCCCCCTCCGGCGTTTTCTCCTCCGGAGGGCCGCAGCGTGAGCGGATACGAGTCCCTCGAGGGGGCGCCGCGGCCGGAAGCGCTTCGGGACGTGCTCATCGTCGACGATGACCCGCCGATCCGCAACCTGCTCAGCCAGGTTCTCCGGCGAATCGGAGTGAATGTCCGCGAAGCCCGCGACGGGGTGGAGGCGGTCGGTTGCATCGAGGAATCGATGCCCTGCCTGATGATGCTCGACCTGATGATGCCCCGCATGAACGGGTGGCAGGTTCTCGAGCATCTGCGCGACAATGGCCTCCTCGATCATGTCGCGGTGGTCGTGTTGACGGCGGTTGGAAGCCACCGTACCGAAGGCCTGAAGGAGTTCGGCGTTCGCGCGGTTCTTCCGAAGCCCTTCGAGATCCAGGACCTGGTGAAGACGGTACAGAGCATTCTTGAGCCCCACCGATAACGATTCCCCCGCCTCCGACGTTTACTTTCTCGAGATCGAGTCGCACTTTGCGGAACGACGCGGAACGCCCTTCGTGTTTTCCGCGAAGGACTGGGCTCTGATGAAAGCATGGCAGGAGGACGGCGTTCCTCTGCCCGTCGTGATCGAAGCGATCGACCGCTGCTTCGAATCGCGGGCGGCCTCCGGACGCCGGCGCGGAGTCTCGAGTCTTTCCTACTGTCGCCACGCGGTGCGCGATCTCTGGGAGGAGCGGAAGGATCTCAGCGTTGGAGCAGCCGGAACGGCACCGGAGACCGATGTGACTGGGCGGATTGCCGAGCTGGCGGAGAGGCTCGACGCGTCAGCGTCCGCGAACGAGCCGCCACTCGCCGAGCCGATCGCCGCGGCTGCCGCCCTGGTGCGCGCGATTGCCGTGGAATCGCTTCCGAAAATCGAGGAACGTCTCCTCGAGATCGAAGAAGCGATGATGAATGATCTTCTGGCCGCGCTTCCGCCCTCGGAGGCCGAATCGATGAAGTTGGAGATCGAGCGGGACCTCGCCGGTCATCGTCTGGATGATGGTGTCGCCGAGCGCACTCGCGCCGCGAACCTCAGAAGAATCATCCGGTCGCGCCTTTCGATCCCGAGACTCTCGCTGATGGGGTAGAGGCGAGAGCTCAGGACGATCTGGCGATCTGCTGAAGAGCGGCGAGAGCCCACGCTCCGGAGAGCGCCGTTTCGGGACTCATTTCCAGGGGGCGCACATCGACGCCGCACGCCCGGAGCGCCTCGATCGCAGAGCTGCTCCCGATGCCACAGCCTGCCCCGCGAATCGTCAGAACCCGATAGAGGATCCTCGCGGCGGATGCAGGTGTTACCGAGCGATCCGGACCGACGCGCCGCGTGATCGGGTCGACCGCGAAGAGATCGAATGCGATGGCCCGGATCATCTCCTCCCGGCCGGGCGAGCTCCCGATGTCGACCGCGATGGTCGGTTCTCGAGGGATTCTGCCGAAACGCATCTCGTCGATCGTCCAGTGGATCAGCGTGGCCAGCTCGGCTCGGGTGAGCAGCGGACTGGCGGCAGCCGCTCGAAAGCGCGGAGGAAGGTTCGCCTGAGCGAACTGCCGCTTGATCTCGTCGAGTCTGCCGACGTACTCCGGTCGCGGATCTTTCCTCACGATCTTCTCGTACCGGCTGATGGCGTCCTGGTATCGCTGACGTCCGAACTCGATCTCGGCGAGCGCCTGCTGGATCTCGGACCGCTCGGATTCCGCCGAGCGCAGAAGAGGATCGATCTCCATCCGGGCGTCAGCGAGCTGCCCGGCGGCGACGAGCTTCTGGACCAGCAGCAGCCGGGCGGCCTCGGAGTCGGGGCGAAGCGCCAGCGCTTCGCGAAGCTGCGGGATCGCCGCCGCAGGAGTGGCTGCGACCGCCGAGGAATAGAGCTGGTCGTAACGCCGCCGTTCGAGGTCCGCGATTCTCGTCTCGGCGGCGGGAGGAATCTGCACCTGCTGTCTGGCCCGGCGAAGCGTCTCGAGCGCCGCGGCCTCCTCTCCCCGTTGCGCCAGCAGCTCCGCGCGATAAAACGCCGCCGCGGTCCAGAGCGGGTCACTCTCCCAGGCTCGCTCGATGCCGCCCGTGGCACGATCGAGATCTCCAGCATACAGCGAGAGAGCCGCCGATGTCAGAGCTGCGGGGAGATAGGCAGGAGACTTCCGCTCCAGTTCCGAGAGTCTCCTGATCGCTTCCTGGCGTTCCCCGGCCTGGAGAGTGGCCAGAATCGAGCCGAGGGCCGCGGAATCGCCGGTCCTCGAGTCCGAGCCTTGAAACCCGAGGCGGGGATCGACCAGGAGGTCCGCGATCGCACCCGTCGAGACGGGCAGCGGCGGCGGAGCCGTGGCGCAGGCTGCCATCATCACGACGATCGTCAGAAGAAGGGAGAGATGCTGAGTTTTCATGGTTTGTCGGGAGCGACCGTCTGATCGAGAACCGCCAGTGCCTGCTCGAGCATGAATTCAGGGCCGTCCGCGGCTTCGATCCAATGCACGTCGCGTTCCCCACGCAGCCACGTCATCTGTCGCTTGGCGTAGGCACGGGTGCGGCGCCGGGTCTCGGCCATGGCAGCATCCTCATCGAGCTCGCCGCGCACCACGCGAACAGCCTCGGCATAGCCGATCGATCCGAAAGCGCGCGCCGAGTCTGGATAGCGCGAGAGCAGCTCCCGCGTCTCTTCGACCAGGCCGGCCTCGTACATCGACGCCACGCGCTGATCGATGCGTTCGTTCAGGAGCGGTCGCGGCATTCGAAGGGCCAGCTTCGTGACAACCCTCGCCGGGGCACTGGCGGCTGGCGGCGTCCAGCTCGTGATGGGCTTCGCGGTGAGAATCCAGATCTCCAGAGCCCTCTCGAGCCGGTTGCGATCCGCGGGCGCGATTTTCGACGCCGCCGCCGGATCGACTCTTCCGAGCCAGCGGTGGAGCCTCGCCTGACCTCGGTCGGTTCGCATGAGCCGTCGCAGCCTCTCGCGGATCGCATCATCTCTGCCTGGCATCTCCGGCAGGCCCGAAAGCAGAGCGCGAAGGTAAAAGCCGGTTCCTCCGACCAGAAGGACTCGCTTGCCCCGGTTCTCGATTTCTGCGCAGATCGGTCCGGCGACCCTGGCGTAATCGGCGGCGTTCCACGGCTCCCGCGGATCGATCACGTCGTACAGGTGATGAGGAACCCTCGAGCGCGCTGCGAGGGGAGGCTTGGCGGATCCGATATCGAAGTCGCGATAGAGCTGAACCGAGTCGTAATTGACGATCTCGCCGCCAATGCGCTCCGCGAGAAGGAGAGCCAGCTCCGATTTGCCCGAGCCGGTGGGGCCGGCGATGACCACCGGTGAAGCCCTCACCCTCTGGGCAGGGGCTCGTGCCGCCCTCGTTCCCTCTCTTCACCGACGAGCTCGCGCAGGTGATCGCGGCAGTAGGTCTGACCGCTGAGGACCTTTCGCTTGCAGATGATGCAGCGACCTTTCGGCAGCTTGGTGGCGGCCTTTTCGAAGAGTTTCATCACGAATCCAGCGATGAGCATCACCACCGCTGCGATCGCTGCCTGCACGAGCAATGCGTCGGTGAGCAACTCCTCCTTCGGCAGGTTCACCTGCTCGCGCAGGACGAAAACCGCGAGCAGAAGGAGAATCGTGTAAAGGCCGAAACGGATGAGGATCGCGGACATCGGTTTACAGACTACCAGCGGGCGCGGCCTTGTCAATTTCAACGCTCACAAAAACCGCTCTTTCCGTGATGTGCAACCGGATTGATCCATTCCGGTCAGTCCGCAGAATCCTGGCCCCGGCCTCCCGAACCCGCTTCTCGACCTCAGGCGAAGGATGGCTGTACGGATTCCGTCTCCCCGCGGAGATGATCGCAATTCTCGGTTCACTAACGGCTAGAAATGGAAAGCTTGTCGATGAGCTGCTGCCGTGATGCGCAACCTTGAGCACCTCCGCCGATGCGAACGAGGGATCGTTTTCCAGCAATTTGAACTCGGCGGCACGCTCGATGTCGCCCATGAGGAGAACGCTCCGCCTGCCGCGACTCCAGCGAAGGAGAAGGGATGTGTTGTTCGAGAAGGACTGCTTGAACGGCGGATCCGCCGCGTGGAATCGGAAGAAGAGCGAGCCAGCCGCGCGGCCGGCCTGCCGGTCGGCCAGGACGAGATCACTTCCTTTTCTTCGGGCCGCATCGAAGAGATCCCCGCCGCACGGAAATCGCAGGTGACGGCTCGACATCCAGACCTCCCGGACATCGAGGAGATCGACCAGTGGTGGAAGCCCGCCGCAGTGATCGGGATCGGGGTGACTGAGCACGACGGCATCGAGTTTCCGCACTCCGCGGTCGAGAAGCAGCGGAAGGAGGACCGAGCGGGCGAAGTCTGGATCGTGAGGCCGGCCGCCTCCGTCGACCAGAAGAGCGGTTTTGCCCTCTCTCACCAGAATCGCATCTCCCTGTCCCACGTCGAGGAACTCGAACGTCACCGCCTCCACCGACGATCGAGAAGCGGCGGCGACGAGTCCCGCGAGGAGAGGCACGAGCAGGATGATCGATGCCGCGAGCCCGGCGGCTGGTGACCGGCGCAAAGTCAGAACCGCAACCGCGATCGCGAACGCGAGGCCGACCAGAAGCGGATGGGGAGCCGCGACCACAGTGGCCGCCCCGAGGTCGGCGACGAACTGGTTCACGCCGACGGCAACCGTGTCGAGGGTTCCGATCAATTCGACCAGTGGCATGGCCAGGTCGCGACTCACGAAGACCAGCATCGATGCGATCGCAGAGAGCGCCAGCATCAGGGTGAGCAGCGGCGAGATCGCGAGAGTGACGAGTGAACCGGCAATGACGACCTGGTGAAAAAAGAGCGCGGTGAGGGAGGCCGTCCCGATCTCCGCGCCGGCGCCCCAGGCGACTGGCCGCAGGAATCGGGGAACCAACTCCGAGAACGCGCGGCCGATGAGAATGAGTCCTCCTGTCGCGCCGAACGTGAGCGCAAACCCGGGATCAGTCAGGTCCGCGGGAGACGTGATCAGCCGCGCGAGGATGGCGACGAAGAGAAGATTGGCGAGCGGCGTGGGCCTTCCGAGAATCCGGCTGAGGGCGTAGACGCCGATCATGAGAGCGGAGCGCGTGACCGAGGCATCTTTTCCCGCGAATTGCGGAGCGAGGAGCGCCATTCCGAGAAGAATCCAGTCGCCGTAACGCGGACGTCCCAGTCGTCGGAACACGGCGGAGATCATGCCGGCCGCAAAAGCGATCTGCATCCCGGAGAAGACGAGAAGATGATAAGTACCTCCGCGCCTGTACGCTTCGCGCACTTCGTATTGCAGCGCTTCGCCCCGCCCCAGCGCCAGCGCGGCTGCCTGCGGGGCACCCCGAGCCGCCATGGGAGAAGACGAGGTGAGAGACAAAAGGCGGTGATTCGCGGCCCGGTTCCACCATCCGGGATCGGCGCGGTTCGAGAAGGAGTGTGCGGAGAGAAGCTCGGCGCTCTTTACGTTCATCGAGCAGATCTCCTCGCCGCACCGCAGATGTCCTTCCGCCCTCAGCGAAAAAATCCGAGGATCGTCGAGAGGATGACCGGCCCAGAGGGTCAGGCGGAGAGGAAGCTCGATCCGATCGCCGCGTCCCTCCACCCGGAAGCTTCGCGATCGCAGCGTGAATCCCTCCCCGCGCGCTTCCCACGCCCCTTCGACAGGGACGATCGCGACGACGAAACGGTCGGCAGGAAGCGAGTCGAGCCACGCTCGCTCTACGGCGCGGGCGTCCTGCCAGGAGGCCGCCGAATAGAATCCCGCGGCGGCGAACAGCAGAGGGATGGACGTCGTCCGCCCGGTCAGAAAAGCCGAGAGGAGGGCGATCGCCGCCAGGCCGGCCGCGGCGATGAACGGCGCGGTGATGACGTCTGCGGTGGCCAGGCCGAGCGCGAATCCGAGTGCTGGATATGCGGCGGGAAGAAGCTCATCCCGATCCTTCCTCATGAACGAAGGAGCCGAGAGTCTCGATGTGATGCGTGTTGGGGAAGAGATCGATCAGGTCGATCGAGGTGAGGGCCCAGCCGTGACGAGCCAGCCGGGCCGCGTCACGGGAAAAGGTTACCGGATCGCACGAGAGATAACAAATTCTGGCCGCTTTGATCTGCGCGACTCCCTGGAGTACTTCAGGCGCCAGCCCCGCGCGCGGCGGGTCGACGGCCACGAAGTCCGGGGGCGCATTCTTCCGGCCGAGAAAATGCTCCACGTCCGCGGTGATCATCCGGACGTTCGGAATGCCAGAGGTGTTCGCGCGACCCCACTGCGCCGATTCTCCATCGCTTTCGACCGACTCGACGCGCTCGAAAATCTTTCCCAGGGGGAGGGCGAAGAAACCGACCCCGCCGTAGAGATCCCACGCCAGCTTTCTGCGCGGCGACTGCGTGGCGCTCCGTGAGATCAGGTCGTGAAGGGTCTGAAGAAGATGCCGGTTGACTTGAAAGAATGAGCGCGTCGAAAAGCGGTAGGAATGCCCGCCGACGTCGAGCTGGATCTCTCCACTGGCCTTCGCTCCGACCGGCCTGAGATTCACCAGGAGCTCGCGCCCGTTCTCGAGCGTCTCGACGGATTCCGGCCTCTGCTCTGCCGCGGCCGCCCGGATCGGAACCAGTGCGGCGATGACGGCCGGGCCGACGACTTCGCACTCCTCCACCAGAGGAATCACTCGAGTGGAGCGCATGGCGAAGAAGCCGATCGCTCCGCTCTCCTCGTCGACATGGATCCGGCTGCGGAGTCGGTAATTCAAAGGTGAGACGTGAATGGTGATGGGAGGCAGATTTGTGAGATCGAACTTGCCGATTCTGCGTAGCGCGTCGCTCAGGATCTCGCGCTTCCAGTGAATCTGCCGATCGAGCCGGAGCTCGGTCCAGTCACATCCTCCGCACTCGGCCGCGATCGGACAGGGGAGGAAGCGCCTCTCCCGCGATTCCTGAAGAAGCTGCTCGACTTCTGCCCGCAGAAACCCCTTTTTGACCTCGGTGATCCGTCCGCGGATCCGGTCGCCAGGATAGGCCCCACGGATGAAGACCGGCATTCCGTCGAGGCGGGCCATCGCATCGCCGCCCGCGACCAGCCGGTCGGGGCTCAGCTCGACCAGATCTCCCGGCTGCGTCATTCGCGCAGAGTACAGGAAGAGTTGCGAGTTCCCAGTTCCGAGTTCCGAGTTCCGAGTTGTCATTTACCGCTGACCGAAACCAAAGTACCGCCGGCCTCCGGCCGGTCGCCAAGAACAAGCAGGCTCGAAGCCAAAGTACCGCCGGCCTCCGGCCGGTCGCCAGGAACGCCCAGGCTCACGAGAAACCAAAGTACCGCCGGCCTCCGGCCGGTCGCACTACGACAACCGCCGGCAACTGAGAACTGAGAACTCAGAACTGGGAACTCCCCAGCGCGCCCTTGCGAAACGGCCGGTCCCCGCGATAAGGTCGCGCGCCGGAACGCTCCGGAATGCCTCCCGCATCGCGGCGAGGTCCGTCGATCCGGACCTCCAATCCCTCCGGCCCGCGCCGCGACAGGAAAACCGCTGATGAAAGTTCACGAGTATCAGGGCAAAGAGATTCTCCGGAAATATGGCGTTGCCGTGCCCCGAGGAGAGGTTGTCGACACGCCGCGGCAGGCGCGCGAAGCGGCGAAAGCGCTGGGTGGCCGGGTCGTGGTCAAGGCTCAGATTCACGCCGGAGGTCGCGGCAAGGGGGGCGGAGTCAAACTGGCTTCCAATCCCGACGAAGCCGCGGAGCTCGCGTCGAAGATCATCGGGATGACCCTCATCACCCATCAGACCGGTCCTGAAGGTCGGGTGGTCGGAAAAGTCCTCATCGAGGAAGCGCTGAACATCGACAAGGAGCTCTACCTCGGCATCACCCTCGACCGGCGCCTCGGCAAACCCGTGGTCATGGCCTCGTCGCAGGGAGGAATGGAGATCGAGGAAGTCGCCGAGCGCGATCCCGACGCAATTCATAGGGAGCCGATCGACGGGGTCCTCGGAATCCAGCCGTTCCAGGCGCGCCAGATCGCCTACGCCCTCGGCCTTGAGGGCGCCGCATTCAAGCGCGCCGTCGACTTCATTCAGAAGCTGGTCCGCGCCTACATCGAGACGGATGCTTCACTGGCCGAGATCAACCCGCTGCTCATCACGAAGGAAGAGAACGTCCTGGCGCTCGACGCGAAGATGACCTTCGACGACAACGCGATGTTCCGCCACAAAGATGTCCTCGAGATGCGCGATCTCGCCGAGGAAGATCCGCTGGAGGTCGAGGCGTCGAAGTTCGGACTCAACTACATCAAGCTGGACGGAAACGTCGGCTGCATGGTCAACGGCGCCGGTCTGGCGATGGCGACCATGGACATCATCAAGCACGCGGGCGGCGAGCCCGCGAACTTCCTCGACGTCGGGGGCGGCGCGAGTGCCGAGCAGGTCAAGAATGCCTTCCGCATCATCCTCAGCGACGAGCATGTGGAAGCGATTCTGATCAACATCTTCGGCGGGATCATGCGCTGCGACCGCATCGCGGAAGGAGTGGTTCAGGCTTCGCGGGAGGTCGGTCTTCCTGTGCCCGTGGTCGTCCGGCTGGAAGGAACGAACGTGGAGCTGGGGAAAGAGATCCTGCAGAAATCGGGACTCGACCTGATCACCGCGGACGGGATGAGCGACGCCGCCGAGAAAGTCGTCGCCGCGGCGAAACGCTCGCGCGCTTCATGACGAGGGTCAGGGACGGAGAGATTCAATGGCGATCTGGGCTGACGAGAAAACGAAAGTCATCGTGTCGGGGATTACCGGCCGCGAAGGAACCTTCCACGCGATTCAGTGCCGCGAGTACGGAACGAAAGTGGTCGGCGGCGTGACACCCGGCAAGGGCGGCACGACTCACGAAGGTTTCGCCGTCTTCAATACGGTGAGCGAGGCGCGTGAGAAGGAAGGAGCGAACTGCGCGCTGATCTTCGTCCCTCCGCCGTTTGCCGCGGACGCGATCATGGAGGCGGCCGACGCCGGGATCGAGCTGATTGTCTGCATCACCGAGGGAATCCCGGTCAACGACATGCTGAAGGCGCATGACCTGCTGGCGAAAGCGAACGCCGGACGGGAGAAAGCGAAACGCTCCCGTCTGATCGGTCCCAACTGCCCGGGGATCATGACGCCCGGAAAGGCGAAGATCGGGATCATGCCGGGGCACATCCATCGGGAAGGTCTGATCGGCATCGTGTCGCGCTCCGGCACGCTGACCTACGAAGCGGTCGGGCAGCTGTCGAAGCGAGGAATCGGCCAGTCGACCGCGGTCGGAATCGGCGGAGATCCTCTTCCCGGGACCAACTTCGTCGATTGTCTCGAAGCGTTCGAAGCCGATCCGGCGACCGAGGCGATGATCATGATCGGCGAGATCGGCGGTACGGCCGAGGAAGATGCCGCCACATTCGTGAAAGCGAACGTGAAGAAACCGGTGGTTGCGTTCATCGCGGGTCAGACCGCCCCTCCCGGACGTCGGATGGGACACGCCGGAGCGATCATCAGCGGCGGCAAGGGCACGGCGAAAGAGAAGATGGACGCGCTCGAAGAAGCGGGCATCCACGTCGTCGTTTCTCCCGCGGACATGGCCTCCCGGCTCGAGCAGGTCTGGAAGAAGCGATAACCCAGGCTGACGCGAGACCAGAGTACCGCCGGCCTCCGGCCGGTCGCGGGGAACGAGCAGGCTCACGCGAGACCAGAGTACCGCCGGCCTCCGGCCGGTCGCTCTTGTCGCCTCTTCATCGCCGAGGTACCCTTTTCCTGCCCACCCGCCAACCCTCCTGTCTCTTCGTTTCGGCCCCGATCATCATGCGCCGAGACGAACCTCTCAGTTTTTTCACTCCATCCAATTGCCGCATCCGAATCCGCCACAACAAACCTCACTTCATCGTCGACCAGGGAATCTATTTCGTCACCTTTTGTGAATTCGATTCGCTGCCGTTCGGGTTGATCGAAGACATCGAACGTCGCCTCAGGAAGGATGCGAGTTCGGCCGAAGACTATCGGCGACGCTTCGTTCGGGAATGTGAGATCGAGCTGGACCGCCATCGCGGGCGCTGCAGTCTCCGCGATCCACGGCTTGCAGGCGTGGTTTTCGATGCCCTTCGATTTTTCAACGGGAACGGACACGTCATGATCAGCTGGTGTGTCATGCCCAATCACGTTCATGCCTTGTTCTACCTCGAGCGAGGCGATGATCTGGAGCATCTCGTGCACAGCTGGAAGTCGTACACCGCCAAAGAATGCAACAGGCTGCTCGGCGTCCACGGGCGCTTCTGGCAGCGCGATTACTTCGACCGGGTCATCCGCACGCCGGTGCAGCTCGAGCATGTGATTCGGTACATCCGGAACAATCCTAGAAAAGGCGGCCTGATCGACTGGCCGTTCGTATCGTTCGATCCGGAGTGGGAGTCTGCGGTGATCGCTCTGCGCGGCAAGAACAGGTGAGTGAATCCGCGTGAGCCCGCGCAGTCGTGGCGACCGGCGGGACGCCGGCGGTACGGTGAATCCGCGTGAGCCCGCGTAGTCGTGGCGACCGGCGGGACGCCGGCGGTACGGTGGATCCGCGTGAGCCTGCGCGGTCGTGGCGACCGGCGGGACGCCGGCGGTACGGTGAATCCGCGTGAGCCCGCGCAGTCGTGGCGACCGGCGGGACGCCGGCGGTACAGTGGATCCGCGTGAGCCTGCGCAGTCGTGGCGACCGGCGGGACGCCGGCGGTACAGTGGATCCGCGTGAGCCCGCGTAGTCATGGCGACCGGCGGGACGCCGGCGGTACAGTGAATCCGCGTGAGCCTGCGGGGTCATGGCGACCGGCGGGACGCCGGCGGTACAGTGAATCCGCGTGAGCCTGCGCGGTCATGGCGACCGGCGGGACGCCGGCGGTACAGTGGATCCGCGTGAGCCCGCGCAGTCGTGGCGACCGGCGGGACGCCGGCGGTACGGTGGCCAGGCCGGAGAGTGGACTTCGGTACACTCCCCACCGCATGAAGACGCTCGTTCTTCCAGGAGAGCCGGGCTCCGGCTGGCTCGTGCTGATTGGGGGAGGAGAGTTCTCCTTCGGCGACACCGACGAGATCGATCGCTTCCTTCTCGAGAAAATGCCCGCGGGTAATCGCCGGATCGCGTTCATTCCGACGGCGTCCGGCTCTCCTGATTACGCGCGCCATCTTGGTGAGTACTTCCGGAAGCTCGATCCTGAGCTGGAAGTGGCCAACGTTCCGGTCTACCGATCGAGAGACCTGAGACGGGGCAGAAATCTCGAAGCGATCCGCAGCGCCGGGATGGTTTACCTCGGTGGCGGAATCACGAACCTCGTCGCGGATACGCTTCGCGGGACCGCCACGGAGGAAGCAATCCGTGAAGCGAGCGCCGGCGGGGCGGTCGTCGCGGGAATCGGGGCCGGCGCGGCGGCATTCGGCGAGTACGCAGCGGACGCTCAGCGCCAGGGGAATGTGGTGCCCGGCTTCGGATGGGTTCCGGGCGCTGCGGTCGAGACGAACTATCGGCCGGATGCGAGCGAGACTCTCAAACGGATGATGTCCGCGCCACGAGTGACGATCGGTCTCGGCATTCCGGTCTCCACCGCCGTGGCCATTGCTCCCGACCGCACCGGCACGATCCTCGGAAATGGCCAGGTTGCCGTGGTGCGACGACCCGCTGCGTGAAGGGTCTCTAGACTCCCGGCTCGCTCTTCTTCGGGAGCATGTAGACGATCTCGCCCGGTTTCGACATCCCGAGGTCTTCGCGGGCGATCCGCTCGACGGCGAAGCTCGACTTCTGCAGGCTCTCGATCTCGGCCTGGAGCTTCGCGTTCTCCGCCTCGAGAACCGCGATCTCGTTCCGAAGGGCGTCCACGCGCATCTGAGCATTGCGCAGCTCGGTGATTCCCTCCTCGGAGAAGGCGAAGGAAACCAGGAAGACGATGGTCAGGACTCCGGAGAGGAGCACCACCGCCCGGATCGTGACCCGGGTCGCCTGCTTCGGATTCCGCGCGGATGCGAACGACGCCATCGCAAATCAGTTTCGGCGGGGGCGACGCCCAAGTCAAGAAAGCGGAGCCGGTCAGATGCGCGGCGGCTGCCTGGGCAGGGATCAATCCCGCACGATTAAAATCGGCGACCCGTTGAGTGTGAGCTTCCTGACGGATTTCTGGTTCCCTCCTCTTGACGACAGAAGAAGGTCAGCCTATTGTATCGGTCTACCAGTACACCGATACACAAATAGCCGACCCAACTCAGTAGGAGTTTCGCTCATATGAACCAAAGACCCCTCGTGTCGCGGAAGACTGTTTTTCTTTTCCTGGCGATCCTTGCAACCAGCGCTTTCGGCTCTCGCGTCGAATTCGTCACGAAGGTGGAAGGCGAGCGTATCCAGGGAAGCGAAGTTTGTTTTTTTCCGGGGATCTCCACCAATCAGTTGCTCAGGGACTTTTCATCGGGCGATGTCAGATGTCTGGCCGCAGATCAGGTCATCGAGCTGCCATCCGGCGGGTGGACGTTTTTCGCGCGGCACGAAAAAGGGCTGATCAGCAACGCGCCAGGCCACGTCACCACAGTTGATTCGCGCGACGCCGTTCAACGAGTCGATGTTCCTCTCTTTCCCGCTGAAACCGTGAAGCGATCCGGAATCCCAGGAGCGGAACTGAAGGCGGGTGAGCGTCTGGTGGTCTTCTTTCCTCACACGGAGGAGACGCCGTCCTATGGCCGGCCGGTCCTTCCAGGAAGTGAAGAAATCAAGGTCCCGGCCGGTGCGGACTGGTATCTAGTCAGGCTGTCGGTGGGCGGTCCCGTCTGGTTGAGTGAGCGCACGCCCCACCGCGTTCGAGCTGAGGGTCGGACTGGACTCTTCGACGTGCTCGTCGCGCTCGACCTCAGAAAAGGTGTTTCGGACCCACCGGTCGTCCATCTGCTCATGCCTGATGGAACGCGAGTGGCGCCGGTCCGCCAGCCGCTTCACACTCTTCCTCCCGATCTCGTGATTTTCAAAAACGTGCCGCGCCGCAAAGGTACATACGAAGTGGAGGTTGCACCCGCGGGCTGGACCTCGGAGCCCATCCGCTTCCAGGTTCCGGCCGGCGACCTGTTCGTCTGGCCGGGGCGGAGCACGACCGTGGGGGAGCTCCGAATCGAAGTTCCTGATCACATCCTGCTGCGCGCGGTCGCACCCGAGGAGTGTCTGCAGGGGCCGCCCAACAGGAAAGTATCCATCGCAGGGTCTTCCCGCACCATGACGGATGATGCGCTCGCCGCGGTTCTCTCCTGCCCACCTTCAGGGGAGTGTACCGTCGTGGCAGGCGTTCCGTTGCAGGCGCCGACGACGTCGCTGACGATTCCTGAAGGGGAGTGGACGTTGAACGTCACTCTTCCATACCGTCTTCGCCCCTGGACCGAACGAGTCGTCGTCAAGGCTGGCGAGATCACAGTTTCCCAACTCGTGGCGACCCTTCCCACGATGCGGGGAATGGTCATTCGCGACGGCATTCCGGTCGTCGCACGGGTCGAGTTTCCCGGTGGCGTCGCGCTGAGCGATCACTCCGGAATCTTTACAGCGACGCTCAATTCCTACGAGAAATTCGCCCTGGCTCCCGTCGAGGTGCACCGCTGTGACGAAGACGAGGACTATGTCCTTTTCCCCGACGACGACGATCTGGAGGCCCGGTGGCTCAATCTCGATTTGTCCGATAGCGCTATCCACGTCGATGTCACGGATGCTTCGAATGATGAGCCCGTGGCGGGCGCCAGGACACGGATGCTTGGTCCGATCGGGGATCCCGAACGACCAAGAGCAAGATACGACAAGGACGGGCCGACGACGGACGACAAAGGCATCGCGGTCTTCGAAAACATCCAGCCACCCGACGATTCAGAGATCTGCGCGACTCATCCGGAATTCGATCGCGCCTGCTCGGAAGTAGGCCCCGGCGACAGAGCCGTATCGATCGCGATGAAACGGCTGCCGAGCGTTCGTGGACGGATCATGACATCCGTGCCTGTGAAAGCGGGCGGGCTCTTCCTCGTCTCGCCCGGGGTCGCCATGTTAACGGGACACTCAGGAGTCGAGGCGGACGGTTCTTTCGTACTGAGACGAACACCCGAACCGACAGACTATGCCGTTTTCTTCTCAGCGACGCACCCTCTTTTCGTGTTCATTCCTGCGGACTACGCAAATCTCGAAATCCCGTTTCCAGCAATTCCTTCTCGAACGCTGCACGTCTCTTCGACCACTCCGGGTCCCCTCACGTTGAGCATCGGCGGGCGTCTGGTCCCGAAGAGTGCGTTCGACCGCCATCAGAACTTTCGGGGGCACCTCCCCTATGCCGGAGACGCGCCGCTGTTGGTCCCGGACATTCTTCCGACCGCTCCGGTGCTCGTTCACCGGGGACCGGCCGTTTCCCCGCCGGGACTCCGGCCTGGCGATATTTTCCTGATGCCGGAGTGGGTGAGGACATTGCCGGCGGCGGCTCCCGATGAAGCAGGCAGAGTCCAGCTTCCCTGAACGACGCTAGGGCTTCCGCGGTTTTCGCCGCGATTTCTTCATCGCCTCGGCGTCGAGGTCGCGCATCGTCACGGCGAGGGGCGACGGGACGTTGCGGTGAATGTCATCGAGGCGGCGCAGCTCCATCCCTCCTTCGAAGACCCATTCATGTTGGGGACGGTAGAGGCCCGTGTCGTGGACTCGCGAGCCGACCACGAATCGGATGGCGCCGCGTCGATAATCGAATGCCCTCCCGTTCCGCGTGTGCACCGCGGCATCGATCCGGTAGTTGCCGGCGATCAGATCGAGAGAGGAGATGACGAACCGAACGCGGGAGGGGGACTCGATGCGCGTCGAGAGGAACCCTTCGATGTCGGTGTTGGTCCCGTAGACGCAGGTCCCGTCGGTGTGGAAGATGCCGACACCGAAGACGAAATCGTTCTGCGGCTCTCGAACGTCGACTTCCATCTCGATGGTGACCGGAGTCCCCGCGCCGATGGCGACCAGATCGCGTCCCTTCTGATCGCAGAGGGCGACGCGCGTGAGAAGAAGCTCTCCCGATCCCCAGCGTTCCTCCTCGGACCGATCGGATTCTTCGTCTTCGGCTTCACCCTCGTCTTCGGGCTCCTCTGCAATCGGGCCCGGATCCCGCAGCCGTGATCCAGCCACGCTCTGCAGGTACTCGTCGACGACCCTCACCGGATCTCCGAGGCCCGCCATCTCTCCCTTTTCCAGCCAGAGCGCGCGGTCGCAGAGATTGCGAACCAGATCGAGCTGGTGAGTGACGACCAGCAGAGTCACGCCGCGGTACTTCATCTCCTGAATCTTCGCGACGCACTGCTGCGAGAACTCCTCGTCGCCGACCGCGAGGACTTCATCGATCAGCAGGATGTCCGGATCGACGTGGACGGCGACGGCAAAGCCGAGCCGGACGTACATTCCCGACGAGTAAGTCTTCACCGGCTCATCGAGGAAGGGACCGATGCCGGCGAACTCCACGATCCGGTCGAACCGTTCGTCGATCTCCCGCCGCGAGAGACCGAGCATGATTCCGTTGATGTAGATGTTCTCCCGCCCGCTGATCTCGGGATGAAACCCCGCGCCGAGCTCGATGAGCGCGGAGATCCGGCCATCGACTGCGAGCGTACCGCTGGTGGGCTTGAGGATCCCGGAGATGAGCTTCAGGAGCGTCGACTTCCCTGATCCGTTGCGGCCGATCACGCCGAACGCTTCTCCTCGGTTCACCTCGAAGCTCAGGTCGCTCAGTGCTTCGATGGACGTATCGGGCGTGTGGACGAGCTTCCGCCGAAGCAGCGCGCTCTTGAGCGTCTGAAACTGCGAGCCGCGCCCGAAGAGCCGGTACGTCTTCGAGACTTCGCTCACCGAGATTGCGGGCTCGCGGCTCAAATGACCTCCGCGAGAGTGTCTCTCAGTCTGTCGAACACCCAGAAACCCAGCATGATCGAGATCGTGGCGTAGAGAAGCATCAGCAGGACATCGAGAGTATCGGGAACTTTCCCGAAGACGAAGAGGCTCTGGTAAGAGACGACGAACGGGGTCATCGGGTTGAGCCTGAGAAGGACGCGCCCCCAGGCGGGGATGAAGTCACTGTGCAGCGGGTAGAGCACGGGCGTCAGAAAGAACCCGAGCTGGACGAGATTCGCGACCAGGTCGCGCAGATCGCGAAAGAGGACGGCCGCCGAGGAGATCATCAGGGCGATGCCGGCGACGAAGACGGTCTGCACCAGCATGTAGACCGGTGCGAGGAGGATGACCGGCGAGATGACGGCCTTTCCGACCGCCACGGTAACGCCCAGCGCGAGGAGGAGGATCGGCAGGGCCAGGGCGAAATGAACCAGATGGGATGCGACGACCACCAGCGGCAGCGCCTCGGCCGGGAACATCACTTTCTTCACCAGCCCGGCGTTGCTCGAGATCGCGCTCGTCGATTCGAGAACCGATCCCGCGAAGAATGTCCACGGAAGAATGCCTGCGAAGAGAAAGAGCGGATAAGCGTCGACGCCCGGTCTCGGAAAGAAGCGTGTGAACACCAGGGTGTAGACGCCGAGAAGTAGCAGGGGATTCGCGAGCGACCAGAAAAATCCGAGGACCGATCCGCGGTAGCGCGCTTTGAGGTCTCGCGCGGTGAGGACCGCAATGAGCTGCCGGTAGCGGAAGAGGTCGCGGAAAGTGGTGGTCATCTGTTTCGCGGAGTCTGTGGATTCACGCGGCAGGATGCAAGGGGGTGGGGCAGGGAGGAGGGTAGAGGAGCAACAAAACCAGGGAAGAGGGTAGAAGAGCGAGGGATTCAGGGAGAAGCAGATCTCGGCGGGATGCACTGTACCGCCGGGCTCTGGCCGGTAAGGCGCGAAGCGCTGGAGAACCGAAGAATCAATCCGCAGCCGTGCTTCTCCCTCTTCCCTCGCTCGTCTACCCTGATCCCTGCCTCTTTCGCTCGTCTACCCTCCTCCCTCCCCCCGGGTATAATTCATCAGTGAACCGCAGGACGGCCTCGAATCCGCTGACCGATCGCTATGCATCGGCGGAGATGTCGTATCTCTTCTCTCCCGATTTCAAGTTCCGGACGTGGCGCCGCCTCTGGCTGGCCCTGGCCGAAGCGCAGCAGGAGTTGGGACTCCCCATCACCGACGAGCAGCTGGCCGAGCTGCGCGCCAACCTCGAGAACATCAATTACGAGGATGCCGAGCGGCGCGAGCTCGAGATCCGGCACGACGTGATGTCGCACATCTACGCTCTCGCCCTTCAGGCGCCCCTCGCCAAGCCGATCATTCACCTCGGAGCGACCTCGGCTTACGTCACCGACAACGGCGAGATCATTCAGATGCTGGAAGGGCTGCGAGTCGTCCGCCGGCGGATCGTGAATCTGATCGCGAAGCTGAGCTCTTTCGCGGAGCGCTGGAAATCGGTTCCGACCGTCGCCTTCACCCACTTCCAGCCCGCGCAGCTCACGACGGTGGGGAAACGGGCCTCGCTCTGGCTGCATGACCTCCTCCTGGACTGGCAGGAGGTCAAAGCGCGGATGGAGTCGCTCGCGCTTCTGGGAGCGAAAGGGGCGACGGGCACCCAGGCGTCGTTCCTGAAGCTGTTCGAGGGCGATGAAGCGAAGGTGCTCCAGCTCGACAATTTGATCGCCTCGAAAATGGGCTTTCAATGGACGGTTCCGGTGTCGGGTCAGACCTACAGCCGGAAAGTCGATGCTCAGGTCGTATCCGCCCTGGCCGGCTTCGCGCAATCGGCATCCAAGTTCGGCTACGACCTCCGCCTCCTTCAACATCTTCATGAGATCGAGGAGCCGTTCGAGGAAGAGCAGGTCGGATCGTCCGCGATGGCTTACAAGCGAAATCCGATGCGCGCCGAGAGGATCGGAGGGCTTGCGCGCCACCTCATCATCAATGCGCAGAATCCTGCGCACACGGCTGCCACTCAGTGGTTCGAGAGGACTCTCGATGACTCCTCGAACCGCCGGATTGCAATCTCGGAAGCTTTTCTGGCGGCCGACGCCATCGCCCTTCTCTGGGACAACATCCTCGGAGGAATCGTCGTGCACGAAGCCGTGATCGCGGCGAACGTGGCGCGGGAGCTTCCGTTCATCGCCACCGAGAATCTGATGATGGAAGGCGTGCGAAGGGGAGGCGACCGTCAGGTCCTCCACGAGCGAGTCCGCATTCATTCGATCGCAGCCGCGGGCGCGTTGAAGGAGGGGGCGAGGGAGAATGACCTCTTCCGCAGGTTATCCGAGGATCCGCTGATCCCTCTGGAGTCGGACGCCATCGACTCGCTGGCCGACCCGCGAGCCTATGTCGGCCTGGCTCCTCGCCAGGTCGAGCGCCTGCTGGCCGAGTTCGTCGAGCCGATCATGGAGGAGGACCGCGCCCTTCTCAGTCCGGCAGTCGGAGAGGTGCGGGTATGAGAAAGACGTTCGTCCTTCTTTTTTTCGTCGCGGTGCTTCTTCCCGCGTGTGTCGCAACCAGAATCCCGCAGCAATCCGATGAGCTGACCGGAATGGCCAGCTGGTACGGCGAGGAATTCGCGGGCCGGACCACGGCCAACGGCGAGATTTTCGATCCGATGAAGCTGACCGCTGCACATCAGACGCTCCCCTTCGGAACGATCCTCGATGTGACTTATCTGTCGAACGGACGAAAGGTCACGGTACGGATCAACGATCGGGGGCCCTTCGTCGGAAACCGGATCCTCGATCTTTCCTACGGCGCGGCACGTGAGATCGGGCTGGTCGAGCCTGGCATCGGACAGGTTCAGGCGCGGATCGTGGCGATCGGCAGGGGTGAGAGAGAACCGCCGCGCCCTTACGTCGTGAAGATCACTCCGCCGGACGAAATCATCAGCGCTCCCGAGAGAGCTCCCTCCGTAGCCTTTCCCCTTCCGGGCGGATCTTCCGCGGATTCCGGTGCCGTCGTCGACAACGTGGTCGTGATCGAGGAACGCGCCGGGGAACCGGTGAGACGGCAGGTTGGAGCGGACGGGGTCACGATCCAGACGGTGACCGAGGATGGAAGAATCGTCGAAACGCGCACTCCGCCTGCGGCGCCTCCCCGATCATCGCAGCCGGTGCCGGAAGAGACGCCGGTTCCCTCGCGATTCGTCGTGCAGCTCGGCGCTTTCCAGGTCGAGGCGAATGCCGATGTCCTGCGAGTGCGCGTGGCCGCAATCGAGCCGCGGGTTTACCTCCAGCTTCGAGGCGAGCTGCACCGCGTCAGGGTCGGACCTTTTCCGACTCGCGAAGCCGCTGATGAAGCGGCAAGCCGCCTGGCCGCCGCGGGGTATCCGGGAATCGTCCTGCCCGACTCTTAGCCTCTGTGGCGCTGGCTTGCAGCCGGCTGGCGCGGGTAGCGCGCAGCGAAGATCTTATGAAAACGGCTGGGCGGCGAGACGCCGCCCGCCACTTTTCTCTCTGTGGCGCCGGCTTGCAGCCGGTCCCGCAAAGATTTTCGTTGAAACGGGCTGGGCGGCGAGACGACGCCCGCCACTCTGTCAGACCAGCTCGGACTGCGCGAAGAAAAAGCCGATCTCGATCGCGGCGTTCTCGTCGGAATCGGAGCCATGAATCGCATTCCGCTCGATCGATTCGCCGAAATCTTTCCGGATCGTTCCAGCGTCCGCCTTCCCTGGATCGGTCGCTCCCATGAGCTTCCGGAGCTGGGCGACCGCATCGCCTCCCTCGAGAGCAGCGACGTAGACCGGCCCGGAGGTCATGTAGCGCACCAGGTCTCCGAAGAAGGGGCGCTCGCGATGAACGCCGTAAAACGCCTCGGCCTGCGTCTTCGAGAGATGGAGCTTCTTGATTCCGACGATTCTGAAACCGGCCTCTTCGAGCCGGGAGATGATTTTTCCGAAGTTACCCTTCTCGACCGAGTCGGGCTTGATGATGGTGAAGGTCCTCGACATTGAGCTCCCTTTCGTTTCTTCTCACTCCAGCGCCGTGACGATGAGCATGAGCGTCGTGGTACCGACGATGAACTCCTGATGGTTGTGGATCTCGACCGGTTGTGTGATCCGTGAGCCGCCGGCGAACGTGCCGTTCGTCGATCCGAGATCCTCGAGGTAGACGACTCCGCCCCGAACCTCGATCGCCGCGTGCTCGCGGGAGGTCTCCACGTCATTCAGTGTGATGTCCGCGCCGGAGCGGCCGAGGGTGACGCGCGCACGGTCGATGCGAAAAACCCTGGCCGCGTCCGCTCCGTCCGTGATCGCCAGAGAGAACCGTTTGTCCTTCGGAAGCTCCAGTGGAGCTGCGTAGTCCGCCGAGCTTTCCGGCTCTTCATCCTCGATCTCGGGAATCGCGTCTCGTGAAGTTCCGGCATAACTGCGGCGTCCGCGGACCATCGTGTTGTCGGCGGCTTCCTTGTTCGCGGGGGTGCCCGCTGATGCCTGTTCGGGATTCAGGATCTCGAAAATCTCGGAGCAGCGGGCGCAGCGGATTTTCCGGGAGGGCTTCCCGGCGAACCGCGCGGAGTCGTACTCATACCGCGCGTGACAGTGTGAGCATTCGATGATCAACGCGCTGGCCCTGACACTCTGCCGGGACGATAACAAAGCGAACTGAAATGTTCAATGACACGTTGGACTTATGACGAGCGCCGCCGCGGTGGCCGCCGTTCTGCATCGATGCAGTTCCGGCGCTGTCCGAGCGCGTTCCGACTCCGGATGACTGTTCCGAACGAATTCCCCGACCCGGCAACCGTTTCAGCCGACCTCGAGCGTCTCGAGGGAGAAATCCGTCCCCTCGGACGCCTCATCGTCGCCTTTTCCGGCGGCGTTGATTCCGGCGTGCTGCTCGCCGCGGCTGCGCGGGTGCTGGGATCCGATGTCGTTGCTTTGACGGCGGACTCTCCCTCAATGCCTCGCCGGGAGCTCGCCGGGGCCATCGACTTCGCCCGTTCGCTCGGGGTCGAGCACCGCGTCGTCGCCACCGACGAGATGAGCCGCCCCGATTACGTCAAGAACGATCGCGATCGCTGTTTCTTCTGCAAGCAGACCCTCTTTGAAACCTGCGCCGCAATCGCCGCGGCGGAAGGATGGGATGCGATCGCCTACGGCTTCACGCTCGATGACGTCGGCGATCATCGCCCCGGTCACAGGGCCGCCTCGCAGTTCGGCGTTCACGCGCCTCTCCGCGACAGCGGCCTCGGGAAAGAGCGCATCCGGGCCATCGCGAGAGAGCTCGGACTCGAGCTTTGGGACAAGCCGGCCGCTCCCTGTCTCTCCTCTCGAATCCCCTATGGTTCGGAAGTGACCATCGAAAAGCTGAGCGCCGTGGAGCGGATGGAAGCGCGACTGCACGATCTCGGCTTCGAGGTCTGCCGCGCGCGATTCGACGGGCGTCAGATGCGGATCGAGTTGCAGCAGGCCGATATCCCCCGCGCCGTGGAGCCCGGGATGCGCGCCATTCTCCTGGAGGAAGCGAGGCAGGCTGGCGCCGCGCTCGTCTCTCTCGATCTCGAAGGTTTCGAGTCGGGAAAACTGAACCGGAGCACGCTGCAATGAGTCTCGACCGGATTCTCGAGCGGGTCGCCGCGGGAGATCTTTCCAGCGAGGAAGCTCATGCGGAGCTGACGGAATGGGGATTCGTTCAGGTCGGGCATCACAAGCTCGATCTCGGAAGGCAGGAGCGAACCGCTTTGCCGGAAGTCGTGTTCGGCCTTTCGAAAAGCATCGCGCAGCTCGAGGAGATCTTCGGCTGGTTCGTGTCGCGCGATCTTCCCGTGCTGGCGACGAAGGTCTCGCCCGAGAAGGGGAAACGGATCGCAGCCCAGTTCGCGGACGTCGAATATCACGAGGAAGGCGCGCTGCTGATGCGCGGGCGTTCGTCGCGCCCCTCCATGGGCCGGGTTGCGGTACTTGCCGCCGGATCGTCGGACGTCGCCGTCGCCGAGGAGGCCGCGGGGACGCTCGGATTCTTCGGCATCGAGACCGAGCGGTCCTACGATTGCGGCGTCGCCGGGATTCACAGACTCCTCGCTTCCACCGGAATGATCGCCGCGGCGGACGTGCTGATCGTCGTCGCCGGGATGGAGGGAGCGCTGCCGTCGGTGGTGGGCGGGCTTTTCCGTCATCCGCTGATCGCGGTGCCGACGTCGGTCGGCTACGGCGCCAGCTTTCAGGGCCTCGCCGCCCTGCTCTCGATGTTGAATGCCTGCGCCCCGGGGATTACGGTCGTAAATATCGACAATGGCTTTGGTGCGGCCGCCGCGGCACGAGCGATGCTCGACATGGCCAGCCGCTCGCGAAACGAAAACAGGACGTCCGTTCTTCGAGAAAAGGAGTAAGAGCCTTGAGACGAGCTTTTCTGATTGCCGGCTTCATCATCGCCTTGACTGCCTGCTCGACGACTCCGCCGCCGGCGGATATGCCGGCCCCCCTTCCCGCCCCGCAGCCGCGCGCTGCGAATCTTCCTGCGGTCGTGAGCGACATCGATGAGCGCACGGCGCAGCTGCCGCCGACGCCGATCGACTACGACCGGAGTCTTCTCGATTCGAATGAAAGGATGGTCGTCGAAAAGCTGATCGAAGCGGCGAAAGTCATGGATCAGATTTTCTGGCTTCAGGTCTCCGAGAAAAATCACGAATGGAACCGGGTGCTGGCCAGCGCTGCGGCGACCGGATCACAGGATCACGCAGCAGCCTATCGCTATTTCGTCGCGATGAAGGGACCGTGGGACAGGCTGGCTGAAGATCAGCCGTTCGTTCCCGCTGCCGGCGCGAAACCGCCGGGAGCCGGTTTTTATCCGCCTGACATGACCAAGGAAGAGCTGGAGCGGTGGATTGCCGCGCATCCGGAAGACGCCGCGGCCTTCCGCAGTCTCCATACGGTGATCCGCCGCGACGGGGACCGGCTTTACGCGGTCCCTTACTCCGTCTACTACAAGGATCTTCTCGCAACCGCGGCGGCGCGAATGCGCGAGGCAGCTGCTCTCACGAAGAACGCATCACTGAAGGATTACCTCCAGAAACGCGCCCTCGCGTTCTCGACCGACGACTACTTCGAGAGTGACCTGGCCTGGATGGATCTCGACGGACCGCTCGAAGTCGTCATCGGCCCCTACGAGGTCTACGAAGACAATCTCTTCAACTACAAGGCGGCGTTCGAAGCGTTCATCACCGTGGTCGACCGCCCCGAGTCGGAGAAGTTGTCGATTTATGCGCGGCATCTCCCGGACATGGAGAGGAACCTTCCGATTCCCGACGAGCACGAGAATCCGAACCGTGGAAGCGAATCTCCGATCAGCGTGGTGCAGGAGATTTACACGGCAGGAGATGCCCGGTCCGGCGTTCAGACCGCGGCCTTCAATCTTCCGAACGATGAGCGCGTACGCGAAGCGAAGGGATCGAAGAAAGTCCTTCTGAAGAACGTGATGCAGGCGAAGTTCGACATCAGCGGAAAGCCGATCGGCCTGCGCGTTCTGGCGCAGGATCAGGTTTCTCTCATCGACTTCGATGCCTACTTCAACTACGTGCTCTTCCACGAGCTCACCCATGGCCTCGGGCCCGGAATCATCACCACCGCCTCCGGCGAGCGCGTCGACACGCGGCTTCTCCTGAAGGAGGTCTATTCGACGATCGAAGAGGCGAAGGCTGACGTGGCCGGAGCCTGGACTGCTCTTTACGCCATGGATCATGGGTGGCTCACCGGGTTCACGAAGGAGCAGTTCTACGGAACGATGGTCGGCCTCGCGTTCCGCAGCATGCGCTTCGGCATCGACTCGGCTCACGGGCGCGGCAATGCCATTCAGTGGAACTGGTTCCGGGAGAAGGGGGCGATCGTTTCCGCAGGGGACGGGCGGTTCCGGGTCGACATGGTGAAGATGGATGAGGCGATCCGCTCGCTGGCCCATGAACTTCTCATGATCGAAGCTCTCGGGGATTACGACCGGGCGAAACGGCTTCTCGACCGGTACGGAGTGAAAAACGCAGAGATCGACGGAGTCATCGCGCGGCTGAGCGACATTCCCATCGATCTGACCCCTGTCTTCGTCGGAGCTGGAGAGAACTGAGCCACTGTACCGCCGGCCTCCGGCCGGTAAGCGCGCGAAGCGCGTGTTTCCTATCCTCGACCGAGAACCAGCCGGCTCACGCCGGCCAGCCGCAAGGCGCGCGTCAATTCGATCCCAGGGCCGCGGTCGCCTGATCCAGGTGCGAGGCGAACCGGTCGAGCACGGCCGCGATCACCTTCGCCTGCTCCTCCGCCTGACTCCACTCGCGCTGTTCGATGGCCTCGCGAACTCCGGGGAGCGTTTTCACGCCATACCCCGTATAGAAACCGGGGGCATAGACCTGATGCTTGAACCAGGGACGGCCCGGGAGTCCGGCTTCGTTGGTGAGCATTCGCTCCGCGCCGGCCAGGAGCTGATTGAGCCGGCCGCGTTGGCTCGATGTCAGCGTACCTTCCGCGAGGCTCTTCTGAGCGGCCGCATCGTAACGAGCGGCGCTTTCCTTCACGCGCCCCGCTGCGTTCCGCAGCACGGCAAGCTCGAGATGCGGGACCGGATCTTTCGGCACGAGCGCAATGAAGGGCTTCGTTGGATCCGCCGCTGCTTCGAAGATCCCTTCCCGGATCTTCCAGTTCCTCTCCTCGGTTTCCTTCCGCATCGTATCGGTCAGCTTTTCGACCTCGCCGACGTACTCCTCGACGGTGGTCGCGAAGTTGGTGAAGCGGAAGGGGAGGATGTCCGCTTCCGCGAAACGGAGAGCCAGCCGGCCGGCCACGCGGGCCAGTGCGATTCCGTAATGGAAGCCAGGATCGCCGAAGCGTGAATAGTGATCGTACGAGTCGTAAATCGAGTGATAGGAGCCGCCGGCATTCTCGCCACCGAAACCGACGTGCACCGAGGCGATGCCGAGATGCTGCAGGAAGGGGGTGTAGTCGGATCCCGAGCCGAGAGCCGAGACGGGCAGGTCGACGGCGTCCCGGGCCGCGGCCGCGTCCTCGCCGCCTCCGGCGATGATCCCTGCTCTCATTCGCTGCCAGACTGACATCTTCCGCTGCGGGTCGGTCACCTCGCGAGCGGCTTCGTTGATCAGACGCTCGAGCGAATGCGAAGCGCCCGCGTAGAGAAAGCCCCGGCCGTTCGAGTCGGTGTTGATGTAGATGACCGCCTTCCGCTTCAGCTCACTGGCATGATGCTCGGCCCATTCGGTGGAGCCGAGAAGGCCCTGCTCCTCGGCGTCCCACCCTGCGTACACCATGGTCCGCTTCGGCTTCCACCCGTTTCTTGCGAGCTGGCCGACTGCCCGCGCTTCCTCCATCAGGGCCACCATTCCGCTGAGCGGGTCGTTCGCGCCGAAGTTCCAGCCGTCGTGATGGTTGCCGCGGATGACCCACTCGTCGGGCCTCTCGGCGCCGCGCAGTCTGGCGATCACGTTATGAGCCGGCACCGTGTTCCAGTTGAACTCGAGCGCAAGGCGCACGCGCGCCGGCCCGGGCCCGACGTGATAGGTGATCGGCAACGCGCCACGCCAGGCCAGCGGCGCCACCGGTCCGCCGATCGCCCGAAGGAGCGGCAGGGCGTCGCCGTAGGAAATCGGGAGAACGGGGATGCGCGTCAGCGTCTTCGCTTCCTCGATGGGAAGACGTTTCGCGTCACGTGTCGATCCCACGCCGGGTGTGAGGGGATCGCCCGGATGGAGCGGCATGTCCATGACCGACCCCCGCTGCACACCCCATTCATTCTTGAAAGCTCCCTCCGGATAGACGTCGCCCTGGAAGTAGCCGTCGTCGCGGGGATCGGAGTAGATGATGCAGCCGATCGCTCCATGCTCGGCGGCGACTTTCGGCTTGATTCCCCGCCACGATCCACCATATCGGGCGATCACGATTTTTCCCGCGACGCTGATTCCGAGGGACTCGAGGGTCTCATAGTCGCCGGGGATCCCGTAATTCACGTAAACGAGCTCGCCCGTCACGTCGCCGTCGATCGAGTAAGCATGATAGGGAGGAAGAGATCCCTCGCGGATCGAGGAGGTCGCGTCCCCTTCGAGCGCGGGTTCCTCCAGCTTCGCTTCGTAGCGGGTCGGAGCGATGAGCTCGAGCTTGCGGGTGCGCGGCGTCGGCAGAAGAACGTGGTACGTATCGATCTCGGTGTCGAATCCCCACGAGCGGAACTTCTGGGCGATCGACTCGGCGACGGCCTTGCTTCCGGGAGATCCCGCGTGATGCGGCTGCGCGGAAAGCTCTTTGAGCCACTGGTCCAGATTCTCGCGATTGAGAAGCGCGTCGAACTGCTCCTCGAGATCTCTCTGAGACTCGGCGCGAGCGGGTGAAAATCCGAGCATGCCGGAAGGGGGAGTCGCGGCCAGAGAGGCGGCTGCGATGAGGATCAGGACGAGGAGACGGCGCATTTCGAAACTCCTTCGGACCCAGGATGGCGCGATTCTACCCGCATCGCGGAGAGTACCCGGCGCGCTGGATGCCGGAACGGCGGACGATGGAGAGCCTGAGCCTACGATTGCCGGGCCACAGCGAGGGAATCGATCAGCCGCCGCGCCGCCGACCGCGCCCGGTTCCAGGCCGCCTCGTCCTCGAGAAGCTGCGAGCTTCGGTTGGCCGCGGTCACCAGCGCGTTCAGCTCATAGGCGACCTGGCTCGGGTCGATCTCGGGATCGAGCTCGCCGACTTCCTGAGCTTTGCGCGCGGCCGACTCGAGCATGGCGAGCCAGTCGCGCCAGGTCGCGGCGACGCGGTCGCGGACCTCTCCCGGACGGCTGTCGAATTCGGCGGCGGCAGCGTCGAAAAAGCATCCACCCCGGAACACCTTCCGCTCGGCATAGGAGATCCATTGCTCGCACAGGGCTCGAAGCCGGGCGATCCCGCGGGGAGCACGGAGCGCCGGACGAATCACCTCGCTGAGAAAGATCTCGCGCGCGGCTTCCACGCACGCGAGCTGCAGCTCTTCTTTGGAGCCGAAATGCGCGAATAGACCGCTCTTGCTCATCTCGAGCCCGGAAGCGAGGCGCCCGATGGTCAGCCCTTCCAGTCCTTCGGCGGAGGCCATGTCGACCGCGGTTTCGAGAATCGCGCGACGCGTGCGCTCCCCTTTCGGCGCTGCTGTTTCTGCGATGACCGGAGTCATCATGGGGCCGCCGGGAGATCTTTGCGAATCTCGCGATGCACGCGCTGGAAGGAGTCGGTCCATGCGGCGGGGCGTTTCGTCTCGGGATCGAGCTTGATGATGGTCCGGTTTCCGCGGGCGTGAGTGATCGCCCCATCCTGACTCGTACAACGGAAGCCATAGATGCAACTGGTCGTTCCGAGGTGTTCGACCCAGATCTCGACGTGGAGATCGCCCGGCCGCGCCACCGGAGCCAGGAACTCGATGTGAAAGTCGCGCACGACGTGAAACTGGTCCGGATTCTCCGAGACCGTCATCGTCCACCGGTACCCGGCGCTCTCGTAAAAAGCGATGACGGCCCGCTCGACATGAGCGGCGAATCGTGAGTTATGAAGCATCTGGAGGGGATCCAGCTCGTCCCAGTGGACCCGGCTGGTGTAGCGGAACTTCGGATTGAGCTCGAAGCTGAAATCGAGGGCGGTCGCGGTCATGGAATCTCCCAGTGAATCGAACGGTCGTGCGATTAAAATAGTACGATCGTTCGTTTGCTCGCAAGGGGCAAGTTTGGAAAATCCCTACTTCACCCGGGGGAGCTCTTCGTCGATCATCCGCGCGAATGATTCCAGGCTCCGCTCGCCAACCTTGCGTCCGTTGATGAAGAAAGTCGGAGTGCTGCCGATTCCCATCGCCGTCGCCGAAGCGATCTGTTCCTCGACGGCGGCCGCGTGCCGCTTCTCGACGAGACATTTCTCGAAGGCGGAGACATCGAGCCCCATTTCCGGCGTCACTTCCTTCAGGGTCTCGATGTTGATCCTGCTCGGATTGGCAAAAAGCCAGTCGTGCAGCTCCGTGAATTTTTCCTGATCGCGCGCGCAGAGGGAGGCTTCGGCGGCGAATCGGGCCTCCGCATGAATGTCCAGCGGGAGCTGCTTGAAGACGAACCGCACGCGATCCCCGTACTGTTTTTTGATCTGTTCCATCAGAGTCTGACTCTGAGCGCAGTAAGGGCATTGGAAATCGGAAAACTCTACGATGGTCACCGGCGCACCGGCCGGGCCTGTCGCTGCATCGCCCGGCAGCGTCGGGATCGAGTAACGCACCGGTTCGAGCAGGAGATCGAAATCAGCGGCTGCAAGCAGCTCGCTCCGCCAGACGCGCTCCCGCTCCTGAATCCGCTGCTGTCGTATCGCATCGAAGATCACTTTCTTAGCCTGCGCTTCGTCCGCAGGAAGGCGGTTGCGGTACTGCTGCACCAGCGCATCGACTTCCGCGGCGGCCGGTGCCACGATTTTTCCTTCGACCTCGCGTTTCCAGAGCGCCTCGTCGGTGATCTGGTCCTTCGCAGCCATCCGTGCGCGAATGAGCTGGAAAACGTGCTGCTCGATCGCTTGCCGCTTCAGGTTGTATTCCGCGTCCCGAAGTTGGCGAAGCTGATTCTCGATCGGCCCCCTGATGTCGGTCTCGGTGATCTTCACATCACCGAACGTCGCAACGACCCCGGGGTCCGCGGCTGTGAGGGGAAGGGAGAGCAGAAGGAGAAGCGGCGCGAGAGCTTTCATGAAGCCTCCGAAACGGCGAGGGGAGGGATCCGAATTTCCACGAACCGGGAGTGGGGTTCCGCCGGCCTCCGGGCGGTGGGGGGAGGTGATTCGGAGGCGGAAGGCAGAGGGAGGTGGTCATTCAGAGGCCGCAAGCGCCAGCCGGGCAGAAGATGAGCTGGCGTCGCGGCCGAAGGATCTCAGCCGCGGTGATCACTGTCGGGTTCTTATACACGTCCAGACGCGTTCGTACGATGCGAGTGCACCGGCACAAGAACCCGATGACGGCCTGCGCATTCTGAGATTCTTCGGCCGCGAGACCAATCGTCTCTCAACCTCGTCCTCCCGTGCGCCACTCTGAATGACCCCCGCCCGCCCCGCGGGGGCGGGATTACCGGCCGACCCCTTCGTTTGATTCGCTCCTCGGCTCGTTCTCAGGCGGTCCCGTGGGCACGGCCTCCCTGCCCGTCGCGGTCTCCACGCTCTTCGAATCCAGGGGAGCGATGCGGCCCGGCGATCCCCAGGCGAGCTCGCGTACTTTGAGGATGTAGGGTTCCAGATCGGGGTCGTTGTCCGGATTCCTCTCCGAAACCGCAACCGGTGCGGGCTCTCGTTTACGGAGGACGGAGACCACGAACCACGCTCCGAGCAGAGCGAGGAGGATGGGGGCGGTCCAGACCAGCCAGTTCGCCCCACTCAGCGAGGGCTCGAGCCGGACGAACTCGCCATAGGAGGCTTCGAAATAGGCGAGGATCTGGTCTTCCTGATATCCGGCTGTGAGGAGGTCCCGCACCTGCTCGCGCATGTTGATCGCCATGGCGGCGGGTGAGTCGTAAATAGAAAGGCCCTGACAGGTCGGACAGCGGAGGAGAGATGCGACATCCTTCGTCTTCGCATCGAGCTCGGCTCCGGAAAGAACGGAGCCGCGCGGAGGTCCGACGATCTCATGGGGGCTTGGGAGGGTGACCTCCTGTGCCACGACCGCGCTCGCGATCAGGAGAAGAGCGATCAGCCCCCGCTTCATCGAGCGTCCCCGAGAATCGTTCCGATGTAATTGATCAGGCTCGCCTCATCGAGCGCGCCTTCGTGCTTGGCGACGATGGTTCCCCGACGGTCGACGAAAAAGGTCTCAGGGACTCCATAGACACCATAGGCGATGGCAACCTTGCCTCCCTGATCGACGACGGTCGGATAAGCGCTTCCACGCTCGGAAAGAAACTGGAGGATCTTCCGGGGATCGTCGTCATAAACCACGCCGATGAACTGAACCTGGGATTGCGTCATCCGGGCAACGCGAGTGAGAACTTCATGCTCCGCATAACAGGGGACGCACCACGTCGCCCAGAAGTTGATCACCACCGGCTTTCCTTCGAGATCCGCAAGGGCGAGCGGCGTGCCGGTCCCGACCTCCTGCAGCGTGAAGCCGATCGCGGGACGGCCCACCAGAGGCGAGCGCACGGAGTAAGGATCGCGCCCCAGGCTCAGGGCGAGCACCGCGATCATCGGAACGACGACGGCCAGTCCGATGAGAAGGACTTTCCGATTCATCCTGCATCTCCCGGGAGGGGCTCCCGAGATCGCGTCCGCGGCGATGGATGCGAAGAAGCCTCGAGGGCCACGGACTCCCCAGCTGCGCTCTTTCGGCGCGGGATGAGAAGAACGATCGCGCCAAGGGCCAGCGTCCCGGTAGCGATCCAGATCCATCCGACCATCGGATTGATGATCGCGTGAAGCCCGACGGTCTGGGCGCGCGGGTCGATGTTCATGACCGAGAGATAGAGGTCTCCGCGGAAACGCGTGTAGACATCGGGGGTTCCGATCGGTTCGCGCTGCGTCAGATACTGGTTCATCCGCGGTTGCATGTTGCGGATCAGCTTTTCGCCGCGATAGACGCCGATGTGAGCGATGGTGGCGAGCCGGTGGGGCTCCTGCCTCGTTTCAGCGCCGAAGAAACGGAGGGTGTAGTCGCCGATCGCCATCGTTTCGCCCTGCCGCAGCTGTTGCTCCGCCGAGACCTTCATCGTGCTGCTCACGGCGATCGCGGCCATGATCAGAATGACGGAGCCGTGCACGATGTACGAGCCGAAGCGGCGGCGTCCGCGGACGAGCTGGGCCTCGACGAACGCGCGCCCCGGCGAGTCCCCCCCGCGAACCCTCTTCGCCACCGGAAGGAGCATCTCCCGCATGGTGACGTGAATCGCGTAGCCGCCGAAAAAAAGAGTGAGGAGAGTCCAGGGATTCGTCGCTCCGAGAAGCGCTCCGAGGACCAGAACGGCGCCGGCGGTCAGGAGTGGGGGGAGCAGGGCGCGCTCGACCTGCTGCCGGGTCGCGCGCCCCCAGGGGAGCGCCGGCCCGATTCCCATGAGGAAAAGAAGTGCAGCCCCGATCGGTACCGCCATCTTGTCGAAGTAGGGGCGTCCCACGCTGATCTGCCGGTCCTGGACCGCTTCGACCAGCAGCGGAAAGACCGTGCCGATCAGCACGGTGAGCGTGAAGAGGACGAAGAGGAGGTTGTTGATCAGGAACATTCCTTCACGGCTCGCCCCCTCGATCCGCACCGCCTCTCCTTCGATTCGATCCATGTTCCCGGCCAGAAGCGCGACCGACCAGAGAAGCGCGACCGCCAGAAAGCCGAGAATCGTCGGTCCGATCTCGCTCTGGGTGAATGAGTGAACGGAATTGAAGACGCCCGAGCGAGTCATGAACGTTCCGAGAATGACCAGGAGGAACGAAGACATGACGAGCGTGAGCGTCCACCCCTTGAGCGTTCCTTTCCGCTCGACGACGATCGCGGAGTGTAGAGCCGCGGTCGCGACGAGCCAGGGAAGAAACGACGCGTTCTCGACCGGGTCCCAGGCCCAGTAACCGCCCCACCCCAATACCTCGTAGGCCCACCATCCCCCCAGGACGATGGCGACGGAGAGAAACGTCCAGGCGACCAGCAGCGATGTGCGCAGCGGTTGCAGGAAATCATCGCCGAGACGCCGCAGCATCAGAGCGGCAGAGGCGAAGCCGAAGGGAATGGTCATGCCGACGAATCCGAAGTAAAGGAACGGCGGGTGGACGGCCATCAGAATGTGATTCTGGAGAAGGGGATTCGGTCCCGGCCCATCGGCAGGAGGATTGACGACGGTATTGAACGGCTGAGCGGGCCCCGCGATGAGAAAGCTGAAGAAGGCCGCCACGGCCAGCCAGGTGCCGATGGCATACGGCATGTACTCCTCATGCCGTCTGCGCGTCGCGAAGGTCGCGCCGCCGATGAACAGCCCCAGCACCATGCCCCAGAAGAGAATCGATCCTTCAAGCGAGGACCAGAGGCTGACGATCGTGACCCACAGCGGCGTCGAGCGCGAGCCCACCCGTGCCACGTAGCTGACCGAAAAATCGTGACCGACGAGCGCTGCGACCATCACCACGTTCGCGGCGATGATCAGCGCGGCGTATCCGAAAGCGAAGCGTCGAGCCCACTCCAGAAGCCGCGGGCGGCTCGCCGCGGCGAAGGCGACGACGGCTCCGCTCGAGGCCGCGAGAAGCGAGAGCAGAATGAGGGTTCTTCCGAGAAGAGGGGTCATTCGGTTCTAAAGACAGTACTTGATGTTGCTTCGATTCCCCGGAGCATGGCCGTCATCCTGTCACTCTTCCATGACCCGGCCGAAAAAAAGTCCGCAGAGTGACCAGTAAATCGCGTTGAACGCCACCAGCAGAATGATCCACGATCGAGCCTGCTCCATCGGATCGCCGAGTATGAAGAGCGAAGTGGCCTTCACCGCTGCGAGGAGCACCGGCACGATCAGCGGGAAAAGCAGGAGGGGAAGCAGGGTCTGCCGCGCGCGGAGGCGCGAGGTCATCGCCGTGTAGAGAGTTCCGGGCGCGGAGAGTCCCGCCGCTCCCAGCACGATCACTCCCGCCAGCGCCGGAATCCGTGTCGTGCCGGCATCGTAGAGCACCACCATCACGGGAATGAGAGCGACGCCCAGGAGCGAGAGCTGAATCGCGTTCGCGATCGCCTTGGCGTAGTAGACGGCCCCGTCGCCCGCGGGAAGGAGAAGAAGTCCTTCGATGGCCCGCTCTTCCATTTCGAGATGAAAGCTCTCCGCGAGCGTCAGGGTCGAGGAAAGGAGAAGTGCGAGCCAGAGAAAACCGGGGGCCAGAGCCCGAAGAGCCGCGGCATTCGGTCCGATGGCGAAGCTGAACAGCAGGAGGCAGGTCGCGCCGAAGACGAAAACCGCGATCACCTGGCTCCGCGTCCGCCACTGGAGCAGCATTTCCTTCCGCAGCGACGCGGCCAGCCGGCTCAAAACAGCCGCTCCTGACTGATCCCCGAGTGGCGTGGAAGATCCCCCGCGCTCCCCGACCAGGCGACCTGCCCCTGTTCGAGGAGGAGGCCGAGATCGCAGAGAGGGGCTCCCCGATCGACGAGGTGTGTCGCCATGACGACCGTCGCGCCATCGTTCTTCAGCCTTTCGAGAAGCTGATCCACGAGGCGGAAGCCCTCCGGATCGAGCTGGTTGTATGGCTCATCGAGAAGAACCACGCTCGGTCTGGCGCCGCCGCCACTCCTGGGGAGCCGCAGAAGAAGGCGGGCGATGGAGAGACGTTTGCGCATCCCGGCCGAAAAGCCCGCGACCTCGTCATCCGCGCGATCGCCGAGACCGGCCTCTGCGAGGACGGGCATGAGGGCTCTTCGTCCGTGGGGTATCCCGAGGATCGAAGCGGTGACGCTCAGATTCTGGATGGCGGTCAGGGCTTCGTAGGTATAGGCGTGATGATCGAGCAGGACGGTCTTCCGCCGGATCGCATCGCGGTCGCGCCGGATGTCCATTCCCTCGATGAAGACCTCGCCTCGATCGATGCGGATCGCGGTGGCCAGGGCGCGAAGAAGCGTCGACTTGCCCGATCCGTTGTTACCGGCCAGCAGGAGCGTCGCGCCGGAGGGGATGCGCAGGGAGACCGATGCGAGCGCCCAGCGGCGCCCGTAGCGGCGCGAGAGGTTCGTCGCCTCGATCGCCCACTGTCCGTCCGCCCCCCGTTCCTCGCTCATCGCGTGTCCGAAGTGACCGGAAAACCGGCGAGCCGCCAGGCTTCCAGCCCGCCGAGGATGGCCACTGTTCTTTCGAGTCCCATGGCTTCCAGATCGAGCGCTGCGGATCCGCTCGATTCTTCATTCGGACAGCTGCAATAGAGCGCGATCAGTTTTTCTCTGGGGAGCTCGTCGCCTCGCGCGAACATCTCCGTGAAGGGAATGTGGATGGCCCCTTCGATTCGCGAGGCCTCGTATTGCTCGGCATTTCTCACATCGACGATGACCACCTCTTCACGTTGCATTCGCTCGTGCAGCTCCTGCGGCGTGATCTTGCGTGGCTCGACAGGGGCTCCCGGCATCGGAGGGGCCGCCGCTGCTTTTTTTGGCGACACGGCCGGAACCGGCGGGGAGGGGGCGCTCGAGCTCTGCCCGGGCTCGGGAGCTTCCGCGGAAGACTCCGGGGAAAGCGCGGCCACGGAGGTTTTCGTCGCACCCTCGGAGCTCTCGCCTCTCGCTCGCGCCTGTTCCCCTCCTTCTGCCGAGCAGCCGACGAGGAGAAGCGCCGCGAGGAGGGCTGACGCGCCGGCCCCGATCCGGTGCCTGCTGGTTGCCTGATGGTTCATCGTTGAGAAACCTCCGGGAATGCTCGGATTGACGGACGGCCGGGATCCGGACCTTCTACAGCCCGTTGGACTCCGAATCGCACTGCGATTGTGCCCGAAACCGGGTGGGAGCGGGCCGAACCCGATAGTTTTTCATGTGCGTTGCGGCAGAAGCGATCGGGCCTCTGTGATAATGACGCGCGAATGAATTTCAACACGATCATCGAGCCCTTCCGCATCAAATCCGTCGAGGAGATCAAGTTTACGACGCGGGAGGAGCGGGAGTCGGCACTGCGGGAAGCAGGCTTCAACGTCTTTCTTCTCGCCGCCGAGGACGTGCTCATCGATCTCCTCACCGACTCGGGGACCGGCGCGATGTCCGCATCCCAATGGAGCGCGGTGATGCGCGGCGATGAATCCTACGCCGGCAGCCGCTCGTTTTTTCGATTCCGGGATGCGGTCTCGAATCTGACCGGCTACCGCCACATCATCCCGACGCACCAGGGACGGGCGGCGGAGCGGATTCTTTTTCATTCGATCCTCGAAACAGGGGATATCGTCCTCAACAATACGCACTTCGATACCACTCGAGCGAATATCGAGTACGAACAGGCCGAGGCCCGTGACATCGTGATCGCCGAGGGACGACAGCCTGCCACGATTCATCCCTTCAAGGGGAACGTCGATCTGGAAGAGCTCGACCGGGCGCTTTCGCGCGAGGGCGACCGAATCCGGCTCGTGATGACCACCGTGACCAACAACTCCGGCGGCGGCCAGCCGGTCTCCCTCGAGAATCTCCGGGCTGTCCGGGACATCGCTCACCGGCACGGGAAGCCCTTTTTTCTCGACGCATGTCGTTTCGCGGAGAACGCATTTTTCATCAAGCTTCGCGAGGAAGGTCAGAGCGGGAGGACGCCGCTGGCGATCGCGCAGGAGATGTTCTCCCTTGCCGACGGCTGCACCATGTCGGCGAAGAAGGACGGGCTCGCCAACATAGGCGGCTTTCTGGCGATGAACGACGATGCTCTGGCCGAGCGCTGCCGGAATCTTCTGATCCTCACCGAGGGGTTTCCTACGTATGGCGGTCTCGCGGGCTACGATCTGGAAGCGATCGCGCAGGGACTCGAAGAAGTCGTGCAGGAGCCCTATCTCCGGTATCGGATCCGCTCGATCGAGTATCTCGCCGAGAAGCTGATCGCCGCGGACATCCCCATCGTCCGACCGCCCGGTGGTCACGCCGTCTACATCGATGCGCGCGCCCTCCTGCCGCACATCGGCCCGCTCGAATATCCGGGAATCGCCCTTTGCAATGCGCTCTACGTCGAGGCCGGGATCCGGGGAGTGGAGATCGGAAGCGTGATGTTCGGCATGCAGCCGGACGGAACCGAGAAGCCCGCACCCATGGAGCTGGTTCGCCTGGCCATCCCGCGGCGTCTCTACACGCAATCGCACATCGATTACGTGGCCGAAGCGGTGATTGGCGTCGCGAAAGAGAAAGAAGCGATCCCCCGCTACCGGATCACGAAAGCGCCGAAAGTTCTTCGCCACTTCACGGCGAACTTCGAGCCCTGGGGCAGCTGACGGCGGCCCTGCTGGTGGAGAGAAAGGGCGGGTCATTCAGAGTGGGGGAACGTCGCGAGCGTCGGTGGAGCGGAGATGACCGTCGAGCACGAAACTCGCAGCGGCACTGGGGTCATTCAGAGGCCGCACGCGCCAGCCGGGCAGAATGCGAAGTGGTGACGCGGCCGAAGAATCTCAGCCGCGAGGATCGCTGTCGGGTTCTCATGCACGTCCAGGCGCGTTCGTAGGATGCGATTGCACCGGCATAAGAACCCGATGACGGCCTTCGCATTCGGAGATTCTTCGGCCGCGAGACCAATCGTCTCTCAACCTCGTCCTCCCGTGCGGCCTCTGAATGACCCCGCCCTTCCCGCTGACTTTCATACTCTGCTCGGCCGGCGCATACGGCCTCTGAATGACCACCACCCGCACGCGGTTGCGCCAAACGGGAGTGTCGCTGCACCCTTGTGCGCCGCTACGAGCTTTGCGCGGGTTCCGCATCCACCACGCCCTCGAGCTCCTCCTCGCTCCGGCGTGCTCGCGCGGACAGCGCGGTCACGAGCTGCCCGACCATCAGCAGCATGCCGACGTCACGAATGATGACCCATCGCATCTCACTGAAGAGCTGTTCGCGCGACTTGACCGCAGCATCGATCTCGAAACAGCCGCAGTTCACCGCATGGCTTCTCCCGAGATTGATGCCGAGGGCGAGAATGAAGGAAACCAGCATCGCACCGATGATCAGGGCGGCGGTCCGTCGCCAGATCCCGAGAAGAAGAGCCATCCCGCAGAACAGCTCCAGCCACGGCAGCATGTGGGTGAGCGCATTGATGAACGCGCCCGGTACGAGACGATAGTTGTAGATCATCTGCGCGAAGCCGGGAGGATCGATGATCTTCGGCAGAGCGGCCGCCACGAAGATCGCGCCGAGCGCGATCTGGACGCGAATGGTCAGCCACCGGCCGAGCAGGATCTCGCGCGTCCGTCTCACCGCGCCGGGCCTCGTTCGGCGGAATAACCATGCTTCTGCCAGTCGGGCCACCCTCCGAGGTAGACGAGGATGTTGTCGTAGCCGATTCCCCAGAGTTTCTGCGCGAGCATGTGCGAGTCTTCGCAGTTGCCCCCGCTGCAGTAGATGACGAGCGGAGCATCACCGGGACGTCCCGCCTCATAAAAGCGAGCGACGCGGTGGTCGATGTCGGATTCCCACACCGGCATGCTGATGGCGCCGGCGATGTGCCCCGCCTCGTAGACGTTGCTGCGGCGCGCGTCGATGAAGGGGACGCGGAGATCGAACAGAGCCTTCGCCTGTTCGGTGCTGATGTCGATTGCGGAAACGTCGGGGCGAGCCGGAAAGTCAGCGAGTGTCCATTGGCGAATCGCGGCCGCTGGAGGTTGATCCGGCGCTTTCGCTGAAGCGGGAGCCGGCCCGGGTGATGCCTCTCCGGTTTTCGCGGGTGGAATCGAGGTCCGAGTTGCCATGGTCGTCGTTACGACCGCGTCGTCCTCCGCGATCGGGGATGCCGCGGGAAGCTCCTGGCTGCCGCCAGTCTCGGAAGGAATCATGGAAATCGCCGGCGGCGTCCGGGCCGCCGGCTCGGTTCGCAGCGGAGGAACGGTCAGGGCATTCGGGTAGTCTCCGACCCACGCCAGTTTCCGTTCTTTGGCCGCGACGGCGTTCGCAATCGTCGCGCAGAGCGCGGAGGCAGCCACGAGGGCTGCGATTTCGGCGATGAAGCGTCGGCGCTGGGGCATGGGTTCCTCCGTCGCGAATCGGGGATCGGATGACGCGTCGCCCGCACTTCCCGGAAGGAAGGCTCACCGGCGGTGCGCTGCATCTTACCGAAGACGTATCCGCCGCCGGCATGGTTCCGGGCTTCTTTGCGATCCTGTAACGGGCGGGGTCATATCTTCGTTTTTCGGCGCCGAAGGTCAGTTCAACATCTTCGCAATTCTCGACTTACGATTCGCCGCGGGAAATCATGCCGCGGCCAGACCGCGGAGCAGCACTCCGACGCCATAGGCGATCCCCGCGGCGACCGCCCCGATGGAGAGCGTCTCCAGTCCCGAGCGCCACCAGGGAATGACCGACCAGCGGCTTTTGGCCGAGCCGATGCCGAAGAAGACGAAAAGGGTTGCCGCGAGGGACCAGGCCGGAGCGTTCTCGGAGTCGGCAAAGAAGGGGAGGAGGGGAACCGCGCCGCAAATCACGAAGGCGAGCATCGTCGAGCCGGCGGCGACCCAAGGAGATCGAATCTCCATCGGCAGTCCGTACTCTTCCTGAATCATCGTATTCACCCAGAGATCGTCGTCGCTGGTGATTCGCTCGACGATCATGTCGAGCTCTTCCCCCTCGAACCCCTTGCGCGCGAAGATCTGCCGGATCTCCTCCCGCTCTCCGTCGGGGTAGAGCCTGATGTGTCGGTGCTCCATCTCCCGCACTCTCTCCCGCTCATCGTGCTCGGCGCGGGTGCCGGAAAAATTCGAGGCGGCCATCGAAAATCCGTCGGCCAGTAGATTCGCGACTCCGAGTATCAGAACGATGGAAGCAGAGAGCTGGGCTCCGACGACGCCGGAGACGATGGCGAAGGTCGTCACGGCGCCATCGATGCCGCCGTAGACGAAGTCTCGGAGGTAGCTGAGACGCGGACCCTCGTCGAGACGCTCCCGGATGGCTGCCGGTGAATGATCGTGATCCATCGCCGCATCCTACGTCGAGCCGTCCCTCCGAGCCAGCCCGGGCCGCTCAGCGGCTCTTGCGCCACGGAAAGCGGAGGGAAGTGCGGTACTCCGGAACCGGGAAAATGCCTTCGCTGGCTTCACGCACGTCGGAGACTGAGATGAAAGCGCTCTGGTGCGCGCGCCGGATCATCTCGATGACTCGGTCATACTCCTTCCGCTCGATGACCATGAAGATCAGCTGCACGTCACCCTTCTGACCTTTCGCCGCGACGCTGGTGACCCCATAGCGTGCCTCGCGCAGGTTGGCCAGCAGCGCGCTCGAGTCCTCCGGCGTGATGACGCGGATGGCGAGATGCCCAAGAGCGACCTTTTCCTCGATCATGACACCCACGAGATTACCGGCGGCGAAGCCGGCCGCATATGCAATGAACGCGGCGATGTGGTCGACGTTCTGAAAGATCTGCCTGATCGCAAACAGCCAGATGAGAATCTCGAAAAATCCGAGGAAGGGGGCGAGGTATCGGCGCCCCCGCGAAAGCGAGATGATGCGGAACGTTCCAATGGCCACGTCGCAGATCCGGGCGAGGAAGATCAGCAGCGGCGTCAGAAGCCAGATGTTGATCTGGGAAGAGGAGTCAGCGAGCGTTCCGGCGTCGAGCATCAGACGACGCTACTTCGGAAACGGCAGGGCCCAGATGAATTGCGACAGACGGACGAAGGGCGGATCAGGCATGCTTCGCGCCGCCTCATTGAGATCGAGGACGGTCTCGTTGATCCTGGCCAGCTCGCGGCCGTCGAGCCAGAAGCCGTGGCAGGTGGAACAGTGATCGAGAATGATGTTCGTCCCTACGTTGAACTCCACTTTCTCCATGGGGACGTCGTCGCGAGGGCAGAGAGTGACCCCCCACTCGTCGGAGTGTTGATGCGTGTCTCCGCGGAGAGTCGAGAACTCCAGGTCTCCGGCGGTCGGATCGGCGAGCTTGTTCAGCTCTCCCTTGTCCACGAACATGCCTCCGCAGTCTTCGCACATGTCGACTTCCACGTCATGGAAAGAACGGGGGGAGAGAGGGCGGGCGTCGCGAGGACACTTCATCATCGCCGCGAGGATAAAGCAAAATCGATGCGAATGGATCGCCGGGAGCGGTTCATCCCCACCCGGTTGGCGCGCGCAGCGCGCTGATTCTAAGAGCGATCATCGTCGTCAGGGCTGGGTGGCGAGACGCCGCCCGCCACTTTGGCTTCTGTGGCGCCGACGCGTGGCCAGTCACGAAGGGGACTGAGACCGCTTTTCGTCGGAGCGAGCCAGCTCGTCCTGACGTTTCTCGAATGCGCGTGCCGCCAGTTTCCGCGCATCGGGCAGCGCAGCGATCGCGTGCTCGATCTGCGAGTCGCCTCGAAGCCTGAACGGATAGGAGTTTTCGTATCCCTGGGCCACCGCCACCAGCTCGGACTTCAACAGTCGTTCGAAATGGGGACGGACCTCGGCATCGGCGAAGGCCGCGCGGACCCGCTCCTCGGGGAGAATGGAACGCTGCAGAACGGCCTGCTCGAACTCGGCGAGTAGGTGGGACTCGATGGGACGATCGAAGAGAAGCGGATCGCGCGAGTGCGCTTTCACCGCAAGGTCGAAGGCGATCGCCCTCGCTTCGATGACCTGGACGACTCGCGGCTTCTGTTCCAGCGCGACCCGGATGTCGGGGCGGATGCCGCCCCCGCCATAAACGGTTCTGCCGGTAGCGGTCGTGAACATCATGTCCGCAGGCGCCTCTCCCGGCATCTCGTGCGTGTAGTAGTCGTAGAGCGAGGAGTAGTCGCGCTGAATGTTCCTGCCGCTCGGTGTGTAGTACCGAGCGGTCGTCAGCGCGATGCCCGCTCCGTGACCTAGGTTGTAGACACTCTGGACCAGCCCTTTTCCCCAGGTGATCTCGCCGACTACGAGGCCGCGGTCATGATCCTGAACCGCTCCGGCCACGATCTCCGAGGCCGAGGCGCTTCCCTGATTCACGAGAACCACGAGCGGAGTCTCGAGCCGGGCTTTCGTTCCGGGAGCGAGATACTGTTCGTTCGATCCCGGAGCATTCCCCTGGGTGTACGCGACCATCTGCCCTTTTTCCAGGAAGCGATCGGCGATGGCGATCGCTGCATCGAGGACGCCGCCGCCATTTCCCCGGAGGTCGATGATGATTCCGCGCAGCTCGGTTTCGCTCAGTCGGTCGATTGCGGCGTCGAACTCCCGCTCGGTCGTATTCGTGAAATCGTTGACGCGGATGTAGGCCACACCGGGCTCGATGAGAAAGGCGGCGTTCACGGCCTTCGTGGTGATCGCTTCACGGCGAATGGTGAAATGGAGAGGCTCGACGAAACCCTCGCGGCGTATCTTGACCTCGACCGGAGTCCCTTTGGGTCCTCTCAGCATGTCGGTCACTTTGTCGTAGGTGATGTTTTCCGTGGAAACGGCGTCGACCTCGACGATGACGTCGCCCGGCCTCACGCCGAGGCGGCCCGCCGGGCCTCCCTCCATCGGAGTGATCACGACCACTCGGTTCTCCCGCTGAGAGACGAGAAGCCCCACGCCGTAATAACTGCCGGCGTGCTTGTCCCGGACCTCCGTGTAGTCACGCGGGGCGAAGAACTGAGAATGAGGATCGAGCGCTCGCACCAGCCCATGGATCGAGCCGTAGATCAGGTCGCCCGTTCCGACTTCGTGCGGCGCCCATTCCTCGAGCGCCCCGAGCACGTCCGCGTACTCGCGCATCTGCTGATCGAGGGATGGTTGCTTCTGCTGGGCCAGCAGCCTTCCGCCGAGCCATCCGCCTCCCAGAGAGGCGGTGAGGAGGATGAGGAGAATGGCGATCGACTGCGACCGGGGAGATCTCATGGTGTTGCTGGATTCTACGGGAGAGCGCCCCGAAAGGTTGTGATGGACCGGAAACGCGGGACCCGGGACCTGACCGGAGGGAGAGGATGCGGGGACGCCGGCAGTCGCCGGAGGAAAGGATGCCGTTGGAATGCCTCCGCAAACCGTGGAGAATGCCTCGCATGAGCGAATGGACGGCGCGGAGAATTCTGAAGGAGATTGCGGATCCGGAGCGCAGGCGGGAGATCCTCGAGGTGTTCTGGAGGGAAGGGGAGGAGCAATCGCGCCATCTGGCCCTCGCTCATCTGGCGAAGGCGCTTCGCTTTCGGGAGCAGACGCTTCGCCAGGCTCCCGCAGCCCGAAAGGCTGAGCTGCTGGCGAGCCGGATCGGCGTTCCAGAGCTGGACGAAGCTCTGGAGCAGGCTCTGATGACTTATCACACGTCGAAAGCTCGCGATCTCATGGCGGTCCTTCTCGACCGTTGGAGCGTCCCGCACGATCATGGTCTGATCGAGGCTGAAGAGTATCGCGTTCCCGCAGAAGAGGAGATCGATGCGGCGGTTGATGTCGCGAAGGGCGAGTTCCCCCCGCGTGACATCCTTCTCTATCTCGCGACCGCGGGGCTGCTCATGGGTGAGGGAGTGCCGCGGTGGCGCGAGGCGGCGTGGCCGGTCGTGGACCGGCGACTGGCCGCGGGAATCGACTCATGAACTGTGGCTGAATCAACCGTTACAGTCCAGCTAGCCTGGCGACTTCCGCGATCCCCTGCGCACCGGGAGTCTCTGCGCAGTCGGGGCGGCTTGCTCGCCAGCGAGAACCAGAGCGCGGTCGAGCTCGGCGATCTGGCGATCGAGAAACTCCAGTCCGAACTCAAGGTTGCGCCGGAAGAGGGGGCTCTTGCTCGTCTCGAGATCGGCCAGGACCCGCTTCCGGGAGAGCAGGATCCCATCACGTTTCTTCGCGAGAGTCTGCTGTTCGGGAGAAAGGCGCTCGATGCGTATGGAAGGTTGAGGCTCAGTCATGAGATCCCTCCGCAAGTTCGTCAGGAAGATGGGCGGGGATACTCTCAATATAGGCCGCGAGCCGGCTTGCGACCATGCCCCACGGCTCGCGGGATCAGATCCCACGCTTTTGACGTTGCGATCGCTCTCGCCAGGTCGCGGTTTGCGCCTACTCCCCGTTCGGCAGCGCTTCGGGGGTCTCGCCTTCCGTTTTTGTCTTCCCGGGGCGTCTGCGACTCCGACGGGGAGGAGGGGAGGAAGTCTCTCCCTCTTCCCAGAAGGAGGAAGCGACTTCGCCAGCGGCTTCGATGACCGGCGTCCCGGCCGGCGGTTTTGCGGCGCGCCGCCGACGTTTGCGCGCGGGGCGGGGGCGGGGGGGAGCTGCGTCGGATGCCGGTGGTTCGGGGGGAGGGAGATCATCGCTGGACGGAGCGCGGTAGATCGGCAGATCCACGGCCGACTCGCTGGTCTCGGTTGCACTCGTGCCGCTTCCGCGGTGGCGACGGCGGCGGCGTCGCCGCTTCCGTCCTCCGCCTTCGCTTCCTGCCGGCTCTCCGGGAACCGAAGACGTCATCGCCGGAGCGCTCGCCACTTCCATCGAGGCTTCGGATTCTTCCTCGGGTTCCTGCCCATCGTCCGGTTCGGGATCCTGCAGATGCACTTCGCTCTCTTCCTGATGACCGCGGCGCCGGCGCCGTCTGCGCCGCTTCTTCACGCCGTCGGGTTCAGAGCTTTCGCTTTGAGCCGGGCGCGGCGCGCCCTTCGGCGATGCGGCCCTCGGTGCTGGAGCGTCATCCTCGTGCGACGCTTCCGCGTCGATCCATTCCAGCTCCTGTTCGGGGCGATGAAGATGACTCGCGGCAATGATTTCGATGGTGAGCTTGAACTCCTGCTCGAGCGCAGCGATCTCGCGGCGGCGGGTATTCTGAAAGGAGTCAGCGAGCTCGGGGTGAAGCGAGATCCGGACTGCACTCAGCGAGGATGTGGTCGCGCGAGCCTCAATGCGGCGAAGAAGGTTGAGGCTGACCATTTCGGGGCTGGCGATGCGTCCCGTTCCCACGCAGGTGGGGCAGGCGCGATGGGTCCGGAGGTGGAGAGCCTGGCGGATTTTCTGGCGGTTGATCTCGAGGAGACCGTTGGCGCTGATTTTCCCGACCGAAGTGCGGGCCTTGTCGCTCTTGAGTGAATCGCGCACCGCGGTCTCCACCCTCCGCCTGTTCTTGGGATTCTTCATGTCGATGAAATCGACGACGATCAATCCTCCGATGTCGCGGAGCTGGAGCTGGCGCGAGATCTCGCGAGCTGCTTCGAGATTGGTATTGACGACGGTTTCCTCGTGGGATCCGCCGGCGCGCGAGCGTCCGGAGTTCACGTCGATCGCGACCAGCGCCTCGGTGCGGTCGATGACGATCGAGCCGCCGGCCGGAAGCTCGACTCTTCTCTCGTAGATCCGGTCGATCTGAGGCTCGAGGTCGTAGCGGGCGAACAGCGGAGCCCGTTCCGCGTAGCGGGTGAGGACGGTGCGGCTGCGCGGGAGAAAGGCGCGGACATACTCGCGAGCCTTCTCGAAGGCACCTTCGTCGTCGATCACGATCTCGTCCATGCCGGCGTCGAGATAGTCGCGGAGCGCCCTGAGAATCAGATCCTGATCGCTCTGCAGCAGCTTCGGTCCGTTCCCCTGTTTCGAGTCCGCCTGGATCTGTTTCCAGAGCCGGAGCAGCGCCTGAAGATCCTTGCTGATCGCGGTCTTGTTCTGCCCGACCGCATTCGTCCGGATGATCACTCCGCTTCCGTCGGGGACGCGCAGCGAGGAGGTGAGGTCACGGAGCTGCTGGCGAAGCTCTTCGTCCTCGACCTTGCGGGAGACGCCCCGAGTGTCGTCCCATGGGGTGAAGACCAGATAGCGGCCGGCCAGCGAGACGTTGGTGGTCAACGCCGAGCCCTTCTGTCCCTCCGCATCGCGGGCGATTTGGACGAGAAGAGGCTTGCCGCGATCGAGCATCTCTTCGATCCGGCGACGCTTCCCTCCCTTCGGTTGATGATGCGCGGCTTCCGGAACGAGGTTGTCGAGCGACAGGAAGCCGTGCTTCGGCGCGCCGTAGTCGATGAACGCGGCGTTGAGGCTGGGCTGCAACGAGGCAACGACCCCGCGGTAGATGTTGCCGCGGCTCTGGCTCGCCTCGGAAGCTTCGACCTGGTAATTCTCCAGCGTGCTGCCGTCGAGGATCGCAATGCGCAGCTCTTCGGGCCGCTGCGCATTGATCAGCATTTTGCGTGTCACGAATTTCTCCTGGGGACTTCTGCCGCACGCTTCAGCGTCGGGGCGGGGCAACGATCCCCCGCGAGCCATCTGGAGTGGCGGGGGCGGGACCACCGACCGTGAGGTGAGGGCGGTCTGGTGGCGGAGCACTCGGCCGGAAGGGACACTAGGTCTTTCCGGGGTCTCCGTCAAGCTAGTGGACTCGTGAGGGCGGCGAAAGTCCGCCGCCCTCTGGAGCTTACTGTCGGTTTGACGACGCTTTGGCCTGCGCGCGTCGGGTCACTTCGGCCGTGGCCAGCTCGATCACCTGATCGTTCAGATCGAAGCTCGTGAAGATCTCTTCGGTCTCGTCCTCCCGGAGGGACTCCACGGTCTGCGTCAGGTAAATGACCTGATAGAGGCGCGGACCCGCAACCACGAGGTCGGTGCGGGCGAAAATCATGCGCGGCTTCTCCGCAGAGTACTCGAAGCTGATTCCGGGCTTGCCGTCGATCTCGATTTTACGCTGTCCGGCCAGCGTCGCATTGAGACTCTTCACCAGAGACTCGCGGCCGCTGTTCATGGTCGCTTCGGGATCGAGAATGACACCCGGCATCTGCCCATAGGTGACGATCACGATGTCGCCTTCGTCATCCTTGGAGATGTAGGTCACCTGTTCGATGTCGCCGTTCTCCGATTTGACCGTCTGCGCCTGCCGGGTGAATTTCTCGAATCCTTCGGGAAGCTCGATGCGGAAGCTCTCTTCTTCGACGGTGGTCGCGGCGGCTGGCATCACTGCCATGAGGACCAGAAGAAACGGGACTGCAGTTCGTTTGAGCAAAGACTTCATCAGGGGGAAACCTCCATTTGTGGGTACGCGGGGACTTATAACAGAGCCGTGAATGGCTGTCTTCCTCTCTGTGAGGAGTCGACACCATTTGGAATTACTCGTTTAAGTCATTGGGCTCAAATGAGTTACTCGTGATATTGCCCGGCCTCAGCATGATGATGATCAGGGATCGGCCGCCAAGCGTCGAGGATCAGACCTCGAGTCCCGCCTGCGCGGCCAACTCGCTGAATCGGGCGGCGAAGGCCGGCCCCTTCCCCTCGTCCTCGTGCTTGAAGAAGACGTAGGCCTCGCGCCACGGCTGATCCGCGATTCGCCGGACCCACCGGGCGAGCTCGTCGTCGCCATACTCGACACGGCGCAACCGGAGGTAACCCCATGGCGCGGTCGCCCTCGGCATCGACTCGATGGGCTTCTCATCCGTGTCCGCGATGCAGTGAGCCACTTCGTGATCAGTGAGGATGTCGGTGGTCCCCGAATCATCCCAGCTTGCATGCCGGAACTCGAATGCGATCAGCGGATCGCGCGGCATCGACGCGAGAAACCCGCTCAGGCGGTCCTGATCGGCTTTCAGATATGGGGGGAGCTGAAAGAGGACCGGGCCGAGGCGCTCGCCGAGCGCGCCGGCTGCCTTGAATAGAAACGCCGCGTCTTCCCCGGCGTCCGCCAGTTTTTTCTGATGCGTGATTCGCTGAGGCGCCTTGAGCGCGAATCGGAACGACGGAGGGACTTCGTGAGTCCACGCGCTCAACGACTTTTCGGTCGGCATCCGATAAAAGGTGTTGTTGATCTCGACCGTGGAAAATCGCTCCCCGTAATACGAGAGCATCTTCGACTGCGGCAAATCCTCCGGGTAGAAGGAGCCCTTCCATTCCTTGTAACTGAATCCGCTCGTGCCGATCCTGAGAATCACGGGGGTCATTCTAGAAGGGAAGAGGGTGGACGAGCGAGGGAAGTCAAAGACGAACGCAGAACGCAGAACGCAGAACGATGAATTTAGAAGAGAGTCAGAGGCACGTTGATGAAGATCAGCGACTATCTGGGGGGAAAGCAAAAGACGAACGCAGAACGCAGAACGCAGAACGATGAATTTAGAAGAGAGTCAAAAGCAACAACTTCAAAGACGAGCAGACCGCGGTCCCCGTTTCTAAATTCATCGTTCATCGTTCTGCGTTCGTCTTTTAAAACGTGCGGACGCGGGAGAGGCCGGCGACGGCGTCGCCGGTGAGCATCATCGGGCCGACCGATCCGACGCACCAGGCGAAGTCGCCCCCGATCCCGGTCACCATCAGAGACTCATCCGGGCAGAGCTCGACGAGAGCCTCTCCCAGCCGTCGCGCGTCCGTCCATTCGTCGCTTTCCACGATGAAGGTCGATTCGAACGGAAGCTCCAGCACCCATCCCAGCCGCTCGAGCGCGTCGTGAAGCTCGCGATAATCGGCTCCCGAGGTCATGCTGTGCCTGACCAGGATCAGGTCGCGGCGGCGGGTTCGCTGAAGCGGCGCGGCGAGAAGTCGCGCATGCGGTCCGATCATCATCCGGAGATATCGAACGAGGACGCCGGCCGGGCGGGACTGGTCGAGCTGCAGTTTCCAGCTCTGATCGAAATTCGGCTCGGCGCCGATCCGTCGCAGCGCATCGGAGACTTCGACGGTGAGGTCGCCCTCGTGGCAGATCTGGAACAGCACGCCCTCTCCCATCACACCCTCCTGTTCCACCCGGGTTACTCTGCGGATCGAATGTGAAGATTTTAGCATGAGGACGGCGTGCGAATGCCGGCTCATCCGGTCCATCGAGCGAGAGCGGCAAAGAGGAAGCGATGACGACAGGCAATGCGGTCTGCAGTATCTGCGCGCTCACGGAGAGAGAGATCATCGCGGCGAACGATTCGGCGATTGCGTTCTTCGCGCGTGATTCCATCAGGAAGGGCCATCTCGTCGTGGCCGTGCGCGAGCATCGCCCCACGTTCTCTGATGTGACGGATGATGAAGCGCGCGGCGTCATTGCGATGGCGCGACGCCTCGCCGCCGCCGCAGCGCCGATTCTCGATCTCGAAAAGTTCTATCTCGCGGCGGTCGGCGATGTCGACCGTCATTTTCACATTCATCTGCTGCCGAAGAAGGCGAGCGAGCCGAAACTGGGACCATTCATCTTCTCCGCTGAAGGGTGGGCGGGAGCGGCCGCGTGTGGCAGGGACGCCGGCGCCGAGAGCGAGATCCGGCATGCCCTCGACCCGAAAGGGAAACGGCGGGTCCACTTCGATTCGAACGACATCGGCAGCGTGGTCCGCGCAAGCTACGCGTCGATCTCCTTCCGAGAGGGAGAAGAGCCCGACTGGATCGCCGACGCCGAGGCATTTCTTCCGGACGCGCGGTTGATCCGGGTTTCCAGCGAGGGAGTGCAGGTGATGGATCTGGAGGCCTTCCGTAGTTCCTACGAATCCCTGATGCAGCAAACCGGGTGGTCGAGCTTCACGGAAGAAGAGGTTTCTTGCCGGATCGAGGAGCTCGGGGTCGTGGCTCACGTCGCGAGCGACTACATCGCCCGCCATGGGGAGGAGATCGTCGGGCGGGGAACGAATAGCGTCCAGCTGGTCCGGACGGAAAAGGGGTGGAAGATCGCTTCGATGGCCTGGGAGCGGAGCGTGTCGAAGCCGGCTTGAGTGAGAGCGTCGGCAGGTGGCTGGGACCGGAGAGAGTCAAAGGCGAACGCAGAACGCAGAACGCAGAACGATGAATTTAGAAACGGCGGACCCGTTCTGCTCGTTTCTTGATGTTCTGTCCAGGCTTCGCTCGCGCTGAACGGCTGCTTTTGACTCTCTTCTAAATTCATCGTTCATCGTTCTGCGTTCGTTTTTTTCTGAATAGCTCGCAGAAGCATAGAATGTCGCATTGCCATGACCGCTGCGGTTCCGCCGGCCTCCGCCGGCACGGGCCTTTTCCACGGGGTCAGCTTCGATCGCCGCGACCGGTCGGTGCGGCGGTTCGCCCGGGAAGAGTTCGCAGCGGAGCTCGAACGGGAGGAAGTCTTTTCCTGGATCGACATCGAGGCTCAGACCATCGAGCCTCTCAACGAGATCCTCAGCGCGATCGGAATGGACCTCGTGCTGACCAGCCACTTCGACGAGCCGGAAGTCCTCCCGCGGATCGTCGAGCGTCACGACTGCCTCGCCTTCTATCTCTACGAGATCGTCAATCCCGAAAAGCACCTCGACACGCGCCGTGAGATCACCCCGATCGATTTCGCGCGCATGATTCTGATCATCGGGATCGATTACGTGATCACCTATCACCGAGGCGGCGTCGCCGCGGTCGACTACGTCAAGGAAGTGGCGGAGGAGAATTTCCGCCTCGCCGGCAAGACGCCCGGCTTCATCGCCTTCCTCTTCCTGCAGCGCTGCCTCTACGACTACGCGCATCTGAATCTGGCCAATGACAACTTTCTGGACAGTTTGGAGCAGGGCGTGCTCACCGAGAGCCACGAAGACATCGCTCCGAAGATCGCGGTGGCAAGCTCGAACATCCTGACGCTGAAGAAGCTGGTCGCGAGCGTCCACATCGTTCTCATGCAGATGGTCATGAAGCACAGCCCCTTCATCAGCGGCGAGGCGCGATTTTCCTTCTCGGAGATGCAGCAGAACGCCGTGGCCATCCGCGCCGCCGTGGACTCGTCGCGGGATCTCCTCGATGGCATCGTTCGAAGGCTGCAGGCCGTCGCGGCGAACCGCACCAGCGACATCGCGAAGGTGCTGACCGTCGTCTCCACGATCGTTCTTCCTCTGACGCTGATCGCCGGGGTCTACGGCATGAATTTCGCCTATATGCCGGAGCTGCGCTGGCGTTTTGGCTACTTCGGAGTCCTCTCGGGTATGGTGGGGATCGCGGTCGCACTCCTTCTGCTCTTCCGCCGCCTCGGGTGGATCGGCGGAGGCCAGCGTGGTTGAACTTCGGTAGGAGTCGGAACCTACAGGAGAACCTCATGCGACTTTCTTTGGCCCTCATCACTCTTCTCGCGCTCGAGCTCTCCGCCGCCGAGCCGGCGCTCCGCTGGTTCAAGGGAAACACCCACACACACACGCTCAACAGCGACGGTGACTCGACTCCCGACGAAGTGGTCCGCTGGTATCGCGAGCACGGGTACGACTTCGTGGTGATCACGGACCACAACTTCCTCACCTCCGTCGACTCGCTCCAGGGTCTCTACGGGGCGGAGGGGAAGTTTCTGGTCATCCGTGGAGAAGAGCTCACCGACGGATTCGAAGGGAAACCGATTCACGTCAATGGACTCGACCTCGCGAAGCAGCTCGATCCTCAGGGCGGCAGCTCCGTGGCCGACACCATCCAGCGGAACGTCGATGTCATCCGGGCAGCCAAAGGCGTCCCGCACATCAATCACCCGAATTTCGGCTGGGCCATCACCGCGGATGATTTGAAAAAGGTACGCAATGATCGTCTTTTCGAGATTTTCAACGGCCACCCATTCGTCAACAACCACGGCGGAGGCGCGGCCCGGAGCCTGGAAGAAATGTGGGACGAGATCCTGACGAGCGGAAAGCTGCTCTACGGGATCGCGGTCGACGACGCCCACCACTTCAAGCGCCCCTGGGACCGCGACGCGGCGCGTCCGGGACAGGGGTGGGTGGCGGTGAGGGCCTCGAAGCTGGCCACCGCTGAGCTTCTGACCGCTCTGGAAAACGGCGAGTTTTATGCCTCGACGGGCGTGGCGCTGAACGCGGTCGATCGGAACCGGCGCACCTTTCGCATCGAGATCCGGGAGTCGGGCGGCGCTCGCTACACGACGCAGTTCGTCGGGCGGGGCGGAATGGTGCTGGCGGAGACGACGACCAATCCGGCGTTCTACGAGATCCGCGGAGATGAAGGATACGTGCGGGCGAAGGTGACCGACTCGAATGGCCGCGCCGCCTGGATCCAGCCGCTCATGCTGGCGAGCCCGCCGAAAAAATGATCAGGGAGGCGAGTGATGGAAGCGATGACGTTCACAGCCGTGGGGATGAGCATGCCGGGCGCCCCCTCTCTCCTCTGGACGGACGTAGTGGCCGTCTCCGCCATGCGGCGCGCGGACGGCGACGCGGAGGCATTGACCCTCCGTCTTCAACTCCGCGATGGCCAGTCTGTCGAGGTCAGCGAGGGGATGACTGGGTTCACTCACCTCGTCGGAATGCTCCCCGAGGTGCTCCCCGGCTTCCCTGAGCAGAACGAGTGGTTCTATGAGGCCGCCGAGGGAGATTCGACTTCCGAGCATCTCCTGTACGAGGCTTCCTCTGAATCAGCGCATTGAGGCCGTGTTTTCGCCCTCGAGGAGCAAGCGGGTCGGATTAGAATGACCCGCCAATGACCGCCGACTTCGCATGGAGGTAAGCTGATGAGGCGCGCCGCTGCTCTTGTTCTCATTCTCATGAGTGCGACTTCACTGACTGCTCAGGAGCTTCAAGCCGAGATCGACCGGCGGGCACGCGCGGTGGAGGAGAAGGTCGTGGCGTGGCGACGCGACATTCATCGACACCCCGAGCTGAGCCGGCATGAGGTCCGGACGGCGAAGCTCGCCGCCGATCATCTCCGCTCTCTGGGGATGGAGGTACGCGAGGGTGTCGGCGGAACTGGGGTGGTCGGTCTCCTCCGCGGAGGGAAGCCGGGACCGGTGGTGGCTCTACGCGCGGACATGGATGCCCTTCCAGTGGTCGAGGAAGTCGATCTCCCGTTCAAGTCGACCGTGAAAACCATGTACGGTGGGGACGAAGTGGGAGTCATGCATGCCTGCGGACACGACGCCCATGTCGCCATCCTCATGGGCGTCGCCGAGGTTCTGGCGGGGATGAAGGAGCAGATCGCGGGGAGCGTGAAGTTCATCTTCCAGCCGGCGGAAGAAGGGGAAGGGGGCGCGGTCGCCATGATCGAAGACGGCGCTCTCGAGAATCCGAAGCCGGACGCGATCTTCGGGCTTCACGTGATGTCATCCGCGAATACGGGGGAGATCGACTACCGCGCTGGAAGCCTCATGGCGTCCTCGGACCGGTTCGAGATCCTGGTACGCGGCAAGCAGACCCATGGCGCTTATCCCTGGCGCGGCATCGACCCCATCGTGATCGGCTCTCAGATCGTGATGGCGCTGCAGACGATACCGAGCAGACAGCTCGATTCCACGCTTGCTCCCTCCATCGTCACCATCGGCAGCTTTCAGGGTGGACTGCGCTACAACATCATTCCGGAAGAAGTGAAGATGGTCGGGACGGTGCGCGCGCTCGACTCCGGAATGCGCACGGCGATTCACGAGAAGATCAAGCGGACCGCGATCAACATCGCTGAGAGCGCCGGAGCCGTCGCTGAAGTGACGATCGATCCCGATGGAACTGGCGTCACGTACAACGATCCGGAGCTGACCGCGGCGATGGCTCCGACTCTGGAGCGCGTCGCCGGGAGTGGTAAGGTCCAGACGATCAATCCGACGGTCGTGGCCGAGGACTTCTCGGCGTTCCAGGAGCGGGTGCCGGGGATGTTCTTCTTTCTCGGCTGCACCCCGGCGGGGCAGAGTGTCGAGGAGGCAGCCCCGAATCATTCGCCGCGCTTCTTCGTGGACGAGGCAAGCCTCCCGCTCGGAGTGAGAGCTCTCGCGTCTCTCGCGGTGGACTTTCTGCTTCAGTCCCGCTGAAGCTCGTCCGATGCGAGTCGGCCGGTATTGAGCCAGCGGCCGTTCCCTCGTTCGAACGCGAGGATGGTTCCGGGAGCGAAGCGTCCGCCCGGCAGACCGGCCTCGAGCGCCTCGGCAATTCCGGCGACCAGTGGGAGATGACTCACCAGCAGCAGGTCCTGATTCTGTTCGTCGATCCAGCGGAGCAGGGCCTCCGGATCGCTTTCGGGGAGCAGCAGTTTGAGGGGCTCAGCCACGAGCGAGCCGCCGGTCTGCTTCTGCAGGATGCGCGCGGTCTCCAACGCTCTCTTCTTTCCGCTGTGACGGATGATGGCGGGCCGCCATCCGCGGGCGGCGGCCGCGCGGGCCAGTTCGCCGATGGCTTCACTGCCGTTCCGAGTCAGCGCGCGAAGATCGTCGGAGCCGGCGGCGTCGGCTTCTCCGTGTCGCGCGATCCAGAGTTTCATGCGCGCGAATTTTAGGCTGATTCGGTACGGCCCCAAAATAAAAAGCCGCGACAGAGTCGCGGCTTTTTTCATGTCACTGGAAATTGATCAGTTGACTCGGCTGGCCTTTCCGCTGCGGATGGCGTCGCGGATGATTCGACCGAGGTTCGCGTCGGCATCCTCATCCCACTCCATCTCCTCGAGCTCTTCCATTTCGTCTTCGAAGCGCTCCATCTCGGCCTCGAATTTTTCCATGTGGGTCTCGAGCTTCTCCATCTCCACCTCGAGGCTCCGCATGCTCTCTTCATGGGCTCGCATCTGGATCTCGGCCTCCCGGGTCGCCCGTTCGACTTGTCTGGCGATGTCGAGAGCCATTTTTTCGAAGCCTGCTTCGTCGAAGCTGATCTCGATCTGCCGCGCCATGGCCTGCGCTCTTTCGATGGCAGGACACGCTCTCTCGAAATCCTCCAGCGCGCGTCGGGCACTGGCTTGATGGCGAGAAACGATCGCTTCGATCCTGGCGCGAATCTCGGCGTCGTCGATGATCCAGTTCTCGCCATCCTCTCTCACCGTGATCGTCTCGCCGGAGATCCGGGCCTCGAGATCACGACGTGAAGGAGGGATGCGAGGAACCGCGGGGGGGGCCGGCACGGCTCGAACCCCTTTGACCGCGGGAGTCGGGGGGACCGGTGGAGCGGGGACGGATACGGAAACCGGCGGGAGTGGTGTCGGGGGCGACGGTGCGAGAGTTCCAGCGAATACGACGGCGGCGAGAATCACCGCTCCCGATGCTGCCAGGATGATCTTGGGTGTCAGTTGGCGAGGGGACATGAGGTGCCTCCTCCAATGCTATACGCGCCCAGCTGCCGGGAGTTTGTTACAAACGACCGGGTCAGAAACTGCGCGTCACGCCGACGCTGAAGTACGGCCTGGTTTCTTCAAGGCCACCCTGGTATTCGTCCGTCGCCTGCCCGGCCCGGAGGAAGAGCCAGTTCCGGCCGTAGGGGATCTCGACTACGCCCCCGATCTCCCGGACCCGCACCTCAGCATTTCCCTGAAAGCCGATCTCCGGACCTGCCCGCAATGTCGGTGTGATTTCCTGACGTAGCGAGCCACGGAACCAGGTCCAGTCGGTCGCTCCGTAAAGTCCCGCCGTCCCTGCCAGACGCGTCCGCTCAGCAATCCGGTATTCCGCTGCGCCCTGAAACACCACCCCGCCCTGGTCCTCGTCGAGCTCTCCACCTGTGGGAAGCCTTCTTCGGATCCACCGATACTCGTATCCCGGCCCGGCAGCGAACCAGAATCGTTCGCTGACCCGGCGGTGGTACGTCACGCCCGCGCCGATTCCGGGGGCTGTGACATCGGTCGAGCCAGTAGCCTGGACCACCCGGTAATACTGGTAGCTGGCGGTTCCCCAGAGGTCGAGTCCGCCACCGCCCCAGGCCGAGAGCGGCCTGGAGTAGGTGAGAAAGGCGTATCCGCGGTGCTCTCCCCCCTCGGCGCCAACGGTCCAGCCCGCCTCTGCTGAGGGAGCAAAAAGGATCGAAACGAGGGCCAGAACGAGGGCGCAGCGGGTCACGGAGGTGTGCGATTGCGAAATTCCGACCAGCTCGGGGGTAGGAAAACCCCCTCCTCAGGTTACACCTCCTCAGAATGCGAACGACCGAACAGGCGCGGTCTCTCTATCTGGCCGAGCTTCCGCTGATCGAGAGGATCGCCGCGGCGGTCGCGCGCAGGAACGGCGTGACCGGAGCCGACTCGGAGGACTTTCTCTCGATCACCCGCCTGAAGCTCATCGAGAACGAGTACGCCATTCTCAAGAAGTTTCACGGCCGCAGTCACATCTCGACATGGCTGACCGTCGTCATTCAGCGGTTGTTTCTCGACCACAAGCAACGCGAGATCGGCCGCTGGCGCTCTTCGACGGAGGCTCGCCGCATGGGTGAAGTCGCGGTTCGCCTCGAGGAGCTGATCATCCGCGACGGACACACGTTCGACGAGGCCTGCGGAATCCTGATGCTGAATGAGAAGCACGCGGTCTCTGTGGGCGAGCTTCATTGGGTGCGCGTCCGCCTGCCGCAACGGGCCGGGCGTCCGGTCCTGCTCGGGATGCCGCGCGATACCGATGCGACGACCGACGGAATGGAAATCGAGCGCGCGGCCATGCGGCGCGAGCGCGCCGAGGTCGCTGGGTTTACCTCGATCGCAATCGCCAAGGGGCTCCTCACGCTCTCGCCCCGGGATCGTCAGATTCTCGAGCTGCGCTACCGCGATGGCGTGAATGCAGTCGAAGCGGCGCGCCGCCTCGGAATCACCAGACAACAGCTGCAGCGCGCGATTACTCGTGCCCTCGCGGCGCTGCGCCTCGCTCTCGAAGCGGGAGGGATCAGCCGGCAGATGGCCCTCGACATGCTCGAGCACGAATCGGAGGAGCTGCTGCCGCAGTTTGCATCCGGTTCGTCGAAGCCGTGAGCGCGGCTTTTACGCCGGCAGCGGATGCGCGCGGGAAGGGCAGGTCATTCAAAGTGGGGGAACGTCGCGAGCGAGAGCCGTAATGAAGTCCGGGATGTCCTTTTGAGACTAGCGAGGAGCCCGGCCCCCGCAGGTCATATGTCGCTACTTGCCGATTGCTGAGGTCCAGTTGTGCACGAGCGTTACCGGCGTTCCGTCGCCACGCTCCATTGCGCGGTTGATCAGGAAGCGGTTTCCGTCGCGGGAGATCGCGTACTGCATCGCCACGATCGGCCGGATCTTCGGGTCAGCGAGGAGGCGTGGAACGGACGCGGTGAACTGTGGCGCCAGCTTCACATCAACGGCCATCAACATCCGCTCGGGTGAAAGAAACACGATCTCGCTGTCCCCGCGGCTCCACATCGGCTGCCCGCCACCATCGGTGGAAATCTGCCACTTCCCACCTTCGTCCTGCAGTGACTGCACATAGATTTCACTCCGCCCCGATTCATTCGACTGGTAAGTCATCCAGAGGCCGTCTGGAGAGAGCATCGGATTGAGTTCATGAAATGGAGTCTCCAGAAGCACCCGCACCTTGCCCTCTGGAAAGTCCACAAGCGAGATGTCCCAGCCGTTCTTTTTCTTGACGTTGTTGGTGTTCAGGCCTCCGATGCGGCCGTCAGCCGAAAGGCTCCGCAGCATGCTCCACTCCGGATCCGCGATCGCGACGGTGTCGACGCCCGTCCCGTCACTGGCTTTCCAGAACACGTCGCCTCGTCCCTGTCGATTCGAGGTGAAGAAGATCCGCTTGTCATCGGCCGACCAGATCGGGACGTAGTCGTCCGCTGAATTGAAGGTCAGACGTGTCGATGTGCCCCGCTCGAGGTCGAGCACCCAGATGTCCGTATCCTGACTCTTGTCGCCGAGGATGGCCGCCGCGACGCGCCTGCCATCATGGGAAAGCGCGATGCTCCGATAATCGGCCGGTTTACCGACGGGTCCGAGGTCGCGGCCCTCCCGATCGACCCAGACGAGACTCGAGAGATTCGAGCCGACTCCAGCGCGAAACGCGAGGAGACCTTCGTCCGACACGCTGAACATCGACTCGAACCTTGCCGTGCGGGTCATGTTCTCGGCCACCGGGAAGGCCTCGCCGAGAAGCGCGAGTTTCTTGGCGTCGAATCGCTGAGCTACCAGCGTACGGTCACGGAGGAAGAGAAGGTGACCCGATCTCGCATACCGTGCCGACGAGTTCGTCGCGATCAGCCGCACGCGTTTCTTCGATTCGGTCGAACCGGCGTAGAGCGCGAACCCTCCCTCGGTCCCCTCGGCTTCCGGACGTCCTTCGACGAGGTAGAGGAAATGGATGCCGTCGGGAAGGAACTGCGGAAACCGATGCGATGACTCTCCATTCGTCGTATTCAGATCCGTCACGGCAATGGGCGTCCCTCCGGCGGACGAAACCCGCAAAAGTCCATCCGTCTGAGAAGGAGTGAAGAGGATCGTTCCGGTCTCGCTCCAGCTGCCGCCGCGCCCGTCTGAGGCATCACACAAGGCCTGCGAGGGACCGCCGTTCGCATCGATCCTGCGCAGTTTTCCAGCTGAGAAAAATCCGATGAAACGGCTGTCGGGCGACCAGAAAGGGAACTTCGCATCCTCGGTGCCGGCGAGAGGCTGCGCCGTCACCGCATCGAGTGGCCTCACCCACAACATCTGTCTCCCGTCTTGACTACGCGCGATGAACGCCATGCGGCGGCCGTCCGGCGAAAGAACCATGGCGCCCGAGTCCGGATCGAACTGCGTCCTGTCGGGAGCGAGGAGCGAGGAGCGCACGACGCGCGGCGGGACTGCGCGCAGATGAAGAACCGCGAAAGTCGTAAGGATCGCAACGAGCGCGGTGGCGGCATGAAGCGCCCACGCGACGCGCAACCGTGCCTTCCTCCGGGCAAGCACCGGGGCCGCTTCTCCCGCCTGCGATCCCGCCTCGGCAATCCATCGCAACTGATCGGCGATGTCGTGCGCGCTCTGCCAGCGATCGTCGGCATCTTTCGCCAGACATTTTTTAATGACATGGCCGAGTGCGGGTGGGGTAAGGGGGGCAAGCTCGCTAACCGGCTGAGGGGTACCTGACACGATCGCAGCGATCAGCGACGTCCTGTTCTTTCCCTGGAACGCACGTCGTCCCGTTGCCATCTCGTAAAGCAATGCGCCGAAGGCAAAGATGTCAGTTCGAGCGTCGGCCTCCATCCCCTCGAGTTGCTCGGGCGCCATGTATTGAAACGTTCCGAGGATCGTCCCCTGCTCGGTGAGCGGCTTGTGTTCGGTCGCCAGATCGACCGACTGTCCACTGCCAGATGCCGACGTCATCAGCGGCCCGGACTTGGCGAGACCGAAGTCGAGAAGCTTCGCCCCCGAGCGCGTGATCATCACGTTTCCTGGCTTGAGATCTCGATGAACGATCCCGTGACGATGCGCTGCGTCGAGCGCGCTGGCGATCTCGATGCCGTGTCGCAACACCTCGTCGATCGGGAGGCGCCCTTTCATGAGCCGATCGGCGAGAGATTCTCCGTCGATGAGCTCCATGACGAGGAAATCGACTCCATCCTGATGACCGACGTCGAAGAGCGTACAGACGTTCGGATGATTCAGTTGGGAGATCGTCCGGGCCTCGCGATCGAGACGCGCTTTGAACTGCGGATTCGCGGCAAAATCGACGGCGAGAATCTTGATCGCGACCTCGCGGTCGAGCCGCGTGTCCTTCGCGCGCCAGACTTCTCCCATCCCGCCTGCACCCAACGGCGCAACGATCTCGTACGGCCCGAGCCGGCTTCCAGCTGACGCTGACATTGGAGGACGACGCAGTATAGAGGGAATCGGACGAACGCCCGAAGAAGACCCCGGCTGCTTGAGGATTGGCCGGGGAACATCTTGCAAGGGCTCACGGGTGAAACCGAGACCGAGCGCCCAGAACCGTCAATCCCTCAGCCAGTGGCAGGTATAGCCGCCGGGATTCTTCTGCAGGTAATCCTGGTGATACTTTTCCGCGGGATGAAACGTCGACGCGGCGACGATCTCGGTGACCACGGGGCCCGGCCATTTTCCCGACTGATCGACTTCGGCGCGCACTTCAGCGGCCACCCGGCGTTGCTCCTCGCCGTGGGTGAAGATCGCGGAGCGATACTGGGAGCCGACGTCGTTGCCCTGACGGTTCGCCGTGGTCGGATCGTGCAGCCGGAAGAAAAAGAGAAGGATGTCGCGATAGGAGATCCGGGATGGATCGAACGTGATCTGAATCGATTCGGCGTGGCCGGTCCGCCCGGTCTTCACATCCTCGTAGCGGGGTGAGTCGAGCGAGCCGCCGGTGTATCCCACTTCCGTGTCGAGGACTCCGTCGAGCTCGCGGAACAGCTCCTCCACTCCCCAGAAACAGCCGCCGGCCAGCGTTGCGATTTCGGTGGCGCTCATTTCTTGCCGGCCCCCTCGAAGAGAGCGCGATATTGCACGTAGCCTTCCGCTTCCAATTGATCGGCGGGGATGAAACGCATGGCCGCGGAGTTCATGCAGTAGCGCAATCCCGTAGGCGCCGGTCCGTCTTCGAACACATGGCCAAGGTGCGAGCCCGCGTGTTTGGATCGGACCTCCGTCCTCACCATCCAGAGCTTTCGGTCGGATCTCGTCTCGACATTCGCGGGCTCGAGCGGTCGGGTGAAACTCGGCCAGCCCGTGCCCGAGTCGAACTTGTCGAGAGAGCTGAAGAGCGGCTCCCCCGAGACCACATCGACATAGATGCCGGGCTGCTTGTTGTCCCAGTACTCGTTCCGGAAGGGCGGCTCGGTCCCCTCATGCTGCGTCACGTCATACTGAATCGGGGTGAGCGCTTTCTTGAGCTCCGCGTCAGCGGGCTTCTTGAAGTCCTTCATCGAAAATCCTTTCTTTCCGTCGATCCTGGGACTCAGGCCCGCGGACCCGCCCGCTGCCGACGCCAGGGGCTTCGGTCCCATGAGCAGCCAGGCGCCCAGTGCGGCGCAGGCGATGATCAGCGGTACGAGACGGTTCAATTTGCTTCGTGTCATCGTTTTTCCTCTTTCTTCTGCTGAAAACCGGGACCGGCGTGGGATCGTTCCCTGAAGGCTTTCGGACACCGGCCTGTCGCCGGCTCCGCGACGATGTTGCAGAATCACCTCACGGAATCGGGGCTGGGCTGAGGAAATCGGCGGGAGGAAATCATCACGCGTCTCTACTTCGCCTACGGAGCGAACCTCGATCGGGAGGCAATGCGGGCTCGAGCTCCCGAGGCGCTCTTCATTGGGGCCGGACGGATCAGGGGCTGGCGCGTCATTCTGACGAAGAGCGGATACGCATCGATCGAGCCGTGGTCCGCGGGACGGGTCGAGGGTGCCGTCTGGGAGATTCAGGAGAGCGACGAGACCGCGCTCGACGAGTTCGAGGAGATCCGCCATGATCTTTACGTGAAGCGGGAGCTCACCGTCGAGACCGAGAGCGGAGCGAAGCCCGTGCTCGTGTACATCGAATCCGGACGTGTGGAGCGGAACGAGGCGAACGAGAGCGACCCGGAGTACCTGCAGAACATCATTCTGGCGGCCGAATCGCTCGGGTTGAGCGAGTCGTATCTCGCCGAGCTGCGGGCCCTGCGATCGAAATGATCACCGTTCCGCGGCGTAGAGTGCCACGACCGTCGGTCCTTTGATTGCGCACGGGAGCGAGCTTCGACTATCGTGAAAATGAGAGGGGTCCCATCCACCAATGTGTAACCGCCGTACGCCTTATTGGATCGTGGCGTGGATCGGCTTCACCCTGCTTGCGCAGGGGGTGGCGGGCGACCCCCCTTCGGGCGTCACCCCCTTCACGTTCGAGACGTGGGATGAATCCCACGGGCTGCCTCAGAGCTCTGTTCAAGAGGTCGGTCAGGGCGAGGATGGATATCTCTGGATCGCGACGATGGGGGGGTTCGCTCGCTTCGATGGGGCCCGCTTCACGGTTTTCGACCGGACCAGTACGCCGGTACTCGGCGACAACCTGATTCAAGCGCTCTTCTGCGAAGGGTCGCGGGTCTGGATCGGGACGGGGTCGGCCGGTGTCGGCGTTTTCGAGAACGGCGCGTTCCGGCCGGTGCCGGGCTCGCCCTCGGACTCGGTGTGGGCCTTCGCCAAGGGATCCGATGGAACGATCTGGATTGCGACGCAGGGAGGGCTCGCCAGGGTCGAGGAGGGGAGGATCAACCCCTTCACCTCCCCGCTGATTCCTCCGGGTGAGCCGATCTTTTCCGTTCATCGCGACGCTGCGGGAACGATCTGGGCGGGTGCGGAAGCGGGACAGCTGATCCGCATCGCGGGGGAGGAGGTTGCTCTTTTCGATTCCGGCGAAGGGCTGCCGGGCAGTCCGATCCGCGCGCTGACCAGCGATCCGAGCGGCGCGCTCTGGATCGGCACCGAGAATGGCCTTTCACGCTTTGCGGACGGCGTGTTCACGACGTTCACCGCCGACGACGGACTGGCGAGCAACGTCGTCCGGGCGCTTCGCGTCGACCGTGAGGGGGTGTTGTGGATCGGCACCTACGGGGGCCTGACCCGCAAGAGCGGGGATCGGTTCGAGAGCTATCGCGCGGCGGACAGTGATCTCCCCATCGACACGGTCCGCTCGGTCTTCGAGGACCGCGAAGGAAATCTGTGGGTTGGCACGGGCGGCGGCGGACTGTCCAGGATGAGAAGAGCCGCTGTCCGGTCTCTCAATCACGTGGGGCCGGCAACGATCGGAATCGCCCGGACGGTGATGGAGTCGAGCAGCGGCGATCTCTGGGTCGGCACGTTCGGCAATGGAGCGGTCCGCATCCGCGGCAACGATGCGCGGTCGTTCCAGATGGACGATGGACTTCCCGATGACGTGGTGCTCGCGATCGCAGAGCATCCCGCTGGAACCATCTGGCTGGGGACGAGAGATGGTCTGGTCGAGATGACGGGAGGACGCGTGCGTCGCGTGATCCGGACCGCCGACGGTCTGCCGAGCAGGATCATTCGCGCGCTCTACGTCGACCGCGCGGGCACGCTCTGGATCGGGACGCGCGCTGGATTGGCCCGGCTCAAAGACGGCAGAATCGAAAGGCTCGGAGCGGCGGAGGGTGTCACGGACGCGGCGGTATTCAACGTGATTGAGGCACGTGATGGTTCGATCTGGATCGTCGCTTACGGGGAGGGACTGATCCGGATTCTGAATGGCAACGTCTCGCGGATCGGCGTGGAATCGGGGCTGCCGACCGCAAAGATCTACTCCATTCACGAGGATGATCGCGGAGTTCTCTGGGTGGGCTCGGGCGGTGGCGGATTGATCCGCTACGAAGAGGGGCGATTCGCGGCAATCGACGTTCGCGCGGGGCTCGTCGACGACGTCGTTTATCAGGTGCTCGAAGATGACGACGGACGGCTCTGGATGTCGGGAAACAAGGGAATCTTCGCCGCTTCCCGCGATGAGCTCGACTCGTTCGCGCGGGGGGAGAGTCTTCGCGTCTCCGCCGTGGGACTCGGAAAATCGGACGGAATGCGCAGCCCCGAGTGCAACGGCGCGACCCAGCCGGCCGGTTGGCGCACCCGGGATGGGCGTCTGGTCTTTCCGACTCTCGAGGGGGTGGCTCTTCTCGATCCGGACGAGATTCGATCGAGCACCGTGGCGCCGCGCACGGTAATCGAGGAAGTCGTGGTCAATGGTGAGCCGGTGAGGCTGGCCAGCCGCCTCGACCTCGCCCCGGGAGCCGAGCGCCTCGAGATTCATTACACCGGCCTGATGATGTCCGCTCCGGAGCGGCTGCTCTTCCGCTACCGCCTCGAGCCCCTGGAGCGGGAGTGGATCGAGGTGGGCAGCAGTCGGATCGCCCGGTACACGAATCTTCCACCTGGCCGTTACCAGTTTCAAGTTGCGGCGGCCCAGCGGGGAGGACCATGGAACGCCGGGAGCACCATTGCGCTCGCCATTGAACCGCATCAGTGGGAGACGAGGCGTTTCTGGCTGCTGCTCCTGGGGGTGCTGATCGGCGCCGTCGTCCTCTTCGTATTGTTGCGCGCGCGAAGGACGCGGCGGCGGGAACGGGAGCTCCTCCAACTCGTCGAGCAGCGGACCAGCGAGCTCGCGGCGGCCAACGCACTCCTCGAGGAGCAGACCCGGGTCGATTCGCTGACCGGACTGGCGAATCGCCGGCACTTCGACGAGGCTCTCGATCGCGAATGGAGGCGGGCCATTCGCGACCGCTCCTGGCTCTCGCTCATCCTCATCGACGTCGATCAGTTCAAGCCCTACAACGACGCCTACGGCCACCAGCCGGGAGACGAATGCCTGCGGCAAATCGCTTCCCTGCTTCAGCGCACGGGCCACCGGCCCGGAGATCTGGTGGCTCGCTACGGCGGCGAAGAATTCGCGGTCATCCTCTACGGCGCTGAACCGTCGCACGTGAAGCGGATCGGCGAAGCGATTCGCGCCGGTGTCGAGCGTGAAGCATGTCCGCATGAATTCTCGACCGTTGCCGACGTGGTCACGATCAGTGCAGGCGTGGCGTCGGTCCGCCCATACCCCGATCTGGAGCCCTCTCAGCTCGTCGCACTCGCCGACGAGCTTCTCTACCGCGCCAAGCACGCGGGAAGAAATCGTGTGGCCACCGGCACGCTGGGGCCGGAGAGCGGGAGGGAAGGGTGAAGGGTGAAAGAGGACGAGAGTCAAAAGCAGAATGCAGGATGCAGAATGCAGAATGACGAATGTAGAAAGAGAACGAGAGTCAAAAGCTGAATGCAGAATGCAGAATGACGAATGTAGAAAGAGAACGGCGTCATCCTGAGAGGGTGTGAAGGATCTGGGTGGGCGGGACGCGGGTAACGAGTGACGGTGCAGGGCGAGAAGTCTGGTATTCGCTTTCACCAATGAGAGCGAAAAGGGATTCTCCTAAAAACGTCGAGCGAACCTAAGCCTCAGCCCCCTGCATTGCTTCCGCGTTACGCGCGTCCCAGCCCCCCAGATCCTTCGCTCACGCTCAGGATGACGTCGCTGCGCGCGCGGCGTGCCGCCGTCATCGACTCCTCGTCTCCGCATTCTGCATTCGGTTTTCGCCCTTTTCCCTTACCATGCCCACGATTCTCCGAGGTGAGCGACGACTTCTTCGAGATCTACGTCGCCGCTCGTGATCTGAGAGCTGGAGGAGTTTGATGCGAGCCCGTTTGATCCTTTTCACTGCTTCCTCGATCCTGGTCGCTGGAATCGGACAGGCCAGCGCTCTCCCCAACTGGCGGCTCGATCCTCGCGTCTCCCCGACGATGCAGGAGATCACGCTGCGGCTCGACCCTTCCGCCGAGTCATACACCGGCTCCACGAGCATCGAGCTCGCCATCAGCGAGACGGTCGGCTCGTTCCGCCTTCACGCAGAAGAGATGGACATCCGGGCGCTCACGCTGACCCGCGGAGGAACCGGGATTCCGGTGACTTTCGAAGAGCGCGAGAGAGCCATCCTCGAGGTGATCGCTGCGGAGCCGCTCGCTCCCGGAACCGCGACCCTCCAGATCGACTTCGCCAACGAGTACGACAAGCGCGCTGTCGGCCTCTACAAGATGTCGTCGGCGGATTACCTCTTCACGCAGTTCGAAGCGGTCGACGCGAGAAAGGCCTTTCCGTCGTGGGACGAGCCGGAATTCAAGATTCCGTTTCAGATGACGATCGAAGCGCCGGAAGGGCTGACCGTGATCACCAATACGCCGGAGGAAGCGAGCGAGATCCGCGACGGCTGGAGGCGGGTTCGGTACGCGAAGACCAAACCGCTGCCAACGTATCTCCTGGCGCTCGCCGTCGGAGAATTCGATCGCGTTCCCATCGAAGGGATGGGTGTTCCCGGCAACATCTACGCGGTCAGGGGACGAGCCAATCTCGCGGGGCTGGCGGCACGGGAAATTCCTCCACTGCTCGCGGCGCACGAGCGATGGTTCGGAATGCCCTATCCCTACGAGAAGCTCGATTTTCTCGCGGTGCCGGAGTACTGGCCGGGAGCGATGGAGCATCCGGGTCTGATCACTTTCGCTGACCGGATCCTTCTTCTCGATGAAGCGCGGGCCACGCTCGGGCAACGCCGCACCCTCAGCAACGTCATCTCTCATGAGATCGCCCACCAATGGTTCGGCAATCTCGTCACCATGCAGTGGTGGGACGACCTCTGGCTCAACGAATCGTTCGCCGACTGGCTGGGAGACAAGATCGCCGCGGACGTCCATCCCGAGCACCAGGTTGGCATCTCCGAGCTCGGTTCGATTCAGAACATCATGGCCGGCGATGCCCGACCATCCGCGGAGCCGATCCTCGCCGAGACCGTCGCGCCCGAGAGCGTGTTGAATCGAGTGGGGCTCGCGTACAACAAGGGGAAGGCCGTGCTCGGGATGTTCGAGCGCTGGGTCGGAGAGTTCGAGTTTCAGAAAGGCGTGCGCGCCTATCTCCGGGACAACGCCTGGAAAAACGCGACCTCGAATGATCTCTGGAACGCTCTGGCTGCCACCGGAAGAAAAGATCTTCCCGAAGCGATGGCGACCTTTCTCGAGCAGCCGGGCTTTCCGCTGATCGAGGTGACGCCGGTCGCGGAAGGTGAGATTCTTCTGCGGCAGAGCCGATTCACGCTTCCCGGTAATCCCGGGTCCGACTCTCTCTGGAAAGTTCCCGTGGCCATTCGCTTTGCCTCCGAGGGGAGAGAAGGGGAGAAGACCGTCCTGCTCACCGGCCGGGAACAGAGAGTGAAGCTGGCCGGCGCTCCGCTCGACTGGATCTATCCGAATGCCGACGGCACCGGTTACTACCGCTGGACTCTCCCTCCGGATCGAATTCTGAGTCTCGCCGAGAGAGCGCAGGGCACACTGACGGTACGGGAGCGGATCACCTTCGTCGGGAACATGGCCGCGCTGCTGGACGGGGACGTCATCGAGGGGGATGATTTTCTTCGCACGCTGGAGCAGTTCGCTCTCGACGCGGAGCCTCTCGTTCTCGGAACCGTCGTCTCCGAGATCGCCGGGATCGAGAGTGCGTTCGTGACCGAGGATCTGGAGCCTGCGTTCGCCGTCTGGGTGCGGCGGACGCTGCGCCCGGCGCTGGATCGGATCGGAATCAGCGCGCGGCCGGGCGAAGAGCCGGCCATTGCTCCGATTCGCGCGCAGCTCGTCGGAATTCTCGCCACGGATGGGAACGATCCTCAGATCCGACAATGGGGCCGCGAGCTCGCAGCGTCGTACATGAAGGATCCGTCTTCGGTCGATTCCTCGCTGGCCAGCACTGCGTTGTTGATCGCGGCACTCGACGGAGACGAGGAGCTCTTTGAAACGTTCAAGGGGCGATTCGAGACCACGGACAACCCTGCCGACCGCCAGCGGTTTCTCCGCGCGCTCAGTGCGTTCGAAGGTCCGGAGATCGTCGAGGAGGCACTCGCATACTCCCTGACCGGTCCCCTTCGGGCCAACGAGCTGCTCAGCATCGCCTACGGAATCCGGGAAGGGGCGAAAGGGCGCGAGAGGTCGTACCGCTGGCTGATCGAGAACTGGGATACGGTGAGCTCACGAATTCCACCTCTCGGTTTGCCGGGACTGGCCTCCTTCGCTGGCGGATGCGAAGAGGAGCGATTGACGCGAGCGCGGGAGTTTTTCGCGGATTCGGCGCGCGGCACCCCGCCCCTGCTCAGCAGGCTCGAGAGGGTCGAGGATCAGGTGCAGGAATGCGTGGCTCTGCGCGCGCGGGAAGGGGCGGCGGTCAGGGAGTATCTGCAGAAAGGGAGCGGCGACTCATAGAACATTTTCTGGATCCTCTCAGAAAAGGTTCAGCTTCTTCGCCTGTGTCTCGGCCAGAAGATCGAGAAACCTGTTTCGCGAGATCACCCGCGCTCCCATCGCCTCCATGTGCGGGGTCATCACCTGGATGTCCATCCAGTGAAGTCCGCGCGAAGCGAGATGTTCGATGAGGTGGAGGATCGCGATCTTCGAAGCGTTGGGGCGGTGATAGAACATGCTCTCCCCGCCGAACGCTCCCCCCAGGTCTACGCCGTAGATCCCTCCCGCCAGCTCTTCTCCGTCCCACACTTCGGCGCTGTGAGCTCGCCCCATCGCATGCAGACGAATGTATGCGTCGACGACCTCGGGGAAGATCCAGGTTCCTTCCTGCCCGGGGCGCGGCGCAAGGGAGCATGCGTGGATCACCCCCTCGAAGCTCTGGTCGATGCTGCCGCGCAACGGCGTCGTGCGGCGGGTCCGCCTCAGACTCCGTGAGATATGGATCTCGTCGAAGAAGAGGACGGCCCGCTCCTTCGGGCAGAACCAGGGGAGAGGGATCTCGTCGCTGGGCCACGGAAAGATCCCCTGCTCGTAGGCGTCGAGAAGAGTGGAAGGAGTGAGATCGTCGCCGATCGCGACGATGTCATGCGGAGCCTTGCGTGGATCGGGAAAAAGCGAGGGCACGTTCAGGAAGTCTACAGATTTAGAATGCGCTACCGATGAAGGATAACCCGCGGGCTGCTTCGACAAGAGGATTCCTGCTGGCCGCCTCCCGCGAGATCGGCGTTTTTCTTTTTTTCACAGCGCTCGCTTGCGCCGCGACCTGGCCGCTGGTCGCGCATCCCTCCAGGGCAGTCGCCGATCAGGGCGATCCCTACCTCAACATCTGGATCCTCGACTGGGTCCAGCGCGCCGCAATAGAGAGGCTCGATGTCTGGGATGCTCCGATGTTTCATCCGGCCCGGATGGTTCTCGCCTTCAGTGAGAATCTGCTTGGAGTCGCATGGCCGCTTCTTCCTCTGCGTTCTCTGGTCAGCAACCCGATCCTGCTCTACAACATCGCCTTTCTGCTCTCATTCGCGATGAGCGGATACGGTGGGTTCGTTCTCGCGCGGATGGTTTCAGGCTCCTGGTTGGCGGGCTTCGTGGGAGGCGTCTTTTTTGCGCTGCTCCCCTGGCGGTTCGATCATCTTTCTCATCTGCAGCATCTCTGGGCCGCGTGGCTTCCTCTTCTCCTGGCCTCGATCCTCCGATATCTGAGGCGGCCCGGATGGTCCAGCGCGATTCTCTTCGCCGGCGCCTTCGTCATGAACGGATTGACGAACATGCACTGGTTCGCCTTCGGCTCGATCGCGGCCGGATTCGCGCTGGTGGCAGGAGCCGTGAGCGAGGGGCGTTGGCGTTCCCTCCGCTTCTGGATTCCGATCGGATCGGCGGGCATCCTCGCGCTCGTCTCGCTGTATCCGGTGATCGACGGATACTCCAACGCGAGCGAGTTGTACAAAGAGGTGTCGAGAAGTCCCGCCGACATCCGCTCTTTTTCTGCGGAATGGAAGGACTGGCTGGCTCCTGCCGAGCGGAACAAGCTCTACGGAGACCATTCGGCTGCCCGGAACCGTGCTCCCGAGCGAGCCCTCTTTCCAGGAATCCTCGCCCTGCTTTTCTCCTGGATCGCTCTGCGTCCTCGCGAACCGGCGGGCCGGCGCGGGTCTTTGAATGGACTCCTCGAAGCCGGAGCGATCGGCTTGCTCGTGTGGGCTTGGCTCTCGGTCTCCGTGGAAGCGAGTCCGAACGGAGAAATGCTCTTGCGATTCCGGATGCCGCTGGTTTTCGCGGCGTCGATCGTGATCCTGATCCGGGTGCTTCGCCGGTCGAATGGGCCGCCTCTGGCGGAGCGGATGACGTTGCCCCTCCGGCTAGCCATGCTCTGGATTGTGCTCGGCGTGCTCGGTTCATTCGGATCGAAAGGAGTCGTCTACTCGCTGCTTTCCGAGCTGCTGGACCCCTTGAGGGGAATCCGGGTTCCCGCACGCTTCGCCATGATCGCGTACACGGGTCTGGCGATTACGGCGGCGACGGGTGCCCGGTACGTGGCAGAACGCTTCCGTCACGTTCGCCTGGCTGGCTTCGCAATCGTCGTCCTCTTCCTGTTCGAGCTCAATGCAGCGCCGATCCGATGGTTTCTCCACGAGGGTCGCTGGACGCCGGCTTATGCCTGGCTGAAGGAGGCGCCGCTCCGGGGCGCGGTTATCGAGCTGCCGATCCGCCACTCACTTGATTCGTTGAAGTATGTTCTCAACTCCACGCGTCATCACAAATCGATCGTGAATGGGCATTCCTCGTTCGATCCGGAACATCACCGGCAGGTCGTCGCATGGGCTGCGTCCGCCCCGGTCGATCCGAAGCTCATCCCCTATCTCGAGAAGATCGGAACCTCAATGATCGTCGTTCATGGGGACGCCCTCGAATACGACTCGCGTGAGCCGGTCAGGCAGTGGCTGCGCCAGGAGCTGCGAGCGGGCCGGCTGACCTTCGTTCGTCGTTTCGACGAGGGGATTCACGGAGTCTGGACGTTCGCTCCGACCGGGAACGAGCCTCTGGCGGCGTGGTGGCGTGAGACTGGAGTCGATCCCGCCGGACACTCCCCCGTGGAGAGTCTGTCGCGATTTCTCGATGCGCGACTGAACTGGAGCGACCTTCCCATGGGTCATGTTTCGTGGGAAACGGATCGGGACGGAACCATGCGAATCTGGGGATGGGGAGCGGCACCATCCGGCATCCAGACGGTTCTGCTCCATTTCGACAATGAGAGGATCTCGCTTCCGGCCCGCTTCGTTCCGCGGGGCGACGTCGAGCGTCTCATGCCCTGGATGGCCGGGAAATCCACCGGTTTCGAGCTGCATCTCAACTCGAGGCCCGCAGGAGTGCATCTCGACACCGACCTCGTGGTCCAGATCGTCGCGAAGGACGGAAGCTCGGCGAGACTCGATCAGATTCTGTTCCGTTGGAAATGAGATTCCTACGGTGGCGCCGCTTCACGAACGACGTCGGGTTCGGTCGGGGATACATCGCTCTCAGCGCCAAGTGCGTCGATCTTCTGCTCGAGCCGGTCGATCTTTGCGTTCAGCTCCTGAATCTCCCGTTTGAGCTCACGCTCGCTGCCTCTGCCCGAGAAGATCATCACGATCAAGGCGATGAGAAGGAGCGTCCCGCAGCCAAGCTGCACTTTAGGAGCGTGCCCGCTCTGCGTGATGACGGGGCTTTCTCCCATCGGGCGAGTATACGCCGGCGTTCAGAGCGCCGCGGGGGAACTGTCGATCACGCTTCCGGCTGGGCCGCCGACCTGGCGATCTCCAGCGCAATCTCCCCGTCGCGAATGCCGACTTTCACCGTGCCCCCCTGCTGCAATTCTCCGAAGAGCACCGAGTCGACCAGAGGCTCCTTGATCTTCGACTGAATGAGCCGCGCGATCGGGCGGGCGCCGTAGCGGCGATCGTACCCTTTCTCCGCCAGCCACTGCTTCGCTTCCGGCGTCGCCTCGAGCGAGACGCTCTTCGACGCCAGTTGCGCTTTCACTTCCTTCAGGAACTTCTCCACGACCATGGCGATGATGTCCGGCGGAAGCTGATGAAAGGCGACCCAGGCATCCAGCCGATTTCTGAACTCGGGGGCGAACGTTCTCTCGATCGTGCCCCGGGCGCTTCCGCCGGCGATGGAGTGAAATCCAATCCCGGCGTCCGAGAGCTCACGGGCGCCCGCGTTCGTGGTCATGATCAGAATCACGTTTCTGAAATCCGCTTTCTTGCCGTTGTTGTCGGTCAGGGTGGCGTGATCCATCACCTGCAGCAGTATGTTGAACAGATTCGGATGGGCCTTCTCGATCTCGTCGAGCACCAGCACCGCGTACGGCGTGCGCGTAATAGCATCCGTCAACAGGCCGCCCTGATCGAAACCGACGTATCCCGGAGGAGCTCCGATCAGCCGCGAGACCGTATGCGACTCCGCGTACTCGCTCATGTCGAAGCGTACGAACTCCACCCCCATCGCCTCGGCCAGCTGTTTGGAGAGCTCGGTCTTGCCCACCCCGGTCGGGCCGGAAAAGAGAAAGCTGCCGATGGGCTGCTCGGGAGCGCCAAGGCCGGAGCGCGACAGACGGATGGCCGAGACGATCTGATGAATGGCCGCGTCCTGTCCGAAGATCACCTTCTGCAGCTGCGACTCGAGGTCGCGCAATCGTTCGAGCTCCGAGCCGGCGATCGTCTGCGGCGGGATCTTCGCCATCCTGGAGACGACCGTCTCGATCTCGTCGCGCCCGATGGTCTCGACGCGGCGGTCGGGCGGCATCATCTTCACGCGGGCACCCGCTTCGTCCAGGACGTCGATGGCCTTGTCAGGCAGATGTCGGTCGTGCAGGTATTTGGCTGACAACTCCGCAGCCAGACGAATCGCCTCAGCCGTGTACTTCACGCCGTGGTGCTCTTCGTAATAGGACTTCAGCCCGTTCAGGATCTCGATCGGATCCGCCAGGGTAGGCTCACCGACCTCGATCCGCTGGAACCTTCTGGCCAGCGCCTTGTCGTGCTCGAACGAAGCCTTGTACTCGGAGTACGTGGTGGAGCCGATGCAGCGAAGCTCCCCACTGGCCAGTGCCGGCTTGAGGATGTTCGAAGCGTCCATGAGACCGCCGCTGACCGCTCCTGCACCGACGATCGTGTGGATCTCGTCGATGAATAGAATCGCTCCCTTCTTTTTCTTCAGGGCATGGATCACTGCCTTGAGGCGCGACTCGAACTCGCCGCGGTACTTCGTGCCGGCCAGGACAGACCCGAGGTCGAGCGAGTAGATCTCGGTGCCCCGAAGCACTTCGGGGACTTCTCCCTTGTGAATCTTCAGCGCCAGCCCTTCTGCCAGCGCGGTCTTCCCCACACCGGGCTCACCGACGTAGATCGGGTTGTTCTTTCGGCGGCGGCAGAGAATCTGGATGGTGCGCTCGAGCTCAGCTGTCCTGCCGATCAATGGATCGATGGGTCCATCGGCGGCGCGCTTGATCAGGTTCATGGTGAATGCGGAGAGGGCGTCCTTCCCCGTGGGAGTGGCGGATTCCTCCTCCTGCTCTG
>DATLEY010000029.1:0-6591 GCA_035525215.1 Thermoanaerobaculia bacterium | reverse complement strand
TTACGGTCACTACGGACTGATGACGGCGACACTTCACAGGACTCGCGGAGGAAGCGTCGTGGAGGGATCGGGCGTCGCGGAGCCGGCCCTCCTTGGCACGGTCATCACGCCGAATCAGCCTGTCACCTACCGATACAGCCTCCGCGGCATCACCGTTTCCGAAGAGACCGTAGGGATCGATAGTTTTCAGTTTTCCATGCACATCATGATCGACGGCCAACAGCAGGCGGTCGGATTCGGAACGCCAGTGAACCTCAGCCCGCGGGAGAAAGTCGTCATCGGAACGACGACGATGGGAGACAAGGCTCTCATCGTCGTCGTCACCGCCACGGTGACCAACCCCTGAACCGTACGGGGGGAGCACTCTACGGGTGTTCCCCCTTTCTTCACCGGCGAACCTTCTTCCACGCGTTCGCGATCGCTTCCGCCGACCGGATCCCGTCTTCCATCGTGGTCGACCAGTTCGAAACGGAGATCCGCATCGCGGCGACGCCTCGCCAGGTCGTCCCCCCGAGCCAGCAAGTCCCCTCCTGCTGAACGGCGCGAATCACGTCCCGCGTCTTTTCGTCATCACTCCCGAAACGGACGAGAACCTGGTTCAGGACGACGTCATTGAGGATCTCGACGCCTGGTTCATGAGCGAGCTGGGATGCCATGCGCGAAGCAATCTCGCAGCCGCGGTCGACGATCTCCGCCACGCCCTGGCGGCCGAGCGCGCGGAGCGCGGCGTAAACCGGGACACTCCGTCCCCGCCGCGAGAACTCCGGCGCGTAATCGAGCTCGTCGCGCTCGTCGCTGGCATGCTCCAGATACGATGCTTTGACCGACATGGCTCCCCGATGCGCAGGGGCATCGCGCACGATCACGATGCCGCAGTCATAAGGGACATTCAGCCACTTGTGCGCGTCGGTCGCCCAGGAGTCGGCGGCCTCGATTCCGGCAACCAGATGGCGCCGCGTTGGACTCGCCGCGGCCCAGAGGCCGAACGCCCCATCCACGTGGAGCCACGCGTCCTTCGCCGCCTCCCGAATCGACGACAAGTCGTCGATTGCGCCGCTGTTCACATTTCCGACCTGCGCGCAGACGATCTTCGGCCCTTCCACTTCACCAACGACGCGCGCCAGGTCGCTCGGAACCATCCTCCCCTGCTCATCCGCTTCGACCAGCCGCGCCGTTCCGAGTCCGAGTCCCAGGTAACGAAGCGACGTGTGGATGGTGACGTGCGCCTCTTCACTCATGATGACGCTGATGCGCGGCGCGCCCTGAAGCCCATCCCGCTCGACGTCCCACCCGGCGCGGCGCAACACGTCGTGCCGCGCCGCGGCGAGCGCGGTGAAGTTCGCCATCTGGCAGCCGGTCACGAATCCGACCCCGCTCTTCTCCGGCAATCCGAGAAGATCGAGAACCCATCGCGCCGCGACCTCTTCGGCCACGGACGTCGCGGGACTGGTCGCGTAAAGCCCCGGATTCTGATCCCACGTCGAGACCATCCAGTCCGCGGCGAGCGAGATGGGAAGCGTTCCGCCGATCACGAAGCCGAAGTAACGAGGCCCGGATGAAGCGACGATTCCCGGGTCCATGCCACGAACCAGCTCGTCGAAGACGGCAGTGGGATCGCCCGGAGCATCGGGAAGCGGCACGCCGAGCGAAGCGCGAAGCTCCGCGGTCGTCGCCGCGGCGCGCACCGGGCGCACCCGGAGCGAGGCCAGATAGCGGCCGGCCGCCGCCCGCGTCGCTGTCAGAATTCGCTCGATCTCGTCGGGGTCGCTCCATGGAAGAATCGACATGAATACTCCTTTCGACGGAGTTTATCGTTCCCCCCGGCCGGTTGCTGGCGCGAAATCGTACCGCCCGGCCCTGCCGCCGCCGCCTGGCGCGGCCGCCCCCTTGCAAGCGCATCGGGTTGAAGGAGGAAAAGTGATCGTCGTTCTGATGGGCGTGGCCGGCGCCGGAAAAACCCTCATCGGGAAGGCCCTGGCTGAACGACTGGGCTGGCACTTCTACGATGCCGACGACTTCCATTCACCGGAAAATATCGTCAGGATGGCCGCGGGTCTTCCGCTCGCCGATCCCGACCGCCACGATTGGTATGACAGGCTGATCGCCCTCCTCGCCCGCGTCGATACCGAGGGGAAGAACGCGATTCTCGCCTGCTCCGCGCTCCGGAGCGATTTCCGGTCGCGCCTTCGCTCGAGCGCGTCTGACGTCCGCTTCGTTTTTCTGAATTGCGACATCTCCCTCTGCGAGGAGCGGGCTCGCAACAGGGAGAATCACTATTTCAAGGCGGGCCTGGTCCAGACCCAGTTCGACGCACTCGAAGAACCTCACGATGCAATGGAGATCGATGCTTCGCAGAACCCCGAGGCGATCGTCGAATCGATTCTCGAAGGTCTCGGGATTCGTGGGTGACCCTAATTCGAAAGAATGCGCGCGACTCCTTCGACGAGCTCGACCGGATCGATCGGCTTCGAAAGAACGGTGTCGAATGGCGCGTCGCTGGCGGCGACCCGCCCGGCGGGAAACGCGGTGAGAGCCACGATCTTCTGCTCGGGATTTCGCTCGCGGATCTCGCGCGCCAGTGTGTAGCCGTCCATGTGGGCCATGGCGATGTCCGTGATCACCAGCTCCGGCTTCAGGCTGCCGATGATCTCGAGAGCCTCCGCGCCCGACGTGGCTCCACTGACCTGAGCACCCGCCCGCATCAGGACGGCACGGATCAACCGACGGCTCTCGTCGTCGTCATCGACGAGCAGAATCTTCGTCCCCTCGAGGAGAACCGGAATCTGGGAAACCCGCGCCTGCGCCGGCGCAGGGGCCGCTTCCTGATGCTCCCCTTTGAGCGCTCCGACGGGGAGTGTGACCGTGAATGTGGCTCCCTGATCACGCCCGGCGCTCTCCGCGGTCACCGTACCGCCATGGGCCTCGGCCAGATAGCGGACGATCGACAATCCGAGCCCCAGTCCACCATGCACCCGCGTGCTCGGATTCTCTGCCTGCCGGAACGGTTCGAAGACATGGGAGAGGAAGCTGGGATCGATCCCCGTGCCGCTGTCCGAGACCGTCACCTGCACATGCGAGGAGGTTCGCCTTGCGCGGATCTCGATCCGGCCATTTCTGGGGGTGAACTTCACCGCGTTGGCGAGGAGATTCCAGATCATTTGATGAAGACGCGTCCCATCGGCGACGATCGAGCCGAGCTGCGGATCGAACGCGGCATCGATGGTGATCGCCTTCGCGGCCGCGCTCGGCCGGATCGTGTCGATCGCAGCGCTGAGAAGGTGATGCAGATCGACGTCATCCACGCTCAGCCGGAGCTTCCCGGAAACGATGCGCGACACGTCCAGCACGTCGTCGATGAGCCGCGCCTGCAGCTGTGCGCTGCGGCTGATCGCCTGAAGCGCTTCGTCGAAGGCCGGCTCGTCGGGGCTCATGGTGGGAAGCAGGCGCGCCCATCCGAGGATCGAGGTGAGAGGCGTTCGCAGCTCGTGTGAGAGCGTCATCAGAAACTCGTCCTTGGCGCGGTTCGACTCCTGAGCCACACGGAACGACGCCTCGGCGCGGCGCTGCTCCTCTTCCGCCTGAAGTCGCGCTTCACGCTGTTCGAGGAGGGCCGTCTGAATTTCATCCGCACGCTTCCGCTCGGTCATGTCGCGCGTCACCTTCGTGAAGCCTCGAAGGTCTCCCAGCCGATCGAACACGGCGGTGATGACGACATTTGCCCAGAAGCGCGTCCCGTCCTTCCGGATCCGCCATCCCTCGTCCTCGACGCTCCCCTGCTCCCGCGCAATGACGAGCTCGCGAGCCGGTTTCTCGGCGCGAAGATCTTCCTCCGGGTAGAACTCGGAGAAGTGGTGCCCGATGATCTCCTCCGGCGCGTACCCTTTGATCCGCTGGGCGCCGGCATTCCAGGTCCGGATGTGGCCACCGGGATCGAGAAGGAAGATCGCGTAGTCCTTCACGGACGCGACGAGCAGACGAAACATCTCCTCGCTCTGCCTCAGACGCTCTTCCGTTTCGCGACGATCCGTCAGATCGCGTGTGATCTTCGCGAATCCGGTGACCTCGCCGCCGGCCCCGCGGAGCGGGGTGATGATCGTATTGGCCCAGAAACGGGTGCCGTCCTTCCGGATCCGCCATCCCTCGTCCTCGACGCGCCCCTCACTCCCGGCCGTCTCCAGTTCCTTCTCCGGCTTTCGCTCGGCGAGAGCCTGCTGATCGTAGAAAAGAGAGAAGTGGTTTCCGATGGCTTCTCCGGCTTCGTAGCCCATGGTCCGGGCGGCCCCAACGTTCCAGGAACGGATGACACCCTCGGGGCTCATGAGGAAAATGGCGTAGTCCTGGATCGCATCGATCAGGAGAGCGAGCTCGCGGGTCTGCAGATGAAGCTGGGTTTCGCTCATAGTCACTGCGGTCAGGGAACCCCGGCGCCCTTGCTCCCGGTCAAACGGACCGGCCTCTCCTCTCGCGCGCGGATTTCTTAGCCGCTCGCCCGGTCGCCACCGAGGCGACCGCCGCCCGAGGGTTCTCAGCAGATATTGCGCCTGCTCTCCGGAAGGGCCCCCCGAACGCCGCCAAAATGCCCGCGCCGGCTCCTGCGCACGCTGAGCAGAACCCCTCACCGGCTCTTCAGGCGGGCGTAAAGAGTCGAGGGACTGATGCGAAGCTGACGTGCAGCCTTGCGCACGTTGCCGTCCGCGGCCTTCACCGCGGCGCCGATGTAATCCACGATGACGTCGTCGAGCGGACGGATCTCCCAGTCGGCGGCCGGCAATCCACCCGAGGTCGGACTCATAACGCTCGCTGCCTCGAGCCTCAGGTCCTCACTGCGGATCTCTCTTCCCTCGATCGTCAGAAGCGCGCGCTCGAGCACGTTGCGAAGCTCGCGGACGTTGCCGGGCCAGGGGTAGCTCTGCAGCTTCTTCATCGCGCTCGCGCTCACGGCCGGCATCGGCCGACCCATCTCTCTGGAGAGCGGGACGAGCAGAGCCTCCACCAGGATGGGCACGTCCTCCAGTCTCTCTCTCAGAGGCGGCATCCGGACGCGAACCACGTTGAGACGATAGTAGAGATCTTCGCGGAACCGCCCTTTGCTGACGTCTTCGGCCAGATCGCGATTGGTGGCGGCGATCAACCGGAAGTTGGCGCTCAGATCGCGCACTCCCCCCACGCGGCGGAACCGCCTGTCCTCCAGCGCCTTCAGCAGACGCGCCTGGACGGTGATGTCCATCTCCGCGATCTCGTCGAGAAACAGAGTTCCATCCGCAGCGATTTCGAACAGCCCCTGTTTGGTGTTCGTTGCGCTCGTGAAGGCGCCCCGCTCATGGCCGAACAGCTCCGATTCCAGAAGTTCTTTCGACAATCCGGCGCAGTTCAGGTCCAGAAAGGGGGCTCGCGCGCGCGACGAGCGTTTGTGAATCAATTTCGCGAAGACACCTTTGCCGGTGCCCGATTCTCCCTCGATCAGCACGGAAGAGGGAGCGTTCGCGACCTGTGCGAGGAGGCGGTTCAGATCCCGGATGGCCGCAGACACTCCAGGAAGATCCTCCAGATCGGCGGACTCGCTTCGCTTGAGCGCGATCAGAGCGCGTCGCGTGGCGATGATCCGGCTGACGTTCTCCAGCGTCAGCTGCAGCGTCTCGAACTCGAAAGGCTTCTGGAGGAACGTCTCCGCTCCGAGTTTGACGGACTCGACGACACGGTCGAAGGTTCCCATGCCGGACATCATGATCACCGCCACCGCCTCGGAGTACATCTTGAAGTGATTGAGGAGCTCGATGCCCGACATGTCGGGTAGCTGCACGTCGAGGAGGACGACGTCGGGCGAGAGCTCACCAAACGCGACGATCGCCTCCCGGCCCGTCGAGGATCCGCGCACTTCCCACTCGTCTTCGAGCAGCGCGGAAAGACCTGCGACCACATTCTGATCGTCGTCGACGATCAGGATAGTTTGGCGGATGTCGGTCACCCTTTCTGCAATATCGCGCATCCATCCCTCAAACTCAATACGAGGGCCGGGCACGCGCTCGGTTTGCGCCGGCGCATGCTGGCGCGGAATCACTTGACGCGAGGTAATGATCCCTGAGCTCCTTCACCGACCAGAACCTCGAGCGTATCGAGAAGAGTGTCGATCGCGTAGGGCTTGCGCAGCAGACGAACGCCCGCTGAGGTGTCCAGACCGTCCATTCGAGACGGTTCCGCATGGCCCGAGGCGAAGACGACCGGGAGGGGGCCAGTGAGCGCGACCATCCTCCCGTAAAGATCGAACCCCGTGCAATCGGGGAGATTGATGTCGATGACCAGGGCCTGGGGCTTGTAACTTTCGAGAACCGCGAGGGCCTCCGCTCCATCCGCGGCGAGACGCACGTTCACCTTCTCGAGCTCGAGGAGCCCGACCAGTCCGATCGCCACGGCTTCGTCATCCTCGACGAGCAGAATGTCCGTGGGCCTGCGCCGCCGGCATGTGAGCCGGAGCTCACTGCCCGGAAGATCTAACGCCTTCCGAGCTGCGGGAAACAGCATGCTCACCGTCGTCCCCTTCCCGACCTCGCTCTCCACCGCCAGGCGTCCGCCATGGAGTGTGACGATCTGGTT
>DATLEY010000016.1:0-5678 GCA_035525215.1 Thermoanaerobaculia bacterium | reverse complement strand
TGCCGCCCGCCTTCGCGGGCTCTGGCTTCCGCACGGCCCCTCGGACTGGGGGCTTACGCCCCCAGCTGTCGTATCTGCCGCCCGCCTTCGCGGGCTTCCTTCCCGTGAACGTGAACGTGCCCGTGCCCGTGAACGGTTTTTGACTCACCTACTCAGGATTCAGACGGGTCATCTCCGCTCCACCGGCGCTCGCGACGTTCCCTCACTCTGAATGACCCCCACCCACACCGCGGGCTCCTCACTCTGAATGACCACGCGTCCCCGGGGGTGTCTTCGCACGCTGTGCACGGCGACGAGCTCGTCTTCCCTCCGCCCCTCTCCCGTATAGAATGGCGCGGTTTTCCAGCGGCGGTGGCCGCGAAAATCAATCCCCGAGGCGGTGCATCATCATGCGGATCGGCGTTCCGACCGAGATCAAGAACAACGAGTACAGGGTGGGAATGACGCCCCCCGGAGTCCATGACCTGACCGCGGACGGTCACGAGGTCTACATTCAGGCAGGCGCGGGCGATGGGAGCGGGTTCACCGACGAGGAGTACCGCGCGGCGGGAGCGGTGATCATTCCGAACGCCGATGAGGTGTTCGAGCGGTCGGACATGATCGTGAAGGTCAAGGAGCCCATCGAAGCCGATCTGCGGCGTCTCAGGGAAGGGCAACTGCTCTTCACTTATCTTCATCTCGCGCCGGTTCCTGACCTGACCGACGCGCTTCTGGCGAAAAAGATCGCCGGGATCGCCTACGAGACTATTACGGGGAAAGCGGGGTCGCTGCCGCTGCTCTCACCGATGTCGGAAGTGGCCGGCCGGATGTCGATTCAGGTGGGCGCCTTCTATCTTCAGAAGCCGAACGGCGGGCGGGGAGTCCTTCTCGGGGGTGTCCCCGGCGTGCTCCCCGGCGACATCGTGATCATCGGGGGCGGCATCGTCGGAATCAACGCCGCCAAAATGGCGATCGGTCTCGGGGCGCGCGTGACGATCCTCGATACGAACGTCGATCGTCTGCGCTACCTCGACGACGTCTTCAACGGGCGGGTCCACACGCTTGCGTCGAACAAGGCTCATATCGCCGAGGCGGTCAAGCGCGCGGATCTGCTGGTTGGAGGGGTGCTGATTCCGGGCGCTTCGGCGCCGAAGCTGGTGACGCGGGAGATGATCCGCGAGATGAAGCCGGGATCGGTGATCGTGGACGTGGCCATCGATCAGGGAGGTTGCGTGGAGTCGGCGAAGGCGACCACTCACGCCGATCCGGTGTATGTGGTCGACGACGTGATTCACTACTGTGTCGCGAACATGCCGGGAGCCGTCCCCCGAACCTCGACGATCGCGCTCACGAACGCGACTCTCCCCTTCACGAGAAAGATCGCCAGCCTCGGATTCGATGAAGCGGTGCGGCAGAGTCAGGATCTGGCCAACGGCGTCAACGTCTACAAAGGCCAGATCACCTATCAGGGTGTGGCCGAATCGCAGCGGAAAAAGTACGTCTCACTCCCGAGCCTCATGTAAGGACGGGAGATTAATCGTCATCTCCGCCGCGCGCCGCTAGGGTCGGGAGACGGCGCGCCGGCGCCCGGGGTTGCTGAAGAGATGCGGGGCAAGAACCTTCGCGGAACCGATCGCGTCGACCAGTCCGAATCCGTAGATCTCATCCCAACCGTAGGCGCCCAGATCTTCCGCCCCCAGCGTCAGCGCACTCCTGATGTCGGCATTCGACGCGTGCGGCGAGAGCGACCAGAGCACGGCCGCCACACCCGCCACGTGCGGGCTCGCCATCGACGTTCCCTGGAGATTGCCGTAATCGTCGAGCCGCGCGCTCACGGTGATCGGCGAGGGAACCATCGCGACCAGCTTCTCTCCCTCGGCCATGGTCATCCCCACCGTGACCGGGAAGACGTAGTTCGCATCGTCGGGGAACATGGGGAGTCCGGTTTTTTCATCCTTCGGTCGCAGCGTTCCGTAGACGATTCCCGTCGTGTTGTTCACGATGACCACGGCCGTTGCGCCCGCATCCTTCGCATTTTTCGCCTTGTCGCGGAAAGTGAGCTCCCCGCGCCGGATCACTGCGATTTTTCCCTGAACACTGGCCGGGATCTCTTCTTTCTTCCCAAGCCCGCAAAACACCCAGCTCCCGGCAACGGTGCCGAGCGGCGCGCCTTCGAAAAGGTTTGTCGCGACGACTGACGATCCGATCTCGACCTCCGAGACCTCGGCGGTGCCGACCGGCATGGTGGAAAAGACCGAAACCCCGGGCGCCGCCACGGTCAAGGCTGTGCCCCGTTGAGAGAAGCTCGCGACGAGGTCTTCATGATCGACCGCGCCGACCGCGACTACGTTCTGATAGCCGGCGGGATAGCCGACGAAGCTGACCGTCGGATGGTCATTGCCGCTTGCGGCCACTACCAGAATTCCGGCGTTCCACGCGCGCTGCATCGATTCGTGCTCGGCCTGGCTGAAGTCATTCGAGCCGAGCGACAGATTGACCACGTGCATCTGATTCTGAATCGACCAGTCGATGGCTTTGATGATGTCCGAGGTGAGTCCCGAGGCGTTGCCGTCGGAGGTTGGACGAAGGACTTTCAGACCGTAGAGATCGATTTCGGGAGCCACGCCGACCACTCCGATTCCGTTGTCGATCGCGGCGATCGTCCCGGCCACATGCGTGCCGTGGTAATGATCGTCCATCGGGTCGGCATCCTTGTTCACGAAGTCGTAGCCCCCCTTGTAAAGGGCTGCGAGATCGGGATGGGTGTAGTCGATTCCGGTATCGATGACCGCGACGCGGATCGATCGTCCCCGCCCCTTGCCCCATACCTTTCCGGCCTGGACGCGCGCGACGCCCCACGGAGTGATCTGCCCGCGCGCGCTCTCTTCTTTGTTCACCGACTCCACGGAAGCGTCCCTCCGCCCCGGGATCTCGCGCCGCGGAATGTAGAGGTGCTTCTCGTAGTCCGGCTCGACGAATCTCACGCCGGGCGCGCGACGCAGCGCTTCGGCCTCTGCTGCGGTCATCTCCACGGCGAATCCCTGGAAAGACTCGAACTCCTGGACCTCGCGTCCATCGAAGGCCTTCGTCAGGACTGGCAGCTCCGGCCGTGAACGGATTCCAACCAGGTAGGAGGCTTTCGCATCAGCCGGCTCCGCGGAAAGCGAAGTCGACAGGCCGAGAAAAAGGACGATGAGCGCGGCTTTCTTCATTCTGATCTCTCTGGATTGTAGGGATTCGCTATCTTGAATGACCGAAAAGGAAGGTTTAATTCCAGAGCGGAGGCAAACCGTTCGATTTCCGGAAATGAGGGGTTTCGGGAATACTCTCCGGACCGAATCCTGCACGAGTTTTCGGGTCTCGATTCGACCGTTGCTGGAGGCGATCAGCTTTCTACCCAGCGAAAGGATTGGAACCATGGCGAACGACTTCTCGATCGAATCCGCCGCCGAGATCGCCGACGTGATCCGGAAGTCGCGGACGATCGCGGTTCTCGGAATCAAGCCGGAGAGCCGCAGCGGACAGGCAGCCTACTATGTTCCCGCCTATATGCAGCGTCACGGCTTTCAGATCATTCCGGTCCCGGTTTATTACCCCGACGTCACGGAGATTCTCGGGGAGCCGGTCTTCCGAAAACTGACCGAAGTAGGGCGGCCCATCGACATGATCAATGTGTTCCGGCGGCCACAGGACATCCCCCCCCACGTGGACGACATCATTGCAGTGCGCCCCAAGTCCGTCTGGTTTCAGCTCGGGATCCGAAATGACGAGGCCGCCAGGAAGATCGCGGCGGCCGGAATCAAGGTCATCCAGGACCGCTGCCTCATGGTCGAGCACGGAGCGATACGGTGAGAGTTCCGAGTTCTGAGTTCCGAGTTCTGAGTTCTGAGTTCCGAGTTCCGAGTTCCGAGTTGAGTGCGTTCTGAGTTGAGTGCGTCTGCCGGTCGTTTCTATCAAGCACCAGCTGATGCCCTTGAACCTTTTCGTGATTTGATTCAGACGAATAGTGGTTCTCGCGCCCGGCACCGCCATCGCGTCAGTCGCGTCCCAGCACGCCCAGATCCTTCGCTGACGCTCAGGATGATGTCTCCTCAGGCACTCTGAAGTCGGCACTGACTCGCCACTCAGCACTCAGGACTCAGCACTGCCTCACACTCTGAAGTCGGCACTGACTCGCCACTCAGCACTCAGGACTCAGCACTGCCTCACACTCAGCACTCAGCACTCGAACCTCAGCACTCAGCACTCAGAACTCAGCACTCTTCCTCATGGAACAACTCATCGACCTGCCGCCTCACTCGTTTTGGATCCGGATCGAAGGGGAGGGGACGCCGCTGATTCTCCTGCACGGGCTGTCCGGCTCCTTCCGATGGTGGGACCGCAACGTCACTGCTCTGGCGGCCCGTCACCGCGTGATCGCCGTCGACCTGATCGGATTCGGCCGGAACCGCCGGTTTCTCTCTTCCGATCTGCCGCTCTCGTTCGGCGAGCTCGCCGGTCTGCTGACGCGCTGGATCGAGAGGGAACTGCGCGAGCCGGTGCATCTGGTCGCGCACTCGATGGGAGGAGGGATCGCGCTGCGAGTCGCTTCCTCCCGTCCCGATCTGATCCGTTCGCTGACTCTCGTCTCCTCCGCCGGAATCCCCGTCTCGCTCGACCCGCTTCCTCGTCTCGAGGCCCTTTTGCGGCCGCCAAGAGGAATCTTCAGTTTTGCTCCGAGGCTGGCGGCGGATGCGTTGCGGGCGGGTCCGTCGTCGATCGCGTTCGCCGCGGCGCTTCTCTTCCGCGAGGATGCGCGTGAATCGATGCGCGCCGTCCGCGCACCGACACTTCTGATGTGGGGCGAGAACGATCCCTTCATCCCGCTCAGGCACGCCGAGGAGATCCATGCGGAGATTCCCGGCTCCGATCTGGTGGTCATCGCCAGGGCAGGGCATGTCCCGATGTGGGATCAGCCGCGCGAGTTCAACGCGAAGCTGCTCGAGTTCACTTCGCGCGTGGAGTCCGTTGGCTCCGTGTCCACTGGAGGGCAACGTCCGAGATTTCAGTGGGCGATCGCCGATTGCCGCGAAGGAATCTGCTGGCGGCGCTCCGGCTCACGCCCCTCCGTCATCCTGATCCACGGCCTGGGAATCGGAAGTCGTTACTTCCATCGCCTCTCGAAAGCGCTCTACGAGCGTGGCGTCGAGGTCGCGGCACCCGACCTTCCCGACCTCGGTTTCAGTGACTTCACTTCTGGAAAAGAGGAGAGCATCGAGGTGCTCGCGGCACGGCTCCTTTCATGGAGCCGCGAGGCGGGCATCGAGAAGGCCGTCTGGCTCGGTCATTCGACTGGAGCCCAGGTGGTGGCCCACGCCGCCAGGCTCGCGCCGGATCGCGTCTCGCGAGCACTTTACCTCGGGCCGATCTGGACTCGGCGCCCGGCTCCCTGGCTGAGGCTCGCCCTTCTGCTCGTTCTCGATGCGACGAGAGAATCTCTTCCTCTGATCGCCGAAGCGACCTGGTCGTATTGGAAGTCAGGCCTCATCACCATCCTGCGGAAAGCCGGCGCCTATCGGGCCGATCTCGGCTCGCTTCCCCCTGTCCGTGGGGCAGATATCATTCTCATCGGGGATCGCGATCCTCTGGTGGATCGCAACCGGACCCGGGAGAGCGGACTGACGGTCCGCCAGATTCCAGGCGCCCATGGAGCGCTCTTT
>DATLEY010000006.1:0-7343 GCA_035525215.1 Thermoanaerobaculia bacterium | reverse complement strand
GCCGATCTCGGCTCGCTTCCCCCTGTCCGTGGGGCAGATATCATTCTCATCGGGGATCGCGATCCTCTGGTGGATCGCAACCGGACCCGGGAGAGCGGACTGACGGTCCGCCAGATTCCAGGCGCCCATGGAGCGCTCTTTTCCCACGCGAAGCCTCTCGCGGATGGCATTGCGGCTCTCCTCGAGAGCGATACCCCCTCGACCGGAAGCGCCGGCTGAGGCAGTGCTGAGTGCTGAGACTTGAGTGCTGAGTGCTGAGTGCTGAGTGCTGAGTGCTGAGTGCTGAGTCCTGAGTCCTGAGTGCTGAGTCCTGAGTGCTGAGTGGCGGTGAGGCAGTGCCGAGTCCAGAAGAGTGCTGAGGTTCGGCGAGCCGCTCCTCTTGACGCTCCGGCTCGGATGAATGGACGTAAAGTTGGGGTCAGGTCGCTGGCGACGGCCTCTCCTCTTGACGCTCCGGCTGGGATGAATGACGATTCATTCAGAATGAGCCGAGTCGCGGGCGAGGTCTTCTGTGGAACCGGAAAGCGTGAACGGATTCTGCGCGCCGCGGTCGACGAGTTCGCCCGCGCCGGATACTTCAACACGAAGGTCTCGGAGGTGGCCCGAGCCGCCGGCGTCGCCGATGGGACCATCTACCTCTATTTCCAGAGCAAGGAAGATCTCCTGATCTCCATCTTCCGCGAACAGTCGAGGCGTTTTCTGGAAGGGCTGGTCGAGGAGCTCGACGGAGAGAAGGATCCGGTCGCGAGGATCCGGCGCATCGTCGCCTATCACCTGGAGACCCTGGGAGCGGATCGCGCGCTTGCGGTCGTCCTCCAGGTCGAGCTTCGGCAGAGTCTCAAGTTCATCAGCCTCGTCTCGCGGGAGGAGCTTCGCGAGTATCTCGGCGTCATCCAGAGCGTGGTCGAGCAGGGAATCGAGAGCGGTGCTTTCCGGCGAATGCAGAGTCCCCAGATCGTGGCGAACGCGATCTTCGGCATTCTCGACGAGATGACGACAACCTGGATTCTTTCGGAAAAAGCCGAGATTCCCTCCCAGCATGAGGGGTCGATCACCGATTTCATTCTTCGCGCACTGATCTGAGGCTAGTGTCCTGTAACGGGGAATTCGATAGTGCCGCTGGTGGAGCTTGCCGGCGAGATCAAGGAACGAGGAGGAGGCGATGCCGGTGCTATCGTTGACGACGAGTGACGCTGAGATCGCCGAGCAACCTCCACCAGCCCGGAGGGTTGCCGGCGGGACGGGGCCGCTCGCTTTGTCGCGACTCCTCAACGATGTCCCGCATCGCTTCGTCGTCGCTTCGCGCGATCGGCCCCGTCGCGCGTGCAACGGCGCTATCGAATTCCTCGTTACAGGACACTAGGTCGACAGCGCAAGGGCTCGCGCTCTTCGCGATATATTCACCTCGCGCGACTCTGAAGGAGATCTGAGCCATGGCGATCGAAACCCTGAACGACGTCTTCCTGCACACGACCGGGATCCGCCGCTCTGCCGCCTTCATCCACAAGCAGAACGGTCAATGGGTCGAGATCGGGCTGGACGAGTTCGCACGAACCGTCCGTCACTTCTCCGGAGGACTGAGATCGCTGGGGGTCCGTAAAGACGACCGCGTGGCGATCCTCTCCGAAAATCGCCCGGAGTGGACGATCGCCGATTTCGCGATTCTGGCGGCCAACGCCGTCTCCGTCCCGGTCTACTCGACTCTTCTGTCCTGGCAGATCGAGTACATCCTCAAGGACTCCGAGACGGTCGCCGTGGTCCTGTCGGACCAGTCCCAGCTCGAGAAGATCCTCGAGATCCGTGGAAACTGTCCGGCTCTCCGCGAGATCATCTCGATGAACCCTCTGAGCGGCACGGCATCGGGCGTTCGAAGCTGGAGCGACGTGGTCAAGGAGGGCGAAGCTCTCGAAAAGAGCGAAGGGCCCGACGCTTTCGGGAAGCTCCTTCATCAGCGCAAGCCCTCCGATCTGGCAACGCTCGTCTATACCTCGGGAACCACGGGAAATCCGAAGGGGGCGATGCTGACCCACGGCAACATCACCAGCAACGTGAAGTCGGCGATCGATCCGTTCGAGATGATCGGGGGCGACGTGGCGATGAACATTCTCCCTCTCTCTCACATCCTCGAGCGGATGGTCGACTTCTCATATCTCTACAAGGGAGCCACGATCGCGTACGCGGAAGACGTCGCGAAGGTGGCGGAAAATCTTCAGGAGGTGAAGCCTCACTTCTTCGCCGGCGTCCCGCGGCTCTTCGAAAAAATGCATGGCCGCGTCCGGGAGGCGGTGTCGCAGGCTCCGCCCCTCCGCCAGAAAATCTTCAACTGGGCGGTCTCAGTGGCCGCCCAGAGGCTTCCCTATCGTGTGGAGAGGACGAAGATGCCGCCGTTCCTCGCGATCAAGTCGGCGATCGCCGACAAGCTCGCTTTCGGGAAGATCAACCAGCGACTCGGAGGGCGAGTTCGCTTCGTGATCTCCGGCGGCGCCCCTCTTTCCCCGGATCTGGCCGCCTTCTTCATCGGCGCGGGCATCGACATCTATGAAGGATATGGCCTGACCGAGACCTCGCCGGTGATCGCGGTGAATACCCCCGATGCACGAAGAATCGGAACGGTGGGAAAACCGATCCCCGGAATCGAAGTGAAGATCGCCGAGGACGGCGAGATCCTCACGCGCGGTCCTCACGTGATGCGCGGCTATTTCAATGACGAGGAAGCGACGCGGAAAGCCATCGACTCCGAGGGTTGGTTCAGCACCGGCGACATCGGATTCATCGATGCGGACGGATTTCTCAAGATCACTGACCGGAAGAAGGACATCATCGTCAACGCCTACGGCAAGAACATCGCGCCCCAGCCCCTCGAGAACATGCTGAAAAGCTCGCCCTACATCGGAACGCCGGTCCTCATCGGCGACCGCCGGCAGTTCCTCGCTGCCCTGATCGTGCCCAACTTCGAGCGGCTCGAGCGTGACGCGGCGGGCATGGGACTGAAATTCGCGTCCGCGGAGGAAATGGTCCAGGACGAGCGAGTCCGCGCGATCGTCGGTCGCGAGATCGATGCTTTCAACGAGAAGCTCGACCGGCAGGAGAAGATACGGAAGTTCACGCTCCTGCCGCGCGAGTTCTCGATCGACGAAAACGAGATCACGCCGTCGCTCAAGGTCAAACGGAAGTCGATCGATGAAAAGTATCGCGCAGAGATCGACGCCATGTACGCCGAGGATCCGGGCGAGAGCGCGCGCTGATCGGAGGGAATTCAAATGACGGCAGCCCTCGAGACATCCACTCGTTCCGCCTTCCGCCTCCAACGCGACGGCGATTCGGCGATCCTCTGGTTCGATCTTCCCGGGAAGGTGAACAAGTTCTCTTCCGCGGTACTGAGTCAGCTCGATGACTCGATCTCGGCACTCGAATCGGAGTCCGGCATCAAGGTTCTCGTGATCGCGTCTCCGAAGCCGGGGATGTTCATCGCGGGAGCCGACCTCGAGGAGTTCCGGACCATCACCACCGGCGACGAGGCCTCGAAATTCGTGCGGAGGGGCCAGGAGGTCTTCACGCGTCTCTGGAAACTACCGATGGTGACGGTCGCCGCGATCGACGGCGTCTGCCTCGGCGGCGGCACCGAGCTCGCGCTCAACTGCGACTACCGGGTCATGTCCGAGCATCCGAAGGCGCAGATCGGCCTTCCGGAGACCAAGCTCGGGATCTTTCCCGCATGGACGGGAACGACTCGCCTTCCGCGCCTCATCGGTATCCCCGCGGCTCTCGATCTGATCCTCACGGGGAAAACGCTCGACGGACGCCGCGCCCAAAAGGTCGGGCTGGTCGACGAGGTCGTCTCCTCCTCCGTCCTCGTCGATGTGGCCAGGCAGCTCGGAGCGCGAAAGGGAAAGAAGCGGGGTCTCGAGTCCGATCGCACTCATTTTTATGTCGAAGGGAATCCGCTCGCGCGCAAGCTCGTCTTCTCGAAGGCTCGCTCCGCGGTGCGCGAGAAAACCGGCGGCCACTATCCGGCTCCGCTCGCCGCCATCGACGTGATGGAGGAGAGTTACTCCTCCGGCTATCAGGCCGGGCTTCGCGCGGAGGTTCGCGAGGTGATCAAGCTGGCCATGGGGGACGTGGCCAGCTCCCTGGTGCGGCTCTTCTTCATGATGGAGGAATCGAAGAAGGAGCGGGGCCCCGCGCCGAAAGAGATCCGCTCCGCGGGCGTTCTCGGAGCGGGTCTGATGGGCGGAGGGATCGCGCAGGCCATCGTCGATCAGGCGGGCGTCGATGTCCGGATGAAGGACATCAACTGGCAAGCGCTGGCAGGAGGGATGAAGTCCGCGTCGAAGATCTGGAAAAAGAAAGTCGAGCGCCGGCGAATGACCCGCGGCGAGATGGCCCGCAAGCTCTCGCGCATCACGACCACGATCGACTGGAGCGGATTCGAGAACGTCGACGTGGTCGTGGAGGCCGTCCTCGAAAAGCTCGAAATCAAACAGCAGGTGCTGCGCGACTTCGAAGCCATCGGCAGACAGGACGCCATCTTCGCCACGAATACCTCGACCATTCCGATCGGCCGGATCGCCGCGGCTTCGGCGCGGCCCGAGAACGTCGTCGGAATGCATTTCTTCAGTCCCGTCGACAAGATGCCACTGGTCGAGATCATTCGCGGTGAGCGGACCTCTCCCCAGACGGTCTCCACGATCTCCGCGTTCGGTCGCCGGCTCGGCAAGACCGTCGTCGTCTCCGAGGATGCCCCAGGCTTCATCGTCAACCGGATTCTCGGTCCATATCTCAATGAGGCCGGGTATCTGATTCAGGAGGGGAACAGCGTCGAGTCGATCGACAAGGCGATGGTCTCCTTCGGAATGCCTCTCGGTCCCCTGGCCCTTCTCGACGAGGTGGGAATCGACGTCGCGGGGAAGGCGGGGGAGATCCTCAACGAAGCCTTCGGCGAGCGCATGCCCCCCTCGAAGCTCCTGCAGTCGCTTCTCGCCGACAAACGCTTCGGGAAAAAAAACGCCCGCGGCGTCTTCCTCTGGAAAGAAGGGAAGAGGACCGGCGTCGATCCGTCACTGTATCCGCTCCTCGGGCTCGGCAATCCGAAGGAAGGGAAGCGCGATGCCATGATCGAGCGGATGGTGCTCTCCATGGTCAACGAGGCCTCGCGCGTCGTCGACGAGAAGGTCGCCGCTTCCGCGGCCGATGTCGATCTGGCCATGATCATGGGAACGGGATTTCCACCGTTCCGCGGAGGACTCCTGCGGCACGCCGACCGCCTCGGAGTTCGTTTCGTCGCCGAGCGGTTGCGGGCGCTCGAAGCCGAGCAGGGAATCCGGTTCCGCCCCTCGCCTGCGATCGAGCGGCTGGTTGCCGAGGGGAAGAGCTTCTACGAGGCCTATCCGGTCAGGCAGGGGTGAGCTCGAAGGTGGACCTTCGCGCTCTCCTCGAGAAGATGTCTCCGCCGATGAAGGCGACGCTCGTCGGATCCATTCCGCCGGGGGAGTCGGAATGGCTCCATGAGCTCAAGTACGACGGCTTCCGGGCTCTGGCGGCTGTATCGGGCGGATCCTGCATGGTCTGGTCGCTGAACGGGCTCGATCTTGGCCCCCGCTTTCCGGGCGTCGTCGCGGCGCTCGCGAAGGTTGAGGGACCGGCGGTCCTCGACGGAGAGATCGTCGCCATCGACGAGGAGGGGGTTCCGCGGTTTCAGCTGTTGCAGCGGTCGGAAGCTGCGGACACGATCTTCTATGTTTTCGATCTTCTGTGGGACCGGGGGGAGGACCTGCGGGGCGCGCCTCTGGAAGAAAGACGGAAGCGGCTCGAGAAATTGATCGGCCGCAGGAAGAGCGGGAAGGTTCGCCTCGCAGAGCAGGGGATCGGCAACGCGCGGCGGGAGCTGGAACGGGCGGCCGCTGCGGGGTACGAAGGACTGATCCTGAAACGTAAAGGATCGACTTACGAGAACCGCCGGTCGAAATCGTGGCTGAAATTGAAGGCGATCAACGCGCAGGAGCTCGCGATCGTCGGCTATACGCCGGCGACGAATTCCGATCGGGAGATCGGTGCTCTTCTTCTCGGGTACTACGAGGACGGGGCGCTGAAATTCGCGGGGAAGGTGGGAACCGGATTCTCGGTGAAGCAGCGCGCCGATCTGATGCGTGAATTGAGATCGCACCCGCAAATCCCGCAACCGAAGGGAGCTCCCCGGGTCAGGGATGCCAGCTGGGTGGAGCCGTCACTCGTCGCGCAGGTCCGGTTCACCGAGTGGACTTCGGACGGCAAGCTCCGTCATCCCGCCTTTCTCGGATTCCGTCCCGACAAGTCTCCCGCTGAAGTCGTCAGGGAAAGACAGAAGGCCGGAGCAACGAAGAAGGCCCCATCGAACGAGAAGAAAAAGTCCGCCACCGTCGACGGTAGGGGCGCGACGGCAACGGCGAAGAAGACCCCGGCGGCCAGGAAGAAAACGAGCCCCGCGCCGAAGGATCGCCCGGCGCCCCTGGTCAAGCTATCGAGCCCGGATCGCCTGCTCTACCCGCGCGACGGAATCACCAAGCAGGATGTCGCCGACTATTACCAGGCGGTGCGCGAGCCGATGATCCGCGCGCTGGCCGGACGTCCCCTGGCGCTGGAGCACTGGAACGACGGGATCGACAAGCCGTCGTGGTTTCATCAGAACATCGGCAAGGAGGCTGCGCCCTGGATGACCCTGGTCGAGACGCCCACGCGCACCAGCAAGCGCTCGGTCCGTCATTTCGTCGCCGACTCGCCGGCCGCCCTTCAATGGCTCGCGCAGTTTTCCGTCCTGACCACGCACATGTGGTCATCCCGCGCGGAGAACCTGGAGTCGCCCGACTGGCTCATCTTCGATCTCGACCCCGCGAAGGGGAAGGGGATCGAGCAGGCCATCGAGGCGGCGCTCGTCTTCCGCAAGCTTCTCGATCATCTCGGACTGCCGAGCGTTCCGAAGACGTCGGGAAAACGGGGCATTCACGTCCTGGTGCCGCTGATGCCCGGTTATTCACACGAGGAGGCTGTGGAGTTTGCCTGTCATCTCTCCGAAGGTGTCGCGACGCAGGTCCCCGACTTCACCGTGGAGCGCACCATCTCCAGGCGGAAAGGCCGTCTCTATCTCGATTGCCTTCAGAACGGATACGGCAAAACCATCGTCGCTCCCTACTCGCTTCGAGCGAGCGACGGCGCGCCGGTTTCCGCGCCACTCGACTGGAGCGAGGTGACCAGGAAGCTCGATCCGTCGAAATTCAACCTGCGCACCATGCCCGACCGCCTCGCGAAGAAGGGCGATCTCTTCCGTCCGGCGATCGAGCGAGGCGTGCAGCTGCCACGCTTGCGGTAGC
>DATLEY010000005.1:0-33899 GCA_035525215.1 Thermoanaerobaculia bacterium | reverse complement strand
ACGCGATCAAGACCCTCGTGGAGCTCGGATTCACCCGCTACGAGATCCCGGGCTACGGCACCGATCCGGACGGCGGCCAGCACGACATGACGAAGCTGGTCCTCAAGCTCTGAGAAGAGTGCTGAGTCCTGAGTGCTGAGTGCTGAGTCCTGAGTGCTGAGTCCTGAGTGCTGAGTCCTGAGTGCTGAGTCCTGAGTGCTGAGTCCTGAGTCCTGAGTCCTGAGTGCTGAGTCCTGAGTGCTGAGTCCTGAGTTTCCACGCCGGGAGGAGCGAGGGCGGAGGGAGCCTCGCGGCGAGGAAGGGCCCGAGCTCAGGACTCAGCACTCGTTGTGAGGGATCGGGGTAGACCAGCGAGGGAAAGGAAACCTCGCTGGGAGGGAGCACACTCAGTACTCAGTACTCAGTACTCTCCACTCAGCACTCAGTACTCTCCACTCAGCACTCTTCACTCTTCACAGCACTTAGCACTCTTTTTCTACTTCGATAGGATCTGCAGGATCGCTTTCAACTCATCGCGCACTGCGCGAATGCGGTCGGGATCGCCGGAGGATGGTGAAGCGGCGGCTTCGGTTCTTCTCGAGCCAGCCGTCTCGGCGATGGAGACCTCGGGCTCTTCCAGTTTTTTCTTCGCTCCGGCGATCGTGAAGCCTTCGTCGTAGAGCAGTCCCTTGATCCTCAGGATGACGTCGACCTCACGCTGCGTGTAGAGGCGCTGGCCGCCTCCGGACTTCGACGGCGCGAGCGGAGGAAACTCGGTCTCCCAGTAACGGAGAACGTACGGCTGCAGACCCGCGATGCGGCAGACCTCTCCGATCTTGTATCGCTTCTCTTCCTCGCGGCTCATCGCCATCATTATAAGTTCGCCCGGCGGCGCCGCGCGGAGAGGATTCCGGCAAGCATCAGCGAAGTGAGGGTCGCCGCGGCAATCCAGATCCCCGTGGTGAATGACTTCGGCGCGTAGTGAACGCGGATCGTGGAGCGGCCGGGTGGGACGAGAAAGCTCATGAATGCCGCGTTCGCCCGGATCGTCTTCAGCCGCTCATTTCCGTTCCTGACGACCTTCCACCCCGGCCAGTCGGACTGGCTGCTGACGACCAGGCTCCATCGTTTCGCATCGACATCGAGCTCGAAATGATCCCTGGCCGCTTTGGTGATGCGCACGGTCGCGGGTGGAATGGCGGTCGATCGCGGGCCGAAGAGATCGGCCCTGGCGGCCTCGATCACCTGGGTGGGCAGGCGCTTGACCACCGCGGTGTCGTGCCAGCCCGGATGGTCGAGCATCACTTGGATCCGCGCTTCGTCATCGAACTCCGAGATCACCCGGGAGACGGCGAAGAAGCGGGGAAGCGTCTCGCGATTTCTCCAGATCCGTCCATCGGGTGCCTCGTAAACCAGCTCCCAGCTCTCTCCCGGCAGCGACTCGATGCGCGTCATCATCACGTAATGGACATTCATGAAGTCGATCAGAGGATGAGAGAGATCGCGAAGAAATCCGAAGTACGTGTCGCTGGTGTAACCGGTGAAGACGCGGAGAACTCCGAGAACCTGGCTGTTGGCCATCGGGTCGTGAGCGCGGACGTCCTCGAATCCGTAGAGCGCGCTCAGGTTCGGAAACATCATGGCGTGGGTTCCAGCAATGCGGAAGATGAAGGGGTCGCCCTCCGATCGCGCCGCGTGAAGCTGCTGCATCTTCGTGATGATCGGCGTGCGCGGATACTCATACGCCTCCGGGACGTCGTTGCGCCAGGCGTCCGATTTCATGGTCAGGTCGAAGATCACCGCGGCGAGCAGGATCGGCAGGACCCGTCTCCTCCAGGTCATCGGCACCGTTGCCGCCAGGAGAAGGACCGCCAGCACGGCAATTCCGGGAAGGGAAGTTTCCAGCGATTTCTGAAGTACCGGAGTCCACTCGCGACCATCGATGTTGAGCAGAAATGCCGCGCTGAGTGCTGCCGCCATCCCGAGAACGCCGGCCAGCGCCGGCCACCGGATTCCCGCCCTCAGCTGATCGATCAGCGATGCCGCCAGAATGATCGCGAACCAGATCACCAGAAGGCGCAGCCGGCCATTCGCAGCGATGGAAAAAAGAGGAAGCGATGCGAACAGCTCCGACACGATCGGCCAGCCCATCACGACTCCGATCAGCACCGGAATCGCGATCGCGAAAAGCAGGCGATCGTCTCGCCACGCCCGCTTCGCCAGAAGCCAGATCAGCATGCCGAGCCATGCCACCCCCGCCAGGATGCCCCCGTAACTGGCAAATGGTTCCGCGTGAGCCGGACCCCACTCTGATCGCGTGTTCACATCGCCGAAGAATCGGGGCTGGATGAAAGAGACCAGAAAGCGCGAGTCCGCTCTGACGTCCAGGAAATTCGGATACTCCTGGATGACGCTCCATCGCTTCGTATGAGGAAGCGCCTCCAGAAGCGGAAGGATCTGCGGAAGGGCGATGAGAAGAGCCACGACTCCGGCTCCTGCCACGGCTCCCACCGGCGCGAGCCGGGCCTTCCATGACTGCGCCGCGCTTCCAGTCAGGACGCGGAAGACCAGCCAGAGTGTCGCGCCGAATGTGATGTGAAGCGCCGTTTCCGGGTGACCGCCGAACGGAAGCTGGGTGAAAACCAGAATCATGTACAGAATTCGGATGAAGCTGCGGCGCTCGAACAGAAGATCGACTCCGAGGAAGACGGCGGGAAGCCAGACGCTGACACTTCCGAGGGGGAAGTGAAGCCAGATCAACACCACGGTGGAGAAAGCGAAACTGACTGCTCCGACCAGCGAAGCGAGACTCGACGCTCCTCGCCTCCGAAGAAAAACGAAGGTCGCTCCCAGTGCGACGAGGAGCTTGAGCGCCGCCTCGGCTGTGAAGCTTTGCCCCAGGGGAAACGGCAGGGCCAGCAGGCGAAAGATCGAAAACGCCGCGCTCTGCCCGTTCCCGATGAGCGGGTAACCGGCGCCCGCATTCGCATTCCAGAGGGGCCACTCCAGCATCTTCCACGACTCTCGCACCTGATGCGCCCAGGGGACGATCTGGAGCGCGAGATCATTCAGCTGAAGGTCGGCTGGCTCATGCCCCGGCCGGTAGTCCATCCACGGAGTCAGCGTGAACAGGTAATCGAGCGGGAGATCGATCCAGGGTCCGGTCATGGGGCGAAACAGAAGACCGAGGACCAGAGCGTAAAGGCAGCCCGCGGCCCACCATTCGAAGACTCCGCCGAACCGACGCCAGAGGAATACGGCGCCGAACCAGATTGCCCCGACGAAAAGAAACGTCCAGTTCAAGGCTGCCCCTGAGTCCCGACAAACACTCCTGCAGTCGCGAGCCTCATGGCGCTCCCTTCCATCGGTTATGCATCCAGAGCCAGAGCTCCGGCTGCCGGCGGATCCGCTCCGAGAGCAGATCGTTCATCCTCTCCGTGATGGCTCCCTCGGTCCGTTCCTCTGGAGGGAGATCCTCCACCCGAATCGCCGGCTCGATCACCAGACGGAAGCGATCTCCCTCTGGGATGGAGAAAATACAGTAAATCGGGGCGCCAAATCGCAGCGCCAGACGCGCTGGCGCGTTCGTGGTCCACGCCGGTCTCCCGAGAAAGGGGACCAGAAGCCCTTCGCGCGGTTTGACCGCCTGATCCGCGACCATCCCGACGAGCCCCCCCTTTTCGAGAGTGCGGTAAATGGCGCGGGCGGCACGGCGGCGATCGAGGATCCGGACGCCCGAGCGGAGCCGCGCTTCGTTGAGCCTGCGGTCGAGCAGAGGATTGTCGAGCCTGCGCGCGACGACGCTGATGTCCGCCTCGATGCGGGTCAGCAGGCTGATCGCGAATTCCCAGCTTCCGAAATGCGCGGTGACGATGATGCATCCTTTGCCGTTGCGAAGCACACCTTCGACTTCCTCGTATCGGGGATCGAGGTCGAAACGGCCGGCGATGTCGTCGATCGGCTCGTCGATCGTGTGAAGATACTGAAAGACGCTGTGCGCGTAATGCTTCCAGCACGCGCGGGCGATCCGGTCCGCTTCCTGCGCGCTCATCTCCGGAAAGACGCGCCGGAGGTTGGCGATCGCCAGGCGGTGCCGGGAACAAATGAGCCGGGGCGCGACGCGCGCAACCCGTTCGCTCCAGCGGTCCAGGCGACTGTCGCTGGCTCTCCGGAACGCGGCGACCACGATGCGGAAGAGCGCGTACTCGATCCAGACGACGGGGAACGGCTTTCTGCTCTTCCCTCTCGTTCTTCTCCTGCTGCTCTTCGCGCCGGTCGTTCTCGTCATGAGCTCCGTCACAACCCGCCGGCATCCCTGAAATTCTGGTGCGCCAGCGAGATGATTTTTGCGATGAGCCGTTCCTCGGATTCGAACCGCATCTCCACGTCCAGGACGAGGTACTCCCCGCCCAGCGGCCGCGTCTTCACGGCGTCCTTGAGCGTCGTCACCACGCGCGATGCGCCCGCGCGTACCCGCTCCCCCTCGATCGCTTCCAGATCCCGGGGCACGTATCGATGGTGGTCGCCGAAATCGATCTCTCCGCGTACGTCGGCGCCCGTCTCACGGACCATCCGGAAGAACTGCCGCGGTTCCGCGAGCCCGGCGATCGCGAGCACACTCTCGCCGTTCATGGCCTGCGGCGGCAGGACTGCATCGACGGCCCTCCATCCGAGGGGGCTCAACGCGGCCGCGAAATGGCGTTCGTCATCGGTTTTACCGCCGCCGCGATGGAGGACGACATCGGCATCCGCCAGCGCGGATTCGCCTTCGCGAAGCCAGGCCGATCCTCCTCCCTCGATCACGACATCGACGTCGCGCTCCAGCTGCAGATGCTGAAAGCCGTCATCCAGAAGAAAAAGATCGCACTCGCCGCTTCTGAGGAAGTCCGAGCCGCTGCGGTACCGGTCCGACCCGACGATGATCGGAACGCCGGGGAGCGAGATCGCCATCACAACGGGCTCGTCGCCGAACCGGACCGGGTCGGGCGTATCGACCCGGATGGCCTGTTCATCCGAGAAGCGTCCATACCCGCGCGTGAGGATCGCCGGACGAAGTCCCCGCGCCAGCAGGGCCCGCGCGAACGCGATGGTCGCGGGCGTCTTTCCGCTTCCACCAACGCTCCGGTTTCCAATCGAGATCACGGGACGGCTGAGCCGGCGGCCACCAAGCCATCCCCTGCGATAGGCGGCGCGGCGGGCTCGGTTCACCCCGCGGATCGCGAGCTCCACCGGCGCAATAGCTCTCATCACGATCGGCCCGCGCCCTCACGCTCGGCCGCAGCGAGAAGCTCGAGCAATTTCGCCGCGATCCGCTCGGCGGCACCTCGATTTTCGACGACGACCCTTCGCCCACGCTCGATCATTTCCAGGCGAAGCGACTCGTCGACAAGCATCCTCTCCACGAATTGAGTCAGCTCTTCCGGAGTCTTGATCCGAGTCGCCGCGCCCGCCGAGAGGAACGCCTCGGCGATCCCCCTGAAGTTCGACATGTGCGGTCCGAAGGCGACGGGAGCGCCGGCGCCGATCGGCTCGATCGGATTGTGCCCTCCGCGGGCCACCAGACTCCCTCCCACGAAGGCCGCCTTCGCCACGCCGTAGACACCGGCCAGCTCACCGATCGAATCGAGCAGGAAGACATCCACCTTCTGGTCCTTCGCGGCTTCGGTCCGCCGGCCCCAGGATAGGCCGGACGTCGCCAGCAGACCGGCGACCACTTCGAAACGCTGGGGCTTTCGAGGGGCGATCACGGTGAAGACGCCGAGGGAGGCGAGGCGTGAAAGCTCCTGAAGAAGAGCCTCGTCTTCTCCTTCCATGGTCGAACCGAGCACCAGAATCGGGCGCCCGTCCGCGAGACGGAGAGCCTCGTTCGCTGCATCTCCCTCTCCTTTGACCAGATCCGTCAGATCGAATTTGAGATTTCCCGTCACCTCGATCTTGTGCGCCGCCGCGCCGATCGCGGCGTAACGCGTGCCGTCTTCCGCGGACCGAACCAGAAACATGTCGTAGTACGCGAGGACGCGACGCAGAAAAAGCCGGATGGCTCGATAGCGGCCGAAGGAACGGTCGGAGATCCGCCCGTTGACGATCGCCACCCTCGCTCCGCTCCGTTTCGCCAGGCGAGCCGCGTTGGGCCAGATTTCCGTTTCGATGGCGACGAAGACCCTGGGCTGATGACGTTCCAGGAATCGCTCGACCGAGTATGTGAAATCGAACGGAAAGTAAGCCACCGCATCCGCCGGAAAAAAGCGATGCGCCAGAGCCTGCCCGGTCGCCGTCGTGGTCGTCAGAACAAGGGAGAGATCGGGTCGCCTTTCGCGGAGGTGTTCCACCAGCGCCCGCGCCGCCGTGACCTCGCCGACGGAGACCGCCTGAATCCAGACGTCACGCCTCCCTGCGGGACCGGTCCCCAGACCCATCCGCTCCCTGAAGCTCGACCAGTATTTCCCCCGCAGAAACCCGACGATTCCGAACCATGGGAGCAGAAGGAGAAAGACGGCCCAGAGCAGCGCCTGATAGAGCGCGAACACGCGGTGGATGATAGCCGAGGAGGGTGAGAAGCGGAGGCCGCGGTTCCGGCAGGGTTCGTCGTTCGCGCCCAGGGGGGGCCTCCGCGGAATCGGGCCACCAACTCGACAGGAATGCGTTTCATCCGGCTCCTGTATAGTCATTCCGGAGATTTCGATTGTCACAACGTCCCCCGGTACGAATGGAAAAAGCGATTCTCGTCGGCGTGGTTCTCCCCGGCACCTCCCCGAACATCGTCGAAGAGCACCTCGACGAGCTCGAAAAGCTCTGCGAAGCTGCCGGAGGCGCCGTGGTCGGCAGAGTGATTCAGGAGCGCCGTTCCCCCGACGCCGCGACCTTCATCGGCAAAGGGAAGGTCGCCGAGGTGGGAATCCTGGCAAAAGAGGCCCGGGCGGATCTGATCGTCTTCGACGACGACCTCAGTCCCGCGCAGGCACGCAACCTCGAGAAGCAGACCGAGATCAAGGTCATCGACCGTAGCGGCCTGATTCTCGACATCTTCGCCCGGCGAGCCCGAAGCCGCGAGGCGCGGACGCAGGTCGAGCTGGCGCAGATGAACTACCTTCTCCCGCGCCTGACCCGGCAGTGGACGCACCTCGAGCGGCAGGCCGGCGGGATCGGAACCCGCGGCGTCGGTGAGACGCAGCTCGAGCTCGACCGCCGGATCATCCGGGAGCGAATCAGCCGCCTGAAGGAAGAGCTCATCCACATCGAAAAGACCCGCGAGACCCAGCGCCGCGGCCGCGACCGCGCCTATACGGTCGCTCTGGTCGGCTATACCAACGCCGGGAAATCGACGCTCTTCAACCGCCTGACCATGGGCGACGCATTCGTGATGGACCAGCTTTTCGCGACTCTCGACGCGAAGCTTCAGAAGGCGCACGCTCCGATGCCGCGGGAGACCGTCTTCATCGACACGGTCGGATTCATCCGAAAGCTTCCCCATCATCTGGTCGCCTCGTTCCGCTCGACCATGGAGGAGGCGACCAGTGCGGACCTGGTCCTTCACGTGATCAATCTCGCTCACGAGCACGTCGAGGACCAGCGCGACGTCGGGCGGGGGGTCCTCGCGGACCTGGGCGTTTCCGAAGCGAATATTCTCGAGGTCTACAACAAGGTCGATCAGGTGGAGCAGCCTTCCTTCATCGAGCGCACCGGCCGCGAGGCGGTGACCGTCTCCGCTCTGACCGGGCAGGGAATCGGAAATCTTCTCGAGCGAATCCGGCAACGGGAGCTCGACCAGGGCGAGGTTCTCCATCTCGAGATTCCAGCCGCGGACTCGCGAGTCGCCGCGAAAGTGCACGAGCTCGGAATCGTGCACGAGCGCGTGGATCGCGAGGAAAGTGTCGGATTCACGGCATGGATCCCGAACGAACAGCGTCACGAGTTCGAGCGGTACCGCGTCGAGAGCGAGCCAGCATCGGCGGAGTCGGCGTGATCCGCCGCCTGCGAGGGGGAGAGCAACCAGGTGCCGTTCATCGTCGAAAGGGCCGATGATGGCGGCCAGTTTTCCCCTTTATCTCGCGCTGGCCTTCTACCTTGCGGGCACTCTGACCGTCCTCGGATCGCTCACTCTCGCCGCTCCCAGGTTTCAGCGTTTGGCGCTGGCCTTCATGGCTCTCGGCTTCGTTGCGCACACGGTCTGGATCGGCGTCATCTGCACCAAGACGGGCCACCCTCCCCTGACCAATCTTCCTGAGTCGGTGAGCTTCATCGCCTGGACCATCCTGGCGGTCAAGCTCGCTCTCTGGATGCGGTATCGCGTCGATGCGGCGGCGTTCTTTCTCTACCCGCTCGTGTTTCTTCTCCTCGGACTTTCCGCGGTCGTGCAGGAGCGATTCACGCCGCTCGATCCGGAGCTGCGCTCGAACATCTTCATCGCCCATCTTCTCCTGACCAGCCTCGGAGTAGCCGCCCTCCTCGTGGCCACCGGGTTCACGATCCTCTACCAGATTCAGGAGCGCGCGATCCGGCAGAAAACGCGAGGGGCGCTGTGGGCGTGGATTCCCAGCCTCAAGGCATGCGACGTGGTCAGCTTCCGCTCACTGACCATCGGGTTTTCGATCTACACGCTCGGCATTCTGGCGGGGATCCTCTGGTCCTACCGCACCTCTCTCGAGCTTCGCACGCCCGGAATCAAGGAGGCGGGAGCCTTCGTCGCCTGGGTTCTCTTCGCCGTGCTCCTGCAGTCCTATCTCTCCGGAAATTACCGGACTCCGAGAAATCTCGGCATCGCCGCGGCGGCGTTCGTGGCGATCATCGTCTCGCTGCTGGGGATCGAGCATGTCTGAGCTGCACCCGCGCCAGGAACGGAGAGTGAGCTGATGTCGCTCGCTCTGGTCGGGGTCAATCACAAGACGGCGCCCGTCGAGGTGCGGGAACGGCTGAGCGTTTCCGAGCGGGAGCTGGGGGAAGAGCTTTCCGTCGTCTCCTCGATGGAGGGAGTCGACGGCGCCGCGATCCTCTCCACGTGCAATCGGATGGAGATCGTGGCGTCGGTGCAGGACGAGAACATCGTCGACGAGATCGTGCGGCACATCGCGCGCCGGGCCTCCATGGAGCGCGAGGAGGTCGAGAGGCATTTCTATCTGCTGCGCCACGGCGACGTCGTGCGGCATCTCTTTCGCGTCGCCGCGGGCCTCGATTCGATGATCGTCGGCGAGCCGCAGATCGCCGGCCAGGTCCGAGCCTCCTATCAGACGGCTCTTTCGCGGGGTTCACTCGACCCGATGCTCCACAAGCTCTACGAACAGACTCTTCGCGTGGCCAAGAAAATCCGCACCGAGACGGGCATCGGAGAGCACGCCGTCTCCGTTCCCTACGCGGCTCTGGAGCTGGCGACGAAAATCTTCGGAAAGCTCGACGGCCTCCAGATTCTTCTGATCGGCGCGGGAAAAATGGGCGAGCTCACCGCGCAGTACTTTCAGGGGCAGGGGCTGAAAAAGGTCTTCGTCGCAAACCGCGCCTGGGATCGCGCCCAGGAGCTTGCCGGGCGATTCGGAGGAACCGCGATCCATTTCGACGGCCTGGTCTCTCATCTGGCCGAGTGCGACATCGTCGTCGCATCGACCGCCGCTCCTCACTATCTCGTGAAATCCGAGGATGTGGAGAAGGCCATGGCGCGGCGACGACGACGTGATCTCTTCCTCGTCGATCTCGCCGTTCCCCGCAACCTCGATCCGGAGATTGCCACCATCGAAGGGGCGTATCTCTACAACATAGACGACCTCCGGGAGATCGCCAGCGGCAACCTCGAAACCCGGATGCAGAAGGCGGAGCAGGCCGAAAAAATCATCACTCGGGAAGCGGATACGTTTCTCGGCCGGCTGGCGAGCCAGGAGGCAGTCCCGACGATCCTCGAGCTCCAGGCACGTCTCGAGGAGATCCGCGCCACCGAGCTCGAACGCTGCCTCCGCAAGCTCGGTCCCATCACCCCGGAACAGCGCGCTTCGATCGAGATGCTCTCCAGCGGCATCATCAACAAGGTCCTCCACTATCCGATCCTCAGACTCAAGGAGGCGACCTCGGATCCGAAGCCTGAAAGCGGCGCCGCGATCCGCGAGACGATCCGGAGAATCTTCGGCCTGCGATGACCCCTCTGCGGATCGGAACGCGGGGAAGCGAGCTCGCTCTCTGGCAGGCCACCGAGGTCGCCAGACTGCTCGCTGGCGCGGGCTTCGACTCGGAGATCGTGACGATCAGGACGACCGGCGATCGGCGCGACGACGTGTCGCTGGCGTCGATCGGAGGGAAAGGACTCTTCATCAAGGAGCTCGAAGACGCTCTGGAGTCCGGCCATATCGACCTCGCGGCACACAGTCTCAAGGATGTTCCTTCGTTGATCGCTCCTCAGTTCGAGCTGTGCGCGTTCCTCGAGCGTGCCGATCCTCGCGACGTCTGGATCCAGAACGAGGGGAAGTCGCTGGAGGCACTTCCACCGGGATCCGTGATCGGCACCAGCTCCCCTCGCCGGCGCGCTCAGATTCTCGCGTTGCATCCAGGTCTGTCGACCAGGGACATCCGTGGCAACGTTGGCACCAGGCTCGATAAACATGATGCCGGTGATTTCGATGGACTGGTTCTGGCGGCCGCTGGCCTTTCACGGCTCGGACGGACGGATCGCATCCATTCGTTCTTCGCCGTCGACGAGATGGTTCCCGCCGCCGGGCAGGGAACGATCGCCATCGAGATCGCGCGCGAGAATGGAAGAGCGCGCGACGCGGCGCTGGCGATCGACAGCAAACCGAGCCGCCGCGCGGCATTGGTGGAGCGAGCCGTTCTCCAGCATTTCGGTGAACAGCTCGACTGCTACTCTCCAATCGCGGTGCATGCATCGATTGAAGAGAGCGGACTTCGCGTTCGCGCCTTTCTGTCCGATCTCGAAGGACGCAACCCCATCCGGGCCGACGAGACCGGAGCCGACCCGGAAGAGCTCGCGGCACACGTTGCCGGTAAATTGATCCAGGGCGGCGGAATCGAGCTTCTGGCGGCTTCGAGCAAACGCTGACGTTTTTCAAGCCGGGAGTTATCGGAGAGAATGACGACCCCGGCCCTCCCGGCGGCGCGAACATGGGATCGACCAATGAACAGAAGCAGCAACCGAACGGTGGACGGGTCTACCTGGTCGGCGCGGGCCCCGGTGATCCCTCTCTGCTGACCCTCCGGGCGTCCGATCTGCTCCGGAGCGCCGACGTCGTCGTGCTCGATGCCCTGGTCTCCCCCGAGATCGTGTCGCGCATCGATTCCCACGCCAGGATCATCGACGCGGGGAAAAGGAGGGGGAAGCACACTCTCTCCCAGGAAGAGATCAACGCCCTGCTGATCGAGGAAGGCCGGAAGGGAAAGATCGTCGTCCGGCTGAAAGGGGGCGACCCATTCGTCTTCGGCCGCGGCGGGGAAGAGGCGGAAGCTCTGCGGGCGGCGAAGGTGCCGTTCGAGGTCGTGCCCGGAATCAGCTCCGCCATCGCCGCGCCGGCGTATGCGGGGATCCCGATCACCCATCGCCGGCTTGCAACCTCCGTCACGTTGATCACGGGACATGAGAGCGAGGGATCGACGGGGATTCCATGGGAGGCCCTGGCCAGACTCGATGGAACCCTCGTTTTCTTCATGGGTCTCGCCAATCTCGGCTTGATTTCGTCGAAGCTGATCCAGAGCGGGATGGACGCGGCGACGCCCGCCGCGGTGGTCTCGCAGGGGACGACGCGCCGGCAGAGAACGATCACGGGAACGCTCCAGTCACTTCCCGAGAGCGTGCGAAAGGGAAGCATCGAAGCGCCTGCGTTGATCGTGGTTGGACGTGTGGTTTCTCTGCACGAAACCATTTCCTGGTTCGAATCGAAACCCCTCTTCGGAAAAACCATCGTCGTCACGCGGGCGAGAGCACAGGCTTCGGGACTGGTCCGGCTGCTGGAGAGCGAGGGCGCCACCGTGGTTCAGTTTCCGATGATTGAGATTTCTCCGCCGGAAAGCTGGGAATCGCTGGACGCCGTGATCTCGCAAGTGAAGACGTACGACTGGCTGATCTTTTCCTCGGTGAACGGAGTGGAGTCTTTCGTCGAGCGACTGCGCCACCACGGCCGCGATCTGCGCGCGTTGTCGAAGGCAAAAATCGCAGCGGTAGGCGAGCCTACGGCCGCTGCGCTCCACGCGAGCGGAATCATTCCGGACCTCGTTCCGGACAAGTTCCAGTCCACGGCGCTGCTCCCTCACTTTCCCGAACGGTTGGAAGGGCAGCGGTTTGCAGTCATCCGGGCCGCATCGGGACGCGATGAGCTCATTCATGAATTGAAGGCGCGCGGCGCCGCGGTGGACCTGGGAATCGCCTACCAGACGCGCGCGACCAGCGGACTTCGCGACCAGGTCGGATCGATGGTCGGCGCGGGACGGATCGACGCGATCACGTTCACCAGCTCATCGACGGTCGACAATTTCTTCGAGCAGTTGAGCGGCGAGGAGTGCGCCAGAATCAACGCGGAAGTTCTGCTGGCGTCGATCGGACCCGTGACCAGCGAGAGCCTCAAAGCTCATGGCGCTCCGCCGGCCATCGAGGCGCCCGAGGCGACGATCGAGTCGCTGGCCCGCGCGCTGACGGATCATTTTCGAGTGTAGGGAGCTGGGTAGAGGAGCGGGTTCAGGGAAGAGGGTAGACGAGCGAGGGTAGAGGGAAACCACGCCCGTCGCGACAGCCCCGCAGGCTCACGCGCTCCCAGAGTACCGCCGGCCTCCGGCCGGTCGCCACATCCGCGCAGGCTCGCGCCCTGTTCCGGTACTGGGAACTGGGAACTGGGAACTGGCAACTGCCCCGTACCGCCGGCCCTGTCCTCAGGAACGATCGCGACGGAGGAAGGGCTGGGCGGCGGGACGCCGCCCGCCACTCTGAACGCGCAGGCTCACGCGCTGCCACTGCACTGAGAACTCGGAACTCGGAACTGGCCACGCGGTACACTCCGACTCGGATGAAGAGGGAGATCCCCCCCCTGGAATGGTCGCTTCGGTCCGCTCTCTTCTGGGCGGCGGCGTTTTCATTTTCGATCGCGATTTATCTCCCTGCGACGAAGCTTCTCCGTGGCATCCCTCCTCCCGACCCTCTCGCCATCGGGCGAGTCACCATCGACGCGATCTCCAAGCCGCGTGAATATGCCGGCGCGATCCTCTTCTACCTTCTTGTCCCTCTTCTGACGGTCGTTCTTAGGGGTGCCTTCGAACGATTCCACGACCGGCTCGCCGGCGCGGCGGGGGAGCGGAGTGGCCTTGCTTCAATCGCTCTGTTCGCGTTCCCCTATCTCATCGCTCCCTTTCTCTTTCTGACCACGCGAAAGGAGATGTGGGGAATCGCCCTGCCACTCCTTCTCTGCACCGCGGGTCCGATCGCCTTCCGGCTCCAACGTTCATCCCGCTGGTTCCGGCGCCTTTTCGATCCATCCCTCTCGCTCACTCACGCTCTCCTCCTGGCGCAAGCCTCGGGTTGGATCCTCTTTCGATACCTCGTCACGGGAAAACGGATCGCCCATATCCCCACACTCTTTCTCGAGATCCCCTTCGTGCTCCTCTTCCTCGCGCTCTTCTGGACGGTCATGGTCCTCATCGCCCGCGCATCGGCTCTGGTGCGAGGGGGCGACGCGGCCTCGAGGCTGCGAAGCATCGCCCTCGGAGCGACTCCTCTCCTCCTTCTCCCTCTTCTGGCCTTCGCTCCGGCCGGAGGGCTCTGGCCGGCGACCGTGGTCTGGCTGATCGGGGCGACAGGCGTTGCCGCCGCGGCAAGTCGCCGCCCGGCCTCGCCGGGAGACACCTCCTTCGATGACGCTTTCCTTCGCCGCCTTCTTTCCTTTCTGATCGTCCCTCTCTTTCTCTTCCTCGCGGGATGGGCCTCGAACACTCATCTCGACGGGTGGCTCGATCTGTTTCACCGCGGAGAGTCGCTCGGTCCGGCCTCGGATTATCTGCAGGGAAAGATTCCATACCGGGATGTCTTCGTCCTTCACGGCATGCTGGAGGATGGGCTCCTCGACGCCTGGCTGATGGATCTTCTCGGAAGGGAGCTGGTCGTCTCGAATGCACGGATGATCGCGATGAACTCGCTCGTGATCGTGGCCTCATGGTTTCTCGGCCTGGCGCTCTTCCGTTCGATTCCGCTGGCGTTGACCACCGTCGGCTTCGGGCTGGTCACTTTCGTCGAAAATCCTCGGATCCTGATGGAGATCGTGGTGGCGACGCTCCTTCTGGTCGCTCTGCAGCGGAGCAGCCGCGCCCTGCTGGTGCTGGCGGGCGTCGCCTCCGGGATCGCTCTCTTCTACAGTCTCGACATCGGCCTCTACTCGATCGGGGGCTCACTCTTCACTATCGCTCTCTGGAGCGTGTGGAGACGGGAAGCTCTTCGATCCGCCTGGCAATTCGCCCTCTTCCTGGCGGGCCTGGCCCTGGGAGCCGCCCCCTTTCTGCTCTGGCTGAATCTCCACGGAGCGGCCGGCGACTTTTTTCGCGTCTCCTTCGTGGAAGTGCCGCGGTTCATCGATCCGGTCTGGTCTCTTCCGTTCCCCGATCTGGCGGCCCGTTTCATGGGGGACCTCAGCCTGCGAGGTCTCGCGGACATTTTCCTCACCGACCGATTCCGCTTCCTTCTCAACCCGCTGGTGATCGGTGTCGCTGTCGTCGTGCTGATCGCAGCATTCAGGCGGCGGTCGGCCGACGATGACATCCTCCCGCTCATCCTCCTGACGTCGTTCGCGCTGGTGACGCAGCGCAGCGCCCTGGGTCGCGCGGACTTTCAGCATCAATATTTTTCGGCTTTTCTGATCGCGCCGCTGATGGTTCTTCTCTTCATCCGTTTGTGGATGTCCGCCAGCAGTGTGTTTCGCCGAGAGGGGATCGGGGGCCGCGTCGCTCTGGCGGCTCTCCTCGTGGCTGCTCTGCCGCTGATCGCGACGGCACTCTGGATTCCGGACCTACTCAATGCACGTCTGGATGCGATTCTCTCGTATCGGAGGCCCGTGGAAAGCCGCGACGAGCGCATCGTCCGGGAGCGGGCCGCGGCGGTCGTCGCCTCGGTGAATCGCCTCGCCTCTCCCGGCGCATTCGTCTTCGACTTTTCCAACCAGCCCGCGTTCTATTACCTCACGGGACGGATGAATCCGACGCGCTTCTACCAGGTTCCCATCCTGTCTCCGCCGCGGTTTCAGCGAGAGGTGCTGGCCGATCTCGAAGCGAGCCGCGTGGAGCTCGTGTTCCGGAGCTCTCCCGAGCGCTACGACCGATTCGACGGAATCCCGAATCATCTCCGGGCACAGGCCGTCGATGCCTACATCCGGGATCATTTCCAGATCGCCGAGATCGTCCGAGGGGTCGAGATCTGGGAGCGACGGGACGGACTCGCCCCGGCGAGCCCGGAAACTTTCCTTTCGCGGATTGGTCTTCCAGAGGTCGAAGCGCTCGCCCTTCCGGAGCGGCTGATCTATCCCGCGGTGGGGAGCTCGGTCGGCGCCGCTGCGTCGTACTGGGTCTCCGATCTCTTCATTCACAACCCTTCGGAGAAGCCTGCTCATCTTTCGCTGCGCTATCTCAGTAATCGCGGAATCCGCGACCGCGGCGTGAGGCTGGCGCCCGCTCAGTCCATGTCTCTTCCCGACTTTCCACGCAAGCTTTTCGCTCTTCCGGAGAGCCGCGGCGCGCTTCGAGTCGATTCGCCCCCGGGCAAGGCGATCGTCATTCAGGTCCGGACATACGATGCCGCGCGCGCGTCGACCAGGACCCTGACGCCTCCCCTTCGCGACCCCGAAGACATCGCCGTCTCCGGCACGGAGCGAAACGAGCTCCTGCTGACCGGCCTGCAGGGAGGGACGGGGCGCCGCGTCAACGCCGGCGTGGTCAACGCAGGCGTGGCGCCGCTGCACGTTCGCATTTATGCGACCGAAGGAGGGACCGTGGTTGGGCGGGCAACGGAATGGCACGTGGCGGAGGGTGCTTCTCAAGTCATGGTCGATGTTTCGCAGCAGCTCGACATCAGCGTCACGGAGTCGACCGCGATTCACCTGACGGTCCTCGACGGCGCCGCCGTCGGATACGGCACCGTGATCGATGGCCTGACCGGAAGCCACGAAGTCGTTCCCGCGGCAGTCGGACGAAAACCATGATCCGGATCGAGCTCCCCGAGGAATGGAGGCGGGAAGTCTGCGTCGTGCGCGAGGTGACCGCTGAAGAGCTCGACGCTCATTTCACGGCCGAAGAGCGGCAAAGAATTGAGTCCTTCCCACGCGAGAAACGGCGCGCCGAGTGGTCGGCGAGCCGGCTCGCCCTGAAGCTCCTCTCGACGGAGACCGGGCTCTGCGACACGGCTCGAGAGTGCGTCTCGACGTCCGCCTATCGCCGCCCCGCGCTGGAGCTTCGCGGACGACTCTCCGAGCTTCAGATCTCCATCACGCATTCCGAAGGGGCGGGCGGGGCCGCAATCTCGAAAGAGCGGATCGGAATCGATCTGCAGAAGATTCGCCCCCTCGCCGAGCGTGCCACGAAGTTTTTTCTGAGCCGCGCAGAAGTCGACATGTGGCGCGCCCTCGACCTCGAGGACTCCCTGATTCATCTCTGGTGCGCCAAGGAGGCCGGCTACAAGCTTCACGCCCTCCCAGGCTGGTATAAGGGCGTTCAGGTCGATCTCGAGGCGGCTCATCCCGAAGGGCTTTGTCTCCGTTACCGCGACCCGCGAAGCGAAGGGACGATCGAGACGCGAAGGATTGGAGACGACTTCATTCTGGCCGTCGCGAAAATGGAAGGAGCGTTGCCCCGACCGTGACCAATGACTCGACCACTGCGGTCCCGAGCCTGGCGGGCGACCCGTCCCGCCGGCCTTTACAAAACGAACTCGGTCGGTGGAAGATCTTCGCTCTGGGAAGGATTCTCAACTCCTGAAGACTCCTACGAGATGATGAAAACAACTCGACCCGCGGCCGCGCGCCGCATCGCCATTCTCCTGTTCGCCTTCTTCCTGATCCCCGTTCTATCCGCAACGGGCCTGGCTCAGGAGCTGCCTCCCCCGCTCGAGGCGGAGGAGGAGCCGGTGAAGGAAGAGTCCGAATCCGCGGAGCCACAAGAGGCTGACGCGACTCCCCGGGCCCCGAATCCATGCGAGGTCCGGAGACCGACGGGTGAAGAGCGGCTGGACCAGTACCGGCGGGAGATCTTCGAGACCGTGTGCGAAGCGGCCGCATCGTTCGACGGATTCTTCGGTAGCCAGCGATTCGACGAGGAAGCGCGCCTGACTCACGGCCGCGCCGGCGTTCGCGTCGTCTGGGACGAGCACGAGGGACTCGAGCTCGACGGCCGGCTCCGAGTCAACGTCGATTTCCCGAACCTCGATCATCGCGTCAACGCATTCCTAGGACGTGAAGAGCGGGAGGCATTCCTGAGCGGGGACGAGGGCGACCTCGACTTTCTGCCGACGTTCTTCGAGCGCGAGGGCGGAGAAGAATGGCTGATCGGGCTCGGGTATCGCCCGCTCTCCAGCGATCGCAGCTCGCTCGACTTCGACGCGGGAGTCGACGTCGACTCGAGCATCGATCCATTCCTCCGGACCCGCTACCGCCGGTACTGGCTCCTCGGCGACGATGACCTGCTCCGCGCAAGGCAGACGGTTTACTGGAGCGATCGGAAAGGCGTCGGGTATGCCACGCGCGTCGACTTCGAGCGGCCACTGGGCGATAGGACCCTCGCCCGCCTGTCGGGAAATGTCGTGTTCGACGATGAGACGCTCGGGGGAGACTGGAACTCCGGAGTGACCCTCTACCACGGGTTCACACCCGACCACGCCATCGCCTGGTACGTCGGAATCAACGGCGAGACGGGGAAAGAGGTGCCGATCGAGGAGTACGGCTCGCGGTTCACCTACCGGCAGCGGATGTTGAGGGAGTGGTTCTTCGGAGAAGTGATCACTGGCGTGACCTGGCCGCGTGACAACCGCGAGCAGGTGCGGGAGCGCGCCTACCACATCGGGCTCGGCTTCGAGATCCAGTTCTCTGGCGAAGACCTCGGCATCGGTTCGCGGCGATAGCCGCATACGATTCGCGCACGCCGGTGGATCGGAGACGACTTTGGAGCACGAAACCCGTAAGCGCATCGCGTGCGGGTGGGGGTCATTCAGAGTGGGGGAACGTCGCGAGCGTCGGTGGAGCGGAGATGACCCCTCGGCACGAGCGAAACTCGTAGCGGCGCGGGGGTCATTCAGAGGCCGCACGCGCCAGCCGCGCAGAATATGAGCTGGCGTCGCGGCCGAAGAATCTCAGCCGCGATGATCGCTGTCGGGTTCTTATTCAAGTCCAGACGCGTTCGTACGATGAGAGTGTACCGGCATAAGAACCCGATGACGGTTTGCGCATTCTGAGATTCTTCGGCCGCAAGACCAATCTTCCCGCCACTCCGTTCTCGCGTGCGGCCTCTGAATGACCTCCGCCCTTCCCCGTTGACAGCCGGCGCGAAGCGCATGCTCCACGACGTGCTCGCCCGGAGCGACGACCAGGTTGCGCGCCACAACGCCGCCGTTCTTCTCGCGATGGTGCAGCAGCGCGAGGGGTTCCTCGAGGACGCCGAGGCGTCGTTCGCGGAGGCGGTGAAGATCCGGTCCGATTCGGCCTGGAGCCACGGAAATCTCGCGGTCGTCCGGCTTCAGCGGCGAAAGCTCGATGCGGCGATCGAGAGCGCGGAGCGCGCGCTGGCGATCATGAAGTTCGGCGTCCCCTACGGGGTGCTCGCCGAGGCGTACGGAGCCAAAGCCGAAGAATCATGGACGGCCGATCGCCGGCCGGAAGCCGAGGCGTGGATGAAACGTCTGCACGAGTTGGGCGAGGAGCTTCCGGCCGTGCACTCTGCATCCCGGGTGCAACTGAAGGGACTTCGCCGCGCCGGATACCGTGAACGAGCCTTCGACCGTCGTCCATTCGCCGGCCGGCGGAGCGGCGGCCGACCCTGCGGGCTCCGCGCCTTCGGTGCAGGCCGCGTCCGAGAACTGATAGACATTCACCGCACAGAAGTATGTCGTCCCCGCGGCAGCCCGCAGCCGGGCTGAGACGTCGTACGTCGCGCCCGGCTGCGCCGCCACGCAGGGGCCGACGAGGGTCAGACTCCCCTGCGTATCGGCGACGGCCTTCAGGACTCCTGTGTCGCCCGGATACCGAGACAACTCGGCGCCTGGACCGCCGGTCCAGCCGCTCGCGTCCTCGTCGAAGCCGCAGTTGAGTTTCGCGAGAAGATTTCCAGCCGCGTCCCGGCAGCCCGCCGCGGCGGGCCCGGCCCCGAGGTAACTGAGCAGGGCGAGAACGATCAGAGAGCGCATGATTCCTCCACGGAGCTCGGGAATCCCGAGGCATTCCGACTGTCGTCTTGATTGAAGCGAGGCGTCCGTCCTACCACCGCGACCAGACGGATCTCCGGTCATCGCAACTCCAACCGTCCGGGAGATCCGCCTCGGATCCTCGGCGGTACCTCCGGCGCGCCCCTCTCGTATACCATCGGGCGCGCCAGCGCCACGCTCAACCGGGAGAATTCATGAAACCGACCCTCGCATTCGCAGCCGTCCTTCTTTTCGCGGGAACACTGATCGCTCAGGAGCCACCATCCCCTCCCGCGCCCGGAAGCGCCGCGACAGCCCCGTCCCCCGAGGGCCCGCCCCGCTGCCGCGCGATCGGCGTCTACAGGATTTTCGACTTCCTTCTCGGAAACTGGAACGTGACCATCGACGGGAAGCCGGCAGGAACCAATCGCTTCGCTCAGGCTGCGTGGGGATGCGCGATCCTCGAGACGCGGATCGACGGCACGATGCGCTCGCAAGGCTTCTACTACTTTCACCCCGAGTCGAAGCGCTGGAAGCAGGTGTGGGTCAGCGAGCAGGCTCTCGCGCCGAACGGGGTGATGGAGCTGCAGCTCGTCGATCTCCTCGAGGATGGGAGCATCGTGATGGAGGGGACAGGGATCATCGCGGAGCGGCGGGTGTACGAGCGGAGCACGCTCGAGCCGATGGGGGACGGAAGGGTGCGGCAGGTGATCGAGACCTCCGGTGATCGGCGTACATGGCGCCGGGTCCTCGAGTCGATCTACGAGAAGCAGCCTCCGAAAAAGAAACCCTGATCGCGCTCCCCTGCTCTGATAGGCTCGAGGCATGTATCTGGCCGCGGCGATCTCCCTTCTCTTCGCGGCGCCGGGCCTCGCCTCTCTCGCGCCGGAGATGCGCATCGAGGCGATCTCGCTTCTGGCGCGGCCTCTTCTGGCGCCACCTCTGCCTGACTCGTTGCGCGCACAACGCGAAGGAGAGCTGGCCGAGGCGCGCGAGGCGCTCGCCCGCAACCCCGGGAGCGCGGATGCGCTGATCTGGGTCGGCAGGCGGCTGGCGTATCTCGGCCGCTACCGCGAGGCGATCGAGGTGTTCTCGCGCGGCATCGCGCTGCATCCCGATGACGCGCGCATGCTTCGCCATCGCGGCCATCGCTTCATCACCCAGCGGAGGTTCGCCGACGCGATCCGCGACTTCGAGAACGCGGCCGAGCTCGCGCAGAATCGCCCCGACGAGATCGAGCCCGACGGGCTCCCCAACGCCCGCAACATCCCCATCGGCACTCTGCGCTCCAACATCGCCTACCATCACGGACTCGCCCACTACCTGCAGGGCGACTTCTCGAGATCTGCGGAGATTTTCAAAGCCGAGGCCGGCGAGGCCTCGAACGCCGATCGCCTCGTCTCCGCCTCGTACTGGCTCTACCTGAGCCTCAGCCACCTCGGGCGGCACGACGAGGCGAGTGCAGTCCTCGACGCGATCCCGCCGGATGCCGACATCGTCGAGAACCAGACCTACGCCGCCCTCCTCCGCCTTTATCGCGGAGAGACCACGGCCGAAGCCCTGCTCGGGAATCCCGGCGGCGAGATCGACGGGGTGACCCTCCAGTACGGCATCGGCGTGCACGAGCTGATTCGCGGCGACCGCCGCGCCGCGGCGGAGACGTTCGGCCGGATCCTCGCGAGCCCGCAGTGGAGCGCCTTCGGCTACATCGCCGCTGAGGCGGAGCTGGAGCGGGGGCGTTAACGGCGCGAAATCGAGCGCCGAAACGTGCTCACCGTTTCGGAGGCGACGGGTCTGTTGGCCTGCTGACTCGGAGGACATTGCCTTCGATCCGATATGTGAGTCCGTTCTGCTTCAGAAACAGATCGAAGGCCTGATCCCACGGGACGTTCTGGAAATGTGCGTCGACTCGCCCCTCGACATCGGGATCGATCGCCACACTCAACCCGCTCAACCGCGCCAGGGTCAGAGCGACGTCGCGAATGTCGGCATCTTCCAGATCGAGACTGATGGGCTGGCCGCTGTACGAAGGAGGGCTTTCCCGAGCGGCCGGCTCCTGCGGCACCACCTTCGGAGCCGGCGCGGCAGGCGGCGGCGTTCCGGCTTCTTCCGCATGGTGGGCCTCCCGGCCGGAGAAGACGATCGCGCCCGCCACCAGGGCGAATGCCGCAAGGGCCGCGGCTCCGAGCCAGCGCATCGGAACACGTTCTCCTGTTGCTTCGAAGGGCGCGCGGACCGCTCCCTCCCGGTCGAGGCGGGTGCTGACTTCCTTCGCCGAGGGGCGTGCTGCCGGTTCGACCGCGAGCATGTCGCCTATGAGCGAAGAGAGATCGGGAGCCTCCCTCAAGAGCGGTTCAGGAAGGCGATTCGGACGGCCGGCCAGCACCCTGGCATTCATTTCGGCGTGGCCGGCCGGGCATCGAGACCCGGGCGGATTCGACTACACGATCTCCGACTGCATGGGGTGGCTGAGGGAGGCCGGCTTCACCGACCTGCGCGCCGAGCATCTGGCCGGCCCTGACTCCATGGTGACCGGCCGGAAGGCGTGATCTGACCCTCGTTTCCCTGACGCTCGTTCCGCGGAGCAATGGCCGGCTGGCGCCGGAGCGCCGCGGCCCTCAGGGCGCCCCGCCCGGGCGCTCGGTTCTAATCGAGCTCCGGATGGCCCCATGGCGTGGGAGGCGCGGGCACCGGTGTCGTGAGATCGAACTCCACCTGGAAGAGGCGGCCATGCCCGGGGCGGGCGAGCTCGTAAAGAAAACGCCGGTGCGGCTCGATCTCCATGGCCCAGACGTTGGTCACCGAAGCGGTCAGTCCCCCGGCCTCGAACATCTGCACCGACTGCGTGTCGACCGGAAACTCCTGACGGGTCGCCGTTCCGGGGGTCGCCGTGTCGCCGCCGTACATCGTGACCTCGTCTTCGGTCCCGTCCTCATGCCGGTGATCGTGTTTGAGCCTCAGTCCCGCCGGCGTCCGGGTCAGGACCCAGGTGCGGCTGTGGTCGTCGCCGACGTGGAACGGGATCTTGATCTCTTCCTCGGAACATTCGCGGACGTGCATGACCAGAGGCTCGCCGGTGAACGGATCCTCTCCGGTGGGGGGCGGCTCGTCGGCGACGATCCGCCCCGCGAAGGCCTGGTTGCAATGTTGCGCGATCGCGGCGAGGAACAGATCGGCCGGCGCCGCTTCCGCTGCGGGTGCGGGGGTGGCCGGCTCGGGCGTTTCTGCGCGTTCCGCGCACGCGGCGAGGAGAAGGGCAGTGGCGAGGAGAGATGCGGCGAACTTTTTCATCTGGGAAGCGTATCGCCGAGAGCCGGCGGAGGCAACCGTATGGGACGAATGGACGACTCGGGTTCCGGCACCCGAGCCGGTGCCTGGTCCGAGCCCACGGGATTTCGGGTACCAGGTAAAGATACTACGGGGGGAGGCTGACCGGGCGTTCAGGACCAGACGCGGCTGAGATCGATCGCGACGCCGTCGAACGGAGGTGCGGACACGACTGTTTCGCCGGCGTGGATCTCGAGCCGGGCCAGCTCCGATCCCGATCTCGCGTAGATCTCGAGCCGGCGCGCTCGGAGATCGACGATCCAGAGATGCGCCACTCCGGCGAGCGCATAGCGCGGCATTTTCTGGTTCCGGTCGAACATCTCGGTCGATGACGAGAGGACCTCGCAGATCCAGTCCGGTGAAAGCTCGAACGCGGCGGCGTCCGGAAGCCTCGGAAGCCGTTCTCGTCTCCACCCCGCGAGATCGGGGACGAGAACGTCGCCGCTGAGATGGATCTCGGGCTCGTGGAGAATCCACCACCCCCCGGGTCCGCTGCGCCCCCGATCGAACGCGTCGTGCAGATCGGAGCCGAGTGCCGAGAGCACGCGCGCGTGCGGGATCGTCGGCCGCGGGGAAAGGTAAAGATCCCCGCCGAGCATCTCGGCGATCTTGTCGTTCGGCGCGGTGATCACATCGTCGTACGACGCGCCGCGTCTCGTTTTCTGCGTCACGCCCCGAGGCTACTTCGGAATTGCGGGAATGCCGAGGGGATTTTCGCCACCCGGCATCCCATCCTTGTATTTTTCGAACCAGGCGAGGATCGCGCTCGCCTTCGCGCCGCTTTGCGAGGGGCGCGCCGCGATGCCGCCGTGGCTCGCGCCGGGCACTTTGACCAGCGCCGTTGGAACACCCGCCAGGTGCAGCGCGGTGTAGTACTGCTCCGACTCGCTGACCGGAGTGCGATAATCCTCGCTTCCCACCACCACCAGCGTCGGCGTCCGGACGTTCCCCACAAGCGAGAGCGGCGAGCGCGCCCAGTAGGCCTGAGGGTTCTCCCAGGGATATTCGCCGAACCAGTACTTCGAGAAAAACGCCGGAAAATCGGACGTCAGGACGAAGCTCGCCCAGTCGATGACCGGTTTCTGCGTCGCGGCGGCCTTGAAGCGGTGGGTCTTGCCGATGATCCACGACGTGAGGACCCCGCCGCCAGAACCGCCGGTGACGAACAGCCGCTCCGGGTCGGCGAATCCTTTCGCGATCGCCGCGTCGACGGCGCTCATCAGATCGTCATAGTCGCGGCCCGGGTAGGCATGGTGGATCTGATTCGCGAACTCCGCGCCGTATGAGGTCGATCCTCGGGGATTCACCGACAGCACTGCATAGCCCGCCGCCGCATAGAGCTGATTGTCGGTCGAGAAGTGCGGGCCATAGGCGGCGAACGGACCTCCATGAATCTCGAGGATCAGCGGGTAGCGCTCCCCTTCGGTGTACCGCGGGGGCAGCGTGATCCATGCATCGATCGGCCGATCGTCGAACGAAGTGACGTCGACCTTGCGGACGCTGCCGAGCATCTTCCCTTCGAGCAGATCCTCGTTGAGGGCTGTGAGAATCCGCTCATTCCCTCCAACGGCGATGGCGACGTCCGCCGGACGCGTCGGGCCGCCGCTCGTGAATGCGATCGCTCCGCTGCGCGCCAGGCTGAACGAACCTCCTGTATACGGACGATCGAGCCCCGTGCCGCTGACCGATTCAGTGATCGTCCGCGTACTGCCATCGAGACTTACTCTCGCGATTCGCGTTTTCCCCCGGTCGTCGTAGGCGAAGTGAATGGCCTGGCTGTCGGCCGACCAGCGAGGTGATTCGACGCTTCGATCGAGGGAGCGCGTCAGTTCTCGTCGATTGCGGCCGTCGAGGTCCATGACGTACAGGATGTCGTTCTGATAGCCGAGGCTCTCGTCGTCGTATCCGACATAGGCGATATGGCGCCCGTCAGGCGATACGACGGGATTCTGATCCGGACCCTTGCGATCGGTCAGCGCCGTCAGTTCGTTCCGAGCGAGATCGAGTACGAAGATTTCGGTGTTGACGATTTCCTTTTCCCATTCAGGTGAGCGGTTGGCGCTGAAGAAGATCGTCTTTCCGTCCGGGCTCCACGACAGCGGCCCATTGTCGTTGAATGACCCGAAGGTCACCTGCCTCGGTGCACCCCCGTCCGCCGAAACGACGAAGATGTGACTGAAGCCCGGCTTGAGGTATCCGCCCGAATCCGTGCGATACGTCAACGCCGTGTGGATCTCGAGCGGCTCGGCCCACTGCGCCCCTTCAGGCTTGGCGAGAGGTTTCCCGAGCTTCAGTCCCTCACCCGGAACGAACATCGAATAGGCGATGGTCCGGCCGTCGGGCGACCAGGCGATGCTCGTCGGCGTCTGAGGAAGCCCGGAGATGCGGACCGATTCGCCGCTGTCCATCCAGCGGACGAACAATTGCGCGCCCCCTCCCTCCGCGGTCGAGATATAGGCGAGGCGTCTGCCGTCCGGGGACCAGCGCGGCTGGCTGTGCGAGCCCGGCCCCGCGGCGAGAGGCATCTGTTCTCGCGTGCGCACATCGATCAGCCAGATCGTCGGTCGCATCCGATCCGTCATGATGTCTCCGGAGCGGCGCACGTAGGCGACCCGGTTCCCGTCCGGGCTGATCTGGGGATCCACGGCGACTTCCAGGCTGAAAAGATCCGCCGGCTCGAACAGCCGCGACGGTCCTTCGGACGATTGCGCCAGCAGCGCGGTGGAGGAGCAGAAGAGAAGGAGCGCAAGACAACGAAGCCATGTCATTCGGGATCCCCTTCGAGGCTGAGAATGTCGTGACCAGAGCGTACGATACACGTGCCCGACGGCAGGGAGAATGGGCCCATGCCGGAGATTCGAGGGATCTGCGATTTTCGGAGTCAAGGTCTCCATGCTACCGGGGACCAGAGTGGTCAATCGCAACGACTGACTCGGGGATGATGTCCGGATTTGTCGCTGGAATCCCACAAACGGACAAGGTTCGTGGGGCTTTGAAGGGAAAGAACGGGGCACCCCCGTTGCAGCGCCCGCCCCCCATGCATGACATCCGGCAGGCGGTGCGACTCTTCCTTCGCCGTCCCGCGTTGACGGCCAGCGCGATCATCACCATTACAGTCGGACTGGCGGCGACGATCGTGGCATTCGCCGTCGTCGATCAGGTTCTCCTGCGGCGGCCGCCATTCGCAGATTCCGAAAAGCTGGTGATGATCTGGGAGACGCACCGTGATGAACCCGGCCGCGATCGTTTGGTATCGCCGGCCGATTTTCATGATCTGCGCGCGAGCGGTGCGTTCTCATCCGCGGCGGCATGGATGTCGTGGAACTTCAATCTGACGGGAACAGGTGTCCCCGAGCGGTTGCGTGCCGTTCTGGCATCGAGCGAGTTTTTCCGGACGCTGGCGATCCCCATGGGGGAGGGCGTCGTGATCAGCCACGGGCTGTGGCAGCGTGCATTCGGCGGGGACGAGTCGATCGTCGGACGCGCCATCACGCTCGATGGTCAATCTGTCGTGGTAACCGGTGTCACACCGGCGGGATTCGCGTTTCCGGACGAGGACGTCGACGTCTGGGTTCCGCTCGTATGGGGCAAGCATTTCCAGCCCGATGACCGGGAGGGCCGCAACCTTCGCGTCATCGCCCGCGTTCGCGACGGCGTGACGGTCGACCAGGCCGATGCGATCACCCGCGCGGTGATCTCGCGGATCGCGCCGCAGTCTCCCTCCACTCACGAAGGCTGGAGCGGCCGGGCCGTGTCGCTGCACGAGGACCGGATCCACGAGATGCGCCCGACGCTGCTGGTGATTCTCGCGGCGGCAACGGCGATGCTCGTCATCGGCTGCACCAACGCCATCGGCCTGCTGCTGATGCTGGCCACCTCGCGACGCAGGGAGCTGGCCACGCGCGCAGCCCTTGGAGCCGGGCGACGGGGGCTTCTGCGACATGCCATCGCGGAGGGTGTCGTCGTCGGTTCTGCCGCGGGCGTGATCGCATTCGCGCTGGCCGCGGCAGCTCTTCGCCTGGCCGTTCGAATCGATCTGCCTCTGCCGGATCTCTCCATGGACTGGCGCATCGTGACGATGACGGTTTTCGTCTCACTCGCCACCGGCATCACGGCCACGGTGATCCCCATGCTCCTTCTCAGCCGCGCGGCATTCGCTGACTCGCTGCGCGCATCGCATCAGATCGCTGCACCGGGCTCGAGACTGCGCAGCGTGTTCGTCGCGGTGCAGGTCGCGCTCACCTGCGCCCTGCTCCTCTCGTCCGGCGTCCTCGTGAAGAGCTTCCATCGGCTGATGGACGTCGATCCGGGCTTCGATCCTCGAAATGTGCTGACGGCGAGGATTTGGCTGCCGCCTTCGTACTCGACATCCGAAGGCCAGGTGTCGTTTTTCGAGGAGCTCACAAGCCGGCTGGCCGCGCTGCCCGGCGTGACTTCCGTGGCGACGATCCAGGATCTCCCGCTTCGCGGCAACGCCATGACGATGGACGTCGCCGCTGAGGGCTTCGGCGAGGGTTCCGCAGCGTATCGCCTGGTGAGCGACGGCTACTTTCAAACGATGAACATTCCAATCCTACGCGGCCGTGCGTTCACGCCCGCGGACGACTCCGATGCGCCGCTCGTATTCGTGATCAACCGCTCGCTCGCCTCACGCCTGTTTCGCGGCCTCGATCCGGTAGGACAGCTCATCCGCATCGGTGACGGCCGTCTGGGAACGGTGATCGGAGTCGCGGCCGACGTGAAGCAGATGGGCCTCGACGGCGATGAGGTTCCGGCGATCTATCAGCCGCTGCTTCAAAAGGATTTCGAGTGGTTGCGCTGGACTACGATCGTGATGCGCACTGACGGCACCTCTCCCGCGCTCCTCGCCGGCCCCCTGCGGCGCGAAGTGATGCGCATCGATCCCAATCAGCCGGTGTTCGAGATCGTGACGATCGAAGAAATCGTCCAGCGCGGCGTGGCCAGGCCACGGATCACGGCATGGATCGTCGGAGCTGTGTCGATGGTCGGATTGACCATCGCGCTGATCGGAATCGCGGGACTGCTGTCTTACGCTGTGACGGTACGCACGCGCGAGCTGGGCATCCGCATGGCGCTGGGAGCGCGTCCCGCTGTCCTCTTCGAGCTCGTTCTGCGGCAGACCGCATCGCTGGTGCTGCCGGGCATTGCGGCCGGACTGGCCATCGCCGTCATCGCCTCGCCGCTCCTGCAGCGTCTCCTCTTCGGCGTGAACGCGGTGGACGCCGTCGTCTATACCGTCGTGCCGCTGGCACTGCTCATCTGCGCCGGCCTTGCCGTTCTCTCACCGGCACGACGCGCGGCGACCGTCGATCCCGCGGTGGCATTGCGCGTCGAATAGCCTCAACGACGGGCCGCGGTCCCAACGGCAGCCTGGCTTGCCGACAGTGTGGACGAGCCTGATGGTCGGCCGGAGAGTTCGTGAGGAACCGGCTACGCGCCCGAGTCGACCTCCCGGATAAAGTCGATCAGTCCGCCGAAGTATGCCTCTTGATCGTCGTAAATGGCCATGTGACTTCCTTCCGCACAGTGCAGATACCGCCCCTGCGGCAGTTGGCCGGCCATCCACTTCATGTGGGCTGGATCCATCGTGTCGTGTCCGGCACCGATCACCAGCGTCGGAGTCGTGATCTTCTGCAGATCGCGCATGCGATCCCATGCGACGAGCTTCCCGCTCGCTCCGAGCTCGCTGGGTCCCTGCATGGGAACGTATACCGCTTGATTGAGGTGCTTGAATGAGCGGTGGACTGGCTCGGGCCAATCCTCGATCGGGCGTCGGAGAAAGTGATGGACGTAATGGTTGGGCACGAGCAGTTCCATGTATCGCGGATTCGCGTAATCGCCGGCCGCCTCGAGAGCCTTGATCTCCGAGAGGACGCTCTGATCCATCGCCGGCATGAGGACCGTCTCGGCATACTCGTTGTAGCGGGGGATGCTCGCCATCATGTTGGAGATGATGAGTCCCTTGAGGTTCTCGCCGTGGCGCAGCGCGTACTCCATCGCCAGGATGCCGCCCCACGAATGTCCCAGCAGATAAAAGTCGTCGCGACCGAGCCCCAGCGCCTGCCGCACCTGCTCGACCTCCTCCACCGCGCGGGCGATCTCCCACAGATCGGGGTCGTCGGGCTGGTCGCTGTAATAGGAGCCGAGTTGATCGTAGTAGTAGTACTCGAATCCCAGCGGAGCAAACCGCGTGTCGAAGGCTTCGAAGTACTCGTGCGTCCCACCCGGACCACCATGAAGCAGCAGGAGCTTCACCCTCGGATGGCGGCCGACGCGTTTGGTCCAGACCCGGAACGTGCCCTTCGGCGTTTCGACAGAAATCATGCGAACCCCGCCGCTCCAGACATCCGTCTCGTTCATGGTTTCCTCCAGCCGGCCGAGTATACGTCGGCCTGTGGAGACGCCAGGAGAGGCGAACTGCCGTCGCGTGACTCCACCGGCAGCTTAATTGTGGTGGTCATCAGCGTAGGGATGGCGCAGGGTCATTCAGAGGCCGCACGGGAGACCGGAGTGGCGGGAGGCTTGGTCTCGCGGCCGAAGAATCTCAGAATGCGCAGGCGTCATCGGGTTCTTGTGCCGGTGCAGTCGCATCGTACGAACGCGTCTGGACGTATATAAGAACCCGACAGCGATCATCGCGGCTGAGATTCTTCGGCCGCGACGCCACCTCATATTCTGCGCAGCTGGCGCGTGCGGCCTCTGAATGACCCCCGCGCGGTTCGCGCCGCTACGAATTCCCTCTCCCCTCGCTCCTCGACCCTCTTCCCTACCTTCAACTCATCGCCATCTCGTCCGTGAGCGGACCCGCCGCGACCCCCGCGATGAACTGTACAACGAAGGGATTCGTGGAGCGCTGGAACTCGTCCGGCGTTCCCTGCTCGATGATCCGGCCGTCGAAGATCATCGCGATCTTGTCGGCGATCTTGAAGGCGACCTTCATGTCATGAGTGATCGTCACGGCCGTGGCGCCGAGCTGCTCGTCCATCTCGACGATGAGGTCGGCGACCACGTCGCTGATCACGGGATCGAGGCCGGTGGTCGGCTCGTCGAAAAGAAGGATCTCCGGGGAGAGCGAGATGGCACGCGCGAATCCGACGCGTCGGCGCATGCCTCCCGAGAGCTCGGACGGACGCTTCGAATCGACCCCGCGCAGATGGACCTGCTCGAGGCACTCGTCGACGCGACGCCGGATCGCCGCTTCGTCCAGCTTCGTGTGACGGCGGAGCGGGAAAGCGATGTTCTCGAACACGCTCATGGAGTCGAAGAGCGCCCCTTCCTGGAAGGACATCCCGAACTTCACCCTGAACTCGTTGAGCTCGCGCTCCTTCATGTGGCAGACGTCGCGTCCCTCGACGAACGCGTGGCCGCTGTCCGGCCGGATCAGGCCGATGACATGCCGCAGGGTCACGCTCTTCCCCGTTCCCGATCCTCCGACGATCACCACCGACTCTCCTCGATGGATGTCGAGCGAGAGCCCTTTCAGGACCTCCTTCGAGCCGAATGACTTGCGGAGATCCTGCAGCGAGATCAGAACTTCGCTGCCTTGGGAGACGGGACGGTGCATGTCAGAAGAGTAACTTCGTGAGGAAGAAGTCGCTGAGAAGAATCAGGAGGGACGCGACCACGACCGCGCTGGTCGTCGACCGCCCCACTCCCTCCGCTCCTCCGCTGGTGTAGAACCCGCGCACGCACCCCGTCAGCGTGAGAAGAAGGCCGAAGACCGCCGCTTTGACCAGCCCGCTCCAGATATCCTTGAGATCGAGGAACAGCCAGGTGTTCTCGCTGTAGATCATCGGATTGGCCCCGAGCATCCGGACCGCCACGAGATAGCCGCCATAGATCCCGATCGCGTCTCCCAGGATGGTCAGAAAGGGGAGCATGACGATTCCCGAGATCACCCGCGGGACGAAGAGATACTGAACCGGGCTCGTGGCGAGCGCCTCCAGCGCGTCGAGCTGCTCGGTCACCCTCATCGTGCCGATCTCCGCGGCCATCGCCGAGCCGACGCGCCCGGTGACCATGAGGCCCACCAGCACAGGCGACAACTCGCGGACCATCGAGAGGGCCACGACGCTTCCGACGAAATTCTCCGCATGAACGCGCTGAAATCCGTTGAAGGTCTGCAGCGCCATGACCATCCCCGTGAACATCGTCGTCAGGAAGACGACCGGGATCGAGTCGATCCCCAGCCTCACCATCTGCCGGAACCACTCGCCGACGGCGAAGGGGGGGCGGAACATCCAGACGAATGTCGCCGCGAACATCTGGAACCACTTCCCGGTCTCCTCGAAGAGCCGGATGGAGAAGACGCCGATCGATTCGAACAGGCGGGTCATGCGGGCGGTGGGATTGTAGCGTAATGGCCGGGAGCATCCGGGACGGCGCCGCCGTCTGCTTCCCACCCAGCGAGACGCACTGAGTCAGCGTTTCATTCGTGGTAAATCCGAGGAACTCTCGCGCTGATCGCGCACAACGTCTCCCAGGGGATGGTGCCGCTTTTTTCGGCCAGCTCCTCGACGGGAATCTCGCTCTCTCCCTGGCGTCCGATGAGGACGACCTCATCTCCAGGGGCTGCCCCTTCGATGTCCGTGACGTCGATGGTGACCAGGTCCATCGAGACGCGCCCCACGACCGGAGCCCGCTTTCCCCTGACCAGGACCTCCGCGCGATTCGAAAGGCTTCGGCTGTATCCGTCGGCGTAGCCGACTGGAAGTGTCGCGATCCGGCTTTCCCTCGAGGTCCTGTGACTCAGTCCGTAACCGACGGGAGAGCCGGCGGCAAGTGTCTTGAGGCGCATGATCTGGCTGGTCCACCTGAGAACCGGCTCGAGCCGCGTGCCTCCCTCATCCATCGGCTCGGCCCCATAGAGAACGATGCCGGCCCGCGCCCAGTCCCCAGGCTCGATCAGCCCACGCATGATCGCCGCGCTGTTGGCGGCGTGATGAAGCGGCGCGCTCGAGCCGAGCTCGCGGAGGCGCGCAACCATTCTTCGAAAGACTTCGATCTGTTTCTCCGTATGAGGATCCGCCGGATCCGAAGCATTCGCGAAGTGCGTGTAGATCCCCGCCACCCGGATGCCGCGAGCCTGCTGCAGCGACGCGGCGAGGGCCTCGAGATCGCTCTCGACGAAACCCATGCGCCCCATCCCGCTATCGAGCTTGAGATGGATCTCTCCCTTCCACCCCGCTGCCATCGCCCGCGCGATCAGCTCTTCCAGCATTTCGGGCCCCGCCACTCCGGGAGTGACGTTCCTCGAGAAGAGAATGTCGAACTGTTCTCCCTGCAGCGGCGTCAGAACGAGGATCGGAAGATCGATCCCCGCGTCCCGCAGCTCCACCGCTTCTTCGAGGAGAGCGACGGCGATCGCCGCCGCCCGCGAGCCGCACCGCCGCGCCAGCTCGACCGCGCCGTGACCGTAGGCATCGGCTTTCAGCACCGCGACCATCTTCGATCCAGCCGGCAGCCGCGCCAGAACCGCGTCGACGTTGCGATCGAAGGCCTTCAGGTCGATGTGCGCGGCCGTGGGACGCCGGGCGTCTGGCTCATGAACTGTAGACATGGAGGTTCTGTCCATTGATCGGGCGGGACTGAGCGCTGATCAGAAAGAGAATCGCATCCGCAACCTCGTCCGGGGACATTGCAGGAATCGCGTCAGGGTTCGCGGCACGCAGCATTTCCGTATCGACCGAGCCTGGACTCAGCGCGTTCACCCGCACTCCCGACGGCCCGACCTCTGCCGCCAGCGCCTCGGCGAATGCGATCACGCCTGATTTCGCCGTGCAGTACGGAACCATGCCCGGAAACTTGGACGATCCATGCACGCCGGAAATCGATGCGAGGAGGACGATCGATCCCCTGCCTGCGGCGATCATCGCGGGAAGAGCGCGGCGAACCGGGAGAAACACCGAGTCGAGATTGGCGGCCATCGCCCGCCGCCAGTCCACGAAGGAGGTATCGACGAGCGGCCGCGGCTCGGCGAGTCCGGCGCAGCAGACGAGGATCTCGCAGGGACCGAATCGCTTCTCGAGCGCGGTGAAGGCGCGATCGACGTCACTCTCGACCGATGCGTCGCCCGGGTGAATCAGCGCCAGCGCCTCACCCGATCCGGTGAGCTCACCGAGAAGAGCTTCCCTCCGCGCGACAACTCCGAGGTTCGCTCCAGCGGCGAGAAATCGCTCGGCAGTGCGCCGTCCGATTCCGCTCGACGCGCCGATGATCATTGCGGTTCTCCCGTGGAGATCGGCCATGAGGCGGATTGTATCCACTGCGGGAACGAATGGAAGGAAGGGTGAAGATGGAAGGCGGGCAGAGGGTCCTGCTCGTTTTGCATCCCGACGCGGTATGCTTCTCACAGTTCCCGACATCAATCTCATCCATCATTCACGACAGGAGGGTCCATGCCCGAGGAACTCAATAACTGGCTGCAGGTCCTGTTCCGCTGGTCACACGTCGTCGCAGGGGTGATCTGGATCGGACTTCTCTACTTTTTCAACTGGGTCAACGCTCACTTCGTCAAAACGATGGAGGGGCCCGTCAAGCAGACGGTCGTGCCCCAGCTCATGCCGCGGGCGCTCTACTGGTTCCGATGGGGCGCCGCCTGGACCTGGATCACGGGTTTCTTTCTCGCCGCTCTCGTCTACTACCACGGCCGCCAGCTGTTCGAGACGCAGGGTGAAGGAAACGAGCTGCTCTGGCTGGCTATCTTCGTCATCGGCCTGATCGTCGGATTCCTGATCTACAACGCTGTGATGAAGAGCGTCGCGAACGTCATCGCGGCGAACTCGATCGTCCTGGTCGTCTTCCTTCTCTTCTACTTTCTTCTCGAGTTCGTCGGCGACTTCGGCGGCCGCGCGCTCTACATTCACGCCGGCATGATCTTCGGCACGGTGATGGCGCTCAACGTCTGGATGGTGATCTGGCCTGCGCAGAAGCGGATCATCACCGCGACCAAGACGGCCGCCACGCCCGACCCGAAAGACGTGGCGCAGGGTGGACTCCGCTCCCGCCACAATACCTTCATGTCGGTCCCGCTGATCTTCTTCATGATCAGCAACCACTATCCGACGATCTATGGCGCATCATCCAACGTGGCGGGACTCCCGCTGCGCGACTGGTACATGATCCTGATCGTCGCGATCGGCTTCATTGCCACACGGATGCTGTACGGGAAGTCGGCGAAGGTCGAAGGATTCTGACGGTTTCACGGCGGCCCGCCGATGCTCCGGAATGCCGG
>DATLEY010000004.1:0-46824 GCA_035525215.1 Thermoanaerobaculia bacterium | reverse complement strand
CGATGCAGGCGAGAGCCAAGAGCACCCCTCTCCGAGCGAAGTAACTGTGTCAGCCTTGACCAGGCAGCAACGTACTGTGCCTCTTTGTCAGGGTGAACACGGGCGCGATAGATCACGCAGAACCCAAGACCGTCAATCACTGTCAGTCACCCCTGATCTGGACATTGGCATCTAACTAATCCCTAAGCTGTCTTAGGCTGCGACAGCCTGGGGTTCTCCTTCGCAGTCTAACGCAGCGATTGTCCGGGATGAACGGGATGATAGGCGGCATGGGCTGCGGCCCAAGCCGCGGGAGATGGGCTGCAGGGGGCGACGTTCCGGTCCGGAATCCCCGAGTCCACGTGGGCTCGTGTTCTCTGCCCTGGCGCTTTAGATGGCAACCAAACTTTCTGAGGTGACGAAGCAGTTCCTCTGCTTCACGAGACGACGACAGTCCTCTTTTCAGCGCTCGACGGCACCCCACGTAAACCATCTTCACGGCGATCCTCGAGGATGAGAGAAATGGCCGCCGCGAGGCTGGCTCGGCACTCCTCCGCGGTCTTGCCCGAATGCCGGCGGTACAGTGGCGCTCCGCGTTCCAGCCGGCTGAATGCCGGCGGTACAAAACCTAGGCGGGAAGTTCAGGGTCTGACCGGGTCAGACCCGGTCTGACCCTGAACTTACTGTAATGCAGTCAGGTCCAGACCGATTGCGGACAGAAGCGTCCCAATCGTCCCATTAAAGGACGTCTGAAATGTCTGTTAATGCACCTTTTCCATTCGCACGGTTTCGCCCGCAGCGTCTTCGAAGACGAGGTACGAGACGTTGCCGGAACCGTCGGTCTCGACGTGAAAGTCGACATCGAGGAACCATGGGAAATCGATGTAAAAGCCCGTGTCCGAAAGCGGATGGAAGGGAAAGCCATTACCGCCCCAGCGGATTTGTAGAGTCGCATTGCTGAACAGGATCTCGCCGTCGGATCCGCGAGATTCCACCGTCACGTGGTGAAGGACTCGCCAGATCTCCCGCGGCGCGCGCTCGTACTCTCCGACATAGAGGGCTGCTTGCCGCGGCGGCAGCGGAACGCGCCTCCGGACCGATGTCAGATCCGGCGGTGGCAGCTCGATCTGCATCGAGGGTACCGGCCGACCCGAAAGGAAATCGCCGATCGCCGATTCGAGCTCCGGAGTCGCGATCAGCAGATCGTCGCCGTGGCCACCGTTGACGACAGTCAGATGCTGCGCCGCCGAAAATCCTTCCACCGCACGCAGTGCGTTGCCGAGCGGGGTTCGTCCGTCCAGGCTTCCGCTGATGAACAGCGTCGGCACGTCGCTCCTTACGGGAGATCGGAACTCCGGCCCCAGGTCGGACACTTTGAGAGCGGTCGATACGACGACGTTGGCTTGCAACAGCCCCGATCCGAGAAGTGTCTCAGCATCCTCCGCTTCCAGTCTCCGGAGGCGTTGTCTTGAGAGGCCCGACGCAGCGTCCATCGCTTCTGGCATGGCTTCGAGGCCTCCGACTGTTCGCAACCCGAGGAGCGTTCCGGCGAGGTCGGTGAAGTCGCCTTCATCGAGACTCTGGTAGAGAAACGGCAGCTGAATCATCGTCTGCGGGTCTCGCAGCAGGTTCATGGTGATGTGGGCCACTTCCCGCCGCCCGACGACCAGGAGAGTCTCGCGGTCCGGTCCCTCGACTTGCACGATCCGGAGCGTGACTGGTTGTCGCTCGAGGCGATCGAGCACGCGACGCATCAGATCCCGAAGCGGCTCTTCATCCGTTCCCCGCTGCCGGGCGATCAGGGCCTCGAGCTGTTCGAGCTGCGTCTCGAACTGGCTCGGCAGCTTCACGGTGTCGTCGGGTCCTTCGATACCTGCCAGAACCGCTGCAGACACTCGGCCCGGATATCGTCGCATGTATGCGAGGCCCAGATGCGTACCGTAGCTGATGCCCAGCAGACGGATCGTCTCGGCCCCGAGAGCGAGACGCAGATCCTCGAGGTCCTCGACACTCGCGATGGTGTCGTAGGCTTCGAGGTCGACTCCCGCCTCGCTCCAGAACGACGCGCAGGCTGCGGCAACTTCCGCAACCACCTCGAGGTACGATTCAAGTTGTAGAGGGCGATCGACGGGATAGCGTCGCTCGATCGGACATTCCTCCGGATCGATGGCGCTCGACATGCCCGTTGCCCGCTGGTCGAGGAGAATCACGTTCCCGAGCTTCCGGAGCTCGTCGAAGAGACGGAAGCGGGCGCCGCGCCCGGCCGCGATCCCGGAGCTCCCGGGACCACCGGCGAGGTAAACGATCGGCGGCCCCGGCGTCTCGCCGGTGGCGGGAAGCCTCACGAATACCAGCTCGATTTCCCGCGACTCCCGGCTGGACCGGTTCTCTTCGACGACGAGTCGTCCCAGTTCCGCATCGACTCGCTCTTGCCCGCGTGCTTCGAACGCGTACGGCTCGAGGGTAAGGCGCGACCCTGTTCCGTCCCCGGCAGCTCCGGGCCCTTCAGACATCGCGGTCGCGGTACCGAAGGGCAGCGCAAGGAGCAGCGCAGCGGCGGCGAGCCGCCCGCGGGGTCTGCGAGTATCTCGCGGTGCGGTGAACTTGCCTGAGGCGAGGTTCATCAGTTCCTCCCGGCTGTCGACCGCGCAATGTCGTGATTCGCAGTCGTGGTTGGTGGCTTGCTTCCGTAATACGAGCCCCGGCAAACAAGGGTTTCACAGCGCACTTCCTCGCTGAATCTTCCCGTCGTTCTCGTCGACTACTTGATCGCGATACGCCCGCCACTCTCTCATCGACTCCAGCGCGGCCGGTTGGGAGAAGATATCCCCGGTTTGGCTGCCGAAGCCGCGGAGTCCGGTCGCTTCGAGCAGCCGCGAGACCACACCGACCGCCTCGTCACTTCCCCGCACATGCAAGGCGAAGCCATCCACCACCGGCTTGATACCAAGTGAGATTTCGATCTAGTACCCCGGGCCCTCAAGGACGCCTCGAGCTGGATCGGCAAAGCCTGCCGAGGGAAGCTGGCCGATTACCGCGGCTCTGTCGCCGACCGGTGCCGGCCGAAACCCTTCAGGGATGTCTTCGATCGTCCGCGCCTCCTTGGGGAGTCGCTGAACGAATATGTCCCAACTCATTGCCTCCAGACGCCTAACGGAATCGCGCGTCAGCCGCGCAGCCCGCACGCGAAATGGTAGCGCACTCGCGAGGACCGCGGCGCGGGCTGCGTCGGCTGCAAGCGCACGTTAGACGGCGCGAGTACGACGAGAGAGCTTCGTCGTCAGAAGGTCGACTGCGACCATTGCGAGGAACCAGAAAAGCGCTGCGAGGAGTGTTTCGGCCAGCACATTAGCTCCCGGATCCGACTGAGATTCTACCCCGCCCCGGCGGACCGGTGTCGAGGTAGAGTGGTGAGACATGGCGACTCCGATTCCGGTGTTTGGTGATTCCGAAGGTACAGGAAGGAGCGGAGCTCGATCGCCTTTGGGCTGAAGAGGCTGAGGCGAGGTACGCCGATCTGCTCGCCGGAAAAACCGCGGCAACGGATGGCGACGAGGGTCACCCTGGCAAGTTCGTCACGAAAGCGACCCATACAAGCACCGGAAATCGCCGTCGCCTCCGTCGCCCTCATGACCACGCGAAATGGTAGCGCACTCGCGAGAAGCCGACGCGGGCTGCGAAAAGTTGGTGTCAGGTCCGGAATGGAACGGTTGGGGCCAGGTCCGGAATCACTCCTATTCCCCTCAGCGCCGCGGGTCGGCACCCCACATTTCGCGTCCTTTCGGGATCCGCTGGCGGGTGATCACGATCTCGGGACCGATCGATCCGTCCAGGCGCCTCGGAATCCCGGTGCGGATCGTGCGCTCCTTCTCTTCCCACTGCGCCACACGCACGACCTCGCCGACGCTGATCGCCTGGAGAAGCGAATGGCCCGGCGCGCCACCTTCGCGGCGCCTCCAGGCGGGACGGCCGAGCGCGCGCGCGGTGATGCGCTCGATCTCGTCCGAGAGTCGAAGAACGTCTTCTCCCATGGAGTCCCGGTCCGGAGTGACGACCAGATGCGCGGCCTGGAGCCGGCCGTTCTCGAAGAGAAAGACCGCAGTCTGCCGCTCGAACACCGCCTCGAGCAGCGGCTCCTCGACCACGATCCGGTCGAATCGCTCGAACACGGGCTCGATCCCGTCTCGTTCGAGCGCCGCGACGAGCTCGGCGCGCGCCATCCCCGGCATGACCGACAGGAAGTCGAGCGCGCCGGTTGGAATCGGCGCGAGGATCAGGAGGACGGCGAATCTGGCGACCATCAAAACTCCTTCTCGAAGGCGTAACGGTAACGGAGAGCCACGCGGCTGGATCGCATATCGAGGCCGGGCTCGCGCTCGCGGAGCTCCTGCCCCGCCTCGAGGAAGAGGGAATGGGCTCCGAAGCCGAGCGAGTAGATCAGGCGGCGGGTCTGATACCGGAGATCATCGGTCGTCGCGGCGACGAAGTCCTGATCCATGAATCCGAGATGGAGGGCGAGAGAATGGATTCCGCGGCGGATCGAAGCCTCGACGATCGGACTCCACGTGTCGTACTCCGCGTTCCGATCCTGCTCGCGCCATCCGAGACCGATGGCGACGCGTCCGGAGATCTCGCTGCGGCGGAACGATCGGCCCGCGTCGAACCCGAGCTCGGTCAGGACGCGGTTCGCCGTCGCGTGAACGTCGTCACGCGTCTCGGACCTCCGCGCGCGCCCGCGGAGATCGAAGTTGGCGAAGCGGTCGTCCGCCTCGAGTCCCCAGCTCTCGAAGCGGCGGTCGGTGGTCCGATCCGCCGACTCGAAGGAGCTGAGATCGCTGTAGAGTCTCACGCGGAACGCGCGCCGAGCGGCCAGTGGCCGTCCCTCGTACGCGAGACCGAACAGCTCGGTGTCGAGACGAGGTGCGGCTCCTTCGAGATTCTGTTCGACGAATTGCGCCCTGCCGCGGAGCTGCGACCGCGCGCCGACCCGAAGCCGCGCGTGGACTTCGCCGATTCGCCGGTTCGAGATGATGCCGGGGCCTCCGATGGGAACGTATCCTGCGCCGTTCTCTTCGAACCGGAGGCGCCACTCGAGCCCTTCGCCCGCGCGCGTGACCTCCGCGTAGAAGCTCGTATCGTCCCCCTCCGCGGCGTCATCGCCGCCCAGCACCGCCACTTCGCCTTCGATGCGAACGCCCGCGAGCTCGGTCGCTGCGAAGAGGCTTCCGCCCTGCTGATCGCGGTCGACCGCGGGAATGGGAATCGCGCCGCGGGAGCCCGCATCCTGGTGGGCATCGACGAGATTCGCGGCGACGCTCGTCGTGCCCGGCTCGGATTGCCAGAGCCAGCTCAGACCGCTGAACGTGAGTTGCCCCTCGAAGGCGTGACGCCAGTCGGGTTCCCCGCCTCCGGTCACGAACACGACCGAGTGCGCGCCCCGGCCGATCTGCGGCTGCAGCTCGACCCGCGCTCCCCGAACCTGCCGCTGGAGCACCCGGCGCGAAAGATCGCCGTCGACGTCGCCGGCCGCAAACCGGTAGGGGACGGCAGCCGATCCGTCCTCGATCTCGACGGCCAGCGTTCCGACGACGACGCCCTCCTCGGCGAAGTAGTCGCTATTTGTTCCGAGAAGCTCTCCGCGCAGGACGATCCGCCGTCCGAGATCATCCACCCGCGCGAGACCGAAATCGAGCCGGTTCGTGAGGAACGTCCCCTCGAACCGGAATGGACTCGCCGACTCGTCCTCCCCGCCCACCTCGTAGGACTCGATCGTGATCTCGTTCGAGCCGAAGAGCCTCCACTCCTGGGCGGCCGCCGGCGCGGCGCCGATCGCGAGAGCCCCCAGGACGAGCGCGTACCTCAATCCGTTCATCGTCTGACCGTCTCTCCTAGGGAATCTTCGTGAAGCACTCCCGGCACTGCCGCCCGGTCGGCTGGCCCATCGCGTCGAGCTCGCGACACACGAGGCACGGACGCCCGTTCTCGATGACGACCTCGCAGTCATGGTTAGGCTGTCCGAAGATCTCGTTCGCGTCTCCGCAGTCGCCGCTGCCGTCGCAGACGACGCGGAATCCGTTCTCGATGATCACCTGGTGGGGCCCGGTGCAGGAGATCCGGACCATTCCATTCGAGCCGCACCCCGTGTCCCCGGTGTAGTCGCCCGGCATGATGTCGAGCGCGCAGTTCTGCGGCACCGGCTGCTGGATCGTCGTGGTCTCGCTCGCCTGATTGTTGGCGCTGTTCGGATCGGGTGAGCTCGCCGTGACGGTCGCGGTGTTCGTGAGGGTACCGGTTGCGGTGTCGGAGGTCTGGACGTCGATCTCGATGCGCGCGCTCCCCATGGCGGGGAGATCTCCGATCTGACAAGTGACGCTCTGTCCGCTCGGGGTGCAGGAGCCGGCGCTCGACGTGGCGGCGGTCGCGGTCAACCCGGGTGGAAGAGTGTCGCTCACGCCGACGCCGCTTGCCTGAGCGGGCCCGTCGTTCCGAACGTCGAGCACGTAGGTGAAAGCATCTCCCGCCGTCACCGGATCGATCGAGTCGGATTTGGCAATCGAAACGTCCGCGTCCTGAGGGGGCGCCTCCACTTCGGTCGAGCTGGTCGCGGTGTTGTTGCTGGTCGACGGGTCGGTCTCCGCGCCCTGGACGATCGCCGTGTTGGTCAGACTTCCACTGGCGGAATCCGAAACGGTGGTCTGGACCTCGACGCGGGCCTCGCCCCCCCTCGGAATCGCCCCGAGCGTGCAGTCGATGGTTCCATTGGCGACGGCACAGGTTCCCTGGGAAGGCGTGACCCCGTCGAGGGCGACTCCGTTCGGGAGCGTGTCGGTGAGCGTCACGCCCGTTGCGTCCGCGGGTCCTGCGTTGCTCACCTCGAGCGTGAACGCGAGGGGATCACCGGCGCGAACCGTCATTGCCGACGCGGATTTGAGCACACCGAGGTCGGCGTTCTGAGGGGGCGGGCCCTGGGGGGTGACCGCCGTCGATTCGCTCGCCACGTTGTTCGCGCCGTTCGGGTCGTCTTCGGCCGCCGTGACGGTGACGGAGTTGATGAGCGTGCCCATCGCCGAATCGTCGATGACGACGGGGATCGTGATCGTGGTCGATGCGCCCGCGGCGAGCGAGCCGAGATCGCAGCGGATGATCTGCCCGCTCGTCGTGCACGATCCCTGACCGGCGCTCGGGTTGCCCGGTGTGGCGCCGGCGGGCAGCGTGTCGGTCGCAACGACCGAGGTGGCCGCGGAGGGACCCTCGTTGCGGACGGTCAGGGTGTAGGTGAGATCGCCTCCGGCATCGACCGGGTCGCGCGAGTCCGCCTTCGAGACCAAGACGTCGGCCTCGGGAGGAGGAGGCGGCGGCGGCGGCGTTTCGGGATCCGACGGAATCTGGTCTTTCACGCCATCGGGCGTGAAGACGTCTCCTTCGGGATCGAAGGGGAGGACCGAGAGGACGCTGAAGCAGAGCTCGGCGATGCATCGCTCGAGACTCGCCGTGAGCTCGGCCATCTCGAGCTCGGTCTTTTCGATCTGGGGCTCGAGGGCCGCGGCCTGGGCCGTCAGGGTCTCGAGCGTCGCTTCGAGCGCCTCCAGCTCGGCCCGGAGCGCTTCGCGCTCGCGGCGGAGCTCCTCGTGACTCCGGACGGGGCGCGTGTATTGATCGATCACGCGGCCGCGGGCGTCCTTGACCGTGAAGAGGTACGTCCCGTCCCCCTGATCGACGCCCTCGGTCGTGGTTCCCGTCTCGGGGTTGTAAATGGAGCCGCCGGTGCCGGCGGTCCCCTCCAGCCGCTGGTCGATCCCATGGATCCGCTCGCGGATCTTCCGAATGTGCGCTTCGACTGCGTCGATGTCGTTCTGGAGAGCATCGAGCTTCCGGAGCAGCTCCCGCATCCGCGCGTTCGCCGCCTCGAGCGCCCGGGCGATCGGGTCACACGGCTCGCAGGGGTTCTCGAACGACCAGTGGTCGGGTGACGGCGGGGCCGGCTCGCCCTCCGGGACGGGCTGAAACGGCTCGCCGGTTTCGGGCAGCTCCGTGGTCGGTGTCTCGGGGAGGCCGGTCACGGGCGGCGGCTGTGTGAGGGGCGGCTGCGCACAGACCTCGAGGCGCATCGGTGGAAGATCCTGAGCCGGGGCGCCGCCAGCCACCATCGCGGCGATCACGACGAGAAGGGCGGCGAGCGATTCGCGGTCAGTCAACCGGTTCTCCCCGCGCGTTGATGCGCCGGCCGTGCTGGTCCTGATGCGTCCCGTCGCTCAGGCTCCAGTTCGAACGGCTGTAGTCCTTGTAGACGTTGGGTGGCGCGGTGTAAGGGCAGGCGAGGCAGTTCTTCAGATCGCCGATTTCCTCGGTCATCAGATCGATCGCTCGCTGATCCTGCATGACGATCCCGACATTGGACACGGCGACGACCGTCGGGTGAGTCGTGGAGTTGAGGAGACTGCAGATGTCACCCAGGGAAACGCGGCCGTCGGCGATCGCGTTGACGATGTTGGTGCCGACGGCGTATGCGGACTGCGAGGATGGAGGGTCGACGCCTCCGTACGAGGCGTACTCGGCGTAGTAGGCTCCGGCGCGCCGGGCCAGATAGGGCAGGCGGAGCATCGTGGCCATCACGCCGTAGAGGATGTCGTTGCCGATGTGCTCGGCGATGCAATTCCCGCACAGCATGACCGTGAATTGCCCGTCGGGCAGGGTGCAGTTCTGCGTGGGGCATACGGGCTGATCGCGGCTGTTGATCAGCTTGGTCACGCGGATGTCGATGCCGCTGCCGTTGCGGTCGAGGAACCACACTCCGTCCCAGGCGCCGATCTCGCTCGAGGGCAGCTCGAGGGAGCGGTCGTAGATTCTCTGAATCGCATCCTGGAGAGCGGGTCCGATCTCGGGGCCGCAGAAGCTCGCCGTGGGATCGATCTCGTCGGGAGTGGACCCCGGGGATTCCGGCGGTTCGGTGGACGGCGCGACGATGCGCAGCTTGATCTCGATGAAGAACTCGCAGGGCGGATCGCACCCCTGACAGACGACGGTGACCGTGGTCGAGTAGTCGCCGGGCCGGCGGAAGCGGGAGAAGTCGATACTGCCGCGGAACGTTTTGCTCTCGCCCGGATTGATGATCCCGTACGGAGCAGGGAAGTAGATCCAGAGATCGTCGGGGTTGTACTTCGCGAGGAAGGACGGAACCTCGCCCTTGCAGCAGGTGTTCGTGATCACGAGGTCGAACTCTTCGAGGCCCCTGGCCGCGGCCTGCTCGAGGGTGAGCTCGCCGAGATCCCATATCGTCGTCGACTGGGCGGACACGGCGGCGGCGCAGAGGACGAGGACTGCGGCGGAAGCGAAGCGTTTCATCGGGGTCTCCGCACGGCGTGATGGGTGAAGCGGATCCGCCACTCGCCGCGGCCGAGCTCGCCGACGGTTCTCTCGCCCGTGGCCGGATCATCGAAGATCAGTCGCGTCCGCACGTCGGTGATGCAGTCCGACGCGAGAATGAAGATCGTCCCGTCCCGGGCGGGGCGCTGCTCGATGATCTCCCACGGGAGGATCGTCGTCGACTCCACGCTTTCGACGCGGAGCTCGATGTTGGTCGCACGGAGGCTTGCGCGGCGGAGAGCGTCGATCAGCTCGAATCGATTCGGAAAATTCGCGGCGAGGATCGTCTCGATCTCGCTCGGCTCGTACGAAGCGGCGACCCGCCGGACGGCGTCCTCGCAGGCGGCCGCCGTCGGAAGCGGGATCGGCGGCAGCACCGGAGACGGCGCGATGGTCGTCGGAACGGGTTCCCGGGGAGCCTCCGCTGGCGGCTGGGGTCTGGGGGGGCGGCGGATCGGATCGAGCTTGCGCGCCTGAGCGAAGAGCGGAAGAGCACCGGCTCCCAGCAGGACGAATGCCGCGGTGGTCAGGACCGCTCGCCGTCGTGACATGAGAAGGTTCCCTCGCTCAGGCGACCCGATACGCGGACGGTAGGCCTGGAACGGATTCCAGGGACCCTATCACTGCGTCGCCGAGGGGGTCAACCCGCGTGCAGCGGCGTACGCAGAGGGCGAGCCAAGGTCGGCCGAAGCAGCAGCGAGGCCGGCAGCGACGGGTGGGGGTGTGAGTACGATACCTCGGAACGCCAGCCCCGCGACGTCACTCTCGCGTAAATCGGATGGTCGCTCTACCGATTGGAGAGAGCGGTTGGTTTTCCGGACCTGGCCCCAACCTCTCAACCTCGGACCTGGCCCCAACCTCTTATGGCCCGGAGCCATCGGAAAGCCGAATCGTAGCGATCGTGGCGAGGGAAGCGACGACTTCCCAACGCTCAACTTTCTCTGTTTCTTGGCGCATCGTTGCCCAAGCCGTCTAACGGTTCAGCACTCAGCCGCGCGAACCGCACGCGAAGGAGTATAGCTCTCGCGAAAAGGGTGGCGCGGTTCGCGTCGGCTGCAGTGCGGAGTTAGCCCGCGCGTCGCTTCGCGCGTTTCTGGGCCACACGCTTTTCGGAGATGACCTTGCGCAGAGCCTCCTTCACGGCTTCAGAGTCGGGGAAGGACTTGGCAACGTCCGGAGCAAGGAGAACGAGGTTAGTCCCCTTCTGGTACTCGGCGAAGAACTTACCGCGCACGCCTCCACGCAGGTCGTACTCCGGACGCATATCGTCCGGCGCCGTCTTCTTACTCACCTTCTTCGTAGACATTTCGTTCCGCATTCGTTGCAAGCCGCTGCGAGAGCCTGGGGTTCTCCTTCGCACTCTAACGCAGCGATTGTCCGGGATGAACGGGATGACAGGCGGCTTGGGCTTGCAGCCCAGGCCGCGGGAGATGGGCTGCAGGGGGGCGACGTTCCGGTCCGGAATCCCCGAGTCCACGTGAGTTCGTGTTCCTTGCCCTGGCGCTTTAGATAGCAACCAAACTTTCTGAGGTGGCGAAGCAGTTCCTTCTGCTTCACGAGACGACGACAGTCCCCTTTTCAGCGCTCGACGGCACCCCACGTAAACCATCTTCACGGCGATCCGCGAGGATGAGAGAAATGGCCGCCGCGAGGCTGGCTCGGCACTCCTCCGCGGTCTTGCCCTGACCGTTCGCGCCGGGGATCTCCGGGCAATAGCCGACAACTCCCCATCCCGTTCAATCACCGAGGTGAACTCGTTGCGCATGTCTGATTCTAACCCCCAGGCGACTTGCGAAGATTCCGTCGGCCAATGACTTGCCGCTCAGCGGCGGCCGAGTCGGGCGGCCAGCGCTGCGCTATCTCGGCCATGCACGTGCGGGCTCACCGTTCTTCTCAGATTCAGAGAGAATCAGCGCGCTTCGCGCGCCTTACCGGCCGGAGGCCGGCGGTACTTTGGCGCCGCGTGAGCCTGCGCGCGCATGGCGACCGGCCGGAGGCCGGCGGTACTTTGGATCCGCGTGAGCCTGCACGTGCATGGCGACCGGCCGGAGGCCGGCGGTACTCTGGCGCCGCGTGAGCCTGCGGGTGCGTGGCGACCGGCCGGACCGCTTCAACTGGGAACTCGGAACTGGCAACTCGGAACCGCCATGGCGACCGGCCAGAGGCCGGCGGTACAGTGGCACTCCGCGTTCCAGCCCCGGCCGGAGGCCGGCGGTACAGTGGCGCCACCAGCGGACGTGGGCCTCAAAAAAAAAGAGCTTCGATTTCTCGAAGCTCTCGGTCAGTGGCTGTGGCTGGAATTCAGAGCATCCCTTTTTCGGCGAGCTCCTGGCAGTCGATGCAGAACGGCGTCCAGGGAATCGCCCGGAGACGCTTCTCTCCGATGGTCGTTCCGCAGTTCGTGCAGACGCCGAAGCCGCCTTCGCGCATCCGCTTGAGTGCCTCGTCGATCTGCACGAGCATCTCGCGGTCGTTGTCCGAAAGAGAGAAGTTCAGCTCCTTGGAGTAGGCGCTCGCCGCCTTGTCGGCGAGATCCTGAATCCCGTCGTCCGGCTGCGCATTGCCGGCGGCGCGATCACGGTTGTAAGACTCGAGCATTTCCTTCTGCTTCTTTTCGAGGACCTCGCGGAGCTGGCCATGAGGATTCGATTTCGTCTTTGTCCTGGACATCTTCGAGTCGTTCTCCTTACTTGTGATATGGAACGTTCCGGATCAGCGTGCACGCCCGATAAACCTGTTCGAGGAGCATGACCCTGGCGAGTTGATGAGGAAGCGTCATCGGAGAGAGGGCCAGCAGCCGGTCTCCGCGCTTTTTCACCTCGTCGCTCAGGCCGACGTCACCTCCCATCACGAAGTGAACTCCGTGGGGCTGGTCGATCGTCGCCCTTTCGAGCCATCGAGCGAACTTCAGAGAATCAATGAGCTCGCCGCGCTCATCCAGGACGACCGTCAGACCCTGCCGGGGAATCGCTCCCAGCAGCTTCGCCGAGTCGGCTTTCAGAACCGCGGCGTCGTCTTTCGACGCCCGACCCTTGTCCGGGGAAACTTCAACGATCTCAACAGGATAGAAGTGCCGGATCCTGGTGGCGTATCGATCGATCGCTCCCCTGAATTCAGTGTCGGCACTAGAACGGATCCACAAGAAACGAAATTTCAAGCAATTCCCCCTTTCCGGCCCCTCGGAACCGGGGCGAAAAAGGGTCGGCGGAGTGGGCGGATCGAGGTCACAAATCCCACTTCTTCCGCTTTTCGAGGAGGGTCTTCCGGCTGATTCCAAGGAGCGCCGCGGCGCGGGTCTGGTTCCCCCGGGTCTGCCTGAGAATCTCCTCGATATACCGCCGCTCGAGCTCCTCGAGGCTCCAGCTCTGCTCGACGCCGTTGCGCACCAGATCCTTCGCGCCGAAGAAGCGGTCGGCCGCGAGCGATTCCGGCCGCAGCGTCTCGCTCCCCTCCATGATGACGCCGGCCTCGATCACGTTCCGGAGCTCACGAAGGTTTCCAGGCCACGAGTATCCCTGCAGAATTTTTTCGGTCGCAGGCTCCAGGCCGCGAATCTCTTTCTTCATCCGAGTGGCCGCCTCGCGAAGGAAGCGGCGGGCGAGCATCAGCAGATCTTCCTTCCGTTCTCTCAGAGGCGGAAGGGTGAGCGTCACGACATTGAGCCTGTAGTAGAGATCCTTCCGGAACCGCTGTTCGTCGGCGAGGTCGGCCGCGCCGAGGTTGGAGGAGGTGAGGACTCGAAGATCGACATCGATGGTCCGGCCGTCACCGAGCCGCGAGAACCGCCGCTCCTGAATGACTCGCAGGAGTTTGGCCTGGAGGGAAGAAGACAACGCGGTGATCTCATCGAGATAGAGAGTCCCGGCGGCCGCCAGCTCGATCCTTCCGACCTTCCGGGAGAGCGCGTCCGTGAATGCCCCTTTCTCGTGACCGAAGATCTCCGCCTCGAAGAGGTTTTCGGGGATGGAGGCGCAATCGACGCGAATGAACGAATGGTCCCTGCGCGGGCCGCACGCGTGAAGCGCCTCGGCGAGGGTGTCCTTCCCTACGCCGGACTCACCGAGGAGAAGAACGCTCGCATCGGTCGGCAGAACCTTGACCGCCGTCGCGAGAACCTCGCGCATCCGTCCGCTGCGGGTCGGAAAGAGGCGGCGAAACCTCTTCTCATCGACCGGTCTGCTGACGCTCACGGTCTCCCTGCGGAACGAAATCGGGGGTGGCATTCGGCGCGTCGCCCCACAGCCGTTCCAGTGAATAGAACTTCCGGCACTCCTCAGTGAAAACATGCACGATGAAATCGCCGTAATCCATCAGGATCCAGCGCCCGACGTTCGTTCCTTCCACGTACCTCGGTCGAGTAGCGTGGGCTTCACGCAGACGCTGATCGATTCCGTCGGCGATCGCTCCGGTCTGCCGTTCGTTCGTCGCCGAGCAGAGGATGAAGTAATCGGCGATCGAGGTCAGTCCTTCGACGGAGAGAACGTCCAGATCGAATGCCTTCTTGTCGAGAGCCGCTTCCACTGCGCTTCTGACTCGCTGCTGAATCTCGTTCACGCGCCTTTTTCTCCCGTGGCGTACAGCCCGTATTTTCGAATGTACTCCTCGACTTCCCCGGTCACCAGACCCGCGATCGACTTTCCCTGCTGAATCCGTTCCCGGATCTCCGTCGAGGAAACCGGAGTACGCCGGTTCTCGAGGAGGATCAGATGGCCCGCGCGCCCCCGGTCCGCCACGCCCACAACCCGCTCGCGCAAGGACTCCGGCACGGAAGAGTCGCCTCGACGAAGAACGACGAAATTGCAGAGATCGAAAATTCGATCGATCCGCCGCCACTGCATGAGCAGCTCGAGGTTGTCATCGCCGATCACCCAGTCGATCGCAGCTCCCGGCTCCTGCCGGGCCAGGGCCTCGAGCGTATCGACGCTATACGACATCTCGCCGCGATCGAGCTCGATGGATGAGAGATGAAGACGGGGATGGCTGGAGGTCGCCAGCGCCGCCATGGCCCAGCGGTGAAGCGGAGCCGCGGTCTGGCGATCCTGCTTGAAAGGCTGCTGGGCGGCCGGAACATAGAGAATCCGATCCCACTCCATCGGATCGATCACATCGAGAAGCGGATCGATGTGTCCGCGATGCATCGGGTCGAAAGTTCCGCCCACGATCGCGATTCTATGAACGCTCTCAGTCATGCGCCGCGGACTCGACCTGACGCTCCGTCCGGTCCGCTCGGACCGCCGCCGCCAGCAGCCGGATCAATTCCTTCACCCGCGTGCCGGCCACCGCCGAGATCTCATGATAGTCATGGCCCTGTTTCGCCGCCCAGCCGCGCAAGTCCTCGGAAGCTCCCTCGTGCGCCGAGTCCAGCTTCGAGCCGACGACCAGCCGCGGCTTGCGAGCCAGATCCCCCGAGTAGAGCTCGAGCTCGCGCGCCACCGTTTCCGCATCCGCGGAAGGACTCGGCCCCGCCGACAGATCGACGAGATGGACGAGAATCGAGCAGCGCTCCACGTGACGAAGGAAGCGATCCCCGAGGCCATGTCCTTCGTGCGCTCCCTCGATCAGTCCCGGGATGTCCGCGACCACGATCGTCTCCTCGTCGTCACCTTTGACCACTCCCAGATTCGGCACGAGCGTCGTGAAGGGATAGTCCGCGATCTTCGGCTTCGCCGCGCTGATCACGGAGATGAGCGTCGATTTTCCGGCGTTCGGGAGACCGACGATTCCGACGTCCGCGATCAGCTTCAGCTCGATCTGAATCTCCCGCTCTTCCCCTTCTTCTCCTGGCTGAGCGAAGCGGGGCGCCTGGCGGGTCGGCGTCGCGAAGTGCTGATTGCCCAGCCCACCACGCCCTCCCTTCGCGACGAGAATCCGGTCGTTGTCGTGCGTCAGATCTCCGAGGATATCGCCTGTCGCGCGGTCGCGAACCACCGAACCGATCGGAACCTCGATCACGACATCCGGGGCGGTCTGACCCGAGCAGTTCGAGCCCATTCCATGCTCGCCCCTTCCACCCTTCCACTCCCGCCGGAACTGAAGATGGTAGAGGGTGTTCAGACGGCCGCTCGCAGCGATCCAGATGCTCGCACCCGCGCCGCCGTCTCCCCCCGAGGGGCCGCCGCGCGGGACGAACTTCTCCCTGCGGAAGGCGATGCAGCCATTGCCGCCGTCGCCTGCCTTGACCTTGATCGATGCCTGGTCGATGAACATGTGTCGTTAGAAATTGCCAGGAGCGTACCGGATCCCGCTTTCCAGCGGAGCGACCCTGCCGGCGGAGCCATGAAAAAAGCCCTCGGCGCGCCGGGCGGCCGAAGGCTTCGAATTCACGATGCGGGAAGTGGTCAGCTCTGGGACTCGGGGTCGATGCTGATGAAGCGGCCGTGCCGCCCCTTGTCCGCGAACTTCACGATGCCGTCGATCTTGGCGAAGAGCGTGTGGTCGCGACCGATTCCAACGTTGGTCCCCGGGTAGAACTTCGTTCCCCGCTGGCGGACCAGAATCGATCCCCCGGTCACGAACTGACCGGCGAACCGCTTGACTCCGAGCATTTTCGGCTGCGAATCGCGACCGTTCCGCGACGAGCCCTGTCCTTTTTTATGAGCCATGATTTCCTCCGGCGGCGATCAGCCGTTGATGCCGTCGATGCGGATCTCGACGAGATCCTGGCGGTGACCCGCCTTCTTCTTCGTATGGTTCTTGCGGCGTTTCTTGTGGAAAACCAGCACCTTGTCCTCGCGAAGCTCGCGGAGCACGGTTCCCTCGACGAAGGCCCCGTCCACCAGAGGAGCGCCGACTTTCGGCTTGTCCCCCCCGAGCATGATGACGTCGAGGCGGACTTTCTCCCCATCGACTCCGGAGAGGACGTCCCGCTCCACGCGGATCGTGGAGCCCTTTTCGACCCGGTACTGCTTTCCACCCGTTCTGATGACTGCGTACACGTTTATCTCCAGGAAAATCGAGCCCCGCCTTGTAGCATGGGCTGAAAAGGGAGTCAACGAAACCCGGACTGAGATCGAGACCTCGGGCGGGATCGAAGCCCTAGCGCAAACGCCCCTGCCGGGGATGCTATTCCGGTTTTCGAGGCTACTGGCCCCGGGCGACGAAGTTGCGTCGCATTCTGCCCTGGGGGCCGTCGAATTGTGCGATTCCGCGCAGCATCACGGGGTTGCTGACCTCGCCGCCCACATCCCGCTGCAGCGGCTGAACCCACGCTTCTAATGACACCAGCCCTGGCTGCGAGCGGGTAGGGCGGGTCATTCAGAGGCCGCACGGGAGACCGGAGTCGCGCGAAGATTGGTCTCGCGGCCGATGAATCTCAGCGCGGGCTTTGCCCGCAGCCCAAAAGCGGCGCCGATATCTCCAGTCTTCTCAAGCTCGTACCGTAAAAACTGCGCACGGTACGGAGGTTTTCGGATGCAGTAGTTCAGAATGCGCAGGCCGTTATCGGGTTCTTACGCCGGTGCAATCGCATCGTACGAACGCGTCTGGACGTGTATAAGAACCCGATAGCGATTATCGCGGCTGAGATTCTTCGGCCGCGACGCCATTTCATATTCTGCGCGGCTGGCGCGTGCGGCCTCTGAATGACCCCCGCGCCGCTACGAGGTTCGCTCGGATGACGCCGACATCGCGAGCGGCTACAACGGGATGTTGCCGTGCTTCTTCGGGGGATTCGAGTCCCGCTTGTTCTTCAGCATGGCGAACGCCGTGATCAGCTTCCGGCGCGTGAAGCGCGGCTCGATGATCTCGTCGATGTAGCCCCGCTCGGCCGCGATGTAGGGATTCGCGAACTTCGCCTTGTACTCGGCGATCTTTTCACGCCGCGCCTCCGCCGGATCGGCGGCCTGCTCCATCTCGCGCCGGTAGAGGATGTTGACCGCTCCTTCCGCCCCCATCACCGCGATCTCGGCGGTCGGAAAGGCGTAATTCATGTCCGCGCGGATGTGCTTCGAGTTCATCACGCAGTAGGCGCCGCCATAGGCCTTTCTCGTGATCACCGTAATCTTGGGCACGGTCGCCTCGGCCAGCGCGAAAAGAAGCTTGGCCCCGTGCATGATGATTCCGCCGTGCTCCTGCTCCACGCCTGGAAGAAAGCCCGGCACGTCCTCGAAGACCACGAGCGGAACATTGAACGCATCGCAGAAGCGCACGAAGCGCGCGCCCTTGCGGGATGCGCTGATGTCCAGAACCCCCGCCAGATACGCGGGCTGATTCGCGACGACGCCGACCGGACGCCCGTCGAGACGGATGAATCCGACGATCAGGTTCGGAGCAAAATGCTCGTGAACCTCCAGGAAATCCCCCTGGTCGGCCACCGAGCGGATGATCCGGCGCATCTCGTAAGGCTGATTGGGACTCTCCGGAACGATCGAGTCGAGTTCCTCGTCGACCCGATTCACATCGTCCTCCGAAGCCCGTCGCGGCGGATCCTCGAGATTGTTCGAGGGAAGGTAGGAAAGGAGCTCGCGAATCCTGGCGATGCAGTCCTGATCGTTCTCGGTGGCGAAGTGGGCGACGCCCGAGATCTGGTTGTGCGTCATCGCGCCGCCGAGCCGTTCCTTCGTCACTTCCTCGTGAGTCACCGTCCGGATCACGTCCGGACCCGTGACGAACATGTAGCTCGTCTTCTTCACCATCAGGATGAAGTCGGTGATGGCGGGAGAGTAGACGGCGCCTCCCGCGCAAGGCCCCATGATCGCCGAGATCTGCGGGATCACTCCCGATGCCAGAGTGTTCCTGAGAAAGATGTCGGCGTATCCCCCCAGCGAGACGACTCCCTCCTGGATCCTCGCTCCCCCCGAGTCATTGAGGCCGATGATCGGCGCTCCGTTCTTCATCGCCAGATCCATGACTTTCACGATCTTCCCGGCGTGGGACTCGCTGAGCGATCCGCCGAACACCGTGAAGTCCTGGGCGAAGGCATATGCGAGCCTCCCCTGGATCGAGCCGTAGCCGGTGACGACCCCGTCGCCCGCGACCCGCTGGTTTTCCATCCCGAAGTCGCTCGAGCGATGGACGACGAGCTGATCGAGCTCCTGAAACGATCCTGGATCGAACAGAAGCGACACGCGCTCCCGGGCGGTCAGCTTCCCCTCGGCGTGCTGGCGCTCGATGCGCGGCTCGCCCCCTCCCAGCTCACTCTCCCGCTTTCTCCGCTCCAGTTCTTCGAGCGTCGGATTCGATGACATGCCCCCTCCGCCGGCCCCGCTCAGATGACTACTCCCCGCTCGATCGCGATCCGGGCAGCCGCATCGCCGAGCTCCGTCTCCGCGCCCGGCTCTCCGCCGGTCCGCTCCCGCGCCTCCGCCTCGATCGAAGCCAGGCGGCGAAAGTGATCGTCCAGCACCCGCCCCACGATCTGGATTCCCCGTTCCGCGTCGGAAAACTCCACGGTGCTGCGGTCTTCCAGACGATTCACGATCGTGCGGGCGAGAAACTCGATGCGGGAGGAGGAAGGCGTCATCTTCGGAAGCGATCTTATCGCCGCGGCGCGGGAACGTACAATGAGCGGCCGATGAGCGCCGCCCCTCCCTCTCATTCATTCGAGATCACACGCATCGAAGAGCGATGGATGGTCGAGGATCGGACACCGCGACTTCTGGAGCTTCGCGGCGAGCGGGGCCGCTCGGTTTTCGACGATGCGGCCTCCCCATTTCCCACTCTGACGGCAACCTCGCTCCCCTTCCAGCCTCGCTCCACCGACTTCGGAACCCTGGAGGATCTCCGCTTCGCCGCGGTTCTGGATGCCCTTCCGCCGGGACGGTTCGAAGTCCTGCGCCTCCGCACCCGATCCGCCCCCTCCGGAGCCGGACAGACTTCCCATCTGGCGACCGTGAAGACCCACGGACGCAGCGTCGTCCTGGCGATCGACGAGCAGGCCGTGGCAAAGCTTCGAAGGCTCACTCCTCTTCTTCTCGCCGAGCGTGGAGAGAGGCCTCCGGTCAACCCGCATCAGCTCCCGATCGTCTGGAATGGAGGGAGCGCGGCGGTGCTCCTTCACGAAGCCGTCGCTCACCCCTCAGAGGAACGCGCGGTTCCCATCGAATGGCCGTCCTGGCTGGCCGTTCGGGACGAGCCGGGTCATCCCGGCATCGGGCGGATGGAGACCGACGACGCGGGGCGCACTCCGCGGAGCCGCGACCTTCTCGCCGGTCAGGAGCCATCGGCATGGCGGCGGGAAGGGTTCAGGAACGTCCCTCTGCGGCGACTGACGAACCTGGTCGCGACCGCGGCGGACGCGCCGTTCGAGATTCCGGCCTCGCACATCGACGTGCTGCTTCTGGGCGGAGGGCGATGGGATCCGATCACCGACACGGTAGAGCTTCGAGTGACGGTCTCCACTCTCGTTCACGGCGATGAAGCGCGACCGCTGTCACCGTTCACTCTTCACGCGTCGCGCGAGGACGTTTCGCGAAGCCTCGCAGGCGCTACGGGTCTCCCGCTCGAGTATCCGGGTGTCCTCTGTCGAGCCGAGGGACAACGGCTGCCCGTCGGATCATTCGCGCCGCTCCTGGTCACGGCTCCTCTCGCAAGATGAGCAACTACGAAAAGGAAGGAGCGTCAGTCGCGATTCTTTCGACCCGCGGCGTGGCGACGATCTCCCGAATCAGGGAAGGGGGAGCGGCCGCGGCGCGATCGGAGCGATTTCAGGCTCGCTCGCTGGAGGCATCGGATCATCCACTTCCGTGGGAGAGTGAGCTTCAGCAGTGCTATCAGACCCTGATCGAGAAACTCGGTCCTGCCGCCGAGATCGAACGGCTTCTGCTTCAATCGGGTCATGCGCTCCATCGGACCGCGGATGAATCCTGGTCCGAGACGAGAGCGATTCTTCAGCTCACCCTGACGTCGCGGAGTCGCGGCCTCAGATTGCCGATTCTGCGCGGCGCCGCGGGCTTGGAGGAGATCGATCTCACGGAGATTCAGTCTCTTCAGTCCCTGCTGGCAAGGGTCACCGCCGCCGCGAACGACCCTCTCTCGGAGATCGCGCTGCGACCCCCGGTCTCCGCAGCGATCGCTCAGGCGCTCGCCGCGCGCAAGTGGATTCCTCCCGGCGTCCCTCTTCGCCAGTCGACTCATCCTTCCTACCCCAACGACGGCGACGGCAGACGGGTCCGCGACTTCGGCGCGGACGGAACCAAAGCGGATCTCTGGCCCAATCGATTCAGACCGAGCTATCGGGCACCGGCGCAGCCCGCTCTTTTCCACGTCGAGATCCGATCGGAACGCGAGCCACCCGGAGAGCCGGCGATCGCGGCGCTGGAGACTCTCGCTCAACCGCGGATCATCGGAGAGCTGGTGGTGCTCGATGCGCTTTGCGAAAGGGACGGCTCGAGCTTTCTCGGGAGCATCGAGATTCCGCTGCCCTTGCTCCGCGGCAGCGGAGCGGCGGGAAAGCGGCGCTGGTTTCCCTACGGCGCGGGATGCTGGGGACGGACGCTGGTGATTCCGGAGGCGCGGATCCGAAGCTGGGGCTGAGTCGCCCTTGCGCGGTTGATGACGAGTGCTGAGTCCTGAGTCCTGAGTGCTGAGTCCTGAGTGCTGAGTCCTGAGTGCTGAGTGCTGAGTCCTGAGTCCTGTGCTGAGTGCTGAGTCCTGAGTCCTGTGCTGAGTGCTGAGTCCTGTGCTGAGTGCTGAGTCCTGAGTGCTGAGTCCTTGGACGGCGGAGCTCAGAGGTTTTTCCTCTCCCTCGCTCAGCGGCGAGGACACTCAGCGCTCAGCGGCGAGGACACTCAGCACTCAGCACTCAGCACTCATCACTCATCACTCATCGCCCGTTCAGGAGGAGAGGTCGACGATGAACTGCCTCGCGCTCTCGTTCCAGCGGATCGAGATGCGGTACTCGTTCCCCGCACGGAAATTCTGATTGAAGACCTTGCGCTCGGTCACCCGGATCGACGGGACAACGACCCAGACGATGACCTCGTGCTGTCCGGCCGGGATCGTCTGCGTCGTGTTCACGCTCCGGGGGATGCGGCGCCTCAGGATGCCGCGCCGGGAATCCTCGAAGATGTTCTCCTGGAGAATTTTCTGCCCGTCGGCCTGGATCATGATGTAGCCGTCGGTGAGGGCGCTCTGGAACGTGACCGAGAGTGAGGCGGGTTCACCGCTCGCCGTACGAACCGTGACGGGCTCCGTTTTCTTGGCCGCCATCTTCTGCGCCTCGGACAGCTGACGCAGAGCCATCTGTTCGCGGCTCATCGCGATGAAACTGACCGCGTCCGACAGGCTGGGGTCGAGGTTGAACGCTTCTTCGAAAAGAGGAATGGCGCGATCGAAACGCCGCGCGTCGTAAAGCGTTTTCGCCTCGTTGAACTTCGCGAGCGCCTCCTCCTTCTGTTGAGCCTCGACCTCCTGCTGACCGCGGACCTGTTCCAACCTCGAGAGCATTTCGCTCACTCCCGGAGAGGCCGGAGCGATCTTCCTCAACGCCGCGAACTTCTGATAAGCGCCTTCGACATTCCCCTGCTGAAGGAGAGCCATCCCCTCGGTTCGCAACTCCCGCTGCTGGTTCACGAGAGCTTCACGGCGCGTATCGACCGGCGGGACGGACGAGCGCTGGGACCAGATCCATCCCGCGACCCCGATCAGCCCCAGGAGCATGAGGCCCACGATCCCGATGAAAAGCGGCGCGGAGACCTTCTTTCTGAGGCTCGCGGGAGGAACGAAGGTGATCGATCCGGTCCGCGTTGGAGTCGCCGTCTCCTGGGAGCGTGGCGGTGCGTCCGCATCGGGGAACGGGTTTTCGATCGTCGGAATGCGCATCGACACGACCGTCGCATCGGCGATCGGCTCGAGGACCGGAGGCGGCAACGGCTGACCGGCCGCAAGCGCGCGGAGGTCGGCTGCCACTTCCCGCGCGCGCTGATAGCGATCCTTTGGATCCTTGGCGAGACAGCGAGAGATGACGGCGTCGAAGGTCTCGGGGATCGCCGGGTCGAACTCGTGAGGCGACTCGAACGGCTCGTGCACGATCCGGTAGGAGATGGTGGTCAGGGAATCGCCGCCGAAAGGCTTGCGACGGGTCAGGCACTCATAGAGGACGACGCCGAGCGAAAAGATATCCGTGCGCCCGTCGACAGGCGCCCCCTTGACCTGCTCGGGCGCCATGTAATTGGGCGTCCCGAGGAACTGGCCGGTCGTCGTCAGGTTGGCCGCGTCCGTGGCGATCTTGGCGATGCCGAAATCCGTGATCTTCACCTTCTCGTCGCCACAAAGAATGATGTTCGCCGGCTTGACGTCCCGATGGGTGATCCCCTTGGTGTGGGCGTAGTCGAGTGCATCGGCGACCTGGCTCATGATCGTGGCCGTCGCCGAGTAGGACATCTGCTTCCCCTGCTGGATGACTTCCTTCAGGGTGGGGCCCTCGACGTACTCCATCGCGATGAAGGAGACGCCCTTGTGATCATCCTGCCCGATGTCGTGGACGGTGACGATGGCGGCATGGCTGAGGATTCCAGCGGCCTGAGCCTCTCGGAGGAAGCGCTGCTGGAACTCGCGGACCTCTTCCTCATCACCGGAGTCGGTGAGTCGAATCGTCTTCAGCGCCACCATGCGGCCGATCAGAGGATCTTTGGCAAGGTAGACGATTCCCATCGCCCCCTTTCCCAGCTCCCGAACGACCTCGTAACGACCGAGGTTCACCGATTGAAGTCTCCTTTGACGCGGGTGCCGTCTGGGTGCGCGCGCCGGAATCAGGGCGGGCGACAGACGGCTCAGTCGATTCGGACATCATATCTCTGCCCGCGCTCGTCGTGTGACTCCAACCCGCGGCGAGCGGCACTTCGCGCCGCTCGAGCGGTGTCACACAGCGGGGCCGGGTCGGGAAACATCCCCTCGGAGACCCGTTTTCCGCGGCTCGCCCGCTCTTCCGGCGCCCTTGAATCCGGTCGCGGATTTTAAATTATGATGGCCCCCGGCCACGGCCCCCCAATCCCCCTTTTGCCGGAGGTGTTCCCTTGAAAGTCTATTCCGGAAATCAAATCCGCAACGTCGCCATCGTCGGCCACAACGACACGGGCAAGACGACGCTGATCTCCCAGCTCCTGTTCAACGCGGGGGCGGTGACGCGCCTCGGGAGCGTACTCGACGGCACGACCGTGACGGACTTCGATCCGGATGAGATCGAGAGACAGCACTCGATCTCGGCCGCGCTGGCCTGGGCTGAATGGAAGGATCACAAGGTCAACCTGATCGACACTCCCGGGTTCGGAATTTTCATCATGGAGGCGAAGAGCGCGCTTCGCGTCGCGGACGCGGCGGGGTTCGTCGTCAGCGCCGTGACCGGCGCCGAGGTGAGCACGGAGAAAGTCTGGAAGTTCGCCGAGGGGTTCAACCTTCCCGGTTTCTTCATCGCAAACAAGATGGACAGGGAGCGTGCCTCCGCGACGCGCACGCTCGAATCTCTACAGAAGAAGTTCGGAAAGAGCGTCGTTCCCATTCAGCTGCCGATCGGCGAAGAAAAGGATTTCGAGGGAGTCATCGATCTCATCTCGATGAAGGCCTGGCGCTGGCCGGCGGACGGGTCGGGCACCTGCACGGTCGAGGCAATTCCGGACTCGCTCAAGAGCGAGGCAGAGGAAGCCCACCAGCAGCTGATCGAGAAGGTCGCGGAGGGCGACGACTCGCTGATGGAGCGCTTCTTCGACAAAGGAGGGCTGAGCGAAGAGGAAGTGATCGAGGGGCTGAGGCGCGAGATTCTCGCGCGCGAGATCTTCCCGCTGGTCTATGCCTCTTCCAGCCACAACATCGGCGGGCAGGCCATCCTCGACATGATCGTGCAGCTGATGCCCACGGCACTCGATGGCGCAAAAGTGACGGGCAAGATCGGCGAGCGCGAAGTAGAGCTCGACCGAAAAGACGACGCCCCTCTCTGCGCTCTCGTGTTCAAGACGATCTCCGACCCCTTCGCCGGACGCGTCTCCCTCTTCCGCGTTTTTTCAGGCACTCTCAAATCGGATACGCCCCATTTCAATTCGACCCGCGAGCACGAGGAGCGGTTCGGCAAGCTTCAGGCGCTCCAGGGGAAACAGCAGCAGGCGGTCCCCGAGCTCCACGCGGGCGACATCGGCGGCGTCGCGAAGCTGAAAGACGTCCACACCGGGGACACCATCACGGCGAAAGACAACCCCGTCGTCCTCCGCCACATCGCCTATCCCGAGCCGGTCATCTCCTTCGCCATCGAGCCGAAGTCGAAAGGAGATGAGGACAAGATCTCCACCGCCATGGCGCGCATCATGGAGGAGGACCCGACCATCCGCTTCGGCCGCGACGAGCAGACCAAGGAAGTTCTCATCTCCGGCCAGGGGCAGCTCCATGTCGAGGTCATCGTCGCGAAGCTGAAGAAGAAATACAGCGTCGAAGTGATCCTTCACCCCCCCAAGGTGCCGTATCGCGAGACGATCACCCGCTCGGCCGACGCGCACGGGCGCCACAAGAAGCAGAGCGGAGGTCACGGACAGTTCGCGGACTGCAAGATCAAGATGGAGCCGCTGCCGCGGGGAGGCGAATTCGAGTTCGTGGACGAGATCTTCGGGGGAGCAATTCCGCGTCAGTACATTCCTGCCGTGGAAAAGGGGATCCAGGAAGCCCGCACGCAGGGATATCTCGCCGGCTTCCCCGTGGTCGATTTCCGGGTCAGGCTCCTCGACGGCCAGTTCCACACCGTCGATTCATCCGAGCTCGCCTTCAAGATCGCGGGGAGCCTCGCGTTCAGGGAAGGGATGGCCAGTGCCCGGCCGACGATTCTCGAGCCGGTCATGCACGTGGAGGTCTACACTCCCTCGGAGTACATGGGCGACCTGATGGGAGACCTCACCTCGCGCCGCGGAAAGATGGAAGGGATCGAATCCGATGACGAATCGCAGGTGATCCGGGCCCAGGTTCCGATGGCGGAGATGCTCACCTACGGCTCGACCCTTCGCTCGATCACGCAGGGACGCGGATCCTTCCACATGGAGTACTCGCACTACGAGGAAGTTCCCCGCAATCTTCAGGAGAAGGTCATCGCGGAGTCGAAAAAGGAGCACGTGGAGAAGGCATGAAGCCTTCCGCCGCGACGATCACGGTCTCGGGGTTCGAGCCTCCGCGCTGACGCGCAGGCGGGCGCCGATCTCAGCGACCTCGGTATTGGCCCCCTGGTCGACGCTGATCACATACTCGATCTCGTCGTGGCCGGGCGCCGACAGCCGGATCGTGTACTCCCCTTCCTCGGCGAACTCGTAGAGGTCCGGAGCCTCGAACTGCTCGGCGGTTCCGATGACGTGATCGTTGACGTAGACGAGAGCGTCCGGTGGAACGACCTTGATCTGCATGGCCCGCTGCGCGCTCAACCGGATCGACGGAATGACTCCTTCTTCGTTCCCGCGAATCGTCACTCCGGCTCTTCCGTCATCCTGCAGCGGATTAGCCCTGGGAACGTTGTCCCCGCCCGGCCCGTGAGAAATTCGTGAAGCGCCCGGAAGGGGCTCTCCCGGAGGGCCACCCTCGGGTGGCATCACGGCGCTGGTCACCTTCCCCACCGCCCGGCCGATGGGGCCGCCCCGGTAGCGGAGCCCCGTGTACACGGCTAGAACGCCCATGCCGACGAGGATCACCCCGATGAGGATCGGGACCCACCGCGGCACGCTCGGCCTCGCGTCTTCCGGCTCGGGCTCGATCTCACTCACGGTTCTTCCCGCCCCGCGGCTGCTTCCGCTTCAGCGTTGATGTCGGTCGCGCCGTCGTCCGTCACGACATCCTCATCATTGCGGAGCCGCTCGAATTCTCCGCGGCGCTCGTCGAGGAGCTGCATGGCCCGTTCCTCGTGCTCCGCGGCGACGTAGACCCGGATCTCGCTCATGGATCCGAGGTTCACCGGCTCCATGCTGAATTTCAGCGATTCGACTTCCGCCGGAATCCCCTCGGCGTCCAGAAATCCCGCCAGGAGCCTCGCCTCTTCTTCGCTTCCGACACTGGTGATCTCGACCCAGGTTCCATCATCGCCGTCGATGGTCTGAAACGGCAATTCGTCGACCAGCTTCACCCGGTCATCGGGACACTCGGTCGCCGGGCTGTCGAAATGATGCTTGCACTGAGGGCAGTACGGCATGTCTGATCTCCTTCCGCGCGGCCCGCGGACCCTCTTTCCTATCCAAATTTCAGTCCAACGGCCGAGTCCGGCCATCAGAAACCGAGAGCCAGGACTCCTTCCTCCCCGGTCAGCTCCCCGATGGCCCACGGTGTGATGCCTCCGGCACGCAACCCCTCCTCCAGAATCAACGCCCGGTCCGGATCGATCGCGATCAGCAGACCTCCGCTCGTCTGCGCGTCGCACGCGAGCAGCACTTCGTTTTCGGAGAGCGAGGTCCGGATCGCCGCGCGGCTCGACTCGAGGTTCCGGCGGCTCCCGCGAGGGACGTGACCTTCGGCGAGTCGCTCTCTCACCCCCCTCAGTACCGGAACCGCGCTCATGGAAATCCGCGCTCCCGTGTTCGATGCGCGGCAGAGCGCGAGGAGATGCCCCGCGAGACCATAGCCGGTGATGTCCGTTGCCGCCGTCGCGCCGGCAGCCACCATGGCGCGGCTCGCGTTTCGATTCAATTCGCCCATGCTCGCGATCGCCTCGTCGAGATCAGGCCCGCGGCCGCGAAGAAGACGCGTCAGGCCACGTCCCCTGGCGCGATGCGCCGCGACCAGAATTCCGTTCCCGATCGGTTTCGTCAGATAGAGCCGGTCCCCCGGGCGCCCCGTCGAGTTCCTGACGATCCGATCGAGGGCGACGACGCCCGTCACCGCGAGGCCGTATTTCGGCACTTCATCAATGATCGTGTGGCCCCCCGCGATCGGAAAGCCAGCCTCGGCGGCCTTCTCGGCCCCTCCCCTGAAAATCTCCTCGAGCACTTCGAGCGGCAGCTTATCGGAGGGAAATCCCGCAATGGCCAGGGCGAGAATCGGCTCCGCGCCCATGGCATATACGTCGGACACCGAGTTTGCGGCGGCGATCGATCCGAAGAGCCTGGGGTCATCGACGATCGGCGTGAAGAAGTCGACGGTCTGCACGAGCGCACGTTCTCCATCGATGCGCAGAACCGCCGCATCGTCACCCGTCGACTCGTCGACGAGAAGATCGCCACCGAGGTGAGGGGGAAGGGTTGCGAGAACGCGTCTCAGGTCATCCTGACCCAGCTTGCAGGCTCACCCGCCTGTGGTGGCGAACGAGGAGAGGGGCGGATGTCGTTTGATCTTCGCCTTCACGCGCTGATCTTAGTGGAGGGGAGACCGATTTGGTCGCCGTTTCATCCTAAGGTGGCGGGCGGCGTCCCGCCGCCCAGCCGTTTTTCATCTGCGCGTGCAGCGTGGCAGGCGGCGCCCCGCCGCCCAGCCGTTTGGAAGCGGAGCACTCCCGGAATGAGACGTTTGGGAAGGCCGGGATTTCATCCTGGACAATCGGGATGCGAATTGAGTCTCGCGGTCCCGGGCTGGGCGGCGAGACGCCGCCCGCCACCTTGGCCACTTTGCCTTCCGGAAAGAATGTCGAGCCCCCGCCTTGTTGAGCCGGAGGACCTGCCGTCTGCCCCGGCGGGAACTGGCGGAACCGGAGACTCCATGGACATCGACTACGTTGCTCTCGGCGAGGAGATCGAGAGCGGGGAATTCCGCAGCCGGCTCAAGACCGAGTTGCTCGAGGGATTCGAGGCGATGGAGCGTGAGGGGGCAAGGCTCCCTCCCCCTTCCTATTACGCGACCAAAATCGTCGAGGTCATTCACGCGGGCGCCCCGGTGCCGCTCACCAAAGAGGCGTCGTTCGAGCTTTATCAGGAAGCGCTGATCGCCTGTGAGGAGGCGCGGCGTCAGGTTCTGGGCGAGCCGGAGCCATAGCGGCTTCGGGCGATGCGAAGGCACCCTGATGGCGAGGGTCAGGGTTGCGGCCGAGGACCTGCGTCGCGCCAGGAAAACGTCACATTCGATCCCCTGCGCCGGGCGCTCCCCTCGATTTTTTCTTCTTCGAACAGAGCTTCGAGAGCGGAAGCGAACTCCCGGGCGTCCGCGGCGGACAGCCACTCACTCGTTCCGCGGATCTCCAGTTTCCCGCCTTTCCGGATCGCGCGGACGCAATCGCCTTTCCAGCCGCGAGCGGCCTTTTCGTCGAGCAGGAAATCCCAGTGGAAGCGCCCGAGAGTCGTTGAGAGCACACTCCCATCGTCACTGCAGGGAAGTGTCTTCGACGACGCCACTCGCTCGAAATAGCGGGCCGGCTCAAGCACCTCATCGGTGCTCTGCGGCTTGTTCACGTGAAGGCGGCTCACGCCGTCCCATCCATCGCGTCGAAACGACTCCATGACCAGTTCCAGCCCCTTCAGATAGGGGAACTGCAGCATCTCGACGAAATAGGCGGGAGCATCGGCGGGGAACGCAGCGCTGGAGCCGGCGAGGGTCGACATCGATTCGACCAGCTCGCGGTTTCCGGCCAGGTCCTCGATGGAGATCCCGACGCGCTCCATCATTGCCGCCAGCATGACGAGGGTCGCCTCACCTTCGATGACGGCGTGATAGGCCATCTGGGCGTCCCAGTTTTTTTCCAGTTCGCGCACGGCGGTTCCCGCTTCGAAGCGCTGATCCTGCAGCGCGTGAGTCAGCTCATGGATGGCCACGGCCTCTTCCATGGCCGCGGCGAGCGGATTCCCATCAGGGGCGCGATCGAACGTGAAGTATTTTCCGGTGGAAGGATCGTAAAAAGCCAGGACCTGCGCCTCATAGACGTCCATGAGCTGACCGACCGCCTTCTCCCCGTCATCGACCAGCTGGAGAGCCTCGAGAACCTTCATGTGGTCGATGAGGGGAATGGGGTTTTCCCTGGCGATCTGGGCCTCCAGGACGCTGCGGAGCTCGGATCGGGGAACGACCTCAACCTCCACGGGCTTCGAAAACCGGAGGCCACGGACACGCTCCACCTCTTTCATGGCGGCCTCGATCGGCGTGGTGGAAGCGGTGACCGCGATGAGCTGAAGGAGAAGGAAAGCAGCCGCCCTTTGCATGCCCCGGCCAACATGCGTTCTCGACGTCGCCATTCCGGCGCTTGTTTCGCCCGGGGGGCTCCCGTAGAATCGCCGCCTAATTCGCGCAATGGAACGCCGCTCCGAACGTATCGAGATCACGATCAGCAGCCGCTTCGAGAATATCGAGCTCGTCCAGGTGATCGCCGAACACCTGTGCGAACACGCCGGCCTCGACGACGATGCGTCACACTGGGTCGGCATGGCGGTCCGGGAGGGAGTGGCCAATGCCATCAAACATGGCAACCGCCTGGACACGGCAAAAAAGGTCAATGCGGTCTTCGATCTGCAGGGCAACCGGCTGGCGATCGAGATCTCGGATGAGGGTGGCGGCTTCGATCCGGGTCAGGTCAGCGACCCCCTGAACCCGTCGAACCTGATGAAAACCAGCGGCCGCGGCATCTTCTACATGCGCACATTCATGGACTCAGTCGATTACGAGTTCGTCCCCCGGGGCGGAACTCGGCTCATCATGCGCAAGACACTCAACGGCGTACCCACGGAAGCTTAGGACACTCGGAGGAACGGATGAAAACGAGCTCACGAAACGTCAACGGCGTGGAGATCATCAAACTCGAAGGAAAGATCACGATCGGCGCGGGCGACTCCCAGCTGCGCGACGTCATTGCGAACGCCGTCAAGGACGGCAAGAACCACATCCTTCTCGACATGAACCAGGTCTCCACGATCGATTCTTCAGGGATCGGTGAGCTGGTGGGCGCCTATACCACGGTCGCCAACCGCGGAGGGAAGCTCAAGCTTCTTCACCTTCCCCCGAAGGTCACCGACCTGCTGCAGGTCACCCAGCTGATCACCGTCTTCGAGGTGTACGAGAACGAAGGCGACGCGGTCGGCTCGTTCTGACCCGCTCCGGGGAAACCTTCACGTCCCGCGCGCGCTGATGTCAGTAGCGGCGCCGTGAGGCGTCGTTCGGGCTCGCTGGGGCCAGACCCATCCAGTCGATCGGGATCGAGTTGGTACGGATGGTCTCGTTCGCTTCCAGCCACTGAGGGAAGAGCCGGTCCGCGAGGGCGGGATCGGCGACCGAGGTCTCGGGGATCCCGATGAGCTCTTCGAAGGGCCCGACCGGCGAGAGAAAGCTGACCCGCACCTGCATCAGCCGCGGATACTGAGTCATCGGGCCCGGCAACGGAAGATGAAGGTTGATCTTCGCCGCGCCGTTGAAGGCGCGCTTCTCTCCGGACTCGATCCGAATCAGCCTCGGGACCAGATTGTTTCCGGGGACTTCGGATCCGAGCTGGACCACCAGCGTTCTCTCGAGCTCGTCGTAGCTGACCGATGGAAGCATGTCGGCGACGGCGATTGGCTGACTCCTCAGATTCTCGATCTCCCAGGTGAGGCGAACACTCGTTCCCGTTCCCACTTTCTTCTGAAAAATCTGCGCGTCGATTCGAACGTCGGATTCGCGCCCGAGAACTCTCCTGGGCTCGTTGAGGTCGACTCCCCCGGAGCTCGCGCATCCGATGCTGAGCAGAAGAAGGGAAACAGCGAAACCTCGGAGCGCGCCTGGCGCCGAAAGCCGGCGCTTCGCCGCCCGGGGAACCAGACCGCGGCTTCGATCCGGGATCGTGCAACTGCGCGCCTGGATGCTGCAGGTCAGAGATTTCATGATGCCTCCCGGCGGCCGCGCGGGGACGGCTGCATACTGACGCGCAACCCGCCGCGCCCCTCGCGACTTCCCCAGGGTCAATGATCAATCGATCTTCAACACGGCCAGGAAGGCCTCCTGCGGAATCTCGACCTTTCCCACCCGCTTCATCCGCTTCTTCCCTTCCTTCTGCTTTTCGAGAAGTTTTCTCTTGCGCGTGATGTCCCCGCCGTAACATTTGGCCAGGACGTTCTTGCGAAGAGCTTTCACGGACTCGCGGGCGATGATGCGGTTTCCGACCGCTGCCTGCAGGGCGACCTCGAACATCTGCCGCGGAATGAACTCCTTCATCTTTTCGACCAGGAGTTTTCCGCGCGCGTACGCCTTGTCCCGATGCACGATCAGGGACAAGGCGTCGAGCGGCTCCCCGTTGACCAGGATGTCGAGCTTCACGAGATCACTCTCGCGGTAGCCGAGATACTGATAGTCCAGCGATGCATAACCGCGCGAGATCGATTTCAGCTTGTCGAAGAAATCGAGAATCACCTCATTCAATGGCATCTCGTACACGATCATCACCCTGTTCGACGCGACGTACTCCAGCTTTTTCTGCTGGCCCCGCCGGTCTGTGGCCAGAGCCAGAATCGGGCCAACGAACTCGTCGCGCGTCAGGATCGTGGCCTCGATCATCGGCTCTTCGATCGACCGGATTCGTGAAGGGTCGGGAAGCTTCTGGGGGTTGTCGATATCGAAGGTCTCTCCGTCGGTCGTGTGCACGGTGTAACGCACCCCGGGAGCCGACGTCAGCAGTTCGAGATTGAACTCCCTCTCCAGCCGCTCCTGAATGATTTCCATGTGCAGAAGGCCGAGAAAGCCGCAGCGGAAGCCGAACCCCAGAGCGGTCGAGTTCTCCGGTTCATAGCTGAATGACGCATCGTTCAGCTTCAGTTTCGCGACCGCGTCCCTCAGATTCTCGTAGTCGTCGCTTTCGATCGGAAAAATCCCGGCGAAGACCATCGGCTTGACTTCCTGGAAACCGGGAAGAGGCTCCACCTGCGCCGTCCCCTCGGTCACCGTGTCGCCGATCTTGGCCTGGACGATGTCCTTGATGTTGGCCCCGATGTATCCAACGTCCCCCACTCCAAGGCTTTCGACCTCGCGAGGCTTCGGCCCGAATACGCCGAGCGAAGTCACCTCATAGCTCCTTCCCGTGGATATGAAGCGGATCGTCGTCCCTTTGCGCAGCTCACCGTCGATGACGCGGACCAGCACCATGACTCCCCTGTACGAGTCGTACCAGGAGTCGAACAGAAGCGCCCGGAGCGGAGCATTGGGATCGCCCGTGGGCGCGGGAATCGCCGAGATGATTCTCTGAAGGACCTCGTCGACCCCCAGCCCGACCTTCGCCGAGGCCAGAATCGCATCGTGGGCATCCAGGCCGATGACCTGTTCGATCTGCTCGCGCACCCGCTCGGGCTCGGCCGAGGGCAGGTCGACCTTGTTGATCACCGAGATGATCTGCAGGTCGTTCTCGATGGCCAGGTAGCTGTTGGCGAGGGTCTGTGCTTCGACCCCCTGAGTGGCATCGACGACCAGGATGGCCCCTTCGCAGGCCGCCAGGCTGCGGCTGACCTCGTATGTGAAGTCGACGTGACCCGGCGTGTCGATGAGGTTGAAGCTGTACAGCTCGCCGTCAGGAGCCTGGTAGCGCAGATTCACCGCGCGGGCCTTGATCGTGATCCCGCGCTCGCGCTCGAGATCCATGTCGTCGAGCATCTGCGCACTCATATCCCGAGCCTCGACCGCTCCGGTCCGCTGGAGCAGCCGGTCGGAAAGGGTCGTCTTGCCGTGGTCGATATGGGCGATGATCGAGAAATTGCGGGTGAACTTCGGGTCGGGCATCTCACGTCCGCGCGCCGGCCTCGGGCCGGGCAGCGCGGGATGTAACACGATTCAGTGGTGATGTCATCCAGATGGATCTCGATGGATGGACGGATCGGAAGATCCGGGCCGCGGAGCAGGACCTCCGTCTTTCGCGGCCTCGCCCTGACGATAGAATCCCGCCTGCTGCAGCGCGTCTTCCGGGATCCAGCCGGCTGAAAGCCGGCGCCACAAGAGCCGGCCGGCGGCCGGCGGGACTGTCCGCGGAACATCAGCAGGAAGGAACGAGAACGCATGAAGATCGCATTCATCGGCCTGGGCGCCATGGGATATCCGATGGCCAGACACCTCGCCCGCGAGCACGAAGTCACGGTCTGGAACCGCACCGAGTCGAAGGCCGAGGATCATGCAGGTCTCTATGGGTCCCGTAAGGCGCCGTCGCTGAGGGATTGCGCGGCGAGCGAGATCGTCATCACCATGCTTCCGTCGAGCCGCGAGGTCGATGCGATCGTGGATGATCTCCTCGATCATCTCCGCCCGCAAACGCTCTGGATCGACTGCACCAGCGGAGATCCCGACGAGAGCCGGGCCACCGCCAAACGGCTCGCCGCGAAACAGGTCAGCTTCGTCGATGCACCGGTGACCGGAGCCGTGGCCGGCGCCGAGAACGCGACGCTGACGATCATGATCGGGGGGCCGGGCACCGCCTTCGACCGCGCCGAGGAAGTTCTGTCTCTCTGCGGGAAGAAGATCATCCACGTGGGCGGAACCGGGTCCGGCCACGCCATCAAGGCCCTCACGAACTCGATCATGGGCGCCACGGTCCTCATCACCGCCGAGTGTCTTCTCCTCGCCAGACGTTTCGGGATCGACGTGGAAACCGCGCTCGAGGTCACCAACGCCGGAAGCGGACGCTCCAATGCCTCGGAAAACCTTCTTCCGATGCGGCTGATCGAAAAGCGATGGCCCCTGGTCTTCAAGCTCGCCCTTCACGACAAGGACATCCGGATCGCGGCCGCGATGTCCCACCGCGACCACGCCGCCACGCCGATGCTGGCTCTGACCTCTCAGCTCTTCACGGCCGCCCTCCATCAGCTGGGAGATGAAGCGGACTACATCGAGGTCGCAAAATTCATCGCCGCTCTGAACGATGAGAGCTGGGACCGTGGCCAACGACGCGCACCTGGTCTATAGTCATGGGTCTTCGTCACATTCGAGGAGCCCGACCATGGCCGACTTGAGCACGGTATTCACAGGCATCAGGTTCGAGAATCCGTTTCTCCTTTCCTCCGCTCCGCCCACCGAATCCGAGGCGAATATCACCCGGGCGTTCGAGGCCGGATGGGGCGGCGTGGTCACCAAGACGATCGGGATGCATCCGGTGGTCAATGTCGAAGGACCGAAGACGAAGTTTCTTCGCACCGACGTCGAAGGGCACCGGCTCTCCACGAAGAGACGTCCGAACGCCGCTCTTCATTCGTCGTGGAACTGGGAACTGATCTCCGACAAACCGCTGGACTGGTGGATTCCCCGCCTCGAACGAATCAAGAAGGCGTTCCCGGAGAAAGTGCTCATTGCCTCGATCATGGCGGGCTCGGGCGATGAGCGTGAGCTCGAGCACTGGCAGACGCTGACCCGCAGCGTGCAGGATGCCGGCGTCGATGGGATCGAGATGAACTTCTCGTGTCCGCACATGGACCGGGAGGACATGGGATCGAACATCGGCAAGAACCGCCAGCTCTGCGCCCAGGTCACCCGAGTGGTCAAAGAGGTCGCGCGCATCCCGGTATGGGTCAAGCTGACACCTTCGACCACGGACATCGTCGTCGAGGCGATCGGCGCGTTCGAGGGCGGAGCCGACGCCATCGTCTCCTCGAACACGTTCCCCTCTCTCATGCCGATCGATCCGGAGACTCTCGAGTTCGAGATGAACGTGGACGGTTACACGTCGAGCGGAGGACTGGGCGGCCCTGCCATTCTGCCGCTCTCCCTGGCCAAGATGGCTCAGCTCACCCAGGCTTTCCCGGACCGTGAGTTCAGTGGCATCGGAGGGATCTCGGATTTCTCGCACGCGCTGAATTACTTCCTGCTCGGTTGCGGAACGGTGCAGGTCTGCACTGCCGCAATGCTGGATCACGCCGTCGGACCGAGCGTGATCCGCGACCTCAGGCAGGGGATGACGGAGTTCCTCGAGAAAAACGCGGAGCGCGGATGGAAAAAGCTCGACGACTTCCGCGGACTTCGTCGCGATCGGATCGTCGCGCAGTCTCAGATTCGCCGCCCGGAGCGCTTCGACTATCACGGTGGTCACGAAGAGGGCTACGCCCCGCCGGAGACCGCGACGGAAGGGGTCACCCGATGACCGCGAGCCTGCGGCGCGAGACCGGACGCGAGCCGGGAGCGGGCCGCGCGAGAGGGAGAGACTGAGTATGCAGGCTGGCAACTCGACGACCGAGAAGGCTCTGGAACGGCAGAAGCAGTTCATCTGGCCCTGCGCCTCGACCTACTACGAGGAGCCGATCGTGCTCGAGCGCGGCGAGGGAATGTCCGTCTGGGACGATCAGGGGAGGCGCTATCTCGACTGCTTCGGAGGAGTGCTCACGGTCTCTGTCGGTCATGCCAACCCGCGCGTGAATCGCGCCATCATCGACCAGCTCGGTCGGATCACCCACACATCGACCCTCTATGTGAACGAGCCGGCCACCGAGCTGGCGGAGAAGATGGCGTCGATCACCCCGGGACGCCTGCAGAAGAGCTACTTCACCAACAGCGGCACCGAAGCGGACGAAACGGCCATCGTTCTCGCGCGCCTCTACACCGGGCGCCAGGAGATCATCGCGCTGCGTCACGCCTATCACGGCCGTTCCGTCACGGCGATGAGCGCAGCCGGCCATTCGACCTGGCGCCACGTCGGCGCGGGCGCTCCGGGATTCCGTCACGCTCACGCTCCCTACTGCTACCGCTGCCCCTTCAATGACACCTATCCCGGTTGCGGGATGAAGTGCGCGCGCGACGTCGAAGAGTTGATTCAGACCACCACCGACGGCTCGATCGCGGGCTTCATCGCCGAGCCGATCCTCGGCGTGGGCGGCTTCATCACCCCTCCGAAGGAGTACTTCAGCGAAGTCGTCTCGATCATCCGGCGGTACGGCGGTATCTTCATCGCGGACGAGGTCCAGACGGGATGGGGGCGGACCGGCGACAAGTGGTGCGGCATCGAGCACTGGAATGTCGAGCCTGAAGTGATGACCTTCGCCAAGGGAATGGCCAACGGCACTCCGGTGGGCGCTACGGTCGCTCAGCCCGAGATCGCGGACAAGTTTCCCGGCCTGACCTTCGCGACGTTCGGCGGCAACCCGGTCACTGCCGCGGCAGCGCTGGCGACCATCCGTGTCATCGAAGAGGACGAGCTTCCTCGCAATGCCGCGGTCGTCGGCGCCTATCTCCGGGAGGGGCTGGAGGCGCTGAAAGAGAAGTACCCGGTCATCGGAGATGTGCGAGGCATGGGTCTGATGCAGGCCATCGAGTGCGTCGAGGACCGGAAGACGAAGACGCCGGCGCCCGGCGCCGTGCTCAAGGTCTTCGAAGAGACACGCAAGCGCGGAGTCCTGATCGGCAAGGGAGGCCTCTGGGGCAACGTCATCCGGCTCGGTCCTCCGCTCATTGCAACGCGCTCGGACATCGATGAGCTCCTCCGCGCACTCGATGAAGCGTTCGCCACGGTCTGATGGAAGATCTCGCGGCTCCGCCGCTCGCGAAATGCAAGGGAGAAGCTGCATGAGGACTCTCATCCGCAACGGACGCATCATCACCGCGGTCGATGATTACGTGGCCGACCTCCTGATCGAAGGTGAGCGAATCACCACCATCGGCGAACGGCTCGACATCCAGGCCGACCACACGATCGATGCGCAGGGGCTGTACGTGCTGCCGGGTGGAATCGATCCTCACACGCACATGGACCTGCCGTTCGGAGGAACTTCGTCCTCCGACGACTTCCAGACGGGGACGATCGCCGCGGCGCACGGCGGAACGACGACCATCATCGATTTCGCGGTCCAGAGCCACGGGCAGGCGTTGAACGCCGCCCTGGATACCTGGTTCGCCAAGGCGGAGGGAAAGGCGGCGATCGATTACGGATTTCATCTCATCTGCACCGACCTTCCCGATTCGAGGCTGCCGGAGATGCGCGAGATGATCCGGCAGGGCGTGACGAGCTTCAAGCTGTTCATGGCCTACCCCGGAGTCTTCCTGGTCGACGACGGGACGATCTTCAAGGCGATGACGGAAGCCTCGGATGCGGGTGGACTGATCTGCATGCATGCCGAGAATGGGGTCGTCATCGACGTTCTGGTGAAGCGCGCGATCGCCGAGGGACGAACGGCGCCGAAGTACCACGCCCTGACCCGGCCGGCCAAAGCCGAGGCCGAGGGAACGGGACGGGCCATCGCTCTCGCGGAAATGGCGGGCGCTCCCGTTTACATCGTCCATCTCAGCTGCGACGAGGCTCTCCAGAAAGTCACGAACGCGCGCGACGTCGGGATCCCGGCGTACGCCGAGACCTGTCCTCAATATCTCTTCCTCGACGACAGCGCCTACGGCGAGACATTCGAGGGAGCCAAATACGTGATGACGCCCCCCCTTCGCGCGAAGCACAACCAGGAGAAGCTCTGGCGCGGCCTGGAGTACAACGACCTCCAGGTGGTCTCGACCGATCACTGCCCGTTCTGCATGAAAGAGCAGAAAGAGCTCGGCCGCGATGATTTCTCGAAGATTCCCAACGGTGGCCCGGGCGTCGAGCATCGGCTCAGCCTCATTTTCAATGGAGGAGTGATCCCGGGCAGGATCAGCGTCAACCGCTTCGTCGAGATCGTCTCCACCGCCCCCGCGAAGATCTTCGGGCTCTTTCCTCGAAAGGGAACCATCGCGGTGGGCTCGGACGCGGATATCGTCCTCTTCGATCCGGATCGGGAGATGACCATCAGCGCCGCAACGCATCACATGAACGTGGATTACAGCGCCTACGAGGGACTGACCGTTCGGGGCGTCGCCCGAACCGTACTCTCTCGCGGGCGCGTGATCATCGACGAGGGAAAATTCACGGGGTCGCCCGGCTCCGGCTCGTTCCTCAAGAGAGGGCTCTTCAACTCGCCGCGGTGAAGGAGAGACCATGACTGCGATCAACGCCGACAGCGAGCCCGAATTCGTCGAGCTTCACGAGGATGTCTCGGGTAGTCCTCTCTGGAACGAGGACCTCGCGCCCACTCCCCTCTCGCGGCGCACCTGGACCACCTACAACATCGCCGCGCTCTGGATCGGGATGAGCGTGGTGATCACGACCTACACCCTCGCCTCCGGGCTGATCGCCCAGGGGATGACCTGGTGGCAGGCGATGATCACGATCCTGCTCGGAAACTCGATCGTTCTCGTTCCCATGATTCTGAATGCCCACGCCGGAACGAAGTACGGCGTCTCCTTCCCCGTCCTCTGCCGCGCCAGTTTCGGGACCAAAGGAGCCAACATCCCCGCGATGTTGCGGGCGATCGTCGCCTGTGGATGGTTCGGGATCCAGACCTGGATCGGGGGGCTGGCTCTGGACGCGCTGATGACCGCCGCCTTTGCGGGATGGCAGGGGCTCCCCGGCTCCCGCTGGATCGCCTTCGGGGTGTTCTGGCTGATTCAGGTGGCGATCATCATGAAGGGAACCGAGGGGATCAAGGTTCTGGAGAGTTGGTCCGCGCCGCTCCTTCTCATCGGTGGCGCAATCCTTCTCGGTTGGGCTGTCAGCCGGGGAGGGGGATTCGAAGAGATCCTCGAGGGCTCCCAACGGCTGCGCCTGAGCCGCGAGGGTTTCTGGGCGCTCTTTCCCGCGGCGCTCACCGCCAACGTCGGCTACTGGGCGACTCTCAGCCTGAACATCCCCGATTTCACCCGTTACGCAAAGAGCCAGAAGTCTCAGATGCTCGGCCAGGCCTTCGGGTTGCCGACGACCATGACCGCGTTCGCCTTCATCGGCGTCGCCGTGACGAGCGCAACCGTCCTGATTTTCGGGGAAGCGATCTGGGATCCGGTCGTCCTGATCACGCGGATCGGCTCTCCCGCCGTCATCATCTTCGCCGCACTCATCGTCCTCGTAGCTCAGCTGACCACGAACATGGCGGCCAACGTCGTCTCTCCCGCGAATGACTTTTCGAACCTCAGCCCCCGCCGCATCAGTTACGTCGCGGGGGGACTGATCACCGCCGTGCTCGGCATCGTGATGATGCCGTGGAAGCTCTACGCCGATGCCGCCGCCTACATCTTCACCTGGCTGATCGGATATTCGAGTCTCATGGGAGCGCTCGGCGGAATCATGATCGCCGACTACTGGATTCTCCGCCGGCAGAAGCTGCTTCTGAGAGATCTCTTCGCCGTCAATGGAGCCTACACGTACACCAACGGCGTCAACTGGAACGCCGTCATCGCCCTGGTTGCCGCGGTCGCGCCCGTCGTCCCGGGATTCATCCGGGCCGCCACCACCCCAGGAGGACAAGTCGCCGACCCGACCCTGTTCGACCATCTCTACACCCATGCCTGGTTCGTCACGTTCGCTCTCAGTTTCTTGATCTATCTCACCCTCATGCGGCGTCCGAACGCTGAGGGTGCGGCCCGGTAAATCCGCTCGAAGCGACAGGAGACAGCAAATGCCCAGGATCGTGAAGTGCGGCCTCATCCAGACATCGAACGCCTGTTCCACCGACGAGTCGATACCGACGATCCGTCAGGCGAACCTCGACAAGCACCTCGAGCTCATCGAACGGGCGGGAAGGGAAGGGGTGCAGATCCTTTCCATGCAGGAGATCTTCACCGGACCCTATTTCTGCGCGGAGCAGAACACCCGATGGTACGACGCGGTCGAAGCGATTCCCGACGGCCCGACTACGCGGCTCATGCAGGAAATGGCGAAAAAGCATCAGATGGTCATCGTCGTTCCGCTTTACGAGGAGGAGACCACCGGCGTCTATTACAACACCGCCGCGGTGATCGACGCCGACGGGACCTACCTCGGAAAATATCGGAAGAATCACATCCCGCACTGTGGCCCGGGGTTCTGGGAAAAGTTCTATTTCAAGCCTGGAAATCTCGGGTATCCGGTATTCGAGACGCGCTATGCGCGCGTGGGTGTCTACATCTGCTACGACCGCCATTTCCCCGAGGGAGCGCGGGAGCTCGGCCTGGCGGGAGCGGAGATCGTGTTCAACCCGAGCGCGACGGTGGCCGGCCTTTCCGAGTACCTCTGGAAGCTCGAGCAGCCTGCGCACGCGGTCGCCAACGCCTATTTCGTCGGAGCGATCAACCGGGTGGGGACCGAGGGTCCCTGGAACATCGGAGAGTTCTACGGGCAGAGTTACTTCTGCGATCCGCGGGGAAAATTTCTGGCCGAGGGCTCGCGGGACCGCGATGAGCTGATTACGGCGGAGCTGGATTTCGACAAGATCCGGGAAGTCAGGAACGTCTGGCAGTTCTTCAGGGACCGGAGGCCGGAGACTTACACCGGGATCGTGAAACTCTAGGACCCTCGGAAACTTAGCGGGGAAGAGGGTAGACGAGCCTATCCCCTCACTCTTCTACCCTCTTCCTTCCCTCGAGGCTACAGAAAAAGGCCGGCCACGAGGGGCCGGCCTTTCTGCTCGGAGGAGTCCGCCACTGCCGGTACTTACGACTCACCCACCGGCGCACTTTGCGATCGCTTCGAAAAGGAAATCAACGGAGACCCGTCAGCCGCGAGGAGGTTGCCCAGGAGAGCCCATTCACCCGACCGCCCATTGCCCTAACGAAAGCTGATCGACTGAGGGGCCTCTGCTGATTTCCTTTCCTTCCGAAAGCAAATGGGAGGCGTGCGGTACGCCTCCCAAATTCAATGACTGCTGTAATCAGATCGACTTCAGGTCGACAAATCTAACGCGGCTCCGGGATCCGTTCCGTGAGCCGAATCACAAACTCACGATTTATTCTGAAACCAGTCGGCGTTGATCTGTTTGAAGTGAGCCCATTTCTCCGGGACGAGGTCTTCGGGGAAGATGGCCTGGACGGGACAAGCCGGCTCGCACGCACCGCAGTCGATGCAGACCTCCGGATCGATATAGAGCATCTCGGCTCCCTCGAAGCTGTCCGAATCCTTGCGCGGATGAATGCAGTCGACCGGGCAGACTTCGACGCAGGCAGTGTCCTTGGTGCCGATGCACGGCTCGGCGATGATGTAAGTCATTCAGGGCTCCCTTTCACCCGGACATTCTAGCGCTCTATTTCCGCCAGGCTTCGATCCCCTCGACCACGTAGTCGTTGCCCATGAAGGTGACCACCTCGTCGGTCCGGTGGCCGAGCAGAGCCATCGCGGCGTCGGACTGATTCGAATAGATGCCGTGCTCGGGGTCGGACTCCCACGGACCGAGGATCGTGACCTCGCGCTGCACGTCTCCATTGCGGAGGCGAACGCGGGTTCCAATGCGGATCTCGGATGTGTCGACGGTCACCGGATCGATGACCTTGACCCGGGTCAGATCGCTGGAAAGCTCGGCGACGCGAGCGGAAAGATACTCCTGCCGCTGACGGGCCGCTTTGTACTCGAAGTTCTCGCGAAGATCGCCCATCTCCCGCGCGACCTGAATGGCGGTGAGCGTCGCCGGCAAATCGACGTTTTTCATCCGATCCAGTTCCTCGCGCTTGGCCGCCAGGGCATCGGGCGTCGCGAAGATCGGCTCGACCTGTGGCGCGCGAAGCTCGGGATAGGCCAGATACATGGCGTCGCGCAGCAGATCCCGCCTGTATTCCTCGACGCCGCCGAAACGCTCGAGCGAGCCGAGAAGCTTGCGGGCGGAGTCCTCGTTCTCGCCTTTCATGATGATGCGGACCGCCAGCCCGCCGCGATCGAAGAAATCCTTCATGCGCGCGCGAACCGGCGAGAACTCATCCCAGCCGATCGATTCGATCATCTGGAACAGGAGATTGAAGTTCGCTTTTTCCGGAAGAGTCTCCGCTTCGCTCGCCATGCGGCAATACCAGAAGAAAGCGCGCGGGTGCCTGCGGGGGTGGCGAAGCGTCTCATCGACCAGGCGGTCGCGGATCTCGGGGGCACCCCCACCGAGTGCATCCATCACCAGCGTCAGAATTCGAGGGTCATCGTCGAGGAAGAACGTCTCTCCATAGACCTTGGCCCAGTCGGGATGTTTTTCGCGCACGACTTCCAGAGCTCGCTCCCGAAGCGTCCGATCCGAAATCCCCGAAATGACTCGTCCGGCCATCGCGCCGGTGAGAAGCTGGTCGCGATCGAGAGAGGTGCGCACTTCACCCGGAAGCTTGTCGAGAATCGCCAGAATCTCCCATGCAAGTGCGGGATCGCTGGAGCTGAGACGCTCAGCCTGACGAATGAGCTCCTCCGAGAAGTACGCGTTGATCTCGCGACTTCGCGAGCTCTCTTTCCGTGCGAGATCCAGCTTTCCCCGGACATCGGCCTGATCGAAGCGGCGGCGAATCGCCGTCTCCGCTCCTCCCTCGGTCGTGCTCCACGCATAGGTGGCGCGCGCGCCGCTGCCTGACATCACGATCTGCGGGTGCTTCCGCGCCGCCGTCCACCACGAGCTCCACTTCGAGTCTGGAACGATCCCGCTCATGGAACCCTTCACTTCCGAGACAGCCATGGCCCTTCCAAAGCTCTTCAGAAGCCGCGCGAACGCTTCCGCCGGCGACGCGATCACTTCCTTCTCCAACTCATCCGGCCGCTCGAAGCGGTCGCGCAGAATATGTCCCGGAGGAAGGGGAATGAGGTTCTTGGGCGCCGCTCCGAGCGGAACCGAAACGCGTTTCTGCTGATCGAAGTCGATGCGGCAGATGCCGAGGACCGGATTCAGCTCAGTCACCACTCCAGCTCCGCGGCCGGCCATGAAGAAGTACTCCCCTTCCTCGTAGGTCAGCCAGAGCGCCATCTTTTCGACCTTATCGGCGATGTCCTTGTCGTCCGACAGGCCGACGGCAGCTGCGACCTTGTCGAAGGAGGGGCGGTCGCCGAGAGCTTTTCTGAGGGCTTCTTCGAGAGGGATCCGCAGCTTGTCGGGCTTCCTGGAAAGGCGGGCGAGCTCGCGCAGTACGGTGAGCCGCTCGGGCCACGCCTTCTTTTCCAGCAGAGCGTCGGCCAGAAGCTCGAGCAGGGCGTCGGCGCGCCCCCGCTCTTCAGCCTTGCGGAGGTTCTTCGCGACCTCCAGAAACAGGCCGGTCCTCGTCGGGTCCGACTCCATTTCCGCCATCCAACGCGACTCGACCTCGTCGAACTTCTTCTCCGTGATCAGCTTCGCCGCGTCTTGAACGAACTGCACTCTGGTGAACCTCCCATTTGCATCGCCGACCGCCTGCGGTTTCTATCATCCCCGCCCGGGTCAGTTCCAGCATCTGCCGCAAATGAAACGAGCGGCCCAGAGGCCGCTCGTTCGATCAATTCCTGATTAGCGTCGCATCCTGACGAGCGCATGGAAGACCTCGAAAGGGAGGCTCTCCCCATGCACGATCGCGCGGAGATGATGAAGCGTGTGCTTCCCATCCCGCAGATCCTCGAGGCGAATGTCATGCTTCCGCATCAATTCCCGGGCTTTGGTGTCGGCCATCTCGATCTCCGTATTCCGTTTTGGGGTCCGGGCGCGGTCAACGGCCGCCTCAGGCCGGCTATTCCAGCAACGCCCCCCGTGGCGCGGAGGCAACGGGCCACCGAACCCCCGGCTAGATCCCCGGCTCTCCTTCCCTCAACGCCGCCAGGATCTTTTCATGGACGCCGCCGAAGGCTCCGGATGACATGACGAGGACGACGTCTCCACTCTCAGCTTCCTCGCCGATGCGCGCTGCGATGCCGTCGAAGCTTTCGATATGGTCCGCGGCCCGCCCCTTCGACCGGAGGAAGCCGATGACTCCCTCGACCGACATCAGCTTGTCCGCGCCGTAGCGGGTCTCGTAGCGCTCCTTGTAATAGACGGGCCCGATGATGACCCGGTCGGCTTCCAGGAACGCGTCCTTGTAACCCTGCTCAAACTCCTTCCGACCGGAGGAAATCGACTTCGGCTCGAAGACCGCCCAGATCCGCCTTCCCGGATAACGCCCCTTCGCTCCCTTGAGCGTCGTCGCGATCGCGGTGGGATGATGCGCGAAATCGTCGATCACGATGATCCCGCGCTCCTCGCCCCGGACCTCCATCCGGCGCTTGATCCCCTGAAAGCTGCCGAGCCCTTTCTGGATCTCTTCCGGAGTGAGTCCGAGGCGATCCGCGATCGCGATGTTCCCGAGCGCATTGATCACGTTATGCGGTCCGGAGAGGGTCGACGTGAAGCGAAACCACTCATTCTTTTCCTTCCAAACGGAGAAGCGAGTTCCTTCCGGGAAGAACTCGATGTCGGAGGCTCTGAAATCGCGCGCCGGGTCGAGCCCGTACGAGATCCATTCGCCACGCGCTGCGGAGCGCAGTTCCCGGACGTTCGCATCATCCTCGTTGGCGAAGATCGCGTCGCCGGGCTCGACCTGCTCCACGGCCGCGCGGAAGGCCGCGATGATCGCCCCGAGATCGTCGTAGATGTCGGCGTGATCAAACTCGATGTTGTTCACCATCAGCGAGTTGGCGTGGTAGTGGAGAAACTTCGGACCCTTGTCGAAGAAGGCCGTGTTGTACTCATCCCCCTCGATCACGAATGCCCCACCGTCCCCCAGCTTGAAGTTGGACTGGAAGTTCACCGGAATCCCCCCGACCACGAACGACGGATCCCGCCCCCCCGCTTCGAGGATCCAGGCCATCAGCGAGGTGGTCGAAGTCTTTCCATGAGTTCCGGTGATCACGACCGCATGCTTCCCCTTCATGAATAGCGAATGAATCGCTTCCGGCATCGACGTATAGGGAAGGTCCATCGCCAGCGTGGCTTCCGCCTCGGCGTTGGTGCGGGCGGCGACATTCCCGATAATCACTAGATCGGGGCGAAACGCCTGAAGGTGCTCCTTCGTATACCCTTCGAGAACATCAATCCCCAGGGTCGTCAGGTACGTGGACATGGGGGGATAGACATGCTCGTCGGATCCGCCCACGACAAATCCTCGCTGTTTCAGCATTCCGGCGAGGGAGGCCATGGCGGTTCCGCAGATCCCGATCAAATAGATGCGCGTCGGGGTAGCGGGCTCCTCGATATGGGGCATCATTACCTCGTCAACGGAATTGGGCAGTATGGCCGCAAGCGGCCGCGACCGAGAACTGCGATTTTCCGGGTAGCAATCCTCAGGCCGCCGGGGGAGCGGATTTCCGGCGTTACAGAATGGAATGGGACCTCGGAAGGCCCTGTTCGAGTCGAGAGTTATCGTATCCATCCAGGTCACCGTTTCACCGATTTCAGAAGGGAGTTCATCGATGATGTCCAAGCAGTTCAAGGTCGTTTTGACGGCCCTCCTCGCGCTCACGTTCGCGGCGATGGCGTTTGCGCAGGAAAATACGGGGCCCCAGCTCACCATGGTCGATCCAATGAAGGATTTCGGCACGGTCGCGAAGGGAGCCAAGCTCGAGTGGGACTTCACGATCCGGAATACCGGCACCTCCAATCTCGAGATCATCAACGTCCAGCCGGCCTGCGGTTGCACGGTCGCCAAATTCGATAAGGTCATCGCCCCCGGCGCCACCGGAAAGATTCATGCGGTCATCGACACCGCGCAGTTCTCCGGCCCGATCGCCAAGGGCATCACGATCCAGACGAACGACGTCTCGACCCCGAACGCCCAGTTGACCATGCGCGCGATCGTCCGCCCGTATGTCGAGGCGTACCCGGCGGGCTTCCTCCGCTACATGCTCCTCCAGGGAGAGCAGAAAACGCAGAGCGCGGTCATCTACTCCGAGGAAGAAGGTCTCAACTTCGAGATCGTCGGAGTCGATTCACCTGCTGACTACATCAAGGTGGATTACGCCAAAATCGAAAATGCTGAGGACCGGGCCGAAGTCGGCCTGGCCAGCCAGAACCAGTGGCGGGTCAACGTGACCGTCGGCGGCGCGGATGCCAAGATTGGCCCGCTGGCCGACAAGGTTCGAATCCGGACCAACTCGCCGAATCAGCCCGAGTACCTCCTGTCGATCGCGGGGCTGATCCGCCCGAGCTCGATGGTGACCCCCTCGGTGCTCAACTTCGGCGACGTCGCTCCCTCTGACGCCGAGGCCACCCGCACCGTCGTCCTTCGCAGCAACGATCCCGCAACCCAGGGGACGTTCAAGGTGACCAAGGTCGAGTCGTCGACGCCGGCCGTCGTTGCGGAGAGCCGCAGCAGCGCCCCTGGCAGCTATGAGGTCGTCGTTCGGCTGGCCCAGCCGGCAAAGGCCGGAACCTTCAACGGGAATCTCGTCATCCACACCAACGATCCTCTCAATCCGGTCTACACCGTTCCCGTTCAGGGGAACATCAAGAGCTGACGTTCCGCAGCTTGATTCAAAAAAGGCGAGCCCGAGGGCTCGCCTTTTTTTGTTGCGACTGTGGCGCCGGCTTTCAGCCGGATGGCGCGCGAAGCGCGCTGGTTCTTGTTCGTTCCACTCGCGTGAGCCTGCGCGGGCGTGGCGACCGGCCGGAGGCCGGCGGTACTCTGGCCTCGCGTGAACCTGCCCGGACGTGGCGACCGGCCGGAGGCCGGCGGGACTCTGGCCTCGCGTGAGCCTGCGCGGACATGGCGACCGGCCGGAGGCCGGCGGTACTCTGGCGGTGGGTCTCCCTCTACCCTCGCTCGTCCACCCTCTTCCCTGAACTCGTCTCCCTCTACCCTCGCTCGTCCACCCTCTTCCCTGAACTCGTTTCCCTCCACCCTCGCTTGTCTACCTTCTTCCCTGAATTCACCCCTCCGAATGCACGGCGTCTCTGAGCTGCTCCGCCTGGAAATGAGCGATGACCGGCCCGAGGAGGGCGTCGAGGTCCCCGTTCATGATCGATGGGAGGT
>DATLEY010000142.1:0-4238 GCA_035525215.1 Thermoanaerobaculia bacterium | reverse complement strand
ATCGTCTCGACGTGATGATCCGCGGAAGTGAATCCTCGCCTGGCCGCGATCCTTCGCTGGAGCGGCATGGGAAGAAGAAGGAGCCCGCGGATTCCAAAGTGCGGATCGGCACCGAGAAGGAAGCGCCATCGCGGCGGAGTGGTGATGAACAGCATCGCTCCTTCCCGCATGACACGCTCGATCTCACGTGCGGATGTGCGGGTATCCTCCATGTGCTCGATCGTCTCCAGAAGGAGAACAAGCGAGAAGGCGTCGCGACGGAAGGGGAGCGCCGCGGAGTCGGCGATGACGCGCCGCAGGGGCAGCCCGGCGGCGCGATGAATCCGTCGCACATCATCGTTCCATTCGCGCTCGACGCTGAAGACCGCGGATCCGCCGGCCGCGAACGCGAGCTCGACGGCGCCGTTTCCACCGCCGATGTCGAGGACCCGGTCAGTCTCCGCCCCGATGCGCCAGGCGACTGCACGCCATCGGCGGCCTTCCTGAAATCGCATCCGGGTGAAGTCATCGGCGTGATCGCCGACCGCCCTCGCATACAGAGCTTCGAGCCGCGCGTCCTCCGGAGAATCCTGCGGCGGAGTGTCGAGGACCGGGTCGGTCCTCCGCGGGAAGAACCGCCGGACCATCGAGCGCAGCCGCTTCAGGGCCACGCCGGAATCACTCCCACTCGATCGTGCTCGGCGGTTTGGAGGAGACGTCGTAGACGACGCGATTGATTCCGCGCACCTCGTTGACGATGCGGCGGGACGCCTCATCGAGAACGGGATAGGGGAAGCGATACCAGTCCGCCGTCATGAAATCGCTCGTGGTCACGGCGCGCAACGCGCAGACGTTTTCGTAGGTCCGCTCGTCGCCCATCACACCGACCGTCTTCACCGGCAGCAGCACCGCGAAGGCCTGCGCGATCTCGCGATAGAGCCCGGCCTTCCGGATCTCCTCGATGAAGATCGCGTCGGCGCTCTGGAGGATCTCGACCCGCTCCGGCGTGACGGCGCCGAGAATCCGGACCGCCAGGCCCGGGCCGGGAAAGGGATGCCGCCAGACGAACTCCTCCTCCAGCCCGAGCTCGACTCCGAGCAGCCGCGCTTCGTCCTTGAAGAGCTCGCGCAGTGGCTCGATCAGCTTCAGCCCCATCTTCTCGGGCAGCCCGCCGACGTTGTGGTGTGTCTTGATGACCGCCGACGGCCCTTTCACCGAGACCGACTCGATGACGTCGGGATAGAGAGTTCCCTGCACCAGGAACTCCGCGCCATCGATCTTTCGTGCTTCCTCGTCGAAGACCGCGATGAACTCGCGGCCGATCTTCCGTCGTTTCAGCTCGGGATCCTCGATGCCATCGAGCTCGCGGTAAAAGCGCTCGCGCGCATCGACGCCGATGAGGTGGAGACCGAGCCGCTCGCTCAGCCGCGAGACGACTTCGACCGCCTCGTTCTTCCGAAGGACGCCGTTGTCGACGAAGATCGCCGTCAGCTGAGGCCCGATCGCCTCCGCGACCAGGAGCGCGGCCACCGACGAGTCGACTCCTCCGCTGACCGCGGCGATGACTTTCCGGTCGCCGACGCGCGCGCGGATCTCTTCGACCTTCTCCCGTCTGAAATTGCCGAGGCTCCAGTCGCCGCGGCAGCCGGCGATCTCGAAGAGAAAATTGCGGAGGATGGTTCCGCCATGCTCCGTGTGGGTGACTTCCGGATGGAACTGGATCCCGAAGCAGCGTCGCTCCTGATTCTCCCATCCGCTCATCGGAGCGTTCGGCGACGAGGCGATCACCTTGAATCCCGGCGGAGGCTCGAGGATGCGGTCCCCATGGCTGGCCCAGACGCGATGGGTCTCCGGCGTCCCCGCGAACAGAGAACTCTCCTTGACTCGCACCTCGGCGCGGCCGAACTCCCGCTCCGAGGCGGGTTCGACCTTTCCGCCGAGCTGGTAGGCGGTGAGCTGCATTCCGTAGCAGATCCCGAGGATGGGAGCTCCGAGCTCGAAGATCTCTCTGGAGGAGTGGGGAGCGCTTTCTCCGTAGACCGAGGATGGACCGCCGGAAAGGATGATGGCCTTCGGTTTCAGGGCGCGGATTTTTTCGATTGAGAGATCGAAGGGGTGGATCTCGGAGTAGACCTTCAGCTCACGGATTCTTCTGGCGATGAGCTGCGTGTACTGAGAGCCGAAGTCGAGAACGAGAACCAGCTCGGCGGGACGCACGGCGCGAATTATAGATGACCACCGGAGCGCGAAAATGACACCACGGGCGGGCGGGCCCCCTTCTCCCCGTCCGGATCGCGATTCGAATGAAATCGCATTCGGGGAGAAGGGTCGGGGATGAGGGGCAATAGCAAGCGTCCGAGCCAAGACAGTGTTCATGCCGCCCTTCGCGTGCTTGCGCCCATGAACGGTTTTTGACTCAAGCGAGCGAATCAACGCTCTCGTGCCCTACTCCAGCTCCGCGTTTCTCGCGTCCCGTACACCCAGATCCTTCGCTCACGCTCGGATGACGGCGGCCGCTGCCCTTGCCGCCATCGAGTCGGAAGAGCTGCGATCGCCGGACGGTTAGGCGGGTCATGAAAATGAACCTCAAGGCGGTTCTCGTCGGCAGGGGCTCCATGAATTCCCGTCAGACGGACGTCGGCCTCCTGCTCCTCCGGCTCTTCGCCGGCATCGCTCTCGCCCTCGGGCACGGACTCGGAAAGTTCCCTCCATCGCCCCGCTTCATCAGCGGTGTCGGCGAGCTCGGATTCCCCATGCCGCTGCTCTTCGCCTGGGCCGCCGCGGTCGCCGAGCTTCTCGGCGGCTTCCTCCTCGCTCTCGGACTCCTGACTCGCCCATCGTCTCTCCTCATTCTCTTCACCATGGCGACCGCCGCGTTTCTCGCCCATGGCGATGACCCTTTCTCCGGGAAGGAGAAAGCGCTCCTCTTTGGTTTCGTGGCGCTCCTCTTCCTCATCGCCGGCCCGGGACGCTATTCGATCGACCGGCTGTTGGCGCGAAAGTAACGCCTCATACGGGTACACCACATCCGTCCGCGGTTGCCACGATCAGCCGGAAGCGGCGCGGCGCGCTCCGGGTCGAGGTTCACGATCCTGACGTTGGTCCGAGACTTTCTTCGAAGGTTTCCATTCGAAGCCGGGTCACGTCGCGTGCCGTTGAGCAGGGAGACCTAGGATGACTCGTTCGAGCCGGTGACCTTCTCGTAGCAATCCGTGATGTAGGCGCGAAAGTCCTCAAGATCGAAAGGCTTGCGGATGAGGCCGCACAGGCCTGTCTGATCGAGCTTGGCGAGGTCGGCATCGCTCGTCGCGGTCATGACGACGACGTGATTCACGGTGTCGGGATCATTCTCCTGGAGGTGGGCGAGGACCTCATATCCGTTGACCCGAGGCATCATCAGATCGAGGAGGACGAGCCCATACTTGCGGGCGCCCAGAAGTTCCAGCGCTTCGCTTCCGTCCCTGGCGAGGTCGACCTCGAAATCTTCCCGCTGGAGAATCGTCGCCACGAGATTCCGGATGCTGGGATCGTCATCGATCACCAGAGCGGATCGCGGGCTCTCGGATAGTGTGGTCATCGGCAAAAAAAGGAAGAGTGCGGGTCTTTCTACACGTCGGTACACTTGAGCGTCAACCTGACGAAAGATAGGTAGCGAGCCCGACTGGAACGAGGGTAGAAGGAGGGAGAACTATTCGCTGCCGCCGGAGGGGCGATCCGGCAGAACGGTGATCGTGTAGACGCACGCGTCTCGCTTCACTGTCGCGATGGCCCCGAAACCGCGCACGCTGAGGATGGGCCCGAGCTCGGAAGCGTGGTCGTTGCTGATGAAGATCCGCGCAGCGCCGAGCGGGTCGGGAGCCTCCACGAACGACAGAGCCGGCGAATGGCCGCTGTTTGCCGGAAGCGGGCTCCCCTCTTGGGTGGTGAGAAAAATCTGCTCAACCTGGAACCTCATCACTTGCGCCGAAGCGCCATGCGAGGAGCAAGCCTGAAACCACAAATGGTGGGTCGCTGTTAGAGGTCCCGCCGCCAGTGTGGCGGGCGGCGTCTCGCCGCCCAGCCCGATCCGGGACACTTAGGACCGCGGAGCGGTCCCGGACAACAGCCGGGGCGTCGCGCGAAGCGCGACCTCCGGAATCCGTTGCGCCACAAATTTTTAAGCACCCTGGAAGGGTGCCAGAGCATCGACACGCGCAAGGCGTCTGGCACCCCTGCCGGGGTGCTTTTATCTTTCTTATGCGGGCGCGATTCCGGGGGTC
>DATLEY010000126.1:0-2894 GCA_035525215.1 Thermoanaerobaculia bacterium | reverse complement strand
GAAACGGGGAAAATCGTCCCGCACGGAGACGGGGAGATCGACGTCGCTCGGCAGTTTGACGGTCCGGTAATTCGTCGACTCGACGCGTCCAGTCCGCGTGAGCGCGTAGACGAAGAGATCCTGCGCGCCGCGCGCGTTGACCGTGCCGAGGCGGATGGGGAGGCCGAATCGCGGCGACTCGTAAGCCACCTGGATGGGGCGGAGCCATTTCACTCCGAGGCGTTTCTGTTCTTCCAGGTTGACCCTGGCGACGAAGAACTTCAGATTCTGACGGATGTACGAGCCGAGAACTTCCGCAGCGCCGTCCGGAAGACGGTAGTCGTTCTCGCGAAGCCAGGTTTCCAGTCCTCGGCTTTCTTTGGCTGAAAGGATGAGGATGTCGTACTCGCCGACGGTGTAGGTCGCTTCGATGGTCACCCCGAGGCTCCTGGCGCGTCGCAGGTCTGCGGAGGTGGGGGCGGCAGGTGCCACGGACATCTGTGCCTCGAGCCTCATGACGAGGCAGGGATCGCCGTCGTGGTATTCGACCAGCCGGGGGGCGGTATAGGCGTCGAGATGGTCGATGAGCTTCTTCTCGACCACGCGGATCTGTCCTTCCTCCAGTACGGTCGGAACGGGGACGACCAGGGCGAACTCGCTCGGCTCTCCCTCGTAATCGCTCGCCATCGTGAGAACCGTGCGATCGCCCTCGCGGACCAGAACGACCTGCGAGGCACGGTTGAAGAGAGAGGCATCGCCTTTCGCGACGTAAAAGCCGCAGAAGGCGTTTGCAGCCTGTGGAACGGTGAGAAGAGCGACGAGGAAGATTGAGACGGTGGCTCGGAACATGGGAACCTCCTTGGGAAACGGATGGACGGATGCGAGTGATAGCCGCCTAGTCGAGGCCTGCCAGTCGAAACGGGAGGCCGGAAGCAGACGATCGATGAGCGGAACGATGGGTGAGCAGGCCGCAAGCGACCAGAGAAGACCGTTCGTCCGGTAGAGGAGGAACTGGATCGCGAATCCACCGGCGGCCACGATGGCGGCGAAGAGGATCCGGCCGGCGCGCGCGTCCGGAGTGGTCTTCGGATCCGAGATCATGAAGAACGCGAAGATGAGAAGCGCGCCGTTCTCGAGGCGGTGGAGGGGAATCGAGAGCGGATCCCCCAGCCAGAGCGCGCGGCCGAGCAGGAGCAGAGTCCAGGCCGCGAGGAACGCGATCGTCACGTCGCTTCGGCGCGAGCGCTGAACCACGAGCGTGCCGGCGCAAGCGATCAGGAATGCGAGCGTCGCCGCGCTCCCCCACTGCCCGGCGGAGACCCAGACCCGATCCGTGGCCATGAGCATCAGCACGATCGCGAAGTTCGTCGGATTGAAGAGGTGCTTGCCACGCCACCGCACCACGAACTTGCTGCTGATCGCCAGTGCCGCTGCGAGGACGAGCAGCGTGATCGAAGTGCTCCGCAGGAGAAACGACAACCCGATCCCCGAGATGAGAGCGCTCTTCCATTCGAACCGCGGCTGATTGGCGATGCGCGTCCATGCGAGCTGCGTGATGAGGGCGGCTCCAATGATCGCGGCAATCCGGCCAGGCGTGACCGCGTGACCGAGCACGGAGGTTCCCCAGAAGAGGAGGCTGCCGAGGGAGCCGATCTGGAACCAGCGCGGATCGATGCGATTCATGCCGGATTGGACACGGAGGGAGAGAGAAAGGAAACCGGGGGAAGGAGTCAAAAGCTGAACGCAGAACGCAGAACGCAGAACGATGAATGTAGAAAGAGGATGAGAGTCAGAGGCGGAATGCCGCACCGTCCTTGGCGGGCCGCTACCAGAACGTGAGCAGTCATCCTGAGAGCGTGAGCGAAGGATCTGGGCGGGCCGGGACGCGCGTGACGCGGTAGCGGCGTCGGGTGCGACAACCGAGATACGTCTGTATTGGACAAGCAGCCAAATGGGTAGGTCTTCTCTTGGTAGGTTCTATTTCTAAATTCATCGTTCTGCGTTCATCGTTCTGCGTTCAGCTTTTGACTTTCGTTCCGACGCCGCTTATGACCGTGGCGCATCGACGGCAGTTCGCCTCCCTCTCCCCTCGCTCCTCTACCCTCCTCCTTTCCTTGCTATGATCGCGCGCGATGAAACGGATCGAGCTGGACGGGAGATCGCTCGACCTGGCCGGGCTCGAAGCGATCGCTGCCCGCCGAGCAGTCCCTTTCCTCTCTCCTGACGCCAGGGCTCGAATGCAGGCGAGCCGCGCCGTGGTCGAGCGCGACCTCGCCGCTGGAAAGGCGGTTTACGGCGTGACCACCGGCTTCGGAGTCTTCGCCGATGTGGCCATCTCCGCCGAGAAGCGGGTCGAGCTGCAGCGGAACCTGATTCTTTCGCATTGCGCGGGGGTGGGGGAGCCGATCCCGGTGGAAGCGTCGCGCGCGATGATGGCGCTTCGGGCGAACGCGCTGGCGCTGGGACACTCGGGGATCCGCGTCGAAGTCGTCGAGACCCTTCTCACCATGCTGGAGCAGGACATCATTCCGATCATCCCGTCGCAGGGATCGGTCGGCGCCTCGGGGGATCTCGCGCCGCTGGCGCATCTGGCCGCTTCCATGATGGGAGTGGGGGAGGTCCGGGTGGGGGGGGCGCGCCGCTCCGCCACCGATGCCTTGAAGGAAGCGGGAATTGCGCCGGTCGTCTTCCTGGCCAAGGAAGGGCTGGCGATGATCAACGGGACGCAGGCGATCTGTGCGATCGGCGGCCTTGCGCTCGAGGAAGCGCGGCGCGTCCTCGACGTCGCGGATGCCGTCGCCGCGATGACGCTCGACGCGCTGCAGGGGACCGACACTGCGTTCGACGCGCGCATTCACGAGGCGCGGCCGCATCCCGGCCAGAAAAAAGTCGCTGAGCGCATGAGAGCCTTCCTC
>DATLEY010000118.1:0-10370 GCA_035525215.1 Thermoanaerobaculia bacterium | reverse complement strand
CCAGCGCGCGGACCAACTCGTCGCGACTGAGCTTCCCCAGCGGCGATCGGGGGATCGCGGCCACGTGCAATTGTCGCGATCGCTCGAACGGGAGGACCTCCGCGTCGAATCGGCTCCGGATCTCTTCCGCGACACTCGGATCGTCGACTACCAGATGAATCACCTTGCCGCGGCGTGAATCGGAAACGGCGATCAGAGCGGCGTCGTGGCCGGGATGGTCGCGAAGGATGCGGGCAAGGATGTCGTCGAGCCGGCCGAGGCTGGTCGACTCTCCTCCGATTTTAAGGAAGTCGGCGGAACGCCCCTCCGGCCTGATGAACGTGGCGCCGCCTTCGCGCTCGATCAACGCGACGTCTTCGCTGACGAACCATCCGTCGCGCTTCGGATCGACGAATCGACCGACGCCGTCCTCCATCCAGGCATAGCCGGTGAGGAGCGATGTTCCACGGATGGCGAGCCGGCCGTCCAGGGTCCTCCCCTCGAGATGATCGAGGAGGCGAAGCCGCGGCTCCTGTTCGGAGCGCGCGTCGTCGAGAGCCGCCGTCGCGATCTGCGAGCAGCACTCGGTCATCCCGAAGCTCGGAAGGAGAGGCCAGCCGAGTGACACGGCGCGACTCCGGATCTCTTCCGGCAACGCCGCGCCGCCGATCACGATCGCGCGCAATGAGGGCGGCGCGGGGCGATTCAGACTGACGAGATCGCTGACCTGAGCAGGAACGAGGGAGCTGAGCGTGACTCCTTCATGGCTCGCGGTCTCCACGAAATCAGCCGCGCTCCATCGATCGAGCGTCACGACGCGCCCACCGATGAGCTCAGCGCGGGCCCAGACGCCCAAACCGCCGACATGAAAGGTCGGAAGCGTGCAGCACCAGACGTCGCGAGGGGTGGCGTCGAGATGGCGATTCACCGCTGCCGCTGAAGCGAGGACCGCTTCCTTCGCCAGCGCGACGAGCTTGAGCGGCCCGCTCGATCCTGAGGTCGTGAGCCAGACGTGGCCTTCGAGGGGCGGCGCGGCATCCCGGATCTCCTGGAGCCTCGATCTCTCGACCCGGGGAAGCCGGGGATTGAGGAGCGTTTCGGTCGAAGCGGAACGAAAGTCGATCATGACGTCAGCGGCCACTACGCGAGGAGTCCGATCGAGAAAAGAACGCCGTAGCCGGCGTGAAGCGCTGCCGCCTTTCCAAGGGTTCTGTTCAAAATCGCGCCGCGATCCTGCCGCGCACTCCTCACGATGGATACGGCGAGCGGAACGAGTGCCAGCGGAAGGACGGCGGCGATCCACTCTCCGCGGGCCAGCCACCAGAGCCCCAGGGCCAGCGGCGTGAGGGCGCACACGGCGATCTCCAGCACCGCGAAGCGTCGTCCGAACCGGACCGCCATGGTCCGCTTGTGGGTGAGCTGGTCGTCCTCCATGTCTCTCAGATTGTTGACCGCGAGAAGGACGGTCGAGAGAAGTCCAACCGCCAGGCCGGAAACGATCGCTGAGACGTTCAGGCTGAGCGTCTGAAGATAGTAGGTTCCGCCGACGGCGACGACGCCGAAGAAGAGGATGACGAAGATTTCTCCGAGCCCGTGATAAGCGAGGGGATAGGGACCGCCCGTGTAGAGATAGCCCGCGATGATCGACGCGACGCCGATGATCAGCAGCGGAACGCCACCTCGAAGAATCAGAGGCACGCCGGTGAGAGCCGCCAGCGCGAAGGCGATCCATCCCCCGATCTTCACTCTGGGTGCATCGATCAACCCCGATGCGGTCACGCGCTGCGGACCGAGGCGGTCGGCGCGGTCGGTTCCCTTTTCGAAGTCGAGGGCGTCGTTGATGAGGTTCGTGCCGATCTGAATCAGGATGGCTCCGGCCAGCGCGAGCAGAGACCAGAGCCAGATGACCCTTCCGGACTCCGACGCCGCGAGCACCGTCCCGACCAGGACCGGAATCACCGCCGCGGTCAGCGTCTTGGGACGGGAAGCGAGAATCCAGTTACGCATGAACGCGCTTTCGCGATCGGATCAGGGGAGCCGTTTGAACTTCTTGAAGTTCGGCTTCCTCTTCTCGACGTAGGCGTTCTTCCCTTCCTGCGCCTCTTCACTCATGTAATAGAGAAGGGTCGCGTTGCCCGCGAGATCGAGGAGTCCGATCTGACCATCGCAGTCGGCATTGAGGGCTGCTTTGAGACAGCGGATTGCGATGGGGGAGTGCTGGAGAATCTCACGAGCCCACTGGAGAGTCTCTTCTTCCAGCCGTTCCAGGGGAACCACCGCGTTGACGAGTCCCATCTCGAGTGCCTGCTGAGCATCGTACTGCCTGCAGAGGTACCAGATTTCCCGTGCCTTCTTCTGTCCGACGATGCGCGCAAGATAGCTCGCCCCGAGCCCGCCGTCGAAGGAGCCGACCTTCGGTCCGGTCTGGCCGAAGCGCGCATTCTCGGCGGCGATGGTGAGGTCGCAGACGACGTGCAGGACGTGCCCCCCTCCGATGGCGTAACCCGCGACCATCGCGATCACGGGCTTGGGGATGCTTCGAATCTGCTTCTGGACATCGAGGATGTTCAGCCGCGGAACTCCATCCTTGCCGACATAACCCGCGCTTCCCCGCACCCGCTGATCGCCGCCGGAGCAGAACGCTTCCGGTCCCTCGCCGGTGAGCACGACGACGCCGATCTCGGCATCTTCGCGCGCCAGCTCGAACGCGGCCTTCAATTCGTCCACGGTCTGCGGCCGGAACGCGTTTCTGACTTCCGGCCGGTTGATCGTGATCTTCGCGACCCCATCATCGGTGCGCTCGTATCGGATGTCTTCGAACTCGTGAAGCTTGATCCAGGTTTCCATGGAGCTTGTTTTATCACGACAAGAACCCTCCCACCCGCGCCGTGAACTCTTCCGGAACGTCCCACGGGACGCGATGACCGGCATCGGGCGCGATCCAGAGCTCGGCTCTGGGAAGGAGCTCGACGGCGCGCCGTCCCTGCTCCGCGTACGTCGCATCCCGCTCGCCTGCGATCCAGAGGATCGGAGTCTCGATTTCCGGCAGGCGCGCGCCCAAAGGCTCCTGAACCGCCGGCGACCACCATCGCAGAGCCGTCGTCAGCGCCTGCCGGTCGAAGTCTGATTCCTGCCGCGGGAGAAGGGCGCCGCTTCCGCCGAAGACCGGCTGCGCGTTCCACGACTCGATGACGGAGCTCCAGTCGTCCGATTCGAATCTCGCGGCCCATGAGTCATCGACCACGCGGCGTTTCTGACGCTCCGCCTCTCCTTCGACCCCCAATCCCGCCGAGACGATGATGGCCGCTGAAAAGAGCCGGGGCTGCTCGAGGAGTGCATGCAGCGCAAGACGTCCCCCGAGGGAGTATCCGAGAAGGATCGGCGATGAGTCGAGATTCCGGACCGAGCGCGTGAACCGGACCGCCCATCGCGCCGGGGTCTCTTCGGCGAGCGGCCGGTCGAACAGATTGACCGCCCTCAACTCCGCGCCGGATGCGGCTTCGAGCTGTTCCCGAAATGGATTCCAGTCCGCGGCGTTCCCGAGAAAGCCATGGAGAGCCCAGATCATCCCTTCCGCCCGCTTCCGTCGTACTCGACCCAGAATGCTTCAGTCTGATCCGCATCGGGCTGCAGCTCGAGAACGATTCTCTCCGCGGAGCGGGCATCGTCGAGCGATTGCGAGTAGTCGATGCGCCACATCGAAGCCCATGCGCGGAAATCGAACGAATGCCGATTCTCGACGAGAGTCTCGCGGACCGGCGTTGAGAGCGACCGAGTCGCCGGGACCCGGGAAAAGATTCTTCCGCCTCCGTTATTGATTACGACGATGCGGATGGTCCCGGGGATCGAGCTGAGAATCCAGGGAGCTGCGAGATCGTACATCGCGGTCAGATCCCCGACGATGCACCAGTGTTCACGACCTTCCGAGACATAGCCGAAGAACGTGGAGAGCTGGCCGTCGATCCCGTTGGCGCCGCGGCTCGCGCGCAGCTCGAAGCGGGAGTCTCGCGGAGACGCCGCGAGATCCCACTCGCGGATGGGAAGCGAATTTCCGAGGTAGACCAGGGAGCCCGGCGGAATCGTCTCGGAGAGCTTGCGGAAGATCGATGGCTCTGAACGAGGATGGCGGGCCAGAAGAAGATCCAGCTCGGCTCCGCTCCCCCGATCTTCCAAGAACCAGGTTTTCTGCGAGGGAGGGGGCTGCGTAACTCGCGGGAGAACCTCGGCGATGTTGCAGGTCAGATGCGCGCCACGCGAGAGGCCGGAGAACGGAAGTCTGGAGATCGAAAGGACCGCTGTGGGCTGGCGAGGGTTGTCGAGCTCGCGCCAGATCCGTGTCGTCGGCACCCCCCCGATTCGCAGAACCGCGTCGGCGCCGGCAGTCGCGAGCAGACGGTCCGACCGAACCGCCAGATCCGCCAGTCCTTCATCTTCCCTAAGCCCCGACAACGCCTCGGCGCGGACCGGAGCACCAAGGCGCTGGGCGAAGTCTCTGACGGCGTTGCGGTCCCACGGGTCGAGCTCTCCCAGAAGAAGGAGAAGACGCTGGTTTCCCTCGAGAAAGTCGTGGATTGTCGCGACAGCGTCCTCGGCTGAAGTGTAAATGGGATCGCGCTTAGGGATTGATGAGGCAGACCGTGATGCGGAGACCTCACCATCCAGCAGCGGCTCATCGAAACAGACGTTGATGTGGTACGGGCTTTCGTGACTCCAGGGGGGAAGCGAAAGCTCTCCCTCCAGATCGACGCTCGCTTCGGCGTACGGGCCAAACAGGCCGGCCTGCTCGATTGCCTGGGGAGCTCCGGTGCCGCGGAACCGCCGCGGGCGGTCGGCGGTGATGAGAAGAAGCGGAGTTCCGGAGTAGTGCGCCTCGATCGACGCCGGAAGCAGCTCGGCGGCGGCCGTGCCGGAGGTGGTCACGACGGCTACGGGGCGATTCGTGGCGCGCGAGCGGCCAATCGCGAAGAATGCGGCGCTCCGCTCTTCGAAGAAGGAGTGAACGACGAGATCGGGGCGCGCGGAAAGGACGGCGACGAACGGCACGTTCCGTGACCCCCCGCAGACGACGACCTCGCGGACGCCGCTCGCCGCCATGGCGTTGCAGATCGCGGCAGCCAGCTCCACATTCTTCACCGCGGCTGATCTCCTTGAATTTCGAAAAGCAGTTTGACCTGTTCTCTTTTTCGCGAGAGCTCTTTCCGTTCGCGATCGAGACGGCTTTCCTCGAGAATCCCCGCACCGGATCCGATGCGGATTCTCCCTCCATTCCATGCGACATTGCGGATGGCGACGAGGCAGAGCGAGTTCCCGTCTTCGAAGCGGACGCCGAAGGGAGCGCCGAAGGTGTGGCGGTCGATTCCTCGATCCGCGGTTCTCAGCCAGTCGGAGGCGGCCTTGCTGCGTGGCCATGAGCCGAGAGCGGCTGTGGGATGAAGCAAGGCCACGATCTCATCGAAGGAGCGGGTTCCACGGAGCTCGACCGAGACGGGGGTCATCAGATGAGCGAGCCCCGGCAGGCGGAGGATCTCCGTCTCGCCGATGATCACCGCACCGAGGTGCTCGAGCTGGTTCACGATGTCGCGGATCACGAGATTGTGCTCCTCGCGTTCCTTGGGATCGCTGAGCAACTCGTCTGCGTGGTCCGTGGCTCGCGTGCCGGCGACCGCCATCGTCTCCAGCCGGTTCCCCTCGAGCCTGAAGAGGATCTCGGGGCTTGCTCCGACCATCCCCTCAGCGCCAATCGAGTAGCCATAGCCGAGGAGGGGAGGAGGAATGGCGGGGAGCCGAGAGAGGAGCCAGGGAGCCGGATTCGAGTCCGGATCGAGGCTTCCTTCCTCGAAGAGCACGGGGACGACTTTCCGGATCGAAGAGGCGGCCAGAGCGGAATGGGCCGAATGGAAAAGTGCTTGAAAGAGGCGGTCGTCGGGGATTTCCCACACCACGGCCAGCCGGGGTTTTTGACCCGCCATCGCGGCGAGATCGCCGGCTTCGACGACTTCCCACGCCTTCGGGATCTTCCAGGGGGTTTCGCTGTCCAGAAAGTATCGATTGATGTAAAAGGCTGGCTTGTCGTCGGCCGGAGCGCTCGCGCTGCGGAACGGTCCCCAGCCGACGAGGAATCTGTCTGGAGAGATTTGGATGAGCGCGAAGTCACGCATCGGCGATCGAGAGTTCGGAGGCGAATCGGTTCAGATCGAGCCGTTGCCGTCCAGTCCGGCGGCTGTGATCAGGACCAGGGCCGTTCCCGTCGGGCCCATCGCAATCGGTGATGGAGGATTCGTCGTGCTCGCGGGTCCCTGTTCCATTGAGTCGCTCTCTCAATTCGAGTCGATTGCGGGTTTCGTTCGCGAACAGGGAGCTGCGATGTTGCGGGGCGGTATCTTCAAGCTTCGAACCAGGCCCGCGTCGTTTCAGGGTCTGGGGGAAAGCGGCTACGAGATCGTCCGTGCCGTTCGCGAGCTGACCGGTCTGCCGATGGTTGCGGAGATCACCGATCCGCGACAGCTCCCGGCCCTCCTCGATCTGGTGGACGTGATCCAGGTCGGAACCCGGAACATGTACAACTACTCCCTTCTAAAGGAACTCGGAGCGATCCGCAAGCCCGTGCTGCTGAAGCGGGGCTTCTCCGCGCTGGTCGACGAATGGCTGCATGCCGCGGAGTATGTGACGCTCGGAGGGAACCCGCACGTCATTCTGTGCGAGCGGGGGATCCGGACATTCGAGACCAAGACGCGCAATACTCTCGATCTCGCTTCCGTGGCTTGGATCAAGCGGCACTCCGCCCTTCCGGTTCTCGTCGACCCCTCCCATGGAACGGGCCGGCCGGAGCTGATCGAGCCGATGACGCTCGCCGCGGCGGCCGCTGGAGCGGACGGGGTCCTTCTGGAAGTGCATCCGCAGCCGGCCCGTGCGCTTTCGGATGGACATCAGGCCATCGATTTCGAACAGTTCGCCGGACTCATGGAGCGGTTGACGCCCGTGCTTTCGGCGCTCGGTCGGCCGCTGACTTCCATCCCATGAGGCGGGAGGAAGGACCGGATCCGGTCCAGGTTCGAGCGATGTTCGGCTCCATCGCCCGCGGGTACGATCGCGCCAATACGGTCCTTTCCGCCGGCATCCACCATCGCTGGCGCAACGAGCTGGTGAAGTGGAGCGGAGCCTGTTCGGGCGACCGCGTTCTGGACTGTGCCACCGGGACCGGCGATCTGGCCATCGCCTTCGCGAAGGCGATGGGTCCCGAGGGCGATGTCACGGGGACCGACTTTTCACCCGAAATGCTGGAGCCGGCTCCGCGCAAGGCCGAACGCAGCGGAGTCCGGGTTCGATTCGAGCAGGCGGACGTGACCTCTCTTCCTTATCCCGACGCTTCGTTCGACATCGCGAGCATCGCGTTCGGCATCAGGAACGTTGGCGACCGCGTCGCGGGTCTCCGCGAGATGGCCCGGGTGGTGAGGCCGGGAGGGCGCGTCATGGTCCTCGAGTTCGGTCAACCCGACGGAGCCCTGATGCGTCCACTGTTCAATCTCTACTCCCGCCGGATCCTGCCGGTGCTCGGGGGGATCCTGACGGGAAGCCGCGAGGCATACGCGTACCTCGATCGCTCCGCCGGCCAGTTTCCCTGCCGCGACGAGTTTCTCGCATTGATGGACGAGACCGGTCTGCTGGGAGATCTCGAATGGAGGGCGTACACCGGCGGGATCGCCTTTGCTTATCGGGGCGTGAGGAAAGAGTGCTGAGTGCTGCGTGGTATTCAGTGATCGTTGGCCGTGGCCGGTTCCCCAGTACCGCCGGCGTCCCGCCGGTCGCCATGGCCGCGCAGGTTCACGCGTGATTTCATTGTTTAGAGAAGGACCAGCGCGCTGACGCGCGCCTCACCGGCCGGAGGCCGGCGGTACTCTGGTCCCACTCAGCACTCAGGACTCAGCACTCAGCACTCTTTAACCACTCAGCACTGTCTTTCGGTAGACTCCCGCCCTAAGGAGATTGTCCCGATGCCTCTCACGCGTGAGCAGATCGTTCGCCGGGCCGCCCAGGAGCTCCGCGACGGCTATTTCGTCAACCTCGGGATCGGCATGCCGACGCTGGTTGCCAACATCATCCCCGAGGGGATGGAAGTCATCCTGCAGTCGGAGAACGGCATTCTCGGTCTGGGACCCTTTCCAGCGGACGAGGAGGTCGACGCCGATCTGATCAACGCCGGCAAGCAGACCGTCACCGTTCTGCCGGGAGCGTCCTTCTTTTCCTCGGCCGACTCCTTCGGAATGATTCGCGGCGGAAAGATCGACCTTTCGATTCTGGGCGCCATGCAGATCTCCGAACAAGGAGATATCGCGAACTGGATGGTTCCTGGCGCGATGGTGAAGGGAATGGGAGGGGCCATGGATCTGGTGGCCTCCGCGAAGCGCCTCGTGGTGACCATGGAACACGTCACACGCAAGGGTGAAAAGAAAATTCTGAAGCAGTGCAACCTTCCGCTGACCGGTGTCGCCTGCGTCGATCGGATCATCACGGACTACTGCGTGATGGACGTGACTGAGGATGGGCTGGAGCTGAAGGAGCTGGCGCCGGGAATCACCGCGGAGCAGGTTCAGGAGCTGACCGAGCCGAAACTGATCATTCGATCGACGCAGCCGATGAGCGTCTGAGCGCGGCCGCCGATTCGATTGCTCGACGAGCCTGCCAGAGATGGCGCCTCTCGTGGGCCGCGATCAACGTGAGCGCATCCCAGAAGTTCATCTTGATGAACTTCGAGGCGGGATAACGGGGCCTGACCTTTGAGAAGTCGAGCCCTTCGCAACGAGGAATGAGGGCGACGAAGACTCGCTGCGACTCCTCGAATGCGCTCAAAAGCTCTTCAGGAGTGCGCTCGTCCTCCTGCGGAAGAAAGCTCCGCGGTGATCGGAACTTCTTTCGGATGGGAGGCTCCATCGCCCAAAGCAGCACCCGTCCCATCAGCGAGTGGCGATAGAGAGATCGCCCGTCTTTCGCTGGAGGCGCAGAAGAGATCAACTCATCGAATTTCTTGTTGTAGCGCTCATTCGCCGAAGTGAGATGACGGATGCAGTCGGCGGCGGACCAGGTGTGGGGAGTGGGCCGTACTCCGAACCACTCACGACGCGGCTCCTTCGCAAGGGCGCGTGCTTCCGCACTCGCGGCCTCGATCTGCGCGATCAGCGAAACGAGCTGGGGGGGAAGGGTGCTCAGCGAATCTCCTTTCTTGCCGTCGAAATCTAGTATTCGGCCAGCGCCCTCATCGTCTCGATGTAATCCTCGATCTGGGGAAGAATCGCTTCCTCCAGGCTCGGCGCATAGCCGACGAAAGTATCCGTCGCGCCAATCCGCATCACGGGGGCGTCCAGATATTCGAAGAGCTCGGTCCCGATCCGCGCGGCGATCTCTGCTCCGTAGCCCCAGGTGAGGTTGTCTTCGTGAGCGACGATCACTCGGTTGGTCTTTCGCACCGACTCCGCGATCGACTCCCAGTCATACGGACTGAGGCTCCGGAGATCGATGATCTCGGGATCGAAGTCCTGGGACTCCAGCTGGCTGCTCGCCGCGAGAGCCTTCTGCACGAGAGCGCCGAAGGTGACGATCGTCATCTGGCTTCCCGGCCGGACGACCTTCGCCTTGCCGAACGGGATCATGTAGTCCGGTCCGGGATAGCGTCCCTTGTTGTACGTCTGGCGGTAGAGGTGCTTGTGCTCGAGGAACATGACCGGATCATCGGACCGGATCGCCGTGCGAAGTAGTCCCGCCGCATCGAGGGCGTTCGACGGCATCACCACGCGGAGGCCGGGGATGTGGGTGAAGAGAACTTCGCCCGACTGCGAGTGGTAGATGGCACCCTTGATGTATCCGCCGATCGGCACGCGTACGACGACCGGAGATTTGAAGCCATTGTTCGAGCGCCAGCGCATGGTGGCGAGCTCGTTTCGAAGCTGCATGTAGGCGGGCCAGATGTAATCGAAGAACTGGATCTCCACCACCGGCTTCAGTCCGCGAACCGCCATCCCCACCGCGCGGCCGATGATGTTCGCCTCGGCGAGGGGCGAGTTGAATACTCGCGCTTTTCCGAACTTCCGCTGCAGGCCATGGGTCAGCTTGAAGACCCCTCCCTTGCCCTTGACCTGGGAGAGCACTTCTTCGCGCGAGGCATCGGCCACGTCCTGTCCGAAGACCACGATGCGCGGGTCGCGCGCCATCTCGTCATGCAGGCAGGAATTGATCAGATCGACCATCGTGCCGTCCGTCGCTCCTTCCTCGAATGTCGGCTCCGTGTCGAAGTCGGCAGAGGTGGGATCGACGTCAGGGGAGTAAACGAAGTCGTAAACGGTGTCGGGAGACGGCTGCGGAGTCGCGCAGGCACGGTCGCCGGCCTCGTTGACTTCCTT
>DATLEY010000091.1:0-7180 GCA_035525215.1 Thermoanaerobaculia bacterium | reverse complement strand
AACGTTGAGAGGAAACCATGATGAACCGTTTTCTGGTCGCGAGTGGCCTCGCCGCAGGTGTATTCATTGGATGTGGAACAAAGACGACACCGGCCATAACACCAACCACCACTCCAGCGGCGAGTGTCAGTTCTGACGCCGTGCTCGCAGAAGGGCAGCGCATCTTCCGCTTCGATACGTTTGGCGATGAGCAACTCTGGACCGACAAGCTGCGCTTGCACGAAGTGATCGAGAAGAACGTCGATCCGACGACGGCGCTGAAGGTCGGGCTCAAGGTGGACTCCGAGATGTTGCCGCCGGGCATCCTGGAGACAGTTGACCTGAAAAGCCCTGCCACGACAGTTGCGCTTCTCAAGATGAACGCTGTCGTGGGTGTTCAGGCCACGGTCGACGCGAACAACCACATCACGCGCATTGGCGTAACGTGCGCTCTCTGCCATTCAACGGTTGACGATTCGGTCGCGCCCGGAATCGGTCGTCGCAAAGACGGGTGGCCGAACCGTGACCTGAACGTCGGCGCCATCATCGCTCTTTCCCCGGCGCTGAGCGCGGACAAGAAAGCTGTCTACAACTCCTGGGGGCCGGGGAAATACGATCCTCGTTTCAACCAGGACGGGAAGAACACGCCGCTTGTGATTCCTCCGGCGTACGGTTTGGCCGGCATCACGAATGAGACATATACCGGCGACGGACCAATGTCCTATTGGAATGCATATGTCGCAGTCACACAGATGGGCGCCCAAGGGAACTTCTCCGACCCGCGACTCGGGATCGACATCAAGCATTCGCCCGATATGGTCACGTCAAAACTACCGGCTCTGCGCGCCTACCAACATAGCCTGACGGCCCCTCCACCCCCAGCCGGAAGTTTTGATGCTGCTCTCTCCGAGCGTGGACGCGCGATCTTCAATCGGGCGTGTTCGAGTTGTCACGTCGGCGCAAACGGCACTGACAACAACGCCGGGAAGCTGCATTCGCCCGCCGAGACGGGGATGGATGGTGCTTACGCGGCACGAACCAAGAACCGCGCATATCGCGCGACACCTCTCCGTGCGTTATGGCAGCACCCGCCGTACTTCCACGATGGAAGCGCAGCGAGCCTGACAGACGTGGTTGCGCACTACAACCGGGTCCGCGCCCTTCGCCTTACTGCCAAACAGGAACGAGAGCTCGTGGAGTATTTGAAGTCGCTCTAGGGACCTACGGTGGCGTCGAGATTGTGGCGATCTGTCCTTAGAGGACCTTCGCCTAGTCTGGATGTGCCAGGAATGACGCGAAGGCGGCGCGAGAATGTGCCCAACTCGCGTTCGAATCGCGCCCATATCGTGTTCCGAGCGGCAGCTGAATATTCGGCGGAGATTTGGTAGCGCATACGGGATTCGAACCCGTGTTACCGCCGTGAGAGGGCGGCGTCCTAGACCCCTAGACGAATGCGCCGTGATGGCAGGGACGCGCAGGGTAACGACTCCTCCTCCGCGCTGTCAACGGCGGCTAACGGGAGGGACACAACGAAGATTCCAAGGAGCGCAGGAGAGTCAAAAGCCGGGCACGGGAAGATTTCGCGGGGAGGGCGGGCCCCCTTCTCCACGTCCGGATCGCGATCGGAATGAAATCGCATTCGGGGAGAAGGGCCGGGGATGAGGGGTGAGGGCTTCCGTGCGATGGTCGAGAGTCAAAGGCCGGGCACGGGAGAACCTCCCTCAGGTCACGCGTGCGGGGCGGGGGTCATTCAGAGTGGGGGAACGTCGCGAGCGCCGGTGGAGCGGAGATGACCATCAAACGCGAATCTCGCAGCGGGGCGGGGGGTCATTCAGAGGCCGCACGCGCCAGCCGGGCAGAATACGAGATTGGTCTCGCGGCCGAAGAATCTCAGCCGCGATGATCGCTGTCGGGTTCTCATACACGTCCAGACGCGTTCGTACGATGCGACTGCACCGGCACAAAAACCCGATGACGGCCTGCGCATTCTGAGATTCTTCGACCGCAAGACCAATCGTCTCTCAACCTCGTCCTCCCGTGCGGCCTCTGAATGACCCCCGCCCCTCGGCAACGTCAACGTGAACGCTCAGTCACAGCCCCACATGCCGAGCCGCGCGGCGCGGGCCTGATTCTCGATCTTCCGGAACCGCTCGCGATCGGCGTGGCGCTCTTTCCGGAATATCTCCGCGTGCCCGTCGCGCAGGAGCTGCTCATTGACCGACGCGGCGCCATCGTTCCAGACCCAGGCGAGCGTCCGGCCATAATCGTCTTTCCTGACACGGTCGATTCGAACTTCCGTCGAAACGAGCGCTCGCAAGGCCGCGGTGGCTTCCCGCGCTCCACACTCCGGACTCCCCTTCCCGTAGTTCATCTCCGGAGAGTCGATGGCGATGAGGCGGATCCGCTCCTCTTTTTCTTCATGGTTCCTGATTACCAGCGTGTCCCCATCGATGACCCGCACGACCGCCACCCGATCGGAAGCCGCGATCGCCGGAGCCTCGGGGACGCAGGCGAGAAAGAGCGACGCGATGAAGAGGAGGAGGCGCATTGGTGCGATTGTATCGTTGGGCTGTGGCGCCGGGTTTCCAGCCGGCAACGCCCCGGCAGGCCGGAGCGTGGGCGGGGGTCATTCAGAGGCCGCACGCGCCAGCTGCGCAGAATATGAGGTGGCGTCGCGGCCGAAGAATCTCAGCCGCGATGATCGCTGTCGGGTTCTCATGCACGTCCAGACGCGTTCGCAGGATGCGACTGCACCGGCACAAGAACCCGATGACGGCCTGCGCATTCTGAGATTCTTCGGCCGCAAGACCAGTCCTGCCGGGACACAGCTCTCCCGTGCGGCCTCTGAATGACCCCCTCCCTCCCTGCGGGATCGCGCCAGCTCGGCGAAAAACAGGCTGGGCCGCGGGACGCCGCCCGCCACCTCGCAGCAGGCTGAAGCGCGAAGCGCTCGCTCTCACGGGCAATCTCTTCCCATACTGCTCCGTTCGCGGTACAACATGACCATGCTCCTTTCGGACTCACGGCGGACTCCCCGTTACATCCCGAATCCGCCTTGTACGGCGCGATTCGGACGGGAGACGGTCACGATCCGGAACTTCGGGAAGGAAGGATTTCAAATCGAGCATGAAGGGCCGCTCGCGATGCGCGAAGCGACCTTCTCCTGGAGCCCGCCCACTCTCGAAGCGACGATGGACGTCGACGCCGAGGTGGTGTGGAGCCGGCTGCTGCCGAGCGTCGAGGAGCCGGGGCAATACCGCTATCGCTCCGGAATCCGCATCGCCAGCGCCGCCCGGCATTCCATCGAATGGATGTTCGACCGGATGATCGCGACCGGAAGGGCTTTTCCGGACACCGAATCCTTCGATCGCAAGAAGGAAGCGCTGGAGAAGAAAGCGGAGCTGACTGCCTCACAGCGCTTTCTGGTGCCGGTCGAGCCTCACGCGCGCCTCGCGCCCGACGACGCGAAGGCGATTCTCGAAGCGAGCAAGCGCCTCGATCAGAACGGCGACGAGCGGTCGCAATGGGACGCTCTCGGAAACGCCAGCCTGATCGGTGATCGCGACCGCCGCGAACGATACAAGGACGTGGTGGCGGTCTGGGAGTACCTCGATCACAAGTTCGACCTCGAAGCGATCGCCCGGATCGTACGCATGTCGAAGCGGTAGAGGGCCGTCCACAATCGAGCGGTGAGCTCGAGGCGCGCAGCGCCGGCTCAATTGACAGCGCCGGGCGCCAGCCCGGCGAAAGGCATTGCGGAGCGCTTATTTTCTTCGTCTCCACGGAATGTGAGCCGCGCCAGCGGCGGCTCAAAATGATGCCGAGGTAAGATCCGCGCGGGTGGCCTTATGCATACCTATAGCTCGGTGTTTCTTCATATTGTTTTCGGGACGAAGGAACAATTCCCCTTTATCACGCCGGATATCCGTCCCCGACTTCACGCCTATCTCGCTACGGTCATTCGCGGCCTGGGCGCGGACGCATTAGTAATCGGCGGCGTCGAGGATCATGTTCACGGGCTGATCCGGCTTCCCTCGCCCCTTCCTTACGCCGAGCTACTCGAAAAGGCCAAAGGGAACTCTTCTCGCTGGTTCAACAAGACGGTGCCCTGCGGCGGGAAGTTCCGTTGGCAGCGCGGCTACGGCGCCTTTTCCGTCAGCTATTCCAATCTTAGCCGCGTGCGCCGGTACATCGAGAACCAGGAGGAACATCACCGGAAGATGACTTTTACCGAGGAGGTCCAGAAATTTCTCCTGAGGCATGCCATGGAGTTCGACCTCGAAGATCTGAAATCGTGATGGGACGTGCGTAGCCTCCTCGGATTGAACCGAGGCTTGAGCCGCCGCTGCGCGGCTCAGGCCTGGTTAAGAAGAATATCAACGCCCGTCTCCGGTTCGCCGGGCTGTCGCCCGGCGCTGTCGATTGAGCCGCCGCTGACGCGGCTCACATCCCGATGAGACCAAGAAAAATAGCATCTCGCCGGGCTGTCGCCCGGCGCTGTCAATTGAGCCGCCGCAGCGCCGGCTCGCATTATGGAACCAATTGGGTTCGCCCTTTCGAGGGTCTTTCGCCGGAGTCGAAGAGGCTTCGGCCAGCGGCGACAATCTTCCGTAGTCGGCGCAGGCTGTGCGCCGCTACGAGTTACCGGCGTTCGCGATTTCCCCCCTACGACGCGTTGAGCACGATCACCGGGCAGGGAGCCGCGTTGAGAATCCTCTCGACGCGCGGTCCAAGGAAAAGGCGCTGGGATCCGGCGCGGATGTCCGTGCCGAGAATGATCAGGTCGATCTCCCGCTCGCTCGCGGTATCGAGGATGACCTTGTCGAGGTTGCGCCCCACGCGGACCTCCGCGAAGGTCCTCGCTCCCTGCGCTTCGCCGAGCTCCTTGAGCTCGTCCACGATCCCCCGGGCGCTGCTGACCTGACGGCGGAAGTAACTTCCGTCGGCGTCAATGGCGCTCGTGTCCCGGCTGGTCACGTTGAGCACGATGACCTCATGCTCCGGATCGGTGGCGAGCGCGAATCCGAGCTCCGCGGCGCGGCGAGCCGCTCTCGCGCCATTCGTGGGAACCAGGATCCGCCGGAGCTGCCACTCGGGCGGCATCGGGTAGCTCTTGATGACCATGGTGGGGCAGGGAGAGACGCGCATCAGATAGTCGACCATCGGATTGAAGACCACGCGCGTGTTGCTGTCCTGCGAGGCGCCGAGCACCAGGAGGTCGTAGCCGCGATTCGCTTCGTCCAGGATCAGTTCAGAAGGAGACGTTCCCTCCGCGACCTTGAGCGTCGACTTCCCCGCGAAGAGCTCCGAAACTTTTCCGAGAAACTCGAGACCCTCGGGCTTGTTCCCCGGCTTGCTCGCGTTGAGCAGGGTCAGCGCCAGGTCGTGCCGCTGCGCCAGCCGCTCCAGAACTTTCGATTCCGCGACGTACTGGTCCGAGACCGACTCGCGAAAGCGGATTGGGATGAGGATCCGGTGGATCGAGGCGATGAAGCTCTTCTCTGCGATCTCCTCCTGCTTGAGCCGCTGCGTCTCTTCTTCGCTCGGGGTCACCCTGGCGAGAACCCAGCGCAGCGCCGCCGGCGCCAGCAGGGAGTTCGTCATCGCCATCAGCACGACGATCGAGAACATATCCTGCCCGAGGACTCCGAGCTGCAGGCCGATCGTCGCGATGATGATGTCCATCGCTCCCCGGGTGTTCAGTCCCGCTGCGAAGGAGAGGGAGTTCCAGTGGTCCTTCCTTCCGATCAGCCGCGCGCCGAGATACGTGCCGACTCCCTTGGCGAGGGTGGTGACGCCGATGATCAATGCCGCGGAGCCGAGAAGCGTTGGCGTCAGGAGCTGGGCGAGGTTGACCTTCAACCCCGCCACGGCGAAAAAGGCCGGCGCGAAGATGGCCAGCGCGATGCTCTCCAGGCGCGAGCGGGCGTCTTCCGGGAAGAGACGGACCTGGTTGAGAACGATCCCGATGACGAACGCTCCGAGCACGGCTTCGAACTTCAGCGCGGAGGCGATGGCTCCCCAGGCGAACATGAGGACGACCCCGAGCGTCAGCATCCGGTCGTTCAATGAAAGGCGGTCCTGGACGAACTGCACGACTCTCCGGACCAGACTGCGTCCGAGGGTGAGGCTGAGAACCATGAAGAGGAGCACGCTGAGGATGGTGAACGTGAGCGAGGCGGGGTTGATGCGATGGCCCGCCGCCAGGCTGACCACGACCGAGAGGATGATCCATCCGATCGTGTCGTCGCTCATCCCGGCGGCGAGGATCGTCTGGCCCACATCCCGACGGGTCAGCTTCATGTCGATGATCACCTTCGCGATGACGGCGATGGCGGAGATGGACATGGCGGTGCCGAGAAAGAGCGCGAACACCATCCGTTCGTCGGGGCGCCCCAGAAGCTGATCGGGGAGGTTCATGCCGAGAAAAAAGCCGGCGGTGAACGTGACGATGATTCCTCCGAGGGAGACGCCGATGGCGGTGCGGGCATGGCGCCGAATCAGTCCGAGGTCCGTCTCCAGGCCGGTGATCAGCATGAGGAACATGGCGCCGATGAGGCTGACCACTTCGAGCAGGTAACCCTGCACCGGCGTCGAGGGGACGATCCACTGGCCGATGGCTGGAACGAGGCTGGAGAGGATGGAGGGACCGAGGAGAATTCCGGAGAAGATCTCGCCGATGACGGCCGGCTGTCCGAATTTCTTCGCGACCTCGCCGAGGAGCCGGGCGGTCATGATCAGGACCGCGATCTGGATCGTCAGCTTGAGGACGTCGTCGTGCGGCGCGGCGGTGAAGGTCTCCATCATCGCGGAGGGAGGATACATGATCGGCTGGGGGGCTTCGCGCGTTGGCTGTAGCAGCGCACAGAGAGTGCGCCGACACTCCTGGGAGGGGGGTGAGTCAAAAACCGTTCACGGGCACGGGCACGTTCACGTTCACGGCATCCCCCCCACGATGACGGTGAAGAGAAAGGGCGGGGGTCATTCAGAGGCCGCACGGGAAGGCCGCGCAGGATAGGGAATGGTGTCGCGGCCTACTAATGACACCGGGGCCCCGGCCGTCAGCGGGGAAGGGCGGAGGTCATTCAGAGGCCGCACGCGAGAACGGAGTGGCGGGAAGATTGGTCTTGCGGCCGAAGAATCTCAGAATGCGCAAACCGTCATCGGGTTCTTATGCCGGTGCACTCGCATCGTACGAACG
>DATLEY010000086.1:0-4502 GCA_035525215.1 Thermoanaerobaculia bacterium | reverse complement strand
GGCATCCGGTTCGATGACGGTCCAGGCGACTCGGCCATCCGGGAGGAAGAACACTGAACGGTAGAGCCGCGCCGACGGGCTGAGCGTTCGTGGCTCTCCGCCGGTGACAGGAGTCTGGCGCACCGAGGCTCTCCTCCAGCGAATGCTCAGCCCGTAGTGCTCGACTCCCGGGGCGAGAAAGCTCAGGTAGACGATCGCGTCTCCGTCGGGCGTCCAGACGGGTCGGCCGGCCCACGTTTCGCGAGTGATCTGTCGAATCGCGCCGGTTGCGAGCTCCAGGACGAAGATGTTCCCTTCGCTTCCGTCGCGATCGGAGACGAAGGCGATGCGGGAGCCATCGGGGGAGAAGACGGCGTCGCTGTCGTAGTAGGGGCCGAAGGTGAGCTGTTCGGCATCACCGCCCGTGATCGGCAGGCGGAAGAGGTGCCCCAGGATGGTGAAGATCAACCGTTGCCCATCGGGCGAGATCGTGACGTCGGCTCCCGTCACTTCTCTGGTCTCGAACTCGAGTGGGCGGAAGGGTGAGCTGTCGGCGCGAATGACTGGTTGCGGGCCCTCCTGAGCGAGAAGTGCGGGGGTGAGGACCATTATTGGCGCGACCAGGAGGCAGAGCCTGGCCCGCTCGGAAAGAATGTTCATCGCCTCCCTCCTGTCGAGTCGATCCCTTCGAATGAATCGTTGCGCCACGCACGCCTCACCGGGAAGCGGTGTGTGCCCCGATCCTGCGATCGAGAAAATCCCCCGCGGCGCGATACGCCTCGAGCACGTGCCGGTGCACCAGGAATCCGTGCGGCTCGTCGGGATGCACCACCGTTTCCACCTCGACTCCACGCGCGCGAAGGTCCTCGGCCATCACCACCGCCTGTTCGAAGTCGACCGACCGATCCTCACCGCCATGAACGATCAGCACCGGCGAGCGCCATCCGTCCACTGACGCGATGGGCGAGGACTCTCGTGCGAGTTTCCGGACGCGCTCCTTCAGCTCCTGGTCCGAGGTCTCGGGAATGGCGTGCCCGGACCACATCCGCACCCAGTCATAGGGGCCGTAGAAGATCACGCCCGCCGCGAAAAGATCGGAGTTGCGAGCCAGCCCGAGCGCGGTGAGATAACCGCCCCAGGAGGCGCCCCAGAGCGCGATCCGGCCGGGATCGACGTCTTCGCGGCCGCGGAGGTAGCGCGCTGCGGCGAGGACGTCTCGATATTCGCTCGCGCCCACGACGCCTCGCTCGGCAGGATCGCGGAACTCGAGCCCGTACCCCGCACCGCCTCGATAGTTGAGCGTAAGGACGACATAGCCGCGGCTGGCGAGATACTGAGTGAAGGCGTAGTCGTGATGGTAGTGAATTTGCCCGTGAGGCCAGCCGAGAAGTTGTTGTCTCCCCTGCGGCCCGCCGTGAAGGTAGATCACCGCCGGCGCGCGACGCCCGCGCGCGATCTTCGGCTGCGAGATCTGCGCATACGAGCTCACGCCGTCCTCCGCCGTGAGCTGCAGCGGCTGTGGCTCGGCGAGCACCGGCCGTGGCTGATCGTTGGCGGGTCGCAGCGGTCGCGGCGTCTCGTTGCGGCGCATCATCATTGGCTCCGAGGGAGAATCAGCGTTGGAACCAACGAACACGAGCACCTCGCCGTCGCTGGTGATGGCCGGACTCGTTTCGATCCCCCTCCCCGGCGTGAGGAGATCGCGCTCCTCACCGCTCACGGGTACCTGCCAGATGTGACGCCGGTCGGGATCGCCCTCGTTGGACGAGTAGATGACGACGTTGCGGCGAGGATTGAGCGTGACGTGCTCGACCTCGTACTCGCCGGGTGTGAGAAGGACCGGTGTGCCGCCCGTCGCGGCAATCGAATAGAGATGAAGCCATCCGTCTTTCTGCCAGGGAAAGACGATGCGGTCCTCCGCCGCCCAGAGGATCGGGTTCTCCGCCACGACGCCCTGGAAGACGCTTCCGCTGCCGGCCGACGTGCGGAAGATCTCACGACCGCGCCCGCTCTTCGGGTCGGCGACGCGGATCGACCACGGCTCGAGGTCGCGCCGTGGCGAGTAGCCGGTGCGGCGAGTGAGGGGCGGACGCATCCGGACGAAGGCGAGGCGGTGTCCGTCGGGCGACCAGACCGGCGCATGATCGCGATACACCGCGGGATCGATCCAGGTGATCTTCCGTTCGCGAAGATCGAAGATTCCGACGAAGGAGTAGTCGCTGTGGCCGTAGGCGAACTCGCCCCGCTCATTGACGAACGCGAGGCGCGAGCCGTCGGGCGACCATCGAAGGGAACTGACGCGACCACGTGTGCGAAACAGTCGCTCGGCCTCGCCACCATCGAGCGGCACTATCCACGGCTCGCCGCGGCGTAAGAACGCGAGCCGATCACCCGCCGGGGAGGCCGCGGGCGAATTTCCCTCCGCGATTCGACTCGGACTGCCATCGTCGATGAGAACGCTCCAGATCGCCTGCTCCTCCGGTTCCGGCTTGCTGAGCGGATTCGAAGGGCTGCCGCGGACGAAGAAGAGCGTGCGGCCGTCTGACGAAAAGACGAGTTGTCGGATCTCCTCTCCGTCATCCGTTTCGTAAGCGGTCAGCGGCCTCGCTTCATACCCGGGTGGGCTCGCGATCCAGACGTTCCGAATTCCCGATTCCTCGGAGAGCCACGCAACGTGCCCGCCGGCGGGTGCGGCGGTCAATTGTGAGGCGAACGGAAGCGCGAAGATCTCCTCGAGCGTCGCCGCATCCGCACGAAGGGCGAGACGGGCTTCCACGAGGAGAACGCTTGCGACGCAGACCGAGAGAATGCAGAGCCGGATTCCCGGCGATTGGGCTGGCGGTGCGTTCATGGCTGTGGCTCTCCTTCTCTGAACTTCGAAGCGAACTGCAGATCGACAACGGCATTCTGGGCGTCCTCGAGAATCTCACCGATCCGGAGGAGACGCTCTCCCCCGGAACTCCGGGTCAATCGCTTTTCGCCGCGTCTGCCTTGGCAGCGAACCGGTGCGTGTGGTCTCAGATGCTCCACGAAATACTCCGGGATTGCGCGGTCGGACAGATAGCGATTCCACGATCCGTGATCCTGCCCGGGCACGACGAGGAGGTCGAATGGCTTGTCCCCCCGGATCAGAGCAGCGATCATCTCCATGGTGTGGAAGATCGGTACGTCGCGATCGCTCGTCCCATGGATGAGCAGGAGCTTCGCCTTCAGGTTCGCGGCGAGGGCGGGATTCGAGGACTCGGAATAGATCCTCTGGTCGGGAGGCCCGAGGATCGGCTCGTTCCTCCAATGGCGAGACATGTCCGTGATCGGCGCGACGAGTACGGCGGCGTGATAGACGTCCGGAGCAGCCAAAAGGGCCCGTAAAGCCTTGAAGCCGGGATAGGAGCCGCCGAACGCTCCCACGCGGCCGAGGTCCATGAAGGGACGACTCGCAGCGAGCTGGCGGAGCGCGGCCACCTGATCCGCCGTCTCGTGTCGACCGGGCTGGCCGTATGCGAAGTCTCGGAACTCCTTTCCGCGTCCGGCGGATCCCCTGGTCGCGATTCTGACCACCACGAATCCGAGCTGAGCCAGCGCCTGACCTCGAACGTCGGCGAATCCACTTGGGAATCCGGTCGCGCCACCGTAGTCGCCCTCGAAAAGCTGAACCACCGGATAACACACTCCCGGATCGAAGTCGTGGGGAGTGTAGACCACGCCCCAGAGATCGGTTTCTCCGTCGGCCGCCTTCACGACCACTTCCTCCGGAGGCCTCCATCGCAGCTCGCCGAGAGGCGCCGTGTCGGTCGCGGCGAGGGTCCGGAGAAGGCTGCCGTCGGCGCTCCGTAAATCCGTCGATGGCGGCCGCTCGACACTCGAGTGCGCGTCGAGGAAAAAGTCTTTCGACGGAGAGAGACGAACGTCGTGGCGGCCCGGTGCATCGGTCAACTGTTGCATCTCACCGCCCTCCAGTCCCACGCGGTAGAGGTGCACGTCGTAGGGCCGCCCCAGATCCCCTTGCGCGAGAAAATACACCCACCCTTTTTCCTCGTCGACGTCCACGATCCGGACGACTGGGAACGGCGCCTTCGTCAGTCGGCGGAGGAGTTTCCCCTCGAAATCGTAGAGATAGAGATGATGCCAGCCGTCCCGCTCGAAGAGCCAGAGGAATCGTTTTCCGTCGCGCAGTGCACTGAGCATCTCCCTCGGCTGGTGAAACGGAAAGTTCAGAAACGTCTCGGTGGTCTCGGAGAGGATCTTTCGGGTGCCGCCATCGGCGGCGTCTGCCGCAACCAGCTCCAGCTTCTTCCCGTAGCGGGCGACTCGCAGGAACAGAAACTCGGAGCCATCCGAGCGCCAGAAGAGAGGGAGGTGAGCCGGCTCCTCACCGCGATCCAGCCGGACTGGTCGCTTCGAATCGATGTCGATGACGAACAGCTCGCTGATCGCCCGCCGCTGCCCGGCCCCCGGGTAATACTGCCATTCGACATCCTCGCGCGAGCTGTCGTAATGCACGAGAGGAATCTTCGACACCCCGC
>DATLEY010000036.1:0-7378 GCA_035525215.1 Thermoanaerobaculia bacterium | reverse complement strand
GACCACGCCGACTCCGCTGATGACGATCCGTGAAGACATTGGGGACACGATAACCCTGGAGGGCGGACGGGAGATTTCAATTGCAGGGAGTTGGTGGAGGAGCGGAGATCAGGGAAGAGGGTAGACGAGCGAGGGAGGAGGAGAGGCGAGGGCAGGGAGGATCAGGGAAGACGGTAGACGAGCGAGGGAGGAGGGAGAGGCGAGGTCAGGGAGGATCAGGGAAGACGGCAGACGAGCGAGGGAGGAGGGAGAGGCGAGGGCAGGGGATCGTGGCGAACTCGGGTGCCGTCATTCAGAGTGGGGAACGTCGCGAGCGCCGGTGGAGCGGAGATGACCGTCGAGCACGAACTCGTTGAGGCATCGCGTACAGGCGGGGATCATTCAGAGGTCGCACGCGCCAGCCGTGCAGAATATGAGATGGCATCGCGGCCGAAGAATCTCAGCCGCGATGATTGCAGTCGGGTTCTCATGCACGTCTAGACGCGTTCGTAGGGTGCGACTGCACCGGCACAAGAACCCGATGACGGCTTGCGCATTCTGAGATTCTTCGGCCGCGAGACCAGTCTTCCCGCTACTTCGGACTCCCGTGCGGCCTCTGAATGACCCCCGCCCTTTCCCGCTCGCAGCCGGTGCCGGCCGTCGACGAATCAATGCTCGATGCACTGACGGATCTGCGTCACGAGGTGCTCGACATCGAAGGGCTTTCGGACGACGCAGAATGGGCGCGCCGTTTCGGGAATGGCGTTGGCGCGCTCAGCGACGGCTGTGACCACGATGACTCTCTGAAGCTTTTCCGGCGCGCTCTCGCGGATGTGCAGGAGGATGTCCTGCCCGCTGACCTCGGGCATCAGGAGATCGAGAAGAATGAGATCGTAATCAGCCGCGGCGAGATGGCTGATGGCGTCACGGCCGTTTTTGCTGACCTCGGCATCACACCCCATGCGAAGCAGGATCGTACGAAGGAGCGAGCCGGTCCCTTCGTCGTTGTCGACGATCAGGGCGTGCCGCCGGACCGAGACAGGAGGCTCGGGGTCAGACATGATCGGCAAGGGACCTTCCATCCACTCTATAGGCCCGGATGTGCCCGGGGTCAACCGGCATTCGCGGAGCCGCCGCACGGGATGCCAATATCAGTTTCCGCCTTTCCGAAAAAAATCGAAAGTCGCGCTGAGCGCTTCTCCCATGGCATGGTCCATGTCCATGGTCACGACGATGAGACTCGACTGGGCTTCAGCGAGAGTCCGCCGGAGCGCGCGCGTCTGCTCCATCTCCACGTATAGAACTCGCTGAACTCTGGAGCTGAAACGGAGGAGCTCTTTCTGGGTCCCGGAGAGATCCCCGAATCCGGAATCTCTCGCTTTCCGGAGAAGCTGCTCGGCGCCTGAAAGGGCATCCGCGACAGCGGGAGGAGCGACTGGGTTCTGTCGCGCTCTCTTCTGCGCTTCCTCGATCCGGAGCAGAGCCTTCTCCAGGGCCGCCGAAGACTGAAAGTTCTCGAGGTCCCCGACGGCGGCCACCATCTGAGAAACGATGAACGCATCCCTGTTCATCGAAGCCGAAAGTAATCGCGCTTCTCCTTTAATCTCGTTCAACAGCACGATCAACTGCCCGGTCCCCTGCGCCGCGTATCGCCGCGGGGGCTCGCTCTGTGCGTGCGCGGTGAGGGTGACGAGGCCGGCGAGAAAGGCGACTGCGACCTGGCGCATAGTTCCTCCGAGCTCGATGGAATCGATAGGTTCGACTCGTCCCGGTCCGCAAAAGTTTCGGGAGTCCGTGGCGGCGGCGTCCCGCCGCCCACCCCTTCATGGCGAAAGGACTTCTCGAGAAACGCTCTCACGCCCGCTTGCCTGCTCAAGGCCGGTGTCAACGAAACAGCGCGCTTCGCCCGCCTTACCGGCCGGAGGCCGGCGATACAGTGGAAGCCGGCGCCACTCGTCAGCAGGTCTTGGTTCCCCTCTCCCCTCGCTCGTCTCCCTCTTCCCCTCTGGGAATTCGACGTCTCCAGCGATGGTCTTCGATCCCGATGCCCTGCGACCACATCGGCGGACCGGAGATGATCGAGATGGCCGAGGCGATGCTTCGGGGGCGGAGCGTTCCGGAAGAGCGCTGGCCGGGTGCTCACTTCCGGTTCGTCCAGAACCTCGAGGGGGCGACCTGGGCGGCGGTCTGGCTGGAACTGGAGCGTCGTGGCGATCAGTGGCTGGTCACGAAGATCGAACGATTCAAGGAAGCCCGCCCCGAGAGTGAGCTCGGGTTCAGAGCTCTCTCCTTCCCCGCCTGAAGCTCCCTCCCCCTACAATCAGGATGTGCGTCTCCTGCCGCTGCTCCCCCCTTTCGCGAGATTCGCGCTCGGGGCGTTCTACCGGCTCGAGAACTCGGGACCTCGCCCACCGGAGTCGGGTCCGCTGCTGCTCGTCGCCAATCATCCGAACATGGCGGCCGACGCCGGCGGCGTGATCGTCGCTGCGGCGCGGCCAGTCCGATTCCTGGGCAAGGCGCCGTTGTTTTCCGTTCCCGTGGCCGGTCCGCTGCTCCGCGCGGCGGGAGCCATTCCCGTCTATCGCCGGCAGGATGATCCAGACTCGGTCGACCGGAACGAACAGACCTTCACCGCGGCGCGCGACGCTCTCGTCGATGGATCGGCCATCGCGATCTTCCCCGAGGGCATCAGCCACAGCGATCCGAATCTCGCTCCGATGAGGACGGGAGCTGCGCGCATCGCCCTGCTCACGGCGCGCACTCTCGGGGGGGCGTTCCCGATCGTCCCGATCGGACTGACCTACCGGGACAAGACGCGGTTCCACTCGCGAGCCCTCGCCGCTTCCGGCCCTCCGATCGAATGGTCGGACCTCGATCCCGACGGCGAGGGATCGGTGCAGGAGCTCACGCGGCGGATCGATCTTGGGATTCGAAAAGTAACGGTGAACCTCGACTCATGGGACGACGCGCCCGCCGTCGAGGCTGCCGAGGCGATCTGGGCGGCTGAGCGGGAGCTTTCTTCCGATCCGGAGTCGCGTCTGGAGCGGCGGCGCGACATCGCGCGGATGCTGGCGGCGCTTCGACATGAGGATCCAGAGGGAATAGAGGCTCTCCGCCGCTCCGTCCTCGGATTCGACGCTGTTCTCCGAGAGCTGAGGCTGACCCCCCGCATGCTCGATTTCGCAACACGGAGCTCGGTGGCGGCGCGCTGGATTGCAGGCCGTCTCCTCCCCTTCGCCCTCGCCGCGATCCCTCTGCTCGCCGGGGCGATTCTTTTTCTGCTCCCCTATCACCTGACGGCGGTGCTGGCGGGGCGATTCAAGGGCGAGGAGATTCAGGCGACGGTGAAGATCCTCGGAGGGATCGTCGTGTACGCGCTCTGGATCGTGCTGCTCGCGATCGGTGCGGGCCTTCTTTTTTCTTCGGGCCTGCTGGCCGTTCTGCTTCTGCTGGCGCTTCCCCCCGCGGCGCTGGCCACGCTCGCCGGAATGCAGTGGTGGGATCGCACACGGCGCGAGGCCGGAACGTTCCTCCTTCTTCGTTCGCGCGCGTCGCTGCATCAGAGGTTGCGCGGCCGGCGAAAACACCTGGCCGCTGAGCTCGATCGAGCTCGCGCCGTGATCGAAGAATCACGAGAGCGGAAAGCGCCAGGCTACGCGTAGCCTGCTCAGAGATTCGAAGCGGCATCCATCCCCGGATAATCATCGGGACGGATCAGGATGTCTCTCGGCTTCGATCCCTGGCTCGGGCCGACGATGCCGTTGGCTTCCATCAGCTCGATCAGGCGGGCGGCTCGGGAGTAGCCGAGCTTGAGCCGGCGCTGCAGATAGGACGCCGAGGCCTGACCCGTCGTGAGCACCACGCGAACCGCCTCGTCGTATTTCGCGTCATCCATCTCCTCGAAGGCTCCGCCGCCGTTTTTCTCTTCCTGCGGCCTGGTGATCTCCTCGACGAATTCCGGCGCTCCCTGATTCTTCTTGATGAAATCCGTGATCTCTCCGATCTCCCTCTCCGAGACGTAGGCACCATGGATTCGCCGGATGCGGGCGGTTCCCGGAGGAAGAAAGAGCATGTCACCATTGCCCAGCAGCTTCTCGGCGCCCTGCGCGTCGAGAATGGTGCGGGAATCGATTTTCGACGCCACCTGATAGGAGATGCGCGAAGGGAAATTGGCCTTGATGACGCCGGTGATCACGTCGACCGACGGCCGCTGCGTCGCCAGAATGAGATGGATACCGACTGCGCGCGCCTTCTGAGCGAGCCGGGTCACGGAATCCTCGACGTCCTTCGGCGCAACCATCATCAGGTCCGCGAACTCGTCGATGATCACCACGATGTAGTGCATCGGCTCCATGCCCGTCAGCTCCCGCTCCGGGCGCCTGACGCGCTCGATCGCTTCCGGGTCGCGCAGCAGAACGTTGAACTGATCGATGTTGCGGACCCCGCACGAAGCGAGGAGCCGGTAGCGGTTTTCCATCTCGTTGACCGTCCAGAGAAGGGCATTGGAGGCCAGCTTCGGGTCCGTGACGATCGGATGGAGAAGATGGGGGACGTCCTCGTAGATCTTCAGCTCGACCATCTTCGGGTCGATCATCAGCATCTTGAGCTGACGCGGCAGCGCTTTGTAGAGCAGCGAGACGATCATCGAGTTCAGGCCGACGGACTTTCCCGCGCCGGTCGCACCCGCCACCAGCAGATGGGGCATCCTCGCCAGGTCGGTGACCACCGGATCGCCGTGGATATCCTTGCCCAGCGCCAGTGAAAGAAGCGACGACGACTGCACGAATGCTTCGCTGTCCACGATCTCGCGAAGGAGGATGGTCTCGCGCCGCTTGTTGGGCACTTCGATTCCAACCGTCGAGGATCCCGAGATCCGTTCGATCCGCACCGAGTCCGCCTTCAACGCGAGAGCGAGATCATCCCCGAGGTTCACGACCTTCGCGTACTTGACGCTGGTTCCCGGCTTGAACTCGAAGGTGGTGACCACCGGTCCGGGGTGATAGGCAGTCACTTCACCGTCGACGGAGAATTCCCGGCAACGATCCTCGATCAGCTTTCCGAGCTCGAGGAACTTCCGGTGCTCGGTCTCATCCAGTGAGGACTCCTGGCTCGACGGCGTCAGCAGGCCGACGAAAGGAAGCCGTTCCGTCGAGGTTCCCGATGCGACCGCGGCGGAATCGGACCGGCGCGACGAATCCTTCGTCTTCCGGGGCTGCGGTTTCGGAATCGCGCGCGCGCGCGGAGGGGGCGGCACTGCGACCTTCTGAACCAGAACCGGGATGTCCTCGAAGCTCTCGTCCGGCTCGAACCGCGGCCGGTAGACGCCTCCCCCTTTTTTCTTCTCCTCGGCGATCTCCGCGGCAACCTTCCGGAGATCGGCCTTGGTGACCTTTCGAATCTGGAAGTGACCATGCCCCTGAACCTGCCGTACGACCAGGCCCCGGCCAGCATGTCTGGCCACCCGGACGTCGTCCTCTCCCTTTTCATCCTCTTCTTCGGCAGGCCTCACGGCTCGCTCGAGATGCTTGCGGATCACCTCGGTCTTCATCTTTTCTTTCCGATTACGCTCGCGGAATCGATTCCAGGCCAGCGAGATCCGCTGACCCACCATCGCCCCTGCCTCTTTGAGACGGAGAAAGACCACGGCGAGGCTGATCCGCGTGGCGAGAAGAGTCCCGACCAGAATGCCTGTCACCAGAACGATGGCCGTGCCGGGCCCGTTCAGATTTGCAGCGATAGCCTGATCGATCTGTGTTCCGAGATATCCGCCCGCGGGAAGCAGAGCTCCCCTCACCCACACCGGGCCGATGACCAGATCGAGGAACGGGGGCAGCGCGACGAGCAGAAGGAGAAACCCGAAAAGCTTCGTGTGCGCATATTCGACTTCCCGGCCCCAGAAGCGATTCCAGCCGACGGCCAGAAAGGAGAGGGGAAACATCAGCGCGGCAAACCCGAGAAAGTTCGTGAGAATCCAGGCGAGGGTTGCGCCGTAGTAGCCGATGGCGTTGGCGGTCCGGCCGTGCGCAGAGGTGTAAAACGCCGAGGAATCGTCAGGATGATACGTGAGGAGGGACGCAGCCAGGATCACGCCCGCGGCAAAAACCACGATACCGACCAGCTCACCGCCTCGCCGGCTGCGAAAAAAAGAAGAGATCTCCATCACCCCCGCCACTCCCGTGATCCTGCAAAGCATAGCAAGTTTGCAGGTTAGGGGCCAGCTGACTCATCGGGCCGGTCGCCGGCCCCTCGCGCCCGGAACCGGATGGGCGGTCGCGAACAACGATCAAAATGAGAACCCTCCGATCTTGCGACCGGAGGGTTCTCGGCGCTGCAGCTGTCTCCTCAGCGAACCGTCAAGGAGTGACCGTCATGATCCCCGTCATGTCGTTGTGCCCAACGCCGCACGAGGTATTCGTGCACGCGTAAGTGACTTGACCCGCCTCGGTCACGACGAACTCCTGCGACTCGACGGTCTGATTCGGGTTCAGGTTCAGGTTGGCGATGTAGGGAGGCATCGTGAATCCATGAGCCACATCGATGGACTTGAGCACCAGCTTGACGCGATCTCCGACCTTCACATTGACGGCTCCCTCGGCGACGTCGAACTCCCACTGACGCGCCGAGATGTTGAAGACCTTGACAGCGCTCTGAACCGGGCGGACTCCGCTGTCGGGTAGCGCGGGAACGAACGTCGGATCCGTCGTAGCCTGGTCGATCACCGAGCCATAAACGAAAACAGGCAGGTCGGAGTCGAAGGAGACCCATGCGTCCGTCAGATCCGCGTTTGCGGCCTCCGTCGTGCCGAAGAGCCCCCTGATCTCCGTGGAGGGGAATGCGCCGTACGGCGCGAGCTCACGCTCGAGCACCGGACCGACCTGCTCGTTGTTCCGGTTGTGGAGACGATAGCGGACCTTGTTCGGGGAGCTGTTCGGATTCGCCGCTCCGACATTCGTGCGGAATCCAGCGGGCGCCGTACCGAAGGACTTGAGCTGGAGCAGCACTCCCTTGGTCAGACCCGCGGAAGCGTCCGCGCCAATCTCGAACTGTCCGAGCGTCCCAGCGCTGGTGAGCGCGTAGATTCTGGCCGTCGCTTCGAAGTCGCGGTTCGCCGCGACGAGACGGATGGCTCCGAGACCGGTCGAATTGAACATCGACTGGACTACATCATCGTAGACCCTCATGACTCGAGGCTGAATGGTGATCGAGACTGGTTGAACTCCCCGGTTGTCGGGGTTCGACGTCGGCGTCCCGAGAGGAAGAAGATAAGCGCTGATGGTGAGAGCGTTGTCAAACGAGGGATTGAAGATCCGGACATCCGTGCGGAACTGGTTGACGGTTCCAACAATGGGAATCCAGACGTCTTCGGCGTGGAGAGGGGAGAAAAAGGTACAGCAGAACA
>DATLEY010000018.1:0-6732 GCA_035525215.1 Thermoanaerobaculia bacterium | reverse complement strand
CTGGATCTCCGCCAGGTGCGCTTCGCTGATGAAGCTCTCCGCGTAAATCTTGTAGATATCCTCGGTTCCCGATGGCCTTGCCGCGAACCATCCGTTGCGGGCGGTGACCTTGAGCCCGCCGATCGGATTTCCGTCGCCGGGTGCTTTCGTCAGGATCTCCTCGATCGGTTCTCCGGCGAGCTCCTTCGCCGTGACCTGTTCCGGCGAGAGTTTCGCCAGCAGCGCTTTCTCATCGGGCGTCGCGGCGGCGTCGGTGCGCGCATAGAAAGGTGCGCCCTCTTCGGCGGCCAGTTCCTGATAGAGATCGCCGGGATCGCGCCCACACCGCGCGGTCATCTCCGCGGCGAGCAGTCCCGCGATGATTCCGTCCTTGTCCGTCGTCCAGACCGTTCCGTCGCGGCGGAGAAAGGACGCTCCCGCGCTCTCCTCTCCGCCGAAGCCGAGGGAACCGTCGAGCAGCCGGTCGACGAACCACTTGAAGCCGACGGGAACCTCGTAAAGCTCGCGTGAAAGGCGGCGGGCCACCCGGTCGATCAGGCTGCTGCTGACGACCGTCTTTCCGATGGCCGCGCTCTCTTTCCACTCCGGGCGATTCGTGAAGAGATAGGAGATGGCGACCGCGAGATAGTGATTCGGATTCAGGAGCCCCGCGCTGGGCGTCACGATGCCGTGGCGGTCATTGTCCGTATCGTTTCCGAAGGCGACATCGAAGCGGTTGCGCATGGCGATCAGTCCTGCCATGGCATGAGGCGAAGAGCAGTCCATCCGGATCTTCCCGTCCCAGTCGAGAGTCATGAACCGGAAGGTCGGATCGACTGCCCGGTTCACCACATCGAGATTGAGCCCGTACCGCTCACGGATGGCGTCCCAGAACCCGACCCCCGCGCCTCCCATCGGATCGACTCCGATCCGGACGCCGGCCGCCCGGACGATGTCGAGATCGATCACCGCTCCGAGGTCGCCGGTGTACGCGCCGACAAAGTCGTGGGGACGGGTGGTCGCGGCGGTCAGCGCTCGTTGAAACGAGATCCGGCGAATCGGCGAGGGATCGGCCAGCTGCTTGTTCGCGGCGTTCTCGATCGCGCGGGACGCTTCCGAGCCTGAAGGGCCACCATGCGGAGGGTTGTACTTGAAGCCTCCATCCTCGGGTGGGTTGTGTGATGGCGTGATCACGATCCCGTCGGCCCGGAGATCCGGGTGATCGCGGTTCCAGGTGAGGATCGCGTGGGAGATGACCGGGGTCGGCGTGTAGCCGCGATCGCGGTCGATCCGGACTTCCACCTCATTCGCCGCCAGGACTTCCATCGCGGAGACGAAAGCCGGCTCCGACAGCGCATGCGTATCGATCCCGAGAAAGAGCGGGCCGGCGATCCGCTGCTCGCGCCGGTAATCGCAGATGGCCTGGGTCGTCGCAAGGATGTGCATCTCGTTGAACGCCGTCTTCAGCGAAGATCCCCGGTGGCCCGACGTTCCGAACGCGACGCGCTGCTCCCGGACCGCCGGATCCGGACGCTCGCTGTAATACGCCGCCACCAGGCGCGGCACGTTCACCAGCATGTCGGCTGTGGGACGGGTCCCTGCAAGCTCGGATGCCATCGTCGAGAATCTCCGCCCGAAGCATATCGCGGCCTCTCTCGAACGCTATGCCCGTGCAGCAGCATCGTAAAAACGTGCCTCGACCCGCAGATCGCTTTACGTCGCGAGATCCATGCGCGCTTCATAGTCGACGCCCGGCGGGGTCCAGGTAGCAGGGTCGGGGACGACCCCGCGGGCGGGGCTCACGACTTCGATCCTCTCCGGAATGACTTCGTAGAGGATGGCCTGCCCAGGATCATCGACGTGGGGGCTCCAGCGATCGACCCACCGGCGCCGCTTCTCGGCGGGCTCGACGATCATGATCGCTCTTCCGATGATCGTGACGTAACCGGGAGCCCCGGAATCGAAATAGAGGAGCGTGACGCGCGGATCGCGCTCGATCTGGCGCACCTTGCGGGAGAGCGGATTCGTCATCAGAGTGACGCGCATTCCCGCATCGGGAGCGGTCGGATCCATGATCCGCGCCCGCGGACGTCCCTCTTCGTCGAGCGTGATCAGCGTGCAGAACGCCGCCGCGGCCATCGTCTCGCGCGCCACCCGAAGAATATCGTCAGGATCGGTGAGGGGCGCGGGCGGCGGTGCCACGGGCGCGCTGCCGCACCGCGCGAGCGCCACGCAGATGAGGACGAACAGCGAGACTCGCGGGATCGATCGCATGCCCGAAGTCTATATCGGGTCCGCGTTGCGGCGATGCCGCTGGTGACCTGGGGGATACTCGGTGGCGATCCACGCCCCGTAGAAGTTTTTGACGTCGCCGATTTCCCGAGAGAGCCTCGACTCGAGGAGGTTCACCATGCGTAGGAGAAATCGGAAGCTTCAGCAGAGAATCGACAGGACCATGAGCCGGATCCAGAAGGCCGGCGGCATCCTCGGGATCAGCGACGACTCGCCCGACGAGATCGTGAGCTTCTTTCTCGACCAGATCGATGATTGCCCCCTCTGTCAGGAGGCGACCCGGAAGAAAGAGCAACCGCCTCCCGGCCATTGACCGCGGGGCTCGCCCGCGATCAGCGATTCTGGCTGGGAGGGGGAACGGCCGGTGGTGCTTCGCCCCCGGAGGCCTCGGGGGGAGCTTCGGCGTCGCCCGTGTCGATGTCGACGTCGACCTGATCGGGAACCTCGACCTCGATGCTCTCCGGGATCTCGACCTCGGGCGTCTCGACGTCCGGGAGGTTCACGTTGACCTCCGTCCGATCCAGACGAGCGGGCTCGGCATCTTCCCGCACGAAGATGAACCAGATGATCACGAGGGCGACGACCAGAAGCGCGACGACGATCGGCCAGATGGCGCGTGATGAATCATCGCGGACCGGAGGTGGCTGTTGCGGGGGTTGGGGCGGCGGCACGTTCGTCTGATTCACTTCGACGTCAGGCATTGTTTCCTCCCGGGAAGAGCGGCACGGGCTGCGCTCCCCCCAGAGTCCGCTTGCGCCGACCGTGCCAAGGAAGAGTTTCGAGTCCTGAGTCCTGAGTCCTGAGTCCTCAGAACGATGTATTTAGAAGGAGAGTCAAAAACGAACGCAGAACGCAGAACGCAGAACGATGAATTTAGAAAGAGAGTCAAAGACCAACGCAGAACGCAGAACGATGAACGATGAATTTAGAAAGAGAGTCAAAGACCAACGCAGATCGCAGACACTCAGCGAGCGAGAAATAGGGACTCGGACGAATGTCGATTCTCGGTGATGAATCATTCAGCCCGATCATGTGTCTTTGACTCTTTTCTAAATTCTAAATTCATCGTTCTGCGTTCTGCGTTCGTTTTTGACTCCCCTTCCAAATTCATCGTTCTGCGTTCTGCGTTCGTTTTTGACTCCCCTTCTAAATTCATCGTTCTGCGTTCTGCGTTCGTTTTTGACTCTCTCTCTAAATTCATCGTTCTGCGTTGGTCTTTCACTTTCTTTCGTTTATCCTCCCCCGCGCGGAGGTGAATGCGTGGACCCGAACGCGGCGCATCGATACTGGCGGGCGAACCGGCGCCTGATCGTTCTTCTTCTCGCGGTGTGGGGAGTCGTTTCCTTCGGCTTCGCCATCGTTCTGGCCCCATGGCTCGATGCATTCCGGGTCGGTCAGCTCCCGATGGGCTTCTGGTGGGCGCATCAGGGAGCGATGGTCGTCTTCGTCATCCTGATTTTCGTCTACGCGTTCGCGATGGACCGCCTCGATCGCAAATTCGACGTTCACGAGGATGACGAGCTGTGACGGTCGAGACCTGGACCTACCTGCTGGTCGGGATCACCTTCGCCGCCTATCTCTATATCGGTTACCTGAATCGGGTCCGCGACACCCGCGGCTTCTACGTCGCGGGGCGTGGCGTTCCCGCGATCTTCAACGGGGCCGCGACCGCCGCCGACTGGATGTCCGCCGCCTCCTTCATCTCCATGGCCGGGATGATCTCGTTCATGGGGTTCGACGGAAGCGTCTACCTCATGGGATGGACCGGCGGATACGTTCTCCTCGCGCTTCTCCTCGCTCCCTACCTGCGCAAGTTCGGCAAATACACCGTGCCGGACTTCGTCGGCGACCGATACGACTCATCCACCGCCCGCCTGATCGCCGCCATGGCCGCCGTGGTCATCTCTCTCACCTATGTCGCGGGGCAGATGCGCGGAGTGGGGATCGTTTTCAGCCGGTTTCTCAACGTCGGGATCAATACGGGCGTGGTCATCGGAATGGCCATCGTCGCTTTCTTCGCGGTTCTGGGAGGAATGAAAGGGATCACCTGGACGCAGGTCGCTCAGTACTTCGTCCTGATCCTCGCCTACCTGATTCCGGCCGCGGCGATCGCGCGAATGCTGACCGGCAACCCGGTGCCCCAGCTCTCGTTCACCTTCAGCGATCTGGTCACGCGCCTCAATGGCCTGCAGACGGATCTCGGTTTCGCCGAGTACACCCAACCGTTCGCGTCGCGGCCCATGATCGACGTCTTCTGCATCACCCTTGCGCTGATGGTCGGCACGGCCGGTCTTCCCCACATCATCGTCCGCTTCTACACCGTTCCCACGGTGCGGGCCGCGCGTTACTCGGCCGGCTGGGCGCTCGTCTTCATCGCTCTCCTCTACACCACTGCTCCCGCCATCGCCGCCTTCGCACGCTACAACCTCATTCAATCCCTCCATGGAAAGACACTCGATGAAATCCGTGCCCTCGACTGGGTGGAGAAGTGGGAGACCACCGGGCTTCTGGCCTTCGACGACAAGAATGGAGATGGAGTGATCCAGCTCTCGCCGGTCGCTGAGACGAGCGAAATGTCGATCGATCGCGACATCATCGTCCTCTCGACCCCCGAGGTGGCGGGCCTGGCGCCGTGGGTGGTGGCGCTGGTCGCCGCGGGAGGTCTCGCCGCGGCGCTCTCCACGGCGGCGGGTCTCCTTCTGGTCATCTCCAGCTCGGTCGCGCACGACGTCTACACGAAGCTCATCAATCCGGAGGCCTCCGAGGAACGGCGCCTCGAGGTCGGGCGGATCATGATCTTCGTGGCGGTCATCGTGGCGGGGATCTTCGGAATCTATCCGCCGGCATTCGTGGCGCAGGTCGTCGCCTACGCCTTCGGTCTCGCCGCGGCGAGCTTCTTCCCCATCATCCTGCTCGGGATCTTCGACAGCCGGACGAATGGCAGCGGAGCAATCGCGGGAATGTCCGCGGGGCTCCTTTTCACCCTCGCCTACATCACCGCGAACAAGTACTTCGGCATGGAGCCGTGGTTCGAGATCAGCTCGGAAGGAATTGGCGCGATCGGCATGGTGATCAATCTGATCGTGACCGTGGTGGTGTCACGGCTCACCCCTCCCCCGCCGCTCGAGATCCGCCAGATGGTCCAGGCCCTCCGCGTTCCGCGGGCATGAGGCACGGCCCTCTGCAGGAATAACTGTACACCCATCAGTGTACACTCACTGGGTGAAGCGACGCGACCTCGAGAAACGGCTGGCGGAATGCGGGTGGTGGTTTCTCAGGAGTGGCGGGCGCCATGATGTTTGGACCGACGGCGAACGAGAAGAGGCGGTGCCTCGGCACCGAGAAATCAACGAGAGGCTGGCACAAGCGATCCTGCGGCGAGCTTCCAGGGAGCGAACGTGAGATTCGAAGGGAACGTAATTCGCGACGGGCGATTCTGGCTGGCGGAGATTCCGATCCTCGCCGCTGCGACGCAGGGAAGAACGAGAGCGGAAGCCCTCCTGATGATCGGTGACTGGCTCGAGACCATGATCGGCAGCAGGGATTTTCGGGGCCACGTCTTTCCGACGGGCAAGAACACTTTCGAAGTGGGCGGTACCGATGCGGCCGCCATGATTGCTCTGCTTCTTCGGCGACGACGAGAAGCCAGCGGCTCGTCACTGCGGGATATCGCTTCACGTCTCGGCGCCTCTTCCCGCAACGCCTACGCCAGATACGAGCGCGGAGAGGCCGTACCCACACTCGACAAGCTCGACGCTTTGCTGAAGGCAGCGTCGCCTGACGGTGATTTCGTGATTCGCGAATCGTCACCGACCAGTCGTCAGTAGTCGTCGAGAATGACGCCGCGGGGAGGGCCGGCCCTCCCCGCGGCGTCATTAGAAAAATCCCGGCGGGTCGCATCCCGGAAAATCTGGCATTTCCCGGCAACCCCGAACCTTCGCCCGGCGAGAGGAAAAACCATCCCTCAGACCGGCGCGGTGTCAGAATGGCCGCCGACGCGGGAGGAATCGATGCTCAAGGAATTCAAGGAATTCGCGATGCGGGGGAGCGTGGTCGACCTGGCGGTCGGCCTGATCATCGGCGCCGCATTCAACAGAATCGTCAGCTCCCTCGTCGACGACGTCGTCATGCCGCCTGTCGGAATGATGCTCGGCGGAGTCGACTTCGAGAGTCTCTTCTGGACTCTCGGCCCGGGAGAGTTCGCGACGCTGGCCGCGGCGCGCGAGGCCGGAGCCGCCACGATCAACTACGGACTTTTTCTCGCCGCCATTCTCGACTTCGTGATCGTCGCGTTCCTGCTCTTTCTCATCGTCCGCCGCATCAACCGGATGCGGAGCGAGCCGGAGGCCGACACGCCGAACATGAAGCTCTGCCCGCAGTGCCTGACTCCCGTTCCCCTGGCAGCGAGCCGGTGCTCCGCCTGTACCTCGCCGCTCACCGCCCCAACGGCTACGTGAGCGA
>DATLEY010000003.1:0-4148 GCA_035525215.1 Thermoanaerobaculia bacterium | reverse complement strand
GCCACCCCTAACGCGATCGGGAAGGCCAGAGCCGCCGCCGCATTGTTTGTCGCCACCTCGGTGAAGAGCAACGTCGCCAGATAGACCCCCGCCAGCGATGCGATCGGTGCCCATGTCGCCGCAGGATCGATCGGACTGAGGATCGCGGCCGCCATCGCGTCCGCCGCTCCCGTCGTATCCATCGCCCGGCCCACTCCGAACGAGGCGCCGATCGCGAGCAACGTCGGAAGATCCAAACTCTGTCGGGCTTTGGTGAGTGAGAGGCATCGAGTCGCCACCATCGCCCCGGCCGCCAGCAGCGCCATGTTGAATACGCTGATCCGGGTCACGCTCTCGAACGACATTCCCGCCACCATCAGCGCCAGGATGGTCAGCGCGATTCCGGACCGGTCGTGCCTCCGCGGCTCGGAGCCCGACACTCGCGAGACCAGAAGAAAATCCTGATCGTTGCGATGCCTCTCCAGGAACCGGTTGTGCGCCTCGAGCAGGAGCGTGTCGCCCGCCCGGATCACGATGTCGCCCAGCTTTCCCTTCAGCCTCTGGCCGTTCCGATGAACGGCGATGACCGCCGCGTCATAGCGGTTGCGGAACCTCGCCTGACGGATACTCTTGTCGACGAGTGGCGACGTCGTACTCACGACCGCCTCGATCAGGCATCGCATCCGCTTCGGGTCTCCGAGCTTGAACACCTGATTGGTCGCTGGGACCAGCCCGCGGATTCGCTGCAGGTCGACGATCGACTCGACGATTCCGGCGAAGATCAGGCGGTCGCCTCCGCGGAGGATCTCATCGGGACCCACGGCAACGATGGTTTCCTCTTCGCGCTGGATCTCGATCAGGAAGAGGCCCGGGAGACTACGGAGATTCGCCGCTTCGATCGAGATCCCGTCGACCGGGCTCGAGCTCTCCACCATCATCTCGACGGTGAACTCCCGAGGATTCGCGAATTCCTCGCTGGCAGGCTTGCGGTCGGGAAGGAGCCGTGGAGCGGCGATGACGACGAAAACGCCTCCGACGATCATGGCCGTCACCCCGATCGGCGTCAGGGTGAACATCCCGATTTCCGGAATGGTCGGATCCGTCTTTCTCAGCTCGTCCATGAGCCCCTTCACCACGAGGTTCGTGCTGGTGCCGATGAGGGTACACATCCCTCCGAGGACCGCGGCGTAGCTGATCGGGATGAAGATCTTCGAGGGGCTGATCCGGTTGCGGCGGCACCACTCCTGAACGATCGGTATGAACATGGCCACGACGGGCGTGTTGTTGAGGAAAGCGCTGAGTCCCGCGACCGGTACGAAAGTACGGATCTGCGCCACGACCGGAGACTTCGGCCTCCCCAGCAGTCGTTCGGTCACTCGCGCAAGCGCACCGGTCTCGGTGAGACCGGCAGCGACGACGAAGAGAGCGGCGACCGTGAGCAACCCTTCATTGCCGAACGCCGCTGCCATTTCGCGTGGCGACGGAAAGCGCTCACTCAGGAGACTGAACGACATCAGGACGGCGACGCCTCCCAGGAAAAGAGCATCCGGCGTCGCCACGTTCTTCCCCATCCCATAGAGAATCAGGCCGACGACCAGGATCGTGACGATGGCTTCCCACCCCATCATCAAGTCCTGTTGCGTATCGCCGCGAGCGCCGCGGCGAGGCAGGAAGAATCGCCATAGGCGAGAAAGGAGGGGTTGTCGACTCCCTCTTTCCCGTAGAGCAGAGGATCTCCGGTCACGGTCGACACGCCTCCGCCAGCCTCTTCAAGCACGCACTGCCCGGCAGCAGTATCCCACTCCATGGTCCGGCCGAAGCGGGGATAGAGGTCGGCGGCCCCTTTTGCGATCAGGCAGAACTTCAATGAGCTCCCCGCGGGCACCGGAACGCACGACTGGAGCGCCTCCAGAAGCGCTTCGTCATCCCTGGTGAGATGGTCGCGGCTGACCGCGACGCGGAGATTCTCGTCCCGGTTGCTGACGCGGATCGGACTCACTTCCCCTCGCTCGCGGACGAACGCTCCCTCTCCGGCAGCGGCGTAGAAAGCGATCTTCTTCGCCGGAGCGACGACGACGCCGATGACCGGCCTGTTGTTCTCGATCAGAGCGATGTTGACGGTGAACTCCCCCGTTCTCTTGATGAACTCCTTGGTGCCGTCGAGCGGATCGATCAGCCAGAAGAGAGGTCCGCCGCAGACGGAATGGGTCTCGCAGTCCTCCTCGGTCGCGATCGGGATGCTCGTTTCGCTGCGGAGAATCTCGCGTATGCGGCGGTCGGCGGCGCGGTCCGCGGCGGTCACAGGACTTCCGTCGCCTTTTGCTTCGGAAGCGGTCGCGCCATTGTCGTAGAGCCTGAGAATGTCCTCCGCGGCCTGGTCGGCCGCTCGGAGGGCGATCGAGAGAAGTTTCGATCGATCGATCATTGCACGCCCCCGCTTCCAGCGCGCCGCGGGAGCCCGCGCGATGAGAGAGCGTCGAGAAGGCTCGCAGCGCCCGCTTCCCTTATCGGCTCGTCATCGAGAGTCGTCCCGCTCCCGGAAATGGAGATGACGACCTGCTCATGGGCGAAGGGGGATGGTGCCGTCCTCACGGGAAGAATCGCGATCGTCCCGAGAGACAACGCCAGATCGATGATCTGCCTGGTCTGCCTCGCCTCGCCGGAGAGCACCGCGACGTGCCATCCCGCATCGAACAGGGCTCGCTCGAGGCCGAGGGCGAGCGCTCCGCTCGAGGCGGTGTCGGCGCCCTCGATCCAGATCAGCAGCGGCTGCTGCTTCAGGCGGGCTGCCCTCTCATCCGGATCGATCGACGTCCGGGCGGGAGAGAGCTCTGCGGCGGCGGAGTCCGCGGCCTCCCGGTCGAGGATCATCCCGGCGGCCAGCGTCGCGTTGGTGATCCGATCAATCAGGATGAACGCTCCCGTGGAACGGTTTCGCTCGTACGAGTCGAAGGACAGCGGCCGCGGCATGTCGATCCGGACCCGGCCGATCTCGTTGAGTCCGAGGCCTTCGGCGGGCTCACGCCTCATCGTGTTGATGTTCATCCGGTAACGGACCTCGGTGATCATTGCCGGCGTCTGTACCGTCGTCTGCTTGAGCAGATACTCTTTGCCCGCGACCAGTCCCTCCTCGGACATCCAGACGATCATCGCCTCGAAGTCGCGGGCGGTCAGGGGAGCGTTGTTCACGTGGACCAGCATGTCGCCGCGGCTGACGTCGATGTCGTCCTCGAGCGTCAAAGCGACCGACATCGGTGCGAAGGCCTGATCGATCTCTCCTTCGAATGTGGTGATTTCCCGGATCCTGGACTGTCGACCGGAGGGGAGGATCGCGACGGCGTCGCCGCGACGGACGACTCCGGAGGCCACGGTACCGGCGAAACCGCGATAGTCGAGATGAGGGCGCAGCACGTGTTGAACCGGGAAACGGAAGTCGATGAGATTGAGGTCGCTCGCGATGTGGACGTTCTCCAGGAAGTCGAGGAGCGGACGCCCCTGGTACCACGGCATCGCCTGGTCGGCGGGAAGAACGATGTTCTCGCCGCGAAGGGCCGACATCGGAATGAACTCGATGTCGGTTACCTGAAGGCGGGCGGCGAAGTCGGAGAAATCGCGACGGATTTCCTCGAACCGTTCCGAAGAGTAGTCGACGAGATCCATCTTGTTGACCGCGACGACGAGATGCTTGATTCCGAGCAGTGAGGTGATGAACGAATGGCGGCGGGTCTGGGGGAGAACGCCTTTCCGAGCGTCGATCAGGATGATCGCGAGGTGGCAGTTCGACGCGCCGGTAGCCATGTTGCGGGTGTACTGCTCGTGACCCGGCGTATCGGCGATGATGAATTTCCGTTTCGGCGTGGAGAAGTAGCGATAGGCGACGTCGATGGTGATGCCCTGTTCCCGCTCCGCCTCCAGCCCGTCGACCAGAAGAGCGAAGTCGATCTCCTCGCCGGTCGTCCCGTGTCTCACGGAGTCCTTTTTCACCGCGGCGAGCTGGTCGTCGAGGATCGCGCTGGAGTCGTGCAGAAGCCGGCCGATCACGGTGGATTTGCCGTCGTCGACGCTTCCACAGGTGAGGAAGCGGAGCAGTTCCCGCTGCTCGTAGCGGGAAAGGAACTCCGAGATCGTCGGCTCTACGTCGACAGTCATCAAAAGTACCCTTCCTTTTT
>DATLEY010000001.1:0-95623 GCA_035525215.1 Thermoanaerobaculia bacterium | reverse complement strand
TTCTTAGGGCCCGCCCTCCCCGCGGGGTCATTCAGAGGCCGCACAGGAGACCGAAGTAGCGGGAAGACTGGTCTCGCGGCCGAAGAATCTCAGAATGCGCAAAGCCGGCATCGGGTTCATGTGCCGGTGCAGTCGCATCCTACGAACGCGTCTGGACGTGTATGAGAACCCGACAGCGATCCTCGCGGCTGAGATTCTTCGGCCGCGACGCCACTACATATTCTGCGCGGCTGGCGCGTGCGGCCTCTGAATGAGCCGCCCCCCCTTCAGCCCCTCTCCGCCCCCGCGTTACAATGGATCGCGAACTCCTGGAGGATCACATGGCCAAGATCGAAGTCGACTGCCCCGATTGCCACTCACAGCTCGTGATCGACACCGAGACGGCCCAGGTCATCTGGCACAAGGCGAAGGAGAGCTCGACCCGGCAGAGCTTCGATGCCATGGTCAGCAATCTCAAGAGCTCCAAAGAAGAGCTGGCGAAGAAATTCGACCGGGAGATGGACAGCCAGAAGGATCGCAGCAAGATTCTCGACGCGAAGTTCCGGGAAGCCATGCAACGAGTCGACCCCGCGGACACGACGCCGATGAAGAATCCGCTCGACCGCGACTAGGTTGCCCGCCGCCCGCCTCAACGGACCTCGCCCCCTCCTCTTGTAGACTTCCCGCATGGCGACTCTCGATCCCTCGACTTTCGACCCCGACGCCGCGGCTTCTTCCGACTCCGGGATCTACGGCCTCCCGTTCGATCCTGAAAGCTCGAAGGTCGTGATCATTCCCGTCCCTTTCGAGGCCACCACCTCCTACGGCGGGGGGACATCGCGCGGGCCCGCCGCGGTCCTCGAAGCCTCGAGACAGGTTGATCTCTACGATCACGAAGCTGGTGAGCCGTATCGCTCAGGGATCGCCATGCTCCCGATTCCGGAGCAGGTCGAGGAGTGGGGGAGAAATGCGAAACGCCTCGCCTCGCCGGTGATCGAGGCCGGAGGAGCGGGCGATGATCGGACCCTCGCTGCCGCGACGGCGGAAGTCAACGGGCTGAGCGAGCGAATGAACGAATGGGTCTACTCCGAGACCCGTCGCTGGCTCGACGCGCGGCGGATGCCGGTCGTTCTCGGAGGCGATCATTCGGTCCCCTTCGGAGCGATTCGCGCCTACGCAGAGCGTCATCCCGGCCTCGGAATTCTCCATCTCGATGCGCACGCCGATCTTCGGGACGCCTACGAGGGATTCACCTGGTCTCACGCTTCGATCTTCCACAACGTCATGACCAGGATCCCGGAAGTCGGAAAGCTCGTACAGGTCGGCCTGCGCGACCTCGGACGCGCCGAGAAGAAAATGATCGATGCGTCGGGAGGACGGATCGTCGCCTTCTTCGACCCCGACCTGGCCGCGTGGAAAGACGAAGGAAAGAGCTGGGCCTCGATCGCCGATTCGATCGTGGCCGAGCTTCCCGAGAACGTTTACCTCTCCTGGGACATCGACGGCCTCGATCCGACGCTCTGCCCGGGAACCGGCACTCCGGTGCCGGGAGGGCTCACCTGGAACGAGACCATCGGCCTTCTCCGCGCGCTGGTGCGGGCGAAGAAGCGGATCGTCGGACTCGATCTCTGCGAAGTCTCGCCGGGAGAAACGGAGTGGGATGCGAACGTCGGCGCGCGGCTGCTCTACAAGATGATCGGCTTCGCGCTGAAGAGCCAGTTGTGAACACTTGGCCGGATGCGCGAAACGCTGGTTCGTCCGTTAAATCAAGAAAACCGCGCGTGAGCCCGTGCGCGCATCGCGACCGGCCGGAGGCCGGCGGTACAGTTGGTCCACTCCTTTAGAATGCCTCGATGAACGAAGAGACCACTCCATCGCGAGGGATCCGCCTCGGTTCCCTCCGAGGGACATCCATTCATCTCGAGATCAGCTTCCTCATCCTGATGGGGCTGTTCGTGATCCTCGACATCGAGCGTGGCGTACCGATTCAGGAAGCGCTGCTCTGGATTCCGATCCTTCTGATCAGCGTCCTCTTTCACGAGCTCGGGCATGCCGGCCTCATCGGGCTGTTCGGGTTTGGCCGCAGCCTCATCGTCCTCGGAGGGTTCGGTGGCGTGACGATCAACGCTCGCCGTTCGCAACCCTGGAAGGAAATCGTCATCAGCCTTGCCGGGCCCGCCTTCTCCCTTCTCCTCGCCTGGCTGCTGGCGGCGGCCTGGGGCGCCGTCCCCGCCATGCGCGCCGATCCGATGCTGGCGGTGCTGATTCCCCGGATGATCTGGGCGAACCGCGTATGGGCGGTCTTCAACCTGGTGCCGATCTACCCGCTCGACGGGGGACAGGCGCTCTACAACCTGATGCGCTCCTTCACCGCTGACCGGACCGCCGCCGTGATCTCGATCTGGCTTTCGATGATTCTCGGCATTGCCCTTCTGGCGGTGGCGCTCCTGTCCCGGCAATTTTTCGTTGCGATCATCGCGGCGATGCTGGGGATGCAGAACTTCCAGCGATGGGAGGCATGGCGCCAGGGGAGCCCCTGAGCGTTTCCTGGCTGCCGAATCCGGGGCGGTGCCCTCTATAATGAGGAGATCACCGAATTGTGACCCTGCAGGCAGTGGGGCGTCGCCACCATCAAGAGAGGACCCAGGCTGGATGCCGGAGACCAGACGAGCCAGACCTGGAGATCGCGCCAGGGACATCAACTCCGGCGACCGGCTTCTCTCGACGCCCAGACGGCGAAAGCTCCTCCGGCGGATTCTGCAGCTTCGAGCCGCCGAGAAAGAGCTCCACCTGCTCCGGGCGACCGTCGAGGCGCGTCAGGAGGCGCTGGACGAAGGAATCGTCGTCCTGGATGCCGCCGGCAAAATCCTTTCCTTCAACCAGCAGTTTCTCGACCTCTGGCGCGTTCCCGAAGCCCTCCGCGAGTCCGTCGAGGCCGAACCGCTGCAGAAATGGGCCGAGAGTCTCGTCACCGACGTCGACACATTCCGTCGCGGGATCGAGTTCTTCGCCACCCACCCGAGGGAGACGCTCGCCGGTGACGAGCTCGCGCTGAACGACGGCCGCGTCCTGGCGCGCCGGTCCGTCCCGATCCTCGGAAAAAAAAGCGCCATTCTGGGCCGTGGAATCTACTTTCGCGATGTGACGGCCGCGAAACGGAACGAGTGCCTTCGCGACGCCCTCTTCCGCATCGCCAATCTGAGCCTGGCCGCCGACGATCTCGAGACGCTCTACCGTTCGATTCATTCCGTCGTCGGCGAGATGATGGATGCCCGCAATTTCTACATCGCTCTCCACGACGAGCGCACCAACACTCTCTCCTTTCCCTACTTCGTCGACTCAGTGGACCCGAAGCCTCTGCCGGGTCCTCCGGGGCGCGGCCTCACCGCGCGCGTCCTCCGGACGGGCGAGCCGCTGCTGGCCACCGCCGAGCGGTTCGCGGAACTGGTCCGCTCCGGAGAGGTGGATACGATCGGAGCCGAGTCACTCGACTGGGCGGGCGTGCCTCTCAAATCCGGGGATCGGATCTTCGGCGTCCTCGGAGTTCAGACCTACGACCCGAAAATGAGGTTCGGACCGGAGGAGCTGGAGATCCTCACCTTCGTCTCCCAGCACGTGGCGAGTGCAATCGACTCGCGACGACGCGACGAGGCGCTTCGTGAAAGCGAGATGCGATACCGGCAGCTCTTCGAGAACAACAGCGCGATCAAGCTCGTGATCGATCCGACCAGCGGCGGCATTCTCGACGCAAACATGGCCGCCTGCGACTTCTACGGTTATTCGCTCGAGAAGATGCTCTCCATGAGAATCTGGGAGATCAACATCCTCGGCGAGAAGCTCGTGACCGGGGCGATGCAGACAGCCGCCGCCGGGTCGGCCGGAAGCTTCATCTTCAAACACCGGCTGGCCAGCGGTGAGATCAAAGTCGTCGAAGTCCATTCCGGCCCTGTCGAATATCACGGACGCGTCGTTCTCTATTCGATCATTCACGACGTTACCGAGCGAATCCGCGCCGAGGAGACTCTTCGTCGCAGCGAGTCGGATTTTCGGACCGTGATCGAGAACGCCTCGGACATGATCTCGATCCTCGAGCCCGGCGGTCGCATCGTCTACAACAGCCCCTCGGTGACTCGCGTTCTCGGATACGAGCCGGGAAAGACGGTGGACGAGAACTTCTACGACTTCGTCCACCCGGAGGACGTGGAAGCCGTTCGCGAACGCCTGGTCTCGCTGGTTCGCGGCAGCGCCGATCCCGATCCCGTGGAGATCCGCCTCCGCCACCGGGACGGCGGCTGGCGATTCCTCGAAGCGCTCGGACGACGCCTCGAAGACGGTACAGCCTCCAAAGTGATCACATCCTGCCGCGACATCACGGAGCGGCGGACCGCCCAGCTGGCCCTGGAAGCCTCGGAGGAAAAGTACAGAAATATCTTCAATTACGCATCGATCGGAATCTATCAGGCCGATCGCGAGGGCTCGATTCTCACCGCGAATCCGACTCTCGCCAGGATTCTCGGATATCAGTCGGTCGAGGAGCTGCTGGGCCGCAACATGAGCCGCGACGTCTATTTCGACCCCGCCGAGCGAAAGGCGTTGATCGACGAGCACAGCGAGGCCGGCGTGGCGAGCGAAGTCGAGGTCCTCTGGAAGCGAAAGGACGGCTCGCCGGTCTGGCTGCTATTGAACGCGCACGCCATCCGCGACGAAAGCGGGCGGATCGCCTACTTCGAGGGTTTCGTCGCCGATATCGATCAGAAGAAACGCGCCGAGTCCACGCTCCGGACCCAGGCGATCGCCATGGAAGCGTCGATGGACGGCATCGCCATTCTCGACCGCGATCACAATCTCACCTATGTGAATCACGCCTTTCTCAAGCTCTTCCGCTACCGTTCCCCGGCGGAGCTGCTCGGAAAACCGTGGGCCAGTCTGTATGAGCAGGATGAAGCTCTGCGCTTCACGTCCTCGATCTTTCCGGCCATCGCCATCAGCCGCGAATGGAGAGGCGAGGCGGTCGGTCTCAAACGGAACAGCCACCCCTTCCCGCAGGAGATTTCCCTGACCGCGCTGGAGAACGGCGGAATGATCGCGATCATCCGCGACATCACCGAGCGAACTCACGCGGAAGAGCAGATCAAGCACCTCGCCTATCACGACGCGCTGACTTCGCTCCCCAACCGCCTCCTCTTCAAGGACCGCCTGGTGGTCGCCATCTCCCACGCGATCCGCGACAAGGCGCGGCTGGCGGTGCTCTTTCTGGACCTCGACCATTTCAAGGTGATCAACGACTCGCTGGGGCACAACATCGGCGACCTGCTGCTCCAGGAGATCGCGAAACGGATCGACTCCGCTTTGCGCGAGAGCGATACCGTCGCCCGGCTCGGCGGAGACGAGTTCACGGTCCTCCTTCCGGCGATCGACGAGCCGGAAGATGCCACCCGCGTCGGCAGCAAGCTGCTGGAGACGATCCGCAGCCCCATCGTCATCGAGGGACACCAGTTCGAGGTCACCTCTTCACTCGGAATCAGCATCTTCCCCGACGACGGGATGGATGCGGAGACGCTGATCAAGAACGCCGACACCGCGATGTATCAGGCCAAGGAAGACGGGCGCGACAAATGCCAGATCTTCAACGCCGCGGCCTCGGCCCGGGCCATGGAGCGGCTCGCCGTCGAGCAGGGGTTGCGCAAGGCGCTGGCGAACGGCGAGTTCGCCATGTTCTATCAGCCGATCCTCGATCTCCGGACCGGCAGAATCTGCGGAATGGAAGCACTCCTGCGGTGGGAAAACCCCGATCTGGGACTGATCGGCCCTCTCGAGTTCATCATGGTGGCAGAGCAGACGGGTCTGATGATTCCCATCGGATCGTGGGCGCTCCAGGCCGCCTGCCGCCAGGCGCAGCAGTGGCACCGGGCGGGATTCACCAATCTCACGCTCGCCGTGAACCTCTCGGTCAGCCAGCTTCAACGCGAGCTGATCGAGCGAGTCCGTCTCGCCCTCGACGACTCCGGTCTTTTGTCGAGCCAGCTCGAGCTCGAGATCACCGAGAGCAGCGCGATGCAGAATCCCGAGCGGAGCATCCAGCTGCTCGAGGAGCTCCGCAGGCTCGGCGTGAGAATCTCGCTCGACGACTTCGGCACGGGCCATTCGTCGCTCAGCTACCTCCAACGCTTCCCGATCGACACCTTGAAGATCGACCAGTCCTTCGTGCGCGACCTGCAGTCCGACCGCGACACGGCGGCGATCGTCACCGCGATCATCGCCATCGGCCACAAGCTTCGGCTGCGAGTGATCGCCGAGGGGGTCGAGTACGAAGCTCAGCGTGTCTTCCTCGTCGAGAACTCCTGCGACCAGATGCAGGGATTCCTCTTTCATGGTCCCCTCCCCGCCGACAAGTTCGAGCGCCTCCTTCGCGATCACAACCAGCGCGTCCGGCAGTGGGCCCTGCCCGAGGTCGGCGTGAGCGAGGGAGTGGAAGAGGAGAGAATCCAGGGCTAGTGGACTGAGATCCTTCAGGACCCCCTGAGTGCTGAAGATCCCGAGGATCGATCGGCCGATCTCGGGTCTCATGCAAACCTTTCGATCCTTTCGTCGTAACTCTTTTGAGACAGCCGGCCGCTGGCCGCCTGCTTCATCCTCGAGGAGCTTACAAATGCGGAAACTCGCCAAGATTCTGATCATTCTCGTCCTGCTCGCCGGCGTGAGCGCCGCCCTCTATGCCTGGGCTCGCGGCTCGCGTGGCAATGAGGCAGGACTCAAGGAAGTCGAGGTCACCACCGGCGCGATCACCGAGAAGGCGGTCGCGGTCGGCCAGGTCGAGCCGCGGCAGAAGTTCCAGGTGAAATCGAAAATCTCCGGAATCGTACGTCGCGCCTTCGTCGAGATCGGCGACACGGTGAAACCGGGAGACTCGCTCTTCGAGATCGCCCCGGACCCCACGCCCATGGAGACCTCGGAAGTCGACCGGCGGGTCGAATCGGCCTCTGCTTCCTATGACCTCGCGAGATCCGAATACGAGCGCGCTCAGGAGCTGCTCCGCTCGGGCGTTCTTCCCCGCTCGGAGCTGGAGAGCAAGAAGGAATCGTTCGAGCTCGCCAAGATCGCCCTGGCGAAAGCACGGCAGGAGCGAGAGCTCACCGTGCGGGGTCGCAGCGTCGGCGGTGCGGTGGAATCGATCATCCGCGCTCCCGCCGCCGGTACGATTCTCACCCGTGCAGTGAACGAGGGCGACCCGGTCGTTCCCCTCACCTCCTACCAACCCGGAACCGAGCTCGCCTCCATCGCCGAGATGGCCGACCTGATCTTCCGCGGCACCGTGGACGAGATCGACGTCGGGAAGCTGTCGGTGGGCATGCCGGCGCGCATCAAGATCGGCGCCCTTCCCACTCAGGAGATCAACGGGATCGTGACGCGCATCGCCCCGCAGGCCCGGCAGGAGGAAGGCGCTACGCTGTTCAACATCGAGATCGAGATCGCCCCCGGCACCACCGTGCCGCTGCGGGCCGGCTACTCGGCGAACGCCGACGTCATCATCCGGGAGAAGAAGGACGTTCTGACCGTGCCCGAGCGGCTCGTGCTATGGGAAGAAGACGGAAAGAAGGCGTTCGTCGAGATTCCCGGCGAAGGCCCCAAGGCCGAGCCGAAGAAGGTGGAGATCAAGACCGGAATCTCCGATGGGTTGAACGTGGAGATCGTTTCCGGACTGCAGAAAGGCCAGAAGGTCGTCGAGAGACCGCCGAAGGAGATTTCCTGAGCAGCAGCCCGCCGTCGACCTGATGCGGGATCCGTTGGAGGAGTCGAGATCATGCTCCAGTTCCGGGATGTGATGCGCCAGATGCTGCGGGATATCCGCGGCCAAAAGCTTCGGACGTTTCTCACGGTCTTCGGGATCGTGTGGGGAACGGTGGCCATCAGCCTTCTTCTCGCCTTCGGGACGGGCCTGCACAAGCAGATGATCAAGACGACCGCGGGCCTCGGCGATCGGATTCTGATCGTCTGGCCCGGGCTGACCTCGATTCCGCATGAGGGGCTCGGACGAGGGCGGCGCATCCGCATCTCGGAGGAGGACGTCGAGTATCTGAAGCGGCAGACTCCGGGACTGAAGGCGATTTCCAGCGAGTACGCCGGGTCGATGAAGGCGGTCTACGGGACCAAGACGCTGCCGGTGGACGTCTCGGGAGTGAGCGTGAACTTCGGAGACATGCGGAACATGATCGCGCAACCCGGCGGCCGCTTCATCAATCCGATCGACGTGGCCGACCAGCGGCGCGTCGTCTTCGTGGGCAACGAGATGGCCACGAGCCTCTTCGGTCCGAAGAACCCCGTGGGCGAGATCGTGCAGCTCGACGGATCACCGTTCCTCGTCATCGGAGTCCTGGTCGAGAAGTCTCAGGATTCCAGCTATAGCGGCCGGGACAAGGACAAGATGATCATCCCCGGTCCCACCTTCAGAGCTCTCACCGGACGGAAATACGTGAACAACGTCATCGTGCAGGCCCAGGATCCCGCGAAATCGAAAGAGCTCATCGAGGCCCTCCGGGCCACGCTCGGCGCCAAGCTTCGTTTTTCCAGCGACGACAAGGAGGCTCTCTCCGTCTGGGACACCACGGAACAGTTCCGTTTCTTCGACATGTTCATGCTCGCCTTCAACAGCTTTCTCGGGATCGTCGGCTCCCTGACGCTGGTGGTCGGAGGAATCGGCGTCTCGAACATCATGAATGTCGTGGTCGAAGAGCGGACGCGCGAGATCGGGATCAAAATGGCGCTCGGGGCGAAACAGAAGGCGATCCTCAACCAGTTCCTCCTCGAGACCCTTTTGATCACGGCGGTCGGCGGAGCGATCGGCTTCCTGATCTCCATCGGGATCTGCGCGGTCTTTCCGAAGTTCGGCTTGACCGAGTACGTGGGAATTCCCCGGGTCTCCGTGCTCGTGGCCAGCCTCACGGCCGCCGCGCTCGGGCTGGTCGGGCTCCTGGCCGGATATTTCCCTGCGCGGGAGGCTTCACGGCTCGACCCCGTCGTGGCCATGAAACTGTGAGACCGTCGATGAAACGATCTTCACTCCGCATCATCCTGACCATGTTCGTCCGTTCCGCGCAGATCCAGCGGAAACGCGCTTACCTCACCATCGCGGCCATCGCGTGGGGAACGGTCGCCATTCTCCTGCTCCTCGCTTTCGGGGAAGGACTGAAGCTGCAACTCGGGAAAAATCGCAGAGCGATGGGCGAGAACATCGCCGTCCTCTGGATGGGCGAGACCTCGAAGCCCTGGAAAGGTATGCCGCCGGGGCGGCCAATCAGGCTCCGTCTGGAGGACGTCGATTACATCGCCAGCCGGATGCCGGAGCTGCAGTCGGTGATCGGCGAGATGGTCTCGTGGCGCACGGCTCTCAGCGACGGCACGAAGATCGTGAACGGCCGCGTCAACGGCGTGAGCTGGGAGTACGGGGAAGTGCGGAAGCACTACCCCATCGGCGGGAGCCGGTTCTTCGGCCCGGAGGACGAGGCGCAGCAGCGGCGCGTGGTCTTTCTGGGAGACGAAATGGCGCGGGACATCTTCGGCGCCGAGGATCCCGTCGGCAAGACCATGCTGATCAACAACTCTCCCTACACGGTGATCGGCGTGATGCAGTACAAGCGGCAGATGGGGTCGTATGGCGGACCTGACGGCGACCACGCGGTCATTCCGATCTCCACATTCAAGGCGCAATTCGGCAGGGAGCGGCTCAACAATCTGCTCATCCAGGTTCGCCGGCCCGAGGACATGAAGGCGGCGCTGAAACGCCTCAACGAGATCTTCGGCGCGAAGTACGGATACGACCCGACCGACGAGCGTGTCTTCCCGACCTGGGACACGGTCGAGAGCTCCAAGATCATGACCAACATGACGTTGGGGATCCAGCTCTTCCTCGGAATCATCGGCGCGCTCACCCTTCTCATCGGCGGCGTCGGCGTCGCGAACATCATGTATGCGGTGGTCAAAGAACGAACCCGCGAGATCGGCGTGAAGATGGCCCTGGGAGCCAAGCGAAGCTGGATCGTCGGACCTTTCCTGCTGGAGGGTCTGATCTACACCATGGTCGGCGGTGCGATGGGAATCGTGATCGCAACGCTGCTGGTCACCGCGGTCAGCTTCGTGCCGACCCAGGGGAACGACGTCATGGAGTTTCTCGGCAAACCGACGCTCTCCATCGAGATCGGCATCATCGTCTCGGCGATTCTCGGGATCATCGGAGTCCTGGCCGGCTACTTCCCCGCGCGGCGGGCCGCTTCGGTCGATCCCGCCGCCACACTCAGGTACGAGTAGGAGCCTTCACGCATGGCCAACGGAAAGAACAACGGAACTCCTCACGACGGCGCGATCATCGACATGCGCGAGATCGGCAAGGTCTACGACACCGGCAAGGTCAAGGTCGAGGCGCTCAAGGAAATCGATCTCGAGATCGGCCGCGGGGAGTTCGTCGCCATCGTGGGCCCTTCCGGCTCCGGCAAGTCGACTCTCATGAACCTGATCGGCTGCCTCGACACCCCCAGCGGCGGGATGTACCGCCTGGCCGGCGAGAACGTCCAGGGTCTCTCCCGCGACGAGCTGGCCGACATCCGGAACCGACGCGTCGGCTTCGTCTTCCAGAATTTCAACTTGCTCCCCCACATCAGCGCCTTCGAGAACGTCGAGATGCCGATGATCTTCGGCGGCCTCTCCCAACGGGACCGCCGCGACCGCGCCACCGCCCTTCTCGAGCGCGTCGGCCTCGGGGACCGCGTCGAGCACAAGCCGACCGAGCTCTCCGGCGGTCAGATGCAGCGCGTCGCCATCGCCCGCGCCCTGGCCATGGATCCCGACATCGTCCTCGCCGACGAGCCGACCGGAAATCTCGACACCTCGTCCGGCGGCGACATCATGCAGGTCTTCACCGAGCTCTGGAAACAGGGACGTACCCTGATCATCATCACGCACGACCCCGCCCTCGCTCGCCGCGCCAGCCGCGTCGTTCACGTCCAGGACGGGGCGATCCTCAGCGACGAACGGAACGGCGGAACGCCCGGCACGGACCTCGCGCCGCATTGAAGGGGCGGAAGAGGGCAGGCGAGCGAGGGTCCCCACCGGGTTGGAGCCGGCGGCATCTCATCCACCCTCTCCCCTCTCTCTCTTCACTGTCCCGGCACGTACGTCGGATCGCTGGTCCGGTTGTCGATGACCGAGGCGTACGCCGCGATCCGTCCTTCGCCCCCGGTCACCGAGACCGAGATCCGGCCGTTGTAGATGTTCCCGAGGTTCAGGACGGACTGGAGGAAGCTGTTGTACTGGCGGAACTCGTTCCCCTGGAGCGTGAGGTCGACGCTCGGCGTGACGCGCGCCTCGGGGACGCTGGCCGTGATCCGGATGCTCACCGGCTTCCCGGTGAGCTCGATGAGGCCGAGGTTCGTGCGGAAATCGGTCGACTGTTCGAGCTGGAGGACTTCGATGGGGCGCTCGCCGAGAGCGGTCCCTTCGGTCGGCAGCAGGGCCGGGATGAACTGTCCGTAGGTGCCCGCCGCGGCGCGGCTGTAGGTCCGGCCGGTGACGACGAGCGACGAGGCGGCCGGCGTTTCGAAATGAAGCGCTCCCCCCGTCCCGTCCAGGTTGAAGAGGGCCTTGAGCGCGTTGTCCCACGCCTTGACCTCGCCCGGCTGGATGGTGACCTGGGTGGTGGCGCCGGCGCCGACGCTGAATCCGGTGAGCGGAACGTAGCGGACGGTCGCGGTCACCGGGCTGGTCCCGGCGTTGTAGGCCCGGACGTCCGAGTAGAAGTTCGAAGCGCCCGGATTGTCGACCGCCGCCACCCCCGGCAGAATGAAGCGGTTCGACGCGATCTGGGACGGCCGGGTCGGCGCGACCAGGAACGGATCCTGAGTCACGTTGTCGATGACCGAAGCGTAGGCGGTGACGCGGCCGGGCGAGGTCTCGTCGACGACGACCTCCACGCGGGCGTCGGCGATCGGAGTGCCGAGCGCGGCGAGCGGAACGTTGTACTGACGGTGCTCCGCGGGTCCTAGGGTGAAGGGCAACTGGCCGATGACCTGGCCGGAGGGGTTGTAATAGACGAGGCGTCCGGTGGCACCCAGCCCGGTCGCTTCGAGGAGTCCGATGTTCGTCCGGAAGGCGGCGCTCTGCGAGAGCTGCTGGAGACTGATCTGGCGAACGGAGGGCCCGGGGGCCTGGCCGGGGAGCGCGACCGGATTCCCGATGAACTCCGGGAAAGGAACGCCCGGCACGAACTGCCCGAGCGTTCCGAGAGGGGTCGTCGCATAGGTCCGGCTGGACGCGAAGCTCGCCGCGCTCGAGGTGCGCAGCGGCCGGATCTCCAGGGCGCCGCCGATGCTGTCGGTCGGCGCCGCGTACCCGAAGAAGTTCTTCACGATGTCGTTGAGCGCCGCCGTCTGTCCCGGCTCGAGACGGATCGTGGTCTTTTTTCCGTTGACCGTTCCGTCGGTGTTCGAGGGCGTGAAGAAGAGCTCGTAGTCGATCCTTTGGCTGGTCGCATTCCCGAGCCGGACGTCCGACTGGAAGAACGCGCCGCCGGCCACGTGGGCCACGGCCGGGATCAGCAGGGAGTTCTGCGCGGGATTCGTCTTCCCGCCCGAGCCGACCGGGGTCACCAGCGTCACCGAGACGGGGATGGACTTGGTGTGATTGCTGAGGGCGGTCTTCCCGGCTCCGAAGGAGACGGTGACGGTTCCCGTCGTGGCGCCGACCGGCAGCTCCGCGGGGTTCGCGAAAAGCGTCAGCGTGACGCCGCTGGGGCCTATCGTTCCGCTGGAGGGGCTGACCGTGAGCCAGGGGCGGTCGACGCTGGCCGTGAACGTGGTCGTGACGCCGCCGGGCGATGCGACGAAGATCTGCTGGATGAGCTGCTGGGTGGTCCCGAGCGGAACGACGAGATCGAACTTCGGGGACTCCGGCGGCGCCGGGGGCGTCACGACGGTCCAGGTCACGCTCGAGAATTCGCCCGGCACGCCGCCGCAGCTCGTCGCTCGAACGCGGTAGTAGAACGTCGTCGTCTGGGAGACCGTGTGGACGAAGTCGGTCTCGAGATCGGTGACCGTGCGGGTCACCACGTTGGCGTCGAAGTTCGGTGACGTCGACTCCTGGATCTCGTAGGTCGCGCCCGGCTGCGAGACCGCCGTCCAGACGACCTCGTACGTCAGTCCGGAGGGGACCGTTCCCGGGGCCGCGAGGTCGGGGACGCACGTCGCGACTTCGATCGTATCGAACGTGGTCGCGAAGAAAGCAAGCTCGAATTCTTCGTTCAGCACGGCGATGAACGCTTCGATCGGAATATCGGCCGACGCTCCCGAGACGTCTGCCGATACCGTGAAGCTCTGGCCGGCGCTCAGGGTCCCGTTCCCGAAGCAGACCGCCCACGGAAACTGGTCCTGGATGTCCTCCGAGGAGAAGCAGTGCTCGAAGGGTCCATTGCTCGTCGCGTTGCGCATCACGACCGTCGAAGCCTCGTCGAAGGTGAACATCCCGGAGTAGATGAACCCGCTGCACGAGCCGCTCTCAACGTGGGTCGTCGCGTGACATGTTCCCGCGCCGTTCATGAGGGAGCAGTCCAGGGAGATCGCGAGCTCGCAGGCCGGCGCGGACGGAACCAGAGCGAACAGCGTGAGGAGGAGGAGGAGGAACGAGAAGGCGGCGAGTGCCGGGAATTTCATGGGGGAGGCTCCATCGATGGAACTGTTATTCTACCTGAACGTCGCCTGCAACGGAATGAGCGTGCCCGCCTCCTGGACGTCTGTCGCAGCTCTGACCTCCTCGATCATGCCGCCGCCCGGGACGCTTTAGAATGCGCGCCATGCGATGCCGGGCGCTCCTTTTCTTCGTTCTCTTCCTCACTCCCTTCTCCCTTTTCGCCCAGGCGCCTCACGCCGAATGGCGCACCGTAGAGACCGACCGTTTCCGCGTTCACTACCCGGCGCCGTTCGAAGCATGGGCGCGCGAGATGGCGTCGAGGCTGGAGAGTACCCGCGATGAAGTGGAGAAAGCTGTCGGATGGGAGATCGAAACGCGCGTCGACGTCCTGGTGATGGATCCGCTCGCGGTGGCCAACGGCTCCGCATGGCCGCTTCTCGGCGCGCCGCGCATCGTTCTCTGGACCACTCCCCCTCCCCCCGAGTCGGTAATCGGCCATAACCGCGGCTGGATCGAGATCGTCACCGTGCACGAGATCGCGCACCTCGCGCATCTCACGCGCCCATCGCGCAATCTGAAGCAGCGCCTCTTCGCCAGAGCGCTTCCCCTCGGGCCGCTCGCTTTCTCCCCACGATGGGTTTCCGAGGGGTACGCGACGGTCATCGAAGGAGATCTCACAACTTCGGGTCGTCCCTGGGGCGACTTTCGCGCCGCTGTCCTCAGGCAGTGGGGCCGGCTCGGTCGCCTTCCCTCTTACGACCGCCTGGACCTGGATCGCAAAGCGTGGATGGGAATGTCGATGGCTTACCTGGCCGGGTCCGCCTATCTCGAATGGCTGCGCGAAGGCGAAGGCGAGGAAGCGCTCTCCGACCTCTGGCGGAGAATGACGGCTAAAGAGGACAGAACATTCGAGGAGGCATTTCTCGGCGTCTTCGGCGAAAGCCCCCAGTACCTCTACGGACGCTTCGTCGCCGAGCTGACTGCGAAGGCGATGGCTGTCGAGGATGAGCTGAAGTCGTCCATCCGCGAGGGTGAGCTCTGGCAGGATCTCGCATGGACGACGGAGCGACCCGACATTTCTCCGGACGGATCGAATCTGGTCACCGTGGTCCGCGAACGGGGAAAGCCTTCCCGAATGGTCGTCATCGAGACGGCTCCCGATACGGAGGCGGAGGAAAAGTACCAGGAGCGGATCGACGAGATGCTGGATGAAGATCCGGAGGACGTCGCCCCGGTCCGCCGGAGGCCGTTGAAGCGGGAACCGGAAGAGACGCTCGTGACCCGGTTCGGAGCGGAGCCTTTCACGCCGCGCTGGATGCCCGACGGCGAGTCGATTCTCTTCACTCGTTTCGAGCCGGATGCAGACGGGTTTTTCCATCCCGATCTTTTCCTCTGGAATCCGGAGGAAGAGAGCGTGCGCCGCGTCACTCGATTCGCCGACGTTCGCGAGGCTGACCCTCATCCCGACGGCGGCTCTGCCGTCGCGGTCCGCAATCGACATGGATACTCGCAGCTGGTCTCGGTGGATCTTCAGTCGGGCGCCGTCGATCCGCTCGGCGAGGCGACGCTCGGCCCCGCTCATCATGCCCCGCGCTGGGGTCCTGACGGATCGACCATCGCATTCCTCCGCCATGAACGGGGGCGCTGGCGTCTCTTCCTGCGCGATCGATCGGGCGCCGAACGGGAAATTTCGACCCCGCAGGATTCGGTGATCGCGCAGCCCGCCTGGGGGGCGGACTCCTCGACGCTGTATGCGGTCGTCGGGACCGACGGATTCATCGAGATCCATCGCTTCGACCTCGATCGCGGATCCGCGGCACAGCTGACGCGGAGCTTCGGCGCATCGCTCGCGCCCGCGTTGCTGCGCGACGGCTCGGCCCTTTTCTATCTGTCGGTGGAACCCGACGGACTCGATCTCCGGCGGCTCGATTCGCCGGCCACGCTCGCGGCGGTGCCGCGGGTCACGATCGATTCGTCGCTCGCCCCGGCGGTCCGCCCCGCGGCCGCGTCGGAGCCCGCCCCTCTCTTCGCCGCCGGCGAGGTCAGCGAAAGCCGGCCGTACGGTTTCGGCCGTCAGGAGACCCGGTTCCACAGCGGGTTTTCATGGCTCCCGTCGACCCACTCGCTCGAGCTTGGATTGAGAGCTGGCGATGTGGTGGGTCGCCTCTCCACCCTTCTGACCGGTGCCATCGGCGAGGATGGCAGCGAGAAGGGAGCGTCGCTCGCATCGACGTGGCGCGGGTGGCCGATCCACCTTCGCGCTCACCTCTTCACCGCCGAGCATGCACTCTCCGAGCAGCCCGACTGCGAAAGCGCCCTTCCCGTCTGCGGCAATCCGTTCGTCGATCACGATCGGAGCGGCGGCGAGCTCGCCCTGGTCTGGGACAGGTTGTGGCGCACGGGGAGGCTGGAGATCGAGTCGGGCCTCGTCGCGCAGAATATCGGTCTTGCTGATGGCGATACTCTCGATCAACGAATTCTCTTCGCCCAACTCCGCCAGTCGGCACGCCGCTCCTGGGGCGACATCACCGCTCAGGGTGATGGATCTTTGCAGGTCGAACGAGGAGAGACGGATGGCGAGTCGTGGCGTCGCTCGCTCATTCATCTCCGCGCCAGCGCCGGCTCCGACGGCAATGAATTGATGCTGGAGTGGGTGCGCGGCGGGAGTGATTCGATTTCACATCGGTTCGATCAGTGGACTCTGGGAGGCGCGGTGCTCTCGATCGTCCCTGCCGCGGCCGTCTCGGGAAGAATCGATTCCCCCGCGCTTCCGATCGGAACGGCATTCGGAGACGAGCATGAGACTCAAAAGGCTTCACTCGGCGTCGCTGGACCGCTGCGCGCGTTCTATCAGCGGCACCGACTGTGGGACGACGCCATGCCGCATGAGGACTGGATCGAGCTGGCAGGAGGAGAGCTGACCGTGACGACCGCCCCATTTCCGCTGCTCAAGCTTCCCACCCTGGAGCTTCGTCTCGGGGCCGCGCGCGGCCTCAGCGATCCTATCCACGACAAGACGACCTGGTGGATCAGCACCTCATGGAGGCCGTGAGTCCAGCACTCAGCACTCAGCACTCAGCACTCAGGCACTCAGCTCTCAGCTCTCAGCTCTCGGCACTCAGCACTCAGCACTCAGCACTCAGCACTCAGCACTCAGCACTCAGCACTCAGCACTCTTTTTGGTGACGCTGTTGTGAACTGATGGACCGGGGTGCGACTCTTTCCGGGGTCCGGCGTCTTACACTGTGACGCAGCCACCACGCGCCATGAAGATCATCAAGCGCACCGCCGCCATCACCCTCACCTTTCTGGCCATACTCGGCTGCCGCGCGGCGGTCGACCAGGGTAGCGCCCTGGCTGAAGTCGTGGCTTCGGCCGCCGGCAGAGGCGTTCTTCAGATCGCGGCCAGCGAATCGGCGAGCACGGCGGAACACGCGAGCCGCCCGGAGCCGCTGGTCGTGGAAGAGGCGGTTCTGGCGGTCGATCGCGAATCGCGAACGTCCTCGCGCTCAGAGAGCCGGCGCCCCAAGGTGGAAGCCGTCGCCCTTCTTCCGCTGGGACGTAGCCTCGCTTCGATCATCCCCGCCGATTGCAGGAATTCACGACCGGCGACGATCCTCCTTGGCGCATCTCCTTCTGCGAACGGGAAGGCCTCCAAGACCGCGAAGCACATCCATGCGGCCGGCGAATGTCCCGACTCACACTTCTCGCTGCTCTGCCCGACGACGCCCTCCTGACTCACACCAGCCCCTTCGGCTTCAGCGGAGCGTTCATCGCCGCCTGAATGACCCCCGCGGTATAGACCGGATCGGGGACGCGAAGGAAGATCTGCCGCTTCTTCTCTCCTCCGGTCACCACGGAAAGGATCTCGTCATCGAGGTCGACTTCCAGGTCCCAGATGTCGCGGAGAGAGATGTCGAGCGACTTGCGGGGATGGGAAAGGAGACGCTGGTTGGTCACGATCAGATCCTCGACTGGACCGTCCCTCCATTCCGTGCCGGTCGACTCGGGGGAGGGACGGAGTCGGGTTCTCTTCGGTTGCATCTCGTGGCCCCTGGTGACGTGAAGACAGCTTTCGAGAACCTTCAGTCTCGCTTCACACTGCGCGGCGGGGAGGGATTTCGGGCCGAGACCTCGAAGGCGCTCGAACTCGTCGGAGGCCTGACGCTCGATCGTGAGCGCTTCGGGAGGAATTCCGAGAGCCACCCGCAACTCTTCGACCCGGCCCCGCTGCTCGGCCCCCATCCGATCGTCGGCCAGCAGATGCCACCAGACTCTCTGGAGAACGCCGAGCCGGATTGCGGTTCGATCGGAGTCGTTCAATCCGGTCGCGCCGGCGACCTCGTCGATCGCGCGCGCCACTCCCCGTCCGCCATCCTTCCAGCGGTCCAGTGCATCGAATGCTGCGCGAAGGGTCGCAGCCCGCGCGGAGGGCGCCATATTTTCGTACGGAATCTCCGCTCCCTCGCGAGCCCGCCGGATCTCTTCGAGAAGCGCGTGGTCATCCGCGGATCTGAGCTTCGACGTGCGGTCGATGAATGCTCCGGCGATCTCGCGAATGTGCGCCTCATGAGCTTCGCGCGCCACCCGCTCCCGCTCGATCCTGAGCCGCATTTCTCTCCGCTTCTTCGCGGTGACGGCAAAAGGGAGCACGATGAACGCGACGCCGACCGCGGACTCGACGTAGCCTGAGCGGTATCCCTTGTTGATGACGACCAGAATTCCGAGAAGGATCAGAATCGCGCCGAATACGATCGATGCCCAGGCCCACAGCGGCAGGACGGATTCCTTCCTTCCTCCCCATAACCCGGTCGGAGGGACGGCCCGCTCATCGTTGATCGCTTCGTCGGAGTAGAAGACCCCGCCCCCGCGGAGACGGAGGTACTCACCATTGCCACCCGTGCTGAAGCGCCCTCCCGGCGCCTCACCACCCGTCGGATCGGCGAGTCGCTCCCCGACCCCGAAGCGGATGGGTCCGGAGGCAAGCGACCGGCGGATGAAAAAGCTCACGAGGATCCTCCCGAAGAATGGTTCTGGCGGGCTGCTCAGCAAGATTCCCGCCTGTCACCCGGCAGACCTTTGCATTTGAGGGGAGAGGGTAGACGAGCGAGGGATTCAAGGGAAAAGCAGACTGCGATCGTCTGGACCGCCCGTCTTCTGTGGCGCACTGTACCGCAGGCCTCTGGCCGGTCGCCATGCCCGCTGTCTTATCCGCTCCAGAGTTCCGCCGGCCTCCGGCCGGTGAGGCGCGCGAAGCGCGCCGGTACTCCTTTTCAAAAAAAGCCCGCGCGTGAGCCTGCACGTTCAGCGCGACCGGCCGGAGGCCGGCGGTACAGTGCGCCCACGCGAAATCAGCACTCAGCACTCAGCACTCGTCCCTCAGCACTCAGCACTGACTCCCTCGCTCCTCTACCCTCCACCCCTCCCCTCTACATCCCGCAGTGCTCCTTCACCGCGGCGACGACGGCGACTTTCTCCGGCTCGACGGCTGGATCGGAGATCGACAAATCCGCGGTCGGGAGAAAGCGCGGGGGACGGCGTGCCCTGGTTCCCTGTTCGAATGCGTAGGCGTAACGGATCAGCTTCGCCTCGCTCCATGCTCCGGCGAAGAATGAGATTCCGACCGGCAGACCGAAGACGAATCCCATCGGAACGGTGATGTGCGGATAACCGGAGACGGCCGAGGCGGAGGAATACCCGCCGCCGTAATGGTCGCCGTTCACGAGGTCGGTCATCCACGCCGGAGCCCCGGTCGGCGCGATCATCGCGTCGAGCTTTTCCTTCGCCAGAATCGCGTCGATCCCTTCCTTGCCCGCGAGGCGCGGTCCCCTCTCCAGTGCTTCGCGGTATTCCTTGTCGGTGAGAGGCCCCTTGGCTTGGGCCATTTCGAAGAGCTCCTGACCGAAATACGGCATCTCTTCGCGCGCGTGTTCACGGTTGAAGGCGATCAGGTCCGAGAGAGTCCGCGTCTTCACGGATGGCGGAAGCCCTGCGAGATAAGCGTTGAGGTCGGCCTTGAACTCATAGAGGAGCACGGTGAATTCGTCCTCGTCGAATTTTCCGTGCGTCGGGATATTCGCAGGGTCGACGATCGTCGCACCGAGTGAGCGGATCGCTTCGATCGCGCTCTCCATTCGCTCGCGAACCTGCGGGCTCGACGGAAATACCGACCGGTAGACGCCGATCCTCGCTCCCTTCAGCCCATCGGGATCGAGAAAGCGGGTGTAATCAGCTTCGATGTGGCGCGCGGCGTCCCCGGTCGCCTCGTCCTTCGGATCGCTCCCGGCGATCGCCGACAGAAGCGCCGCCGCGTCGGCCACGGTCCGGGCCATGGGCCCTGCGGTGTCCTGTGTGTGCGAGATCGGGATGATGCCGGAGCGCGAGACGAGACCGACGGTCGGCTTGATCCCGACGAGTCCGTTCGCGGTCGATGGACATACGACCGAGCCGTCCGTCTCGGTGCCGATTGCCGCCGCAGCGAGGCTCGCCGCCGTCGCCGCGCCGCTGCCGGACGACGATCCGCAGGGGTTCCGGTCGAGCGCATAGGGATTCCGCGTCTGTCCTCCCCTGCCGCTCCATCCGGAGCTCGATCGCGTCGAGCGGAAGTTGGCCCATTCCGAGAGGTTCGTCTTCCCGAGCAGCACCGCTCCGGCGGCGCGCAACCTCTCGACGATGTGAGCGTCCCTGGCGGCAACCGAGCCTGCGAGCGCGAGGGAACCGGCGGAGGTCCGCATCCGGTCCGCGGTGTCGATGTTGTCCTTGATCACGATGGGGATGCCGTGAAGCGGCCCTCGCACTTTTCCATCACTCCTCTCCCGATCCAATTCCTCGGCGATCAGCATCGCGTCGGGATTGAGCTCGAGGACCGAGTTCAGCGCGACCGCACCACGGCGATCGTCGACTTCGGCGATGCGCTCGAGATAGAGCGCGACGAGCTGCTTCGACGTCCGCCGGCCGGAGTGCATGGAAGCCTGCAGCTCGGCGATCGGGACCTCTTCGAGCTCGAAGGGGCGGACCCCCGGGGTCACCGAGGCCGGACGCGGGGCCTTCGGATCATGAGCGGAAAGAGGGAGTGAGGTGGCGGCCGCGGCGGCGGCCGTGGCTCCGATGAAAAGGCGGCGACTGACCGGCATGGAGATCCTCCGTGCCGCGGATTGTATTCCGGGTTCCACTTCCCAGTTGCGAGTTCCCAGTTGTCAGTTCCCAGTTCCCAGTTCCCAGTTGTTAGTTGTTAGTTGTTAGTTGTGAGCGACGTCATCCTGAGCGTGAGCGAAGGATCTGGGCGGGCGGGACGGGAGAGACACGGAAGTGATGCAGGGCGCGAGGATGAACATTCGAAGGTCAGAAGCTGAATGCAGAGCGTAGAAGGGAACGAGAGTCAGAAGCTGAATGCGGAGCCGGTTTGGCTTAGACGAATCCGGGTTTTCGCGCCCGACACCGGTGACGCGTCACGCGCGTCCCAGCCACCCAGATCCTTCGCTCACGCTCAGGATGACGTCCGCTCGGAACTGGGAACCAACGCAACTAACAACTAACAACAACTAACAACTAACGCCCCCGTCTCGCGATCGCAGCGCGCAGATCCTCGAGCATCGCCACCTCCCCGTGAACACCGAGGAGCCTTTCGACTTCGAGCCCGCGCTTTTCGATCGCGTCCACGAGAGCGAGGGCCGGATCCCGCGCCGCCTCGGGGGCCCCGGGATGGAACACGAAGAGGTCCCCTTGAAACAGGATCCTCTCTTCCGGCAGCCAGGCGAACAGCATTTCCTTCGCATGCGGGGATCCATCGATGCTGTGGATCTCGACCGTGGGCCCCTCCCCCTCGAGTGCGAGCATTTCGCCATCCACGGTGATGACCCCGCCAGGAGTGATCGGCGCCGCCAGGGGCTCCAGAGTTCGAGGCGCGTCGGCGACCGACCGGAAAAATGCCGCGCTTCCAGGGGTCGTCACGAGACGAGCACCGGCCGCCATTGCGGCTGGCACTCCTCCCGAATGATCGTAATGGTGATGCGTCGCCACGATGACCTCCAGAGCCCGGTCAGGGAAATTCGATTGCAGAAGGCGGATGACTTCCTCCATCGCCTGCGTACCGACTGGAGCCTCGAACAGGGTGAGACCCTTCCCTTTTTCGACAACGAGCGACTTGTAATCCCGGCCGCCGATGTCCGACAGGCGCCAGACCCTCGGAGCCAGCCGCTCGATCCGAGGCGACGCGACCTTGCGGGCCGGCAGCTCTGCTGGTGCGTCAAAGATGGCCTGGAGGGGCTGCGCCTCCTCGACATTCGCCAGACGAGCCTCTTCGACGAGAGCGCCGTTCGAAAAAACCCTCGCCCTCGTCGGAAGGCGGAGGCCCGAGATCGAGCTCTCGTCCGACAGGACCGTCTCCCTGAGCGTGTCACCGAGCAGAGGATCGGAGACGAGCCGGCGGGCGGCACGGAGGCGTCCATCATCGTCGACGAGCAACGCCAGAGTGGATCCCTCGATGCTGACCTCAGCGACGTAGCGCCGTTCTCCCTCACGTCCCTCCAATCCGAGGAGGCGAAGGGAGCCGGCATTTTCCAATGCCTCCGCCAGCAGGAGATGAGGCAGACGCTCGAGAATTCGCAGGCGAACGTCGCGAGGCTCATCGTCGAGATGAGAAAGACGCCCTGTGCCGCGGTTTTCGATGAAACCGGTATCGTTGTCCGCGACGATGCGCGCCCGCGATACGAAGTTGGGCCACCGAAACTCTTCGTCGATCGCCATCCGGCGGCGGCTGGAGTCGATCGTGACCCGCTCCTCGAGAGGAAAGGGAAGAAAAGGCGGTTCGGGAGACGGCGATTGAGAACGGAGATGGAGGGCTCCCTCGAACCGCGCAGCCAATCCCTCCTGGGCAACGGGCGATCCGATGCGATCGTACGCGCGCCGAAGGAGAGCCCATGCCCGCATCTGAGCGAGCCAGGTCTCCGTCGCGATCTCGAGATCTTCCACGCCGGCCGGCCACTTCCCGGAGGCAAACTCTCGAATCGCCTCAATGACTCGCGGATCGTCGACCCAGGCCTGATGAGCCGCTCCTGTGACGGTCATCAGGCGCCCACGGGGAAGCCACGACGACCACTCCCGTCCTCCGCCGTAGGCGGCGTTGCGATCCTTCATTCCGTGAACCGTCAGCACAGGAACGTCGAAGCCAGCGAGGTCGATCGGGCTGATATGGGTCTCGCGCGCTGACTTGAAATGATGCTCGAGGTGAAAGGCCATTCGAATCGGCCACTCGTTCTCCATTGCGCACTTCGACATCAGGCTGTCCGCCTTACGCGGATCGCCCACGAGCCGCACCCGGGTGACGAGCCATTCCCTCTCGCAGTACTCGCGTGGCCGCTCCTCGTGCCACTTCTCAGTGCGAAGGGCGCGAACCTCCTCGAGAGCGCCAAGGTCCATGACCATCTCGTCACTGTTGTCGTCGGTCGGCGCGAACGGCTCACCGAAGCGCATTCCGACAGGGCCGATCTGGACGATCCGCTGCACGCGCCCGGGATGGCGAAGGGCATACAGGACGACCATTTTCCCGAGATTTGAATAGCCGATCGTCATGAAGCTTTCCGCTTCGAAATGACGCCGGACCGCTTCCAGGTCGCGCACGTCCCCCTCCATCGTCAGCATGGAGGGGTCGGTGATCCGGCTCGACTCACCGCGGTTCCGCATGTCGTAGAAGATGACTTTCCTATCCGCGCTGAGGGAGTCGATGTCTTTGCCGAAGAGAAATCCACCGGGGATGATGAGCGCCGGTGAGCCCGCGCCTAGAGCCCGCCATCGAAGGCGGACTCCCGGTTCGGTCTCCAGCCACCCTTCTTCGGCTCGAGCGGATGAGGAGCAGAGAAAGAGGGCGACGGCGAAGAGGATTGTCAGGCGCATACCGACGATCTACTCCCCAGCGCTCTCGGAGTCCTCACGGGAAGATCAGGATTTCCTCAAGGTAGTTGCAAAGCGGTTTCAGAAGGCGTCGCTGACCGGGAGTATCATCGGTGTTCCGATGAGCAACGATCTCCGGATCGGATCGTGGGACTTCAGTCCCGATCTTCATGAGCTTCGCCGCGGCTCGACGATCGTTCGTCTGGAGCCGAAATGCGCGGAGGTCCTGCGGCTCCTGGCGCAGCGCCCCGGAGAACTGGTCACGCGCGAGGAGATTCTCTCCTCCGTCTGGAAGGACGTTCACGTCACGGAGGAGGTACTGACCAACGCGATTTACCAGTTGCGTCGGGTCTTTGAAGACGATGCGCGGCGGCCGCGAACGATTCAGACCATTCCGCGGAAGGGATATCGCCTGATCGCGACGGTGCCGGTGGAGGAGACGCCTCGACCCGCCCCTTCGTTCCGGGCGCCCCGCACCGTCCTGGCGGCCGCCGTCGCGCTTCTCCTCGGAATCACCATTGCCCTCGCTCTCCTTACTCCCCACACCGCTTTTCCGGAGTCAGACGAGAGCGATATCGCTGAAGCGGCAATTCTGCTCGACGAGGGGACGGTGGATTCAGCCGTTCGCGCCCTCGCACTCTACGATGGCGCGCTCTCGAAAAACGAGGATCGACCCCCAGCGCTCGCTGGACGCGCGCTCGCAAGGCTTTCGCTCGTATCGGACGGGGCCCTTGCGTCCGAGCTCGCACACCCCGCCATCGAGCGCGACGCGACGCGGGCCATTCGGATCGACCCCGACCTCGCCGAAGGGCACCTCGCCCTCGGAGCTCTTCGAATGATTCAGTGGGAATGGCAACCCGCCGAGGAACATTTGCGGCGAGCTCTCCTCCTTGCGCCGAGGTCGGGAATCGCGCACGCGACCCTGGCCGAGCTTCTCCTCCTGACCGGCAGGAAGGAGGAGTCGAGAGAGCTCGCGTTGAGCGCCGGCCGTCTAGCCCCCGAGTCTCCGCGAGTCCTTCTTTCCGCTGGATTCATCCATACGATGCTGCGCGAGCGTGAGGCCGCTCAGAGGGCCTACGGGACTATCCTCCGCCGCCGCCCCGAGCACGTTCATGCGCGGCGGCAGCTCGAGAAACTGAGTCACGTCAACGAGATCGCGGCTCCGCTCGATCGCGGTGAGCTCATCGAGCGCATCGATGCCCTTCTCAGAAAGGGACAAGTGCGACCCGCGATCGTCGCCGGGATGTTTGCGGAAGCCGGGGAGAGCGAGAAGGCGCTGCACTGGCTGCGGCGCGCCCGCGACGAGAAGGACATGTCGCTTCTTCTCGTCCGCCTCGACGATCGCTGGAAGGGACTGCACGGCGATCCCCGCCTCCGGGCGATCCTGGCCGATGCCGGGCCCACTGGACCGCCCGCTTTGGGCCAGTGAGGCGCCTCTGTGGCGACTTTCGCAGCCGGCTGGCGCGCGAAGCGCGCTGGTTCTAAGAACGTCCTTCGTTCCCAAGGGCTGGGCGGCGAGACGCCGCCCGCCACTCTGGCACTGACTTTTAAACCAAGCAGATCACGCGTGAGCCTGCGCACGCATGGCGACCGGCCGGAGGCCGGCGGTACAGTGGCCTCGCTCACTGGGAACTGGGAACCAACAACTAACAACTTTTCCCACGGTCTTGACGGCCGGGAATAATGCATGCATAGTTATGCTTCATAGCGCATAAATATACACGACCATGACCCAGCAAATTCAAAGACGCGACGAGATCCTCAAGGTGGTACGGACCCAGACCGTCCACTCCCAGGAGGAGCTCCTCGAGATCCTGGAGACCCGGGGATTCGAGGTCACCCAGCCCACCCTTTCGCGGGACCTCCGCGAGATGGCCGTGGTCAAGACGCCCAACGGCTATGCCGAAGTCGGGGAAATCACCGCTCCCATCGCGTTCGCCCCCTCGAGGTTCGAGTCCGTGGTCCGCAGCCTCGTGCTCTCGGCGACTCCCGCCGGAACGATGGTCGTGGTCAAAACGCCCGCGGCCGAGGCACAGCCGGTCGCCCTGGCCATCGACGCCGCCGGTCTGGAAGGCGTCGCCGGAACCCTCGGCGGAGACGACACCGTCTTCGTCGCCTGCACCTCCACCCGCACCGCTTCCGCGGTTGCGAAACGCATCAACTCCCTGATCGCCCCGCCGGCCGCCCGCCGCCGGGCGCGCGCGTAACTCAGGCGGTCACGACGATGACGCGCCTCGACTCACAGAAGGTCACTCGTGTAGCCATTGCCGGCGCCACCGGATACTCCGGCGGAGAGCTCGCCGCCATCCTGGCGAAACATCCGGCCGCCGAGATCACCGCCGTCTTCTCGAGCGGCGGCGATCCCGTTCCGTTCAGCGCGCTCCATCCCTCTCTCCGCAAGGCGAAGGGTCCGGACGCCGTCGCGTTCGACGCCGCGGGACTGAACGGCGCAACCGTGGTCTTCCTCGCGACGCCGAACGAGGTGAGCGCTGAAATCGCGCCGCGGATCCTGGAGTCCGGTGCGAAAGTCATCGATCTCTCGGGAGCGTTCCGGCTGAAGAATGCGGACCTTTATCCGTCGTGGTACGGCTTCACGCATCCCGCCCCTTCTCTGCTGAAGGAAGCGGTCTATGGCCTGACCGAACACTGCAACGGCGAGCTGGCCGCCGCGCGTCTCGTCGCGAATCCGGGGTGCTACCCGACCGCCACGCTCCTCCCGCTGCTCCCGATCGCGCAGCTGCTCGATCCGGCGCAGCCGCTCATCTGCGACGTGAAGAGCGGCGTCACCGGAGCGGGAAAGAAGAAGGAGCTGGCGTACTCGTTCGCCGAGCTGTCGGAGAATTTCAAAGCGTACGGAGTGGGCGGCCATCGCCATGATCCGGAGATCCGCGCGGCTCTCGGACTGGACGCCAACGCGGCGTTCGTCTTCGTTCCGCACCTCCTCCCGGTGCAGCGCGGCATCCTGGCGACTCTCCACGTCGCGTTCAGTGAGCCGCAGACCGCGGAGGGACTGACCGCGATTTACGAGAGCGCGTACGGCGGCGCACCGTTCGTGAGCGTCCTTCCGACGCCGCGGCTCCCCGAGCTGCGCGACGTCACCGGGACGCCGCGCGCGGAGATCGGCTTCGCACTTCTCAACGGCGGAACGCGCGCCGTGATCGTTTCAGTGATCGACAACCTGCTCAAGGGAGCGGCCTCGCAGGCCGTGCAGAACTTCAATCGGATGTCCGGCTGTGATGAGAAGGAGGGATTGGCATGACGAACAATGGACCGGTGGTGATCAAACTCGGGGGGAGCATCCTCGAGGACCCGACGTTGCGCGCCTCGGCGCTCGATGCGATCGCTGACGCCTGGAAGGCCGGCCTGTCGATCGTCATCGTCCATGGCGGCGGTCGGAAGATCGACTCGACCCTCGCCTCTCTCGGTATCGAGAAGAAGATGCACAAAGGGCTGCGAATCACGGACGATCCGACGCTGGAAGTCGTCGTCTCCGTTCTCGCGGGCATCGTCAACAAGTCGCTCGTCGGTCAGCTCGCCGCCCGCGGCGTGCCGGCTGCCGGCATCTGCGGCGCCGACGGAGGGACGATCCTCGCCGATCTCCATCCGCCGATCGATCAGATCCAGCTCGGCCGCGTGGGACGAGTCACGTCCGCGAACCCAGCGCTCATTCAGGCCATTGCATCCAAGGGATACCTGCCGGTGGTCGGCTCGGTCGCGCTGGGTAGGGGCGGGCAGCTCCTCAATGTGAATGCCGACTCCGCCGCGGCCGCGATTGCCTCGGCGCTCGGCGCGAGCCGGCTGGTCTATCTCACCGACGTCGCGGGGCTGCTCGATGAAAAGGGACGGCTCATTCCGATGATCACCGCCGACTCGGCGCGGATGCTCGTCGAGTATTCGATCGTCAAGGGAGGAATGCTCCCGAAGCTGCAGTCGGCCGTCGATGCGATGTCCGCGGGCGTGGCGAAGGTCGTCATCGCCGGACCGGAGTCTCATTCCGTCGCTCTGAACGGCGGAGAGGGAGGAACCCACCTTGTCGCTGCATGACGATTTCGTCATCGAGACGGCGCGACCGGCGCGCCGGCCGAAACCGGCCGGAGCCCTTCTTCACGACGAGACTCCGGAAGCAGTCGAGTCGCGGGAGAAGCAGTTCCTCCTCGGAACGTACGCGCGAGCTCCCTTCCACCCGCGAAGCGGCAAAGGAGCGAAGCTCGTCGATGCGAACGGCAAGGAGTACTGGGACCTTCTCGGCGGCATCGCCGTGAACATCCTCGGGCATCAGCATCCAGCGCTCGTCAAGGCGATGCGCGAAGAGGCGGCTTCACTTCTTCACGTGTCGAATCTCTACTATCACCCGGCGCAGGGAATTCTCGCCGAGAAACTGGTCCAGGCGTCGGGACTCTCCCGCGCCTTCTTCTGCAATTCCGGAACGGAAGCGAATGAAGCGGCTCTGAAGTTCGCGCGTCTTCGCAACCCCGGACGGAACGAGATCGTCGCGCTCGAGGAGAGCTTCCATGGACGGACCATGGGCTCGCTCTCGGTGACCGGTCACGAGGCCTACCGCGCTCCGTTCGGAGCTGGCGTCGCGGGCGCCCGCTTCATCGCGCCGAATGACGTCGCCGCGCTTCGAGCGGCCGTCGGAACGGAGACCTGCGCCATCATCCTCGAGCCGGTCATGGGGGAGGGTGGGATCATCCCGCTGACCGCCGAGTTTCTTCAGACCGCGAGCGCGCTCGCCGACGAGTTCGGCGCCGTCCTCATTCTCGACGAGATCCAGTGCGGGATGGGGCGAACCGGCGCCATGTTCGCGTTTCAGCACGCCGGAATCGTTCCTGACGTCGTGACCCTGGCCAAGCCGCTCGGCGGAGGACTTCCTCTCGGGGCGGTCCTCACCGGACCGCGCCTGGAGAGCATCGTCAAGCCGGGGCATCACGGCACCACCTTCGGCGGAAATCCGCTGGCCTGCCGTCTCGGCATCGCCGTCCTCGACGAGCTGGAGAAGGGAAAGCATCTCGAGAAGGTGACGTCGACGGGAGCCTGGCTGAAGGGTGAGTTGAATGCGCTCGCGGCCCGCTGTCCTGGGATCGTCGAAGTACGCGGCTCGGGGTTGATGCTCGGGATCGAGCTCGACCGCTCCGCCGCACCCGTGGCGCGAGAGCTCCTTGCGCGCGGCTTCGTCGTCGGTACCGCCCGGGAGAAGGTGATTCGCCTCCTCCCTCCCTACGTGATTTCCAGAAAAGCGCTTCAGCAGTTCGTGCTGACGCTCGAGACCATTCTCAAGGAGACCGTGCATTGAACCAGAACATCAAACGAGTCGCCCTCGCCTACTCCGGCGGGCTCGACACTTCGATCATCATCACGTGGCTGAAAGAGAACTACGGCTGCGAGGTCATCGCGGTCGCCGTGGATGTCGGTCAGGCCGAAGAGACCTCCGGTCTCGAGAAGAAAGCCCTGGCCACCGGCGCCGCCGAGTTTCATCTCGTCGATGCCGTCGACGAGTTCGCGGCGGACTACGTCTTCCCGACGCTCAAGGCGGGAGCGGTCTACGAGAACGACTACCTACTCGGAACGTCGATGGCGCGCCCTCTCATCGCGCGCAAGCAGGTGGAGGTCGCGCTCCAGACCGGATGCGACGCGCTCGCGCATGGATGCACCGGCAAGGGGAACGATCAGGTCCGGTTCGAGCTCGCCTACCAGGCGCTCGCGCCGCAGATGAAGGTCATCGCGCCGTGGCGCGAGTGGGACATCGTCTCGCGCGAGGACGCCATCGACTACGCGACCGCTCGCGGCATTCCGGTGCCCGTCACCAAGAAGGACCCCTACTCGCGAGATCGGAACCTATGGCACATCTCTCACGAGGGAGGTCCGCTGGAAGATCCGAACTTCGAGCCGGAGGAGTCGATGTTCCGGCTGACCGTCGATCCGACCGCGGCGCCGAACGAGGCCGAGCGGGTGACCATCGACTTCGAGCGGGGCGTCCCGGTCGGGATCGACGGAGAGAAGCTCGCTCCGGCGGAGCTGATCGCAGCGTTGAATCAGATCGGCGGACGTCATGGAGTCGGGCGGGTCGACCTGGTCGAGAACCGCCTCATCGGAATCAAATCGCGGGGCATCTACGAGACCCCTGGAGGCACTCTTCTGGTCCAGGCGCTCCGCGCGCTGGAGTCGCTGACGCTCGACCGCGAGTCATCGCACGAGAAGGAGCGGCTCGCGGTGAAGTACGCGGAGCTCGTCTACAACGGCCAGTGGTTCGCGCCGCTCAAGGAAGCACTCGACGCCTTCGTCGGCAAGCTGAGCGAGCAAACCACCGGATCGGTCACGCTCAAGCTCTATCGCGGCGCGTCCATCGTGGTGGGACGGACCTCGCCGTTCTCTCTCTACTCGCAGAACCTCGCGTCGTTCGACATGACGGGCTACGACGCGAAGGACTCCGCCGGCTTCATCCGGCTCTTCGGTCTGCCGACACGCGGCAGCGCTATTCTTTCTCCGATGGGACTCGAGAAGGTCTCCGGCGAGTGAATAAGAGCCGCTCTACCACGATGTGGGGGGGACGCTTCGCGTCTCCCCCTGATCCTCGTCTGCGCGCGCTGAACGATTCGCTCGCATTCGACTGGGAGCTCGTCTCCCAGGATGTCGAAGGGTCGATCGCCTGGTCCGAGGCGCTCGTCGCGGCGGGAGCTCTCACCTCGAAAGAGCAGAAGAAGATCACGGCGGCCCTGCGCGAGATCGGCCGGGAAGCCGCGGGAATGGCCGTTCCTCTCGAGAGCGGTGCGGAGGACGTTCACTCCTGGGTCGAGTCGCAGCTACGTGAGAGAGTCGGCCCGCTGGCGGGAAAACTCCATACGGGACGATCGCGCAACGATCAGGTGGCGACGGACCTCCGTCTCTGGCTGAAGAAGGCAATTAAGGAATCGCGCGAGGCGGTCGTTGCGCTGGCGCACGCGCTCGCGGTCCGCGGCGGCGCAGCGGCCGGCGTCGTGATGCCGGGCTACACCCACCTCAAGCAGGCGGAGCCGATTACCTTCGGCCACTGGTGCCTCGCCTACGCCGAAATGCTCATGCGCGACGTCTCCCGTTTCGAGTCCGCGCTCGAGCGCGCTGACGAATGTCCGCTCGGCGCGGGAGCGCTCGCCGGAACGCCGCTTTCGATCGATCGCGCGGCGCTCGCGCGCGCTCTCGGATTCGCGCGTCCGTCCGCCAACTCGCTCGACGCGGTCTCGGACCGCGACGCCGCGGCCGACTATCTCTACGCCGCTTCGCTGCTCTTCGTGCACCTCTCCCGTCTGGCGGAGGATCTGATCTTCTTCTCCAGCGACGAAGCGGGCTACCTGGAGCTTCCTGACTCACTGGCCACCGGCTCATCCCGGATGCCGCAGAAAAAGAATCCTGACCTGCTCGAGCTGACTCGAGGATTCGCCGGGCGATCGATCGGCGAGCTGACCGGTTTTCTCTCGATTCTCAAGGCGCTACCGATGGCCTACAACAAGGATCTCCAGCTCGACAAGGAGCCGCTCTTCAGGACGAGGAAGACTCTGAAGACGCTCCTTCCGCTGCTCGTCACTCTGATCGAGAATCTGCAATTGAATGAAGAAACGATGCGCGCGGCCGCGGGAAGCGACTCGCTCATGGCCACCGAGCTCGCGGACGCCCTTGCATCCCGAGGCGTGCCGTTCCGTGAAGGGCACGCCTCGGTCAGCTCGCTCATCGGAGCGTCGGCTCGTGAAGGAAAGTCGTTCCGCAACATGAAGCCCGTCGCAGGTCTCACGGCGACCGATCTCCGCAACGCCACACCGGAGAAGGTCGTGGCCAGAAAGTCAGCCGCCGGCGGCACCGCCCCGGCCAGCGTGAAAGCTGCGGCCAAAGCCGCGCTGAAGCGGCTCGATGCATCCAGGGGGAGAAAGCGCCAGTGAAGCTTCCCAGGGGATTCGTCTCGTCGGGCGTCCGGGCCGGCCTTCGTAAGAAACGGCCCGATCTCGCGCTGATCGTCGCCGAGGGTGGCGCAAGCGCCGCGGCCATCTTCACGAAGAACCGATTTCAGGCGGCGCCGGTCGTCCTCTCGAAGCAGGCGCTCGCCCGCAGCGGCGGACGAGTGCGCGCCGTCGTCATCAATGCCGGATGCGCGAATGCGATCACAGGAAAGGCCGGGATGGATGCGGCCCGCCGGGTCCGCGAGAAAACCGCCGAGATCGTGGGATGCCCCCAGCAGGAAGTCTTCATGGCTTCGACCGGGGTCATCGGAGTCGTCCTTGACGATCAGAAGGTCCGGCGGACTCTTCCTGGCGCTCTGGCGCGACTCTCTTCCTCGGGGGTCGAAGCGACCTCTCACGCCATTCTCACGACCGACGTCGGACCGAAAGTCGCGCAGGCGAGCTTCACCTGGGATGGTAAGCGCTGCCGGCTGGTTGGAATCGCCAAGGGAGCGGGGATGATCCATCCGGACATGGCGACGATGCTCGCCTTCCTGATGACCGATGCTCCGGCGACCCCAGCATTTCTCAGAAAGGCGCTGACGCAGGCCGCTGAGAGCAGTTTCAACGCGATCTCGGTCGACGGCGATACCTCCACCAATGACACGGTCCTCCTGATGGCGTCCGGAAAGAGCGGCGGCGAACCGATGGAGCGGATCGATGAAGCAGGGTCCTTCATGACCGCGCTCGAGAAGGTTTGCCGCGAGCTCGCATGGATGATCGTCCGCGACGGCGAAGGGGCCACCCGCGTGATCGACATCGAGGTCACCGGCGCGAAGAGCGACGCGGAAGCGAAGAAGACCGCGCACGCAGTGGGAACGTCTCCCCTTGTCAAGACCGCCATTCACGGGGGCGATCCGAACTGGGGTCGCATCCTCGCGGCGATCGGCCGCTGCGGGGTCGCCTTCTCTCCGAAGAAGATCTCCCTCCGCGCCGACAAGCTCGTGCTCGTGCGGGACGGAGCTCCCGCGGTCTATCGCGAAAAGGACGCCGCGAAAATCTTTTCCCGCGAGCGTGTCCCCATCCGCATCGACCTCGGGGTCGGCTCCGGAAGCGCCACGCTCCTCTCGAGCGACCTCGGGCACGACTACATCGCGATCAACACGGATTACCGGTCGTAGGGGCGGTTGGTGGTTGTTAGTTGTGATGTGACCAGTTGACGTCGTTCGTCCGGCGTGGCCACTGTACTGCCGGCCTCCGGCCGGTGAGGCGTGCGAAGCGCGCTGGTTTTCTGACGATCCTCCCCACGAAGGGCTGGGCGGTGAGACGCCGCCCGCCACTCTCGCGGCCGGTAGGGCGCGCGAAGCGCGCTCGTTCTCGATGAAAGATAAAACACCCCGCGTGAGCCCGCTCCGGCATGGCGACCGGCCGGAGGCCGGCGGTACTGTGGCTTCGCGTGAACCCGCACGGGCGTGGCGACCGGCCGGAGGCCGGCGGTACTCTTGGCCGCGCAGAACGGCAACAGACAACTAACAACTAGCAACTAGCAACTCCACCGACCTCTCGTATACTGCGCGCAAAAAAGCAGCCTGGAGGAAAGCTTGGAACAGTTCACCAAGTGGGTCGGCGATGCGTCGAGTTTCATCTGGGGCCCCTGGGTCCTCATTCCTCTCCTCCTCCTCACCGGCCTTTACCTCACGATCGTTCTTCGAGGGCTGCAGTTCCGGGAGCTCTGGCACTCCCTCTACCTCGCGCTGATCGTCCGGCACGAGAAGGGAGCCGAGGGTGACATCTCGCATTACCAGGCGCTGATGACGGCGCTGGCGGCGACCGTCGGCACAGGCAACATCGTCGGCGTCGCGACCGCCATCGCGCTCGGCGGTCCCGGCGCGCTCTTCTGGATGTGGATGACAGGCCTCGTCGGGATGGCCACGAAGTTCTCCGAAGCACTTCTCTCGGTCAAGTACCGGATCACCGATCCTTCCGGCGAGCAGGCCGGCGGTCCGATGTACTACCTGCGCGACGGAATCCGCTGGAAGCCTCTCGGAGCGACCCTCGCCTTTCTCTTCGCTCTCTTCGCCAGCGTCGCGGCGTTCGGAATCGGGAACATGGTGCAGTCCAACTCCGTCGCCAGCGCGATCCAGACCTCGTTCGGCATCGAGACCTGGATCACGGGTCTGGTGATCGCGATCCTCTCCGGCCTGGTCATTCTCGGCGGTATCAAATCGATCGGCCGCTTCACCGGCTTCTTCGTTCCGATCATGATCGTCGCGTACATGGTGGGCGCCGGTATCGTCATCCTTCTCCACTTCGACCGGATCCCCGAAGCCTTCGGGCTGGTCTTCAGCAATGCGTTCAGCGGCACGGCGGCGGTCGGCGGCTTCGTCGGAGCGAGTCTCCGCGAGGGAATCCGGTACGGCGTCGCGCGTGGAATCTTCTCGAACGAATCGGGCCTCGGTTCCGCCGGCATCGCCGCCGCGGCCGCCCGGACCCGCGAGCCCGTGCGCCAGGCTCTGGTCTCCATGACTCAGACCTTCATCGACACGATCGTCGTCTGCAGCTTCACCGGGATCGCGATCCTCTGCACCGGTGCCTGGATGTCCGGAGAGGATGGCGCCGCGATCACGCAGCTCGCATTCCGCGACGGCCTCCCGGGAGCGTGGGGAGGATGGATCGTCGCGGTCGCCCTCTCCATGTTCGCCTTCTCGACGATACTCGGCTGGAGTTACTACGGCGAGAAATCGATCGAGTTCCTCCTCGGAGAATGGTCGAAGTTCCCCTACCGGATCCTTTTCGTCATCGCCAGTTTCTTCGGCGCGATCTACAGCCTCGACTTCGTCTGGACGATCTCCGATCTGATGAATGGGCTGATGGCGCTTCCCAACCTGATCGGCCTTCTTCTCCTGAGCGGAATCATCGTCGCAGAGACCAGGGCGTACATCGGCCGGCGGGACGCCGAGCTGTCGAACCGGCCTCGGCCGGAGGCATAGGAGTCGTGCTAGTGTTACCACCGCTGCGGACGCCGGCCATCCGGCGCCCCTGAAACCGGTTACGCGACCTGATTCCAACTCCGGAGACCCGATTCACCGAAGATGAAAAAAAGAATCCCGAAACCCGACCCTGGCGAGCTCACTCCCAAGGGAGTCCTCGAGTCGTTCGGCCGGCAGATGACGTACCACGTCGTCCGCGACGAGTACACCGCGACCCCGTTCGATCTCTTCAAGGCGCTTTCCCTCGCCGTGCGGGATCAGATCGTGGAGCGCTGGTTCTCTACCCAGGATCACTACTACAAGACCGACGCGAAACGGGTCTATTACCTCTCGCTCGAGTTCCTCCTCGGCCGCGCCCTCATGACCAATGTGATCAACCTCGGCGCTACCGAGGTCTACCGGGAGGCCATGGAGGATCTCGGATACGACTTCGATGCGTTGAGAGAAGAGGAATGCGACGCCGGCTTGGGGAATGGAGGACTCGGAAGGCTCGCCGCCTGTTTCCTCGACTCGGCCGCGACTCTGGACATCCCTTTCTATGGATACGGCATCCGGTACGAGTACGGGATCTTCCAGCAGCGCTTCGAGAACGGATATCAGATCGAGACCCCGGACAACTGGCTGCGCTTCGGAAATCCGTGGGAGATCGCCCGCCCCGACGTCGTCTTTCCGGTCAGGTTCTACGGTCGTGCCTCCACCAAGATCGTCGACGGCAAGACCCGATTCGACTGGGTCGACACCGAGGACACGTGGGCGATGGCGCACGACATTCCGATCGTCGGGTTCCGGAATGACACGGTGAACACGCTTCGCCTCTGGGCGGCGAAGTCGAGCCGCGAGTTCGATCTCGCTCACTTCAACGCCGGAGACTACGTCCGGGCCGTCGAGCACAAGAACGAGACGGAGAACATCTCCAAGGTTCTCTATCCGCCTGACGATCAGTACGCCGGGAAGGAACTGCGGCTCAAGCAGCAGTACTTCTTCGTCTCCGCGACGATTCAGGATCTCGTCCGCCGCTTCCGCAAGCGCCGCTCACAACGCCCGTGGCGCGATTTTCCCGACAAGATCGCGGTCCAGCTCAATGACACGCATCCGGCCATCGCCATCCCGGAAATGATGCGCATCATGATCGACGACGAGAGCCTGGAGTGGGATGAGGCGTGGGACGTCACCCAGCGGACGTTCGCGTATACAAATCACACGATCCTTGCGGAGGCCCTCGAGACCTGGCCGATGGAGTTCTTCGGGCGACTGCTCCCTCGCCATCTGCAGATCATCGAGGAGATCGACCGCCGGATCCGGAATGGAGTCAGCGTCCGCTTCGGCGAAGGGGACGCGCGCGTCAAACGGATGGCGGTGATCGATCCTGAGGCGAAGCTGGTTCGGATGGCCAATCTCGCCATCGTAGGGAGCCACTCGGTGAACGGAGTCGCCAAGCTGCACAGCGATATTCTCAAGAGCACGATCTTCCGCGACTTCCACGAGTACTTCCCCGGCCGCTTCAACAACAAGACCAATGGCGTCACCCCGCGGCGCTGGCTGATGAAGGCCAATCCGGGGCTCTCCGCGCTGATCACCGAAGCGATCGGCGAGGAATGGTGCCGCGATCTGGATGCCCTGCACGCGCTGGAGCCCTTCGCCGGCGACACATCCTTCCGCGAGCGCTGGCAACAGGTGAAATTCGAGAACAAGCGGAATCTATCCGACTGGCTCGAGCAGAAAAATCTCTTCTGCCCTCCCGAGCTCCTCCTCGACACGCAGATCAAGCGGATTCACGAGTACAAGCGTCAGCTGCTCAACGCCCTCCACGTCGTGCATCTTTTCAACCGCCTGCGCGACGGCGAGGACATCGTCCCGCGAACCATCCTGTTCGGCGGCAAGGCCGCGCCGGCCTACATGATGGCGAAGCTGATCATCAAGCTGATCAACGACATCGGCGAGATGATCCACCGCGAGCCGCGCGCTACGGGGCGGCTGCAGGTCGTCTACGTCCCGAACTACGACGTCACATCGGCGGAGATGATCTTTCCGGCCAGCGAGCTCTCGGAGCAGATCTCCACGGCGGGCACCGAGGCGTCGGGGACGGGCAACATGAAAGCGGCGCTCAACGGCTCGCTGATCATCGGAACGCTCGATGGAGCGAACATCGAGATCATGGAGGAGATCGGAGCCGAGAACATGTTCGTCTTCGGGAAGACCGCGGAGGAGATTGCAGCGCTGAGGGGCGACGGATATGACCCGCGCAGCTGCATGGAGAACGATCTACCGCTGAAGCGCGCCATCGAGACGATTGCCGCGACGCCGCTCGGAAAGAACGGTACCTATCAGCCGCTCCTCGATTCGCTGCTCGTTCATGACCGCTACTTCCACTGCATCGACTTTCCTTCCTATGTGGCAAAGCAGGAAGAGGCGGCGACGACGTGGCAGGATGAGCAGGAGTGGGCGCGGCGATCGATCCTCAGCGTCGCCCGGATGGGGAAGTTCTCGTCCGACCGTACCGTCCGGGAGTATGCGGACGAGATCTGGAACGCCGGCTCGGTGAATCCCCGCAGCTGACTCTCGCTGCGGCGCGCGAAGCGCGCAAGGTACCGCCGGCCTCCGGCCGGTGAGGTGCGCGAAGCGCGCTGTTCTTCTTGAAAAACAAGACATCACGCGTGAACCTGCGCGTGCATCGCGACCGGCCGGCAAAGTGGCGGGCGGCGTCTCGCCGCCCAGCCCTTCATGACGAAGATCTCAGGCTCAGATGGACGCACGTCGCTCGCCACAGAACCGGCTGAAGGTCGGCGGTACAGTAGTCCAAATATCCAACGTGCATCGCGACCGGCCGGAGGCCGGCGGGACAGTGGGCGCTCCGCGCCCGCCACTCTTCAGAAATTCTCGAGCAGACTCGCCACAACCGACTCCGCGAACCGCTCCGCGATCTGCTGAATGGCCCGGGTCTCCTGATCGAAGGTGTCGATCGACGCCGGATCGACCTCGTACGTCTCCCGAAAGACGTACTGATCGTTCTTCCAGAGCACCTCGTCCTCGTCGTCCCGGTGATCGACCAGCTCGATCGACGCCGTGACCAGCGCCTGATAGCGCGTCGCCCGCCCCTGATCGTTGAAGGAGACCGGATTGATCCCGAAGCTCTGAATGGTTCCTCGCAGAATGACGTCCGCCTCGGACGGCTCATTCACCAGCCGCAGCCGCCCCCGCGACACCATCTCCTCGGCGATCGCCTGCGTCACCCGCTGCTCGAGCTCGACGCGCGTCGTCCGGTTGATGAACGCCGGCACCTGGACCGTCCGGATCTCGGGAGGGAGAAAGTTCGCCCGCCCGACCAGCGCGTATCCGCAGCCGCTGAGCGACACGATCGCAGCCAGCCACAGGATGGCGCGCTTCACCTCACCACCAGATTGACCAGCCGCCCCGGAACCACGATCGTCTTCACGATTTCTTTTCCCTCCAGGTGCGGTGTCACCTTGTCGTTCGCCTTCGCCTGCCGCACGATCTCCGCTTCTTCCGCGTCGGGGGCCACCGAGAGCTGCCCGCGCAGCTTTCCGTTCACCTGGATCACGATGGTGATCTCCTCTTCCACCTGCCTTGCGGGATCGGCTTCAGGCCATGACGACGTCACGAGCAGATCCTCATGCCCCAGCCTCTGCCAGATTTCCTCGGTGACATGCGGCGCGAACGGGTGCAGGAGACGCAGAAGCGTCTCGTACGCTTCGAGCGCGACCTTGCGCTGCACTCCGCCCCCTCCCAGGTAATCTCCCAGAGCATTCGACAGCTCCATGAGCGCCGAGATCGCAGTGTTGAACTCGAAGCGGTCGATCCTCGATCCGACCGTGGCGATCGTCTGATGCGCCTTCCGCAGCAGCTTCCGCTCGAGCTCTCCCTCCTCCCCTTCTCCCTCGAGAGCCGCGACCGCATCGGCGAACGCCCACACCCGGTTGAGGAAGCGGTAACCGCCGACCACCCCCTCGTCGGACCACGCTGCTTCCTTCTCGGGCGGAGCGATGAAGAGCGTATAGACCCGCTCCGTATCGGCGCCATAGCGATCGATCAGATCGTCGGGCGGGACGACATTGAATCGCGACTTCGACATCTTTCCGATCTCGGGGATGAGGCGGTGATCGGTCCCGCGCCGGAACGGCACACCGTCGCGTTGCTCGACCTCTCCGAGGGGAACCCATGAGAGGTGATCCTCCGGATCGCGGAAGCCTTCCTTCGTGATCATCCCCTGGTTGAAGAGGCGCGCGAACGGTTCCTCGAAGCTGACGAGTCCGAGGTCGTGAAGCGCGCGGCAGATGAATCGCGCGTAGAGGAGATGGAGGATCGCATGCTCGATGCCTCCGATGTACTGATCGACCGGGAGCCAGCGGTTCACGGCAGGGCTGTCGAAGATCCGGCTCGAGTCCCGCGGCGAGATGAAGCGCGCCCAGTACCACGACGAATCGACGAAGGTGTCCATCGTGTCGGTCTCGCGCCGCGCGGCGCCGCCGCAGCGGGGGCAGCTCGCGCGCACGAACGATTCCGCTTTCTCGAGAGGATTCCCTTCCTTCCCGGTGAACGGGACGTCGGACGGAAGCTCGACCGGCAGATCGCTCTCGGGCACGGGAACGATGCCGCACTTCTCGCAGTAGAGGATCGGGATCGGCGTTCCCCAGTACCGCTGCCGCGAGATGAGCCAGTCGCGCAGGCGGTAGCGGATGGAGCGCTTGCCGATGCCGCGCTCCTCGATCTCGTCGAGGATCGCGGCGATCGCTCGGGGCGTCGGCATGCCGGAGATCGATCCGGAGTCCACCGAGACTCCGCTCTCCTTGTCCGGCCACGCTTCGTTCATCGTCGCCGCATCGAGCGTTTCGCCCGGCGGCTGGACCACGACGCGGATGGGGAGACCGTACTGCTTCGCGAACTCGAAGTCGCGCTGATCGTGTCCCGGTACGGCCATGATCGCCCCCGTCCCGTACTGCGGAAGGACGAAATTTCCGAGCCAGATCGGGATCGGTTCTCCGGTGAAGGGATTGATCGCGGTCGATCCGGTGAAGTGCCCTTCCTTCCCCGACTCCTGACGTTCGAGCGCGCTCTTGTTGCGGACCTCGCCGATCCACTTCTCGATCGCGGCTCGGTCGGTATGCGTTTCGATCAGTTTCGGGACGTCGGGATGCTCCGGAGCGAGCACCATGAACATCGCGCCGTAGATCGTATCGGGGCGCGTCGTGAAGATGGTGAGCGAGCGCCCGAGGAGCGGGATCTCGAACTCGACGTCGGCGCCGACCGACTTCCCGATCCAGTTGCGCTGCATCAGCTTGACCTTTTCAGGCCATTCGGTGAGCGCGTCGAGGCCGCTGTCCAGCCGGTCGGCGTAGTCGGTGATCCGGAAGAACCACTGCTCGAGGTCGCGCTGCTCGACGCTCGCGCCGCAGCGCTCGCACCGTCCCTCGACCACCTGCTCGTTCGCGAGAACCGTGCGGCAGCTCGGGCACCAGTTCACCGGAGCCTTCCCCCGGTAAGCGAGCCCCTTCTCGAACAGCTTGAGGAAGAGCCACTGGTTCCAGCGGTAGTAGGCGGGATCGCACGACGCGATCTCGCGCGACCAGTCATAGAGGATGCCCCAGCTCCGGAACTGCTTCTTCATCCTCTCGATGTTTCCGCGCGTCCATTCGCCCGGATGGACTCCTCGCTTGATCGCGGCGTTCTCCGCCGGGAGGCCGAAGGCGTCCCATCCCATCGGATTCAGCGCGGCGAGGCCGCGCATCCGGAGATAGCGGTAGAGCGCATCACCGAGGATGTAGTTCCGTCCATGCCCGACATGGAGGTCCCCTGAGGGATAGGGGAACATGTTGAGCATGTAGTACTTCTGGCCGGGAGCGGAGACGTCGATCTCGGCGACGCGCTCATCGGCCCATCGCTTCTGCCACTTCGCCTCGATCGGTTTGGGGTCGTAGAAAGCCATGAAAAAAGTGCGCGGAAGTGTACCAAAGCGCCCACCGTACCAGCGGGACACGTCGGGAGGGGGCTGCCAGCGGGCGGGGGGCATTCAGAGGCCGCACGGGAGAACGAAGTAAAGCCACGATTGGTCTCGCGGCCGAAGAATCTCAGAAGGCGCAAACCGTCATCGGATTCTTTTGCCGGTGCAGTCGCGCTGTGACACGCGGCTGAATGGGCATAAGAACCCGACAGCGATCATCGCCGCTGAGATTCTTCGGCCGCGGCACCATCCTCGATTCTGGTCGGTCATCGCCTGCGGCCTCTGAATGACCCCCACACCCCGCCGTCATCCTTCCCGTTCCCGTGAACGTGCCCGCGCCCGTGCCCGGCTCTTAACTGACCCGCTCGCGACCGGGAAAGTCATCTCCCCTCATAAACAAATGTCACCGGCCCGTCGTTCTCGAGGGCCACGATCATCTCCTCGCGGAACCGGCCCCGCTCCACGGCGACTCCCCCGGCGCCCAGCTCGTCGCAGAAGAGCTCGAACAGCTCCCGCGCGCGCTCCGGCGTCTCGGCGCCGTCGAAGCTCGGGCGCCGGCCGCGGTCGATCGAGCCGGCCAGGGTGAATTGCGAGACCGCCAGCATCGACCCGCCTGCTTCCGAGACATCGCGATTCATCTTCCCCGCGGTGTCGGAGAAGATGCGGAGCTCGCGGATCTTTCTCGCGGCCGCCCTCATTTCCGGCTCGCCGTCACCCTTCTCCACCGCTCCGAGAATGAGGAGACCGGGGCCGATGGAGGAAACGAGCTCGTCGCCGATGCGGACCGACGCGGAGCGGACTCTCTGAATCACGCACTTCATGGGATTTCCACCTATGGTAGAAGTATCGGAAAAATTGCGTTCGATCGTTTAGAATTCTCTCACCCACACCGGCATCGTCTCCGACGCCTTCATTGGGAATCCATCCAGGTCAACGCATCAAAAAGGAGACGCTCATGGTCAACAAAGTCATTCTCGTCGGCCGGCTCGGCCGCGACCCCGAAGTCCGCTCCACTCCCTCCGGATCGACCGTGGCGAAGTTTTCGATCGCCACGGACGAAAAGTTCACCGACAAGAGCGGAGAGCGGCAGGAGCGCACCGAGTGGCACAACATCGTCGCCTGGGCCCGCCTCGGTGAGATCTGCGGCCAATATCTGAAGAAGGGAAAGCTCGTCTACATCGAAGGCTCCCTCCGGACCGATTCCTGGGACGACAAGGAGACCGGACAGAAAAAGTACCGGACGGAGATCGTCGCGCGCGAGATGAAGATGCTCGATCGCCGCGGCGACGAAGAAGGAGGAGGATCGTCCTACGCGGGAAGCTCGCGCTCGTCATCCTCCGGCCCCGACTCGATCGAAGAAGACGACGTCCCGTTCTGATCCACGCGCCATCGAGTCATCATGGGCGGCCACCGGCCGCCCTTTTTCGTTGATTCCTCCATGGGCTGCTTCTTGCAGTCCCGAGGAGCATGAAAAACGAAGAAACGAAGCGCCCCGACGAAGCGACCGAGCCCCGGGCGAAACGGACCGGGCGCGAAGGCGTGAGCCCCGAGTCCCAGCCCGCCGAGTTCGCCGACGACCTCCGCACCAACCGCTTCACTCCCCCACCCGACCCGAAGAAACAGGCCGACGGAGAAAAGTAGGGACGCTACTCCGCGCGGGGAGGGCGGGCCCCCTTCTCCCCGTCCGGATCGCGAATCGAACGTAGTCGGGTTCGGGGAGAAGGGTCGGGGATGAGGGGCAATTGCACGCGTTGAGCGTCAACCAACGCGGGACGTGCCCACGATGCCTGAAGCATCTGCCGCCCGCCTTCGCGGGCTCTATCCTTCTCTAACGCCCCCTCCGAACCCGGGGCTCACGCCCCGGGCTGTCATGTCTGCCGCCCGCCTTCGCGGGCTCCTGCCCGTGAACGTGCCCGTACCCGGTCTTAACTCACCCACTCGCGACTCGGCCATCTCTACTCATCCACCAGCAGCGTTGTCCACGAGGTCGTTCCGGCGATGCGGTCGTGGAGAAGAACGAGCAGCTCCTGCTTTCCGCGCGCCATCTTCAGCTCGATTGAATCCTCGAATCGTTCCGCCGGATCACCCGCCTCCCTCCGTAGGGTGAGCGGGAGATTCACGACCTCGGAGGCCGCCGTATCGCTGAGCGCTCGAAGGAGGATCGTCAGGCTCGCAACCTCCGCCTCTCCCTCCCTTTTCCAGATCAGCGGCTTCACCGGAAAAGAAAACGTGAGCTTCCCTCGGCCACGCTTCGGACCCGATTCGATCGCGGCGGTGATCTCGATCGGTCCGCCGCTTCCGGTCTCGCTCCCACCGATGTATGCCTTTGCCGTCGCCAGCGCGTCTTCCGTCAGCACGCTGTGCGATCTTCGCGTTCGAACGCGAAGCTCTTTTCGTCCCGGAACTCGAACTTCGATTCGCGAGGGGCGTTCCCCGGCTTTCGCCCGATAGCCGAGCGAATAGTACGAGCGGAGCTCCTGAGAGACTCTGGTCATCGGTACGATGAAATTGTTGGTGGGAGGTTGCATGTGGCCGCCGGTGGCATGAGCGAGTCCTTCGATCCCTGACATCAGAGCCGAAATCCTCGTAGAAAGCGCTCCCGACGAAAGCGAGCCTAGCCCGGTATCTTCCGCCGAAACCGTCTCAATGTCGGCCAGCCCTCCTGCTATCACGGGATAGACAGCGACGCCGGCCGCATTCGCCAGGTCGGCCAGCGATTGCAGCGGAGCCATGCTGAATCTCGCATCGACCGGAGCGCTTTCCATAGCTCGACGTTCCGCCTCGGTTCGCGCCGGAGGAAGAGAGCTGTCGATTTCGGACCCTCCGCCTGACTCTAGAAGATTCGTCGGAACCGCTCCAGCCATCGGTCGATTCGAAACGAGCATCAAGATCTTTCGGCCGGGGATTCCTGCCACGCCGCCGATGACTTCCGTGAGAGCCGCCTGCTGAGCATGTGCCTCCCTCCGAATCATGAAATGGTAGACAGCGCCGTCGACCTTTCGCATCCTTTCAAGCATGACTCGGAAGGCGACCGCGGGCCGATGCTGGATCTCGATCTCCTCTTTCAGTTGACGCCGGATCCTTTCAGCCTCCCGGGTCGCACCGGTGATCTCCACCACTCGCTTATCTCGCCGCCGCGAGTAAACGGCAATGCTGCAGACTGAGCATTCATCCAGCAGCTTCGAGACGAGCTGCTCGAGATGCTCGAAAAGCATGTTCCTCGTGAGCGGATATTCGAACGCGCTCGAGTCGAGATAGATCAACGCTCGTTTCGACTCCGCGTCAGGCGGCTCAGTGACCTCCGCCGAGGCGCGCTCCGTCTCATCGGACAGGACCTGACGAGTGGAAGTCTCCTCAATCGTGCTCGCGTAAAAGTTGCTGATCGGGGTCGGCCGGCCGTCGACGAAGAGCTCGAACTCGTCCTGGCCCAATCCTTCCACCGTACTGCCATCGCGGGAAAGGACGACAACCTCGACGTTCGCCACCGTGACTTCGATGGTCTCCTGAATCTGGGCGCCGAGCGGTGCTGCCGCAATCAGAAGAACGAGCCCTGCTCTCGCGATGGACATGGCAGTGTACCCTCCAGCCGAAGCTGAAGAGCCCGAACAGCGAGGTTGGTGCCGCATCGACTCTGACGTGATCCCAGCAAAACCCGAGGTCTAAACCGCTGAGAACACAACTGCGGGCCGCGCCGCTGTTTGGTTATCTCCACGTAGACCGCGGCAATTCGCCTCTCGCCCCTGCCATCCATCCGGGACGCATCGTCCTCGCGGCTGGAAAACCGATCGACCTGAGGCTCGCTGAAACTGCGCTGACGCCGGTGAGCGCGGCCCCCTTCTCCCCGTCCGGATCCTTAATCGATTGTGAAACGCAGCCGTAATTCGGGGAGAAGGGTCGGGGATGAGGGGCAATAGCACGCATTGAGCGTCAACCCAAGCGGGACGTGCCCACGATGCCTGAAGCATCTGCCGCCCGCCTTCGCGGGCTCTGTCTTCTTGAACGACCCCCGAACCCGGGGCTCACGCCCCGGGCTGTCATATCTGCCGCCCGCCTTCGCGGGCTTCCTTCCCGTGAACGTGCCCGTGCCCGTGCCCGGTTTTTGACTCACCAGCTCGCGATGCAGACAGGGGCATCTCCGCTCCATCGCCGCTCGCGACGTTCCCCCACTTCTAATGAACCGGCACTCTCTTGCGCCGTGGACGCGGTTGTCACCCCGAGCGTAGCGAGGGGCCTGGGCGGCGGGAAACGGTCAACGCGGAGGCCGGCGTGGGCGGAGAGAATGAAATTCGCGGTGGATTGAATCGGAGCGTGGCTCGAGGCTCCCCGCCGAACTCCGCTCCCGCGCCAGGCGCGTACCGCCCCTCCAGGCTCCTCGCTCACGCTCGGAGTGACAAATGGCGCACCGGGTCATCTCCGCTCCACCGCTCGCGACGGTCCCCCACTCTGAATGACCCCCCCCGCGGTCCCCATACGGGTGCTCCGGAATCGCCCCCACCCTCCCTCGGTTTCCGTTTTTCGTGAAAACCCGTCTCACTCTTCTCGTTGCGCTCTCCCTCCTCCTCGCACACGGCCTCCCGGCCGAGGCAGCAAGGCGCCGCCCGGTCGCGCGGCCGCTGCCTCAGGTCGCCCTTCCGGTCGCGATGGCGGATGCGCTCGCCGCAGAGGCGATCGCCTCGGGGACTCCCGGTCTCTCCATCGCCATCGGCCACGGACAGACCCGTTTCGCCAAGGGCTATGGCCGCACCGGCGGCGCGAACACTCCTGCCGTGACCGCCGACACGATTTTCCAGATCGCGTCTCTCACCAAGCAGTTCACGGCCGCGGCGATCCTCGCTCTCGAAGAGGACGGACTGCTGGACGTCACTGACTCCGTCAGCGAGTGGATTCCCGAGCTCGACCTCGGAGCGCGCACCGTCACGCTTCATCATCTCCTCACCCATACCTCGGGGCTCCGCACCGAGACCGAGTTTCTCCTCGATCCCTATACGCCGGTCTCGCAGGCCGACATGATTCGCCTGATCGCCACTCGGGGGTTCGCGACCGAACCGGGTGCCGCCGAGGCTTACAACAACGCGGGGTACTGGCTGCTCGGGGTCGTGATCGAGCGCGCCAGCGGAATGTCGTACGCTTCATTTCTCGAACAGCGCTTCTTCATTCCGCTCGCGATGACGAGAACCGCATATTGCGGGACCGGTCCGGCCGTTCCGGTGCCCACGGGATCGTTCGAGATACTTGGTCGCGCCTCGGCGACTCCCCCGGTGCATATGTCGATCGCCGCCGCAGCGGGCGCCCTCTGCTCCTCCCCCGCGGACCTCGTCACCTGGAGCCGCGCTCTCGCCTCGGGTGAGGTCATCTCGGAAGCCTCCTACCAGAAGATGATCACGCGGGCGCGCCTGAACAACGGCACGCTGCTCTATTACGGCTACGGACTAGGACTCGGGACGACCGACGGGATCTTCGTGACCAGTCACAATGGAATGATCCCCGGCTTCGGCGCCTATCTGATTCACGTTCCGTCGAAGCAGATCACTGTCGCCGTGCTCGCCAACGCTCTCTCGGTGACGCATAACTGGGCGCGCGACATCGCGCGCGAGCTGCTGGACGCGATGCTCGCGGAAGAGTAAGCGGCGATCACTTCGGCGACTCAGGTCCACTCTTCGCGGCCGGTTTTGCCGGTGCCGGAGGTGCGGTCTTCTTCGCGGCGGTCCTCCGGCTTTCCGTCGTCGCGGAAGCGGGGGTAGGTGCGGCGGTCGGAAAAGCCGCGTGGCAGCGGGACCGCGGCGCGGACGTCGCCGCCCGCTTTCTCGAACGCCACCACGAACTCGTCGACGGCGTCCTTCAGCTCAGCGAACGAGCCGGCGGTCACGGACTGCTTCTCTCTGATCTCACGGATGAACTGGAGATACTCGTCCGCACGACGGGTCGCTTCCTCGAAGCGCGGCGCGAAGTGGGGATCGCCCGCGGCGCGCTTTTCCATATGCTCCATCAGCGCGGGAACCCGCTCGATGTGGCTGCAGAAGAGAATGACGTCGTTCCCCGCCAGCATGGCCCGATCGGTGATCTCTTCGTACGACCCGAGGTCGGAGACGGCGTGCATCTCCATGTCGTCGGAGAAGGCGATGCCGTCGAAGCCGACCACGTTCCGCAGGAGATGCGTCGAGATGGCGCGGCTCAGCGTCGCCGGGGTGATGCGGTCCTCGATCTGCGGATAGGTGGCGTGTCCGATCATCACGGCGCGCGCGAGGTTGCCGAGCTCCTTGTAGGGCCGCAGATCGCTCTTCTCGAGCTCCTCCGCCGAAATGTCGACAACGGTGTTCCCGTAGTGCGGATCGCCGCTTCCGAGGCTGATGCCGGGGAAGTGCTTGAGGCAGGATGCGGTGCCAGCCTCTTCCTGGCCGCGGACGAATCCGCCGGCCAGCTCGATCACGGTCTCTGCGTCGCTGCCGAAGCAGCGCCGCTCCAGCCCCTTGGTCGGGACATCTCTCTGGATGTCGACGACCGGCGCGAGGTTGACCTCGATGTCGAAGTAGCGGAGCGCGAGCCCCACCACCCGGCCGAACCACTCGGTCATGACGCGGGTCTGCTGACCTTCGAGGAACGACTCCGCGCTCGGCAGGCCGGGGAGGAGATTGCGCAGCCGGTCCACGCGTCCCCCCTCCTCGTCGATCATCATGATCGGAGGACGGTTCGATTGCGCCTTGCACTCCGCGACCAGGTCGCGGAGCTGCTCGGCCGATTCGACGTTGCGGCCGAAAAGGACCACCGAGTACGGAGGCGTATCCCGGAGAATCCTCTTCTCGAGATCGGTCAGCTGCGTGCCGGTGATCCCGACACCCATGATTCGACTACCCATCCTGTTTCCCCGTGAGGACCGATTTGAGCTCGGCCAGAGTGTTCAAGGCCTCCAGCGGAGAGATGGCCTCGACTTCCAGCGCCCGGATTCTCCGCGCGACCTCGTCTTCCCTGCGATCGAAGAGCGACAACTGCCCCCGCCCCCCTTGTTCTCCCTGCTGCTGCGGCCGGGTCTCCTCGACCACCTCGCGCTCTTTTCTCTCGAGTGTCGCCAGGATTTCCCGCGCCCTCGCGATGACAGGCTGAGGGATCCCAGCCAGCTTTGCAACCTGGATTCCATAGCTCTTGTCCGCTGCTCCGGGCACCACTTTGCGCAGAAAAATGATCTGGTCGTTCCATTCCCGCACCGAGACGTTCGCGTTCGCCACCCGCTCCCGCGTCCGGGCCAGATCGGTCAGCTCGTGGTAATGGGTGGCGAAGAAGGTGATCGCTCCGCGGCTCCGCTCGTCGTGCAGGAACTCGATGATGGCCCAAGCGATGGAGAGGCCGTCGAAGGTCGCCGTGCCGCGCCCCACCTCGTCCAGCACGATGAGGGAGTTGTCGGTGGCGTTGTGGAGGATGTTCGCCGCCTCGTGCATCTCGACCATGAACGTCGACTCGCCGCGCGCGAGGTTGTCCGACGCGCCGACCCGCGTGAAGATTCGGTCGAAGATCCCGAGCCGCGCGCTTCCCGCCGGCACGAATCCGCCGACCTGGTTCATCAGCACGGTGAGGGCGACCTGTCGCAGATAGGTCGACTTTCCTCCCATGTTCGGCCCGGTGATGATCTGGATGCCGTTCTCGTCGCGCCGCACCGAGGTGTCGTTGGGGATGAAACGGTCGGCGAGCGTCTCGATGACGGCGTGCCGGCCATCCTCGATCTCGATCTCCTGAATCTCGCTCAGCTTCGCGCGGACGTAGCGCCGCTTGCGCGCGAGAAGCGCCAGCGACACCAGCGCGTCGACCGATCCGATCGCGCGTCCGGTGGCGATGATCTCGCCGCATCGCTCCGAAAGCCGGACCAGCAGCCCCTCGTAGAGCCGCGACTCGATCGCCAGCGACTTCTCCTCCGCGCCGACGATCTTCTCTTCCAGCTCCTTCAGCTCGGGGGTGATATAGCGTTCTGCGTTGACGAGCGTCTGCTTCCGGATGTAGTGCGGCGGTACTTTCGCCAGATTCGACTTCGAGATCTCGAGGTAGTAGCCGAAGACCGAGTTGAATCGGATCTTCAGCGAGCCGATCCCCGTCTTCTCCCGCTCCTCGGATTCGATCCGGAGAAGAATGGATTTGGAATCGCGCGCAATCGCGCGCAGCTCGTCGAGCTCCGCATCGACACCGGTTCGTATGGCACCTCCTTCACGCAGAAGCGAAGGGGGCTCCGGCTCGATCGACTCCACGATGAGCGAGCCGACCGCGGGGAGCGGATCGATGGCCCTGCGGAGCGAGGCGAGAAGGGGACCCTGCACCCCGCCCAGATTCTCCGCGAGCTCGCGCGCGGTCTCCAGCGAGGCGGCGAGCGTGAGCAGCTCGCGCGGACCCGCCGAGCGGATCGTGATGCGGGAGGCCAGCCGGTCGAGATCCCCGATCCGGTGGAGCCGCTCCACGACCGATTCGACAAGGATCGGATCGCGCACCAGCTCATCGACCGCATCGTGACGGTCGAAGATCGCATCGCGGTCTCGAAGCGGTCGCGCGACCCAGCGCCGCAGCATTCGTGATCCCATCGCCGTGGAGGTCTCGTCGAGGATGCTCCAGAGCGAGCCCTTGGTTCCCTCCCGCGCCTCGAAGATCTCGAGATTGCGAAGAGTCGCGGCGTCCAGGATCAGGGAGTCGGCATCCTCGTCGATCCTCAGCGCCGTGACGTGTCCGAGATCCCTCTTGTGGCTCGCCTCGGCGTACCTCAGCGCCGCGGCCGCGGCGGGCGTCCGGATGTCGCCATCCTCGAGCCCGAAGCCGCGCAGCGACTGCGTCTTGAAATGGCGGCTCAGATGGGCGCGGGCGGCCGTCTCGTCCAGCCAGGACTGCACCGGCGTGGCGGTGATGTTCCGGCCCGCGATCAGCCGTGAGACATCGACTCCTTCCGGGTGGAGAATCTCGCGCGGCGAGAATCGCGCGAGATCATCGGCCAGCCTCGGGTCGCTCACTCCCGCGTACCGCGTGACGAAGAAGTCTCCGGTGGAGACGTCGAGATAGGCGGCGCCGACGCCTTCTTCGGATGGGGCGAGCGCCAGGAGGTAACACCCCTCCCGCTCGAGGAGATAGCTCTCGACCGCGGTTCCGGGCGTGACGATCCGGACGATCTCCCGCTTCACGATTCCCTTGGTCGCGGAGGGATCGCCGATCTGTTCGCAGAGCGCGACGCGGAATCCCCGGCGAACGAGCTTGGCGACGTACTGCTCGGCGGCGTGGAACGGGACGCCGCACATCGGCGCTTCCCACTCCCCTCCCTTGCCGCGGGCGGTCAGCACCAGATCGAGAATGGGCGCCGCTTTCTCCGCGTCCTCGAAGAACATCTCGTAGAAATCCCCGAGGCGGTAAAAGAGGATGGCGTCGGGTACCTGACGCTTGATCTCGAAGTACTGCTCGAGCATGGGAGTGAGTTTCATGGCGGGAGTGACGCGGGGCCGCATTTTAGTGGACTGAGGAAAAATGACGAACCGGGAGCGGTCTCAGTTCCTGAAGACCTCTCGGATCCGGATCACCCGTCCGCTGAGCGGCTCCAGCTCGACGACCACGGCCTGATCGAGGCCGCTCCGCTGTTTCGCGTCGAGGAGGACGATCCATCGGGGATCCGGCCCTGCTTCGCGCGGCCGAGCCCAGGCGACATTCACGACGTGATAATCCGCGTACGCCGCGGCATTCTGCCGCCGCACGAGGGAGAGGGCGATTTCCCCCGCCCGCTCGCTGGAGATCCGGTCGCGCCGGTTCACCGGGTCGTCCAGATCGATGCGCTGAAGGATCAGGAAAAGGAGCGCGCAGGCGACCATCCAGAGGAGATAGAAGAGTCCGAAATGACGGTGGAGCCAGTGCGATCGCGACACGGCCGGTATAATAAGGCAATGACCGCGGACGATCTGGAATGGCGAATTCTGGAGGTCGTCCGTGAGCAGAAAACGCTCCCCGACATCCCCCTGACGGCCGAAACTCCCCTCGCGGACCTCGGGGTCGACTCCCTCGACGCGCTCAATATCCTCTTCGCGCTGGAGGAAGCGTTCTCCATCACCATTCCCGACGAACAGTCGCGGGGCATTCGAACCATCGGCGATCTGAAGCGCGTGATCGAAGGAGCGATGGGCGGGGGGGAGTAGCGGGCGGGTCATTCAGAGTGGGGGAAGGTCGCGAGCGCCGTTGGAGCGGAGATGACCGTCGAGCACGAACTCGTGGGGACATCGCGTGCGGGTGGGGGTCATTCAGAGGCCGCACGCACCAGCCGAGCAGAATATGAAGTGGCGTCGCGGCCGAAGAATCTCAGCCGCGATGATCGCTGTCGGGTTCTTATACACGTCCAGACGCGTACGTTCGATGAGACTGCACGGGCACAAGAATCCGATGGCGGCCTGCGCATTCTGAGATTCTTCGGCCGCGAGACCAATCGCAGCGGTACTTCGTTCTCCCGTGCGGCCTCTGAATGACCCCCCCTCACAGCCCGAAGCCGGCCCCAGAGTGGCGGGCGGCGTCTCGCCGCCCAGCCCTTCTCGACGAATACTCCCGGTACAGTGGCACGCGCCCAGCCAGCGCCGCGGACGTATGATCCTTCCCGATGAGACGCGTCGCCATCACCGGAATCGGGATCCTCTCCGCACTGGGAAACGGCAAAGCCGCGCATCTCGCAGCGGTGGAGGAATCGCGTTCCGGAATCCGCCCCCTGAGTCGCTTCGATGCCTCCGGCTTCCTCTGTCGCATCGCGGGCGAAGTCCCCGATTTTGCGATGCCTCCCTTGCCGCCGGAGCTCGACCGGGTGAGCGCCTACGCCATCGCCGCAGCGAATGAAGCGATGGACGAATCCGGCCTGGAGGGATCGCTCAGCCCCGACCGCATCGCCGTCCTCATTGGAACCGCCCTCGGAGGAAGCGAGACTCTCGACAGCGGATACCAGCGGTTGTACGAGGAGGGACGATCGCGCCTCCATCCAATGACCATCCCGAAGAGCATGTACAACGCGCCGGCCAGCGCGATTGCCGCCCGCTTCGGCGCGCGCGGTCCCGCGATGGCGATCGTATCGGCCTGCTCGTCATCGGCTCATGCCATCGGGCAGGCCGCTCACTGGATCCGCTTCGGCCTTGCCGACACCGCGATTGCGGGGGGCGCCGACGCACCCATCGCTCCGGGGATCGTGCGGGCTTGGGAAGCGCTGCGCGTCCTCGCGCTCGACAACGATCATCCGGAGCGGGCCTGCCGCCCCTTCAGCGCGGATCGCGACGGAATCGTGCTCGCCGAGGGAGCGGGAATCCTGGTGCTGGAAGAGATGTCGCGCGCCCTCGGGCGGGGAGCCACGATCCTGGGCGAGGTCGCCGGCTTCGGAATGAGCAGCGATGCGGGTCATCTCACCGACCCCGCGGAGGAGGGACAGGCGCGCGCGATGGATCTCGCTCTGATCGATGCGGGGCTGACTCCGGCGGAGATCGGCTATCTCAACGCGCACGGAACGGGAACGCGGGCGAACGACCGCGCCGAGTGCAGCGCGATCCGCCGGGTCTTCGGAGATCAGGCCTCCCGCCTGCCGGTCAGCTCGACCAAGTCGATGCACGGACATGCCATGGGAGCGAGCGGCGCGATCGAGATCGCCCTGTCGCTTCACGCGCTCAACGAGGGGTGGATCCCGCCAACACTCAACCTCGAACAGCGCGACGCCGAGTGCGATCTCGATCTCGTCCCGTTGACCGCCCGGAGCGGCCGGGCCGCGGCGTTCCTCTCCAACTCGTTCGGATTCGGTGGGTTGAACGCTGTCCTCGCGCTGAAAACGCGAACCGGCGCGTGAAATGGATGCGGATTGATACGCGGCACCGGATTTGCTTTTTCAGCGCCTGCCGGGCTCGTTGATCGCCCGCACGAAGGTCCGATATCATCCCCCCGCTATAAGGAGGTTCGATCTTGATCGTCGAAAAGAAGCATCTCGACAACTTTACCGTGCTCTACGTTGAAGGCCTGATCAAGCTGGGCGAGAGCGCGGAGTTCTTCTCGTCGGCGCTCGAGAACGTCCTCAAGAACGAAAACACCAATGTGATCATCGACTTCACGAAGATCGACTACATCGACTCGACGGGCATCGGGGAGTTGGTCGGCTACCTCGGGAAGTTCAGCAGCCAGAACCGGAAGCTCGTTCTGGTCAACCCCTCCGAGCGGATCCAGAAGCTGCTCAAGCTGGCCAAGCTAGATACGGTGTTCAAGATCTACGCGAATGACGACGAAGCCGTCGCCGCGGAGGGCGCCGGCGGAGCGCGTGCCTGACCCGGCTTCCTGATCCCGCGCCTTTCCGGCAGAATGGCCGCGTCATGGAACCGCTCGTCACGGTCCGGCGCGGCGACTTCGTCGAATCCATTCACTTCGGTTCCATCGCCATCGTCGATTCCGCCGGCCGCCTCCTCGCCTGCGCCGGCGACCCCTCGCTCCGCACGTTCATCCGATCCTCGGCGAAGCCGTTTCAGGCCGTTCCTCTCGCGCAGGAAGGGGGGATCGAGGAGTTCGCCCTGAGCAGCGAGGAGCTCGCGCTGGTCTGCTCGTCGCACGGAGGAGAGCCGATCCACGTCGGCGGCGCCGCGACGCTGCTCCGGAAGGGAGAGTTCGACGAAGAAGATCTCCTCTGCGGCGTTCACCAGCCTTACGACGAGCGCGTCGCGGCGGAAATGCGTCAGGCTGGCGAGTCTCCCACTCCGCTCCACAACAACTGCTCCGGAAATCACGCCGGCATGCTGCTCTCCACCCTGCTTCTCGATCTTCCTCCATCCGGGTACGTCGATTCGGGACATCCGCTCCAGATGCGAAACCTGCAGGTCCTGGCCGACTTCGCTGGAATCGATCCGGGAGAGATTGGAATCGCCGTCGACGGCTGCGGAGCCCCGAGCTATCACCTCTCGCTCTACCGGGCCGCTTTCGCCTACGCCCGGCTGGCGGCGGCCGCGCGCGCCGAGGCGCCCGCGCCGGTTCTTCCCCGCTATGCCGAACCCGCGCGTGAGATTTTCGATGCGATGACCGCGCATCCCGACTTCGTCGCCGGGAACTGGAGCATCACCACTCCGCTCATGGAGGCGCTCCGCGGAAGGCTCATCGCCAAGGATGGCGCGGAGGGGTTCTACGCGATGGCGCTCGATCCATCGCTGGCCGGACCGGTGCTCGAGCGAGCGGGAGTCAGCGAAGGAGAAGCGCTCGGTGTCGCGATCAAGATCGCGGATGGATCGATGAACCGCGGGCGCGATCCGGTGATCATCCGCATTCTGGAGTTGCTCGGGATCCCGATTGACACTCCTCGCCTCGCCCCTTACCGTGAGCCGGCCATCGTGAACTGCGCCGGCGAGCAGATCGGGCGGGCCCACGCGGATTTCGAGCTGCATTTCCTGTGAGAGGAGTGACTCCCATGCGACGGACCGCGGCGCTCGCAGCGATCTCGATCATCCTGGCACTGACCGGATGCGAGACGATCGGGGTCTCTCGCGGAGAGGGTGGCTACGCCGAGGTCAAGCCGACCGTCGCCCACGAGATGATCATCGACTCGCATCAGATCGTGGTCCTCGACTTCCGGCCGATCGAGGATTACTGGGGGGCGCTCGGACACATCGCGGGAGCGATCTCGGCTCCCCTCAGCGGCATCGAGAACCATCTGGAAGCCCTTCTCCCCTACCGGGACAGCACGATCCTGGTCTACGCGGACGCCGAGGAAGAGAGCGCGCGAGGGGCCCGGATCCTGGCGGCGGCGGGCTTCGCGAACGTGGTCCGGATCCAGGGAGGGGTGCGGGCCTGGATTGATCTCGGCTATCCGACTGTTAGCGCCGACTGACCGCACTCGGATAACTCGGAGCGGATCGGGCCTGAAGGCTACGATTCCTGCTTTCCGCGAGGCGGAATCCACTGAATGGTCGTGAAATGAAACGAGCTCTTCTGCTGCTGGTTTGTCTTCTGACTCCCTCGCTCTTCGCCGCCGACGGCGTGGACCCGAAGCTGACTACTTTCGTCGAGCAGGCGATGACGATCTGCCCCGACAGCAAGGTCGCCCTGGAAAAAGTCACCGACCCTTCACCGGGCGGCTTCACCACCTACCGGGTCACGCACACCTCGTCGATCCCCACCTGCGGGCGTCAGACGTACGCGATGGTCTCGAAGTCGGGCCACGTCGTGGTCGGCGACATCACCCCCCTGGCCCCGGACTCCCGGCCGGTCAATGAGCGAGTCCGCGATCTCGCGACCCGGATGCTCCGGAAGAACGTGGACGTGAAGGTCGGGCCCGCGGGACCGGACGGTCTTCGCCCGACGACGTTCGGCGCCAATGGACCTGAAGGAAACTTCACCCTCAGCGGTTTCCTGGAGCCCACGGACCGCTATCTCATCGTCGGTGCCCGCGGCAAACTGGGTCAGGATCCCGGGACGAGTCTGATCAAGGCGGTCACCGAGAACGGCTCGATGACCCGCGGCAAGAAGGGGTCGAAGATCACGATCGTCGAGATTTCGGACTTTCAATGCGCCGCCTGCCGGCAGATGCACGAAACGCTCGAGCCGCTCATCGAGAAGAACCTCGACCGCATCGAGTACCGGCGCGTCGATCTTCCTCTCTACAACTTTCATGACTGGACGCTGAAGGCCGCCGTCGGATCCCGCGCCATTCAGAAGATCGCTCCGGAAAAGTACTGGGATTACGTGAACTACCTCTTCGCGAACCAGACTCAGATCAAAGTGGCGACGCTCGACTCGATTCTCCAGTCGTTCGCGGAGATCAACGACATCGACTGGGCCACGTTCTCCGCTCTCTACAACTCGCCGGTGGAACGCCAGGCGGTCCTCCGCGACGTCGGCGTGATCTTCGACCACGGGATCTTTTCCACGCCCACGTACATCGTCAATGGACGGAAGATCTTCTACGGCGAGAACGGATCCCATCTGGAGAAGCACCTCAAGGAGATTCTCGCGCGCTGAGGATTTGACTCAGAACCCCAGCCCGACGCGGGCCCCGTACTGCCAGTCCCCGTCCGTCCGGGTCCCCTCGACGGCGAGCTTGAGGAACGCCAGATCGATCTTCCCTCCCGCCACGATCATCTCCTGATCGGTCTTGCTGGTCATGATGAGAGGATCGATGATGCCCGAGCCGTCGATTCTCGCCTCGCTCTCGACCCACATCATTCCCCAGCCGGCATAGGGGGTGATCGGACCGATCTTCTTCCCGATCATCACCATACCTCCCCATGTGGAGAGATCCGCGTCGTCCACGTCGAGGAGACGCGAATAAACGCCTCGCAGAGCAATGCTCGGAACCGCCAGCCCGCCGCGAACGAGAGGAAAATCGAAGGAGCCCCCGGCCATCTTCGCGTCCGAATCACCGACCTGCCCGTAAGCCGCCGCGATACTTCCGAAGCCGATTCCCTTGGTCACCGTCAACCGCGGCACCAGGAGCCGCCCGTCGACCAGAATATCCTCGGAAATCTGATCGATCCACGGCTCGGCCTCGGCGACCTCGACCGCGGTGACGGCGATCCCGATCTCGAAGTTGAAGATGCTGGCCGACGCCGGCGAGTCGACCGGCGAGGCCCAGATCGCCTCGGCGGCCGACAGCGAGATCTCGTCCAGTTCTTCCTGGGTGATGTCCGGATCGAAACCGAACGACTGCGCATGCGCGCTCGCTCCGATCAGGAGGAGCAGACTCAGAACAGCTCGGAGAGAAGCTCGCTTGAGAGAAGAAATCCCCGAGGAGTGAACGCCACCCGCGAGCCCGTGATTCGAAGCCACCCTTCCTCGATTCCTCGTTCGCACCACGCTGCCCCCCTTCCGTCCGTCCAGTTCAGAAGGTCAGGATACTCGATCCCGGGGACCCGCCGGAGCGAGAGGAAGATGCGCTCCCTCCGCAACTCACCCTCGCCGATCGGATCGAGCATCTCGACTGGATCACGCCCGGCCGCGAGACGATCGATGTAATCGCGTACGTTGCGGATGTTGCCTCGGCGGACGCTCCCGTCGAACGAGTGCGCGCCGACGCCGAAGCCGGCGTAGACCTCTCGCTGCCAGTAGCGAAGGTTGTGGCGACTCTCTTCGCCGGGACGCGCGAAGTTGCTGATCTCATACTGCGCGAATCCCGCGGCGCTGACCCGTTCGACCGCCTCGAGGTAAATCTCCGAGGTCGTGTCTTCTTCCGGAAGGCGCGTCGCGCCGCGGCTCACCCGTCCCGCCAGCGCGCTCTCCGGCTCGAGGTCGAGCATGTACATCGACAGGTGCCCCACTCCCGAATCGATGGCCGTCTGAAGAGTGGAACCGAACGATTCGGCGGTCTGTCCGGGAAGACCGAGGATCAGATCGAGCGAGGTGCGGAGTCCGCTCGCGACGGCGAGCTCGACCGCGCTCAGGGCCCGGGCGCGTCCATGGATCCGTCCCAGCGGAATCAGCTCGCTGTCCTGAAACGACTGGACGCCGATACTGAGACGATTCACCCCCAGCTGCCGCCACTGCTCGATCGCAGCGGGAGTGAGGTCCTCTGGATTCGCCTCCAGCGTCACTTCCGCGGATGGGGCGAGATCGAAGCGGCTCCGCAAAGCGCCGTCGATGCGGCTCAACCACTGGAATGAGGAACGGGAAGGCGTCCCTCCGCCCCAGAAGAGAGAGTCGGCGGACGCGCGCGGGCGTGTCCGGAGCTCGATCTCGCGCAGAAGCGCATCGCCATAGGCGTCTTCCAGTCGAAGATCCGTCGAGACGGCGAACGCACAATAGGAGCATTTGACCCGGCAGAACGGGAGATGCACGTAAATTCCCTGTTCGACCGGACGATCCTCCATCTGGTCGCGAGAACGGAATCCGCGTCCGTGTTCATTTCGTGCCTGCGATCACCGGCTGGGCGGACCCCTTGGTTATAATCAGGCCATGCTTCCCCGGACCCCCAGACCAAGGCTCGTCTGGACACTTCTCGCGACTCTCATCCTCGTCGGACTCCTTCCGCTGGTGGTCTCGCACTATTTCCTGCGCGAGATCAACCGCGAGTCGCTGGAAACGCTCGAAATGCAGTACCAGACTCGCTCTGCCGGCGGCATCGCCACCGAGCTGGGCGCGATGGTCTCGAGCTACCGGCAGCAGTTGCAGAAGATCGCAGACGGGATCGTTCTCAGCGGGTCGGCCAGCGGAACGGACCCCTTTCAGCACGCCACCGACAGCGGCCTGGTCGCCAGTTACGTCGGTTCGGATCCGGAGCTGCTCGCACTGCGACTGGTCAACCGAAGCGGCGTCGGAGGGACCGCGCAGCCGGCAGGACTGGACGAGAGCGTGACCGCGGAGCTCGATCGCGGAATCCGGGCCGCTCTCGAGGGGACGCCCTACCTCGGATCCTTTCAGCACCTCGACAGCGTGAATCAGCCGGCTCTCGTTCTCGCCATGCCGATCAAGGATCGCGCGGGCGAGACCGTCGGAGCGGTCGAGGCTCTGATCAGCCTTCGGCGGATCGCCGATCGGCTTCGCGACGAAGCGAAAGGGAACGTCACTGCATTCGTGGTCGACGGATCGGGCCGAGTCCTCATGCACAGCGAGCCCGCGGTGGCGCGCCGCCGGCCCGACTATTCGAATCTGGAGATCGTCCAGGAGTTTCAGAAAGGGAGAAACCTCCGCCTGACGAAAACCTACCAGGATCGCACCGATATCAGTCCCGTCGCCGTCCTCGGGACCGTGTCACCGGTCGGCGATCCCGACTGGGGCGTCGTCGTGCAGAAGGATCTCTCCAAGGCCTTCGCGTCGGTCGATCGCATGACCCGCTCCACGATCCAGTGGGTGGGAGCGGCGCTGCTTCTCGCCATCCTGGTCGCCATGTTCTTCGCTTCGCGGATCGCGCGCCCCATCCGATCGCTGGCGGCGAGGACCCGGGAGATCGCCGCGGGGAACTATCAGCAGCGGGTGCACATCCGCTCCCGTAACGAGATCGGAGAGCTGGCGGACAACTTCAACGTGATGTCCGAGGAGATCGAAGGGGCGATCGGAAAGCTGAAGAAAGCCGCCGACGAGAATCACCAGCTCTTCATCAACTCGATTCGGATGCTGGCCGCGGCGATCGACGCCAAGGATCCATACACCCGCGGCCATTCCGAACGGGTGGCTCGATACTCGATCGCCATCGGCAAGCATCTCTCGCTTCCGGAAGACGAGATGAAGAAGCTGAGGATCAGCGCGCTTCTTCACGACGTCGGCAAGATCGGCATCGACGACCGGATTCTCCGGAAGCCGTCGGCGCTGAGCGATGAGGAGTTCACGATCATGAAGGGGCATCCGGAGAAAGGCGCGATCATCATGAGCGGCGTCGCTCAGCTGATCAGCGTGATCCCCGGAATGAAGTACCACCATGAACGATGGGATGGCGGCGGCTATCCAGAAGGCCTGAAGGAAGAGCAGATCCCGATGCAGGCCCGCATCATCTCCATCGCCGACACCTTCGACGCGATGACCACGAACCGTCCCTACCAGAAGGCCATGAGCATCGATTACGTCGTGCAGAAGATCCAGGGGCTGGCCGTCAGCCGGTTCGACCCCCGCGTCGTCGCCGCCTTCGAGGCGGCCGTGCGGGCGGGCGACGTGCAGGTCGAAGAACAGATTCGGGGAGCGGCCTGATCTCCCGTCGTCTCCTTTTCGCGCTCGTCGCTTCGGGGATCTCGCTCGGCGCGGTCGCGCAACCGGCGGGTCAGGGGTGCAGCCCCGCGGCCTACTTCCTGGCGCATGGGGACAACCAGCGCGCGCTTCAATCCCTCTCCGGAATTCAGGGCGGCTCCAGCGACAACCTGAGGGGCCTGGCTCTGATGATGGAAGGACGCCTCGCCGAGTCGCTCGAATCTTTCGACATCGCGATTGTCAATGACGGGGAGGCCGTCGAGCCGCGGCTGAACCGCGCCATCGTCCTGATCCGGATGGGAGAGTTTGCGGACGCCGGCGCGGAGCTGGAAGCAGCCTGGAAGTTCGAGGGGACTTCTCCGCTGCTCCGCTCGAGGATCGCGTATCACCGCGCGCTGGCTGCCGACCGCGAAGGGAAGCTCGAGATGGCGTCGGAGTGGCTCGACCGCGCCCGAAGCGCCGATCCCGACGCACCCGATCCGATTCTCTATTCCGGCGTGGTGCTCGAGCGGCGGCAGAAATTCGAGGAAGCCGGGAAGCACTACAAGCGATATCTGGAGCTCCATCCCGAGTCCCTGGTCGCGATGCTCCGCTTCGGCATCTCGGCGCATCGGGCGGGATATCGGGATCTCGCGCGCCGCTATCTCCGCGAGGTCTCGGCGCGCTCGCCCAGCGGACTGGAAGGGCTCGAAGCTCGCAAGTTCCTGATCATGTGGGATTGAACACCGCCGTCAGGCGGCCGCCGCCGGGAAAAACCCCGGAGGAGACGAGAGGGGTCGCATGACGATCGAAACGAAGATTGCGGGATTGCATACGAGAATTGCCGGAGATGGCCCGCCGGTGGTCTGGATTCACGGATTTCCGCTTTCATCCCGGATCTTCGACGGTCAGCTGAGTATTCCGGCCCGCCACATCCTTCCCGACCTTCCCGGCTTCGGAGCCTCCCCCGCGGGAGAGGGCGTCGTGACGATCGACGATTACACCGCCGCGGTGCTCCAGATCCTCGATGCCGCAGGGGTCCATCAGGCCGTGGTCGCGGGGATTTCCATGGGCGGGTACATTGCATTGGCCCTGGCCCGGACCGCCATGGAAAGGCTCTGCGGACTCGTCCTGATCGACACCCGGGAGACCGCCGACACGCCCGAAGCGAAAGCAAAGCGTTACGTGACGGCGGATGAGGTTCGCCAGGGTGGAACGGCGGGAGTCGTGGAGTCGATGTTTCCGAAGATGCTGACGCAGAAGACCCGCACGTCGGACCCCGAAAACAGCGAGCGGCTGCGCAGGATCATGGAGTCCGCCTCTCCCGAAGGAGTCATTGCCGCATCGGGAGCCATGGCGGAGCGGAAAAGCAGCGAGGAGCTCCTGCCGAGTATCGAAGTGCCGACGCTGGTGGTAGTCGGCGCGGAGGACGCGATCACCCCTCCGTCGGACGCGGAGAGGATGCGGGCGGCCATACCGGGCGCGGAGCTCGCAATCATCGAGAACGCCGCGCATCTCTCGAACTTCGAGAGGCCGGCAGAGTTCAACGAGATCATGCAGAGATTTCTGGATCGAACGGAACCGAGGCGATGAATCGCAGTTTCTGGATCGCCGTCTGCGCGGCGTCGGCGCTGGCGTTGACGGGGTGTGAGCCGCGGCCGCCGCGGCAGATTCCGGCGACGGAGGTGCAAACCATCGAGAACACCCCTCCTCGCCTCGCGCCGGTTCAGCCTCCTCCCATGCTGGAGGAGAGCTCCATGCCGGTCCGCACCCATCCTGCGATTCCGGCCGCCAAGACGCCAGAGCCAGGGAAAGCGGGGGCGGCGAAAAAAGGTCCCGATCCCGCGGAAGCGCTCGCCGCCAGGACGAATCTCCCCTTCACCCCCGCCATCGCCATGGATCCCGTCGACGGCGGCAAGATCTCCATCACCGCGGAGACGCCGATCACCAGCCATGAAGGCCGCTGGTACTACTTCACCTCGGAAGCCAACCGCCGCGCCTTTCTCGCGAATCCCGCGCAGTACACGAAGGGATCGCTCTCGAACTTCTGAGACTCCGAATGGCCACGCGTGGCGGGAAACAACGGCTGACCGCTCCTGAGCGATGCCGCCCTGCCGCGGAAGCAGACACGCGTGCTGACTTGGCCGCTGGTCACCGTCTTCGGTTTCATCGCGCAGCCGGAGCAACATATTTTTCTCAAGCCGAACGTGACCCGGGTGGCGGCGAGCTTACGGATTCGATTTCGAGTATCAATCGAAGCCCAACTGGGAGACCTACGAAAGCCTTCTGGACTTTGCCGGGCGCGTGCGCGCCGACAACAAGGACCTGCGACCGCGCGACATGATCGACCTGCAGTCGTTCATCTGGGTGCAGGGCTCGGACGAGTACTAGCCCTCATTTTCGGGCGCGGCGCGAGGCCCCTCGTCCGAAGACGGGCTCCACCGGATCCTGTACACGGACGGATGTCGCAGCACGGCGCGGACTGACCGTTCCACTTCCGCGGTGGTCGGGACGCCCCGCCGCGTCCGGCTTTGCGCCATGCCGGGCAGGTCGATCGCCCGAGTCCCGTCACCGCGGTGCGCGCGAAGCCAGATGGGGAGCGGGTCAGGCGCGACCCAGCGGGAGTCGAGTCCCGCGAACGCGTCCACCAGATCGAGCCGGGGAATCCGGTAACGCCCCTCAACGGGCGGGCCGAAGCCCTCGGTCTCGAGGACGATTCCGGGAACCCGCACTGATGTCCGCGCGGGAAAAGGGTCGTGAATCAACAGCGCCAGCTCGTTGAGCGTGAATCCTCCCTCCAGAGGTTTCGAGACCAGTTCAGCCACCGCGACCATCGCGTCGTGCATCTGCCGAACTCTCTCATCCTCGGAGGCCGAGAGCGGGTAGTCAGTCTCCGCATTCCCTTCCGTGACGTCGTCGAACAACCAGGCCAGCATCGGGAGCGCGCGATCCGGGGTCTCATCGAGGTAGGCGTAAAAGGCGTCAGCGATCAGGTAATACCTCGAAAGAGCCTCGGCAATCGCGCCGAAGTGACGGTCGAATTCTGCGCGTTGCTCGCGCGAGGCCCTGGCGCTTGATCCCGCGTAAATCAAGAGATCGGAGAAGTGGGGCGCCGTCCTGAGATCGGCCTGCAACCCGGTATCTGAGAAAAACAACGAGAGCTGGTCCCCAGGCATCGTCGCGGCATGCCGGACCTCGGTGAGCACGAGCTCGTCCTCGTGTCTCCTGCGGATCAGGGCGCGTGAATCGTCTCTTCTGCTGACTCTATCGAAACGCAGACTCCAGGAATCCGAGGATGATTCGAATGCGTCACGGACAGCGGCGAGACGCTCCTCCATCTTCTTGTGATCGACCGGCTCGGAGCGGATCGAGACCGACACGCTCGCCTGAACGATTCCCTCTTCATCGACGTCGATCGCCAGGTGCTCAGAGATCGGGTCTTCGAAACAGGCCGTGAGAGCGAGAGCGGCGATGACAAGAAGAGGGCCGCGGACGAAGGGTCGCATGGCCTAGGCCCCGAGTCGCTGGCGCGCTGCCTCTTTCCCGCCGGGATAGAGCACGACCTTCAGCGCTTCGTGCCTGTCGAATCGCTCGATCCCTTCGTGAAATCCTTCGAGCGAATCGTACTCCGCCTGGACCACCCACCGGACGTCGAGGCCGGATCGGAGAAGAGCGAGCATCCGGTGCCACGTGTCGTACATCCGCCGCCCGATGATACCCTGAATCGTGATTCCCTTGAACACGACGTTGCGCGTGTAATCCCGGATGGTGACCTCATGGCCCGCGGGCAGACCGAGGATGGACATGAAGCCGCCTGGCCGCAGGATATCCAGGCCGAGATTGATGGCGGAGGCCGCGCCGGACATCTCCAGCACCACGTCGACGCCTCCGTTGGTGACGCCGCTGATGGCGCTGCGAACTTCGGTCAGATCTCGCGTGCGGACGTTGAAAGCGTGGAGGTTCGAGAAGGCGCGGCCCGCGGCCCAGCGCCTGGCCGTCTCCAGCGCATGATCGCTGATGTCGGTCACGATCACGACGCTCGCGCCTGAGTGCTCGGCGATCGCGGCCGCCATCGCGCCGATGGGTCCGAACCCGGTGATCGCCACCGATTTGCCGGCGAGGTCGACGACCTGCGTCGTATGGACGGCGTTACCGAGCGCGTCGAGAAACGCGCCCACTTCGACCGGAACGGACGCCGGGTCGAGGCGAATCACGTTCGACGCGGGAACCTTGACCAGCTCCGCGAAGGCGCCGTCGCCATGAAGTCCGAGAATTCTGGTGCGCTGGCAGATGTGCCCGTTCCCCGTCCGGCACTGGATGCACTCGCCGCAGATCACGTGCATCTCCGCCGAGACGTAATCGCCGGGGTTCAGATCGGAGCGCGCCACACCAGGGCCGACCTCCTCGACGAAGCCGCAGAACTCGTGGCCGTAAATCCTCGGAGGGCGGACTGAATCCTGGATGGAGGGATCCCAGTGATAGATGTGCTTGTCGGTGCCGCAGATGGACGCCGCGGCGACGCGAATCAGCACTTCGCCCGCGTCCGGAGCCGGCCGGGGACAATCACGGATCTCCGTCCCTCCCGCCCCCGCCTGCGGTTTCGTTTTGACCACTGCTTTCATCGACGAGCCCCCGAGGACACACTTGAAAAACGGCGGAATGATACAGGAGTCGTGTCGCGCTCGCGGCGCGGGATGGCACGGTAGAATGCCCTTCGTGCGATCGAAAATCGACCGGGACCGCTGCTCCGAGAGCCGCGTGCGCGTTCGCTACAAGGAAACGGATCAGATGGGGATCGCTCATCACGCGAACTACTTTCCCTGGTTCGAGATCGGCAGGACGGACCTCTGCCGGGCCGTCGGCTACAGCTACCGGGAGATCGAGGCGAGCGGCATGCTGCTCGTGGTCACCGAGGTCGGCTGCCGGTACCGGGCCCCATTCCGCTATGACGACGAGGTCCGCATCCGGACTGGAGTCGACGTCGCCTCTCCTCGGGCCATGCGTTTCATCTACGAGCTGCTCAACGAGAAAGGTGATCTCTGCGCGAGCGGGTTTTCCTCGCACATCTGGGTCGACGGAGCCACGCGGAAGCCGATCGCGGTTCGCGGAGAGATGCTGGAGGCGTTCAGCACTCTTCTTACAGATTACGATCGATGAACTTCTGCAGCTCGGACTTCGGCAGGGCGCCGATAGCTCGGTCGACGACCTCGCCTCCCTTGAACATCATCAGAGTGGGGATCGACGTGACGCCGTACTTCTGGGCCACGGCAGGATTGTCATCGACGTTCATCTTCGTGACGACCACTTTTCCGTCATACGACGGAGCCAGCTCTTCAATGATGGGACCGACGACGCGGCAGGGTCCGCACCAGGGGGCCCAGAAATCGACGAAGACGGGTTTGTCCGACTTGAGGACCGAAGAGTCGAACTCGCTGTCGGTGATCTGCTTGACGTGATCATTCATGAAAAAGAACTCCTTTCGGGGATGCAGGTTCGCCAACCCCCGGTTTGAATGTGCCATTCCATTCTCTGCGGCCCTGATGCCATTTTCGCCCGGCAGGGGGCGGGATCGGTTTCTCACCCTCCACAACAAAAGGCAATTCCCGAGGGGCCTTCCCCTCCCGTATGCTTCGGCTCGATGAGCCTGAAAGCGTTCGCCGGCCGGGTCCTGGCCCCCCTGGCCCGCCGCACTCCATTCAGTCCGAACGCCCTGACGGGCATAGCTCTTCTCTTCAGCCTCGCCGCCGCCGTGACGCTGGCTCAGGCCGCCCGGTTTCCGGTTGCGTTTCTGATCGCCATCGTCCTTTCGATGATTGGCGGATTTCTCGACATCCTCGACGGGGTCGTGGCCCGGGAAAGACACCTCACCTCGAGATGGGGCGATTTCCTCGACCACTTCTGTGATCGGGTCAGCGATCTGGCCTGGATGGTCGGCTGGATCCTGGGTGCCGCAATACATCCGGCCCTCGGACTGATCGCTCTGACCGCCATCATGCTCAATGGCTACGCCGGGACTCAGGTCGAGGCAACGTTCCAGAGCCGCGAGTATGAGACGACCGGGCGCGCCGAATACTTTCTCGCCGTGATCGGACTCCCCCTTCTCGCTTGGTTCGACCCTCCACGGCTGCAGATGGGCGCCCGGAGTCTCTCCTGGCTCGACCTCATCACGGCGCTGATCGCCGCAGGCTCGTTTTTCGGGACCTTCCAGCGCCTGCTGAAGGCGCGACGGCTGGCGCGCTCCATGAACGATGCCGCGTGACGCATGTCCAGACTTCTTCGAGATCCGCTGACCGATGAATCGATTCTCTTCGTGCCCGAGCGCCGCGATCGGCCGAATGCCCTCGGGCAGGCTCAAGGGAGCGGAGAGCCCTGTCCCTTCTGTCCGGGACAGGAAGCCGAGACCCCGGCTGAAGTCGCGCGCATCGGTTCCGCGGAATCGTGGAAGGTCCGCGTCGTGCCGAACCGCTACCCGGCGGTCGGGGGGGAGGGAATGGCGGGAATCCATGAAGTCGTGATCGAGAGCCCTGACCACGACGCCACCCTCGAGTCGATGAGCGCGACGCAGCGGCTCGACGTTCTGCGCGCCTACCGCGGGAGGTGGAATGTTCACAGCCGCAACCGCGGGATCCGCTGCCTGGTCCTCTTCAGGAATGACGGACCGGAAGCAGGACAGACACTGACGCATCCACATGCCCAGATCATCGGCCTCCCTTTCGTCCCGGATCGGATTCGTCGCAAGACGGCGATCCTTCGAAGCCTGAAGCGGGAGGGGAAGGCGTGTCCACTCTGCTTCGATGACGGAATGGAAGAACCACTGATCGAGCAGGACGAGCTCTTTACGACGATCGCTCCGGCCGCCTCCCGTTCGCCCTTCCATGTACGGATCGTCCCCAGGCGCCATGCAGCGGACTTCGGCGATTCGAGCGATGCCGAGCTCGAAGGCCTCTCCGGGAGCATCCAGCGGGCCATGGCCGCCATCCGCCGCCTCCAGCCGGCAGCCTCCTGCAATCTCGTTTTCGAGAGCGCCCCGCCTCGGGGAGCATCGCGGCCGCTCTTTCACTGGTCCATCGACATCGTCCCCCGCCTCACCGTCCTCGGGGGCTTCGAGATCGCCACGGGAATCTGGATCAACGTCATCCCCCCCGTGGATGCGGCACGAGAGCTGCGAACGGCGCTGGAGGAGATTTCGAACGCATGATCCCGCTTCGCGACGCCAACCCGAGACTCCACCGGCCGCCGCTCGTCAACGTCACCCTCATCGCGATCAACGTCGTGGTTTTCCTCTGGGAGATCTCCCTCGGGCCGCGCCTGGAGCCGGCGCTGTATCAGTATGCATTCATCCCTGCTCGCTTCTGGTCCGCCGGCGGATGGACCCACGATCTGCTCACCATGTTTCTTTCGATGTTCCTGCACGGCGGCTGGCTGCATCTGGGCTCGAACATGCTCTACCTCTGGATTTTCGGCGACAACATCGAGGACCAGCTGGGGCACGGCCGATACCTCCTGTTCTATCTCCTCTGCGGGGCTGCGGCGACGATGGCGCACGCGGTCTTCAACGCCTCCTCCACGCTTCCCTCCATTGGCGCTTCCGGTGCGATCGCGGGAGTTCTCGGGGCGTACCTGCTTCTCTTCCCGCGCGCTCGGGTTCATACGCTCATCCCTCTCGGATTCTTCATCACCATGAGCGCTCTTCCCGCGATCGTCGTGCTTGGACTCTGGTTCGTGATTCAGTTCTTCAGTGGAATTGCGTCGATCGGCGTATCGACGGCGCAGACGGGAGGAGTCGCCTGGTTCGCGCACATCGGCGGCTTCGTCGCGGGACTCCTCCTGATTCGCCCGCTCGCCATTGGAGCGAAGGTGCCAGCCCGCGTGGCCGACCGGAGATGAAACGCGATCAGCGCTTGGCGAGGAACCCGGAGGGAAGCGGGTGAAAGCGGACGTCGCGACCCTCATCGCGCGCGCGGTTCAGAAGGGCAGCCTGGTCGTCCCATTGATAATCGAGGATGTAGATTTGCGGATCGACGGGGCGGTAGGTGCCGGGAGAATCGAGATCGGTACGGACTTCGTAATGAAGGTGTGAGTTCGTGCTCCAGCCCGAAGAGCCGACCGTGCCGACGACTTCTCCTTGACGGACCCGGTCGCCAGTCTTGACGCGAACCTCGTCGCAGTGACCGTAGAGGGTGATGAACCGGTCGGAATGGCGGATGACGACCATGTTTCCGAAACGCCACCAGTCGACGCTCGACCGCATCGGATATCTTCCCGCGAAGGCGACCACGCCGTCAGCCGCGGCATGAATCGCGGTCCCGGTCGGTGCGGCGAAGTCGAGGCCGGCGTGAAAATCGCTGGTCCGCGTGAACGGAGAGATCCGCCAGCCGAATCCATGGGTGAGGACGAACTGATCGCCGGGAATCGGGAGGATCGCCGGGGTATGGCGGATCATCTCGACGTTCTGGGCTTCGAAGCTCGACAGCAGCTGCACCTGACGATTCAGGCGCGCAAGCGAACCTCGAAGCTCATGCTCGCGACGGTGAGCGTCGGTCAGATCGTCATTCCCCTGCGCCGCGCCGCCCTCCAACGTCCGCCCCCCCTCCGCGGCGTTTCCGGGCTCCAGGCCATACACCGTGACCAGCTTCTCGACCTTGATCCGCTGTTCATCCACGAGCTTCTCGAGCGCCAGCATCTGCTGGACGTGAGCCGTGAGCCGCTGCGAGTTGACGGCCTTCTCCTGCCTGACTTCCCTCAAGTGCTCTCTTCCATAAGCCCTCCGAATCACCGAGGGGGCAGCTGCCATCGAGGCGAGAAGAAAAAGAAGGAGGAGCGATCCGGCAAGGATGAACAGAAGGAGACCCGCGCGGCCGATCAGAATGTGCCTGACGCCGTTGCGCAGATTGCCGGGATGGAGTTGGATTTCGATCATTGCGAAAAAAAAGCGCTGAGTCCGCCTTGGGCTACGGAAAAAGCACTCAAATATAACACAGCAGGGTGGAGGGAGGAGGAGCGAGGGAGGAGGGAGAGGCAACGAGGGCCGCAGCGGGGCGGGCCGCGATTTCGCTTCTCCCTCTCCCCTCGCTCCTCTACCCTCTTCCCACCCCGCCCTCTCCTACTCCCTCGAGTCGGATCATCTTTTCGGCGCGGCGCTTCAGAGCCATCGGGACGATCGCGAGGATGGCGAGAAGGACTCCGGCGATGAGCAGTCTGCCGAAGGCGTCTCCGCCGGAGAGCGTCCCGCGCACGATTGCGTCCGCTGAATACGAGACGATGAAGATCGATGGCGCCAGACCGATGACCGTGGCCGCGACGAAATCGCGGGAGCGCAGTCCGGCCAGCCCCGAGGCGTAGTTGAGCATCGCGTAGGGGAAGATCGGAATCAGCCTCAGAAGCAGGAGTGCGCTGAAGCCGGAGTGTCGGAGGCGATTGGTCAGCTGTCGCCCTCGCTCTCCCAGCCGCGCGGCGATCCCGCCGCCCATCCAGCGCGCCAGAAGAAACGAAAGAAGCGCCCCGAGGCTCGCCCCGGCGAGAGAGTACGTACCGCCCGTCCCCCACCCCCACACCAGCGCCGCGGTGACGACGAAGACCGTCGCCGGCACCAGCAGCACTCCGAGGACCCCGAAGGTCAGGATGAAGAGCGGAGGGCCGAACCACGATTCGGAAAGCATGCGGCCAGCTTCCCGGGCGTGCTCGAGATCGAGTTTCTCGCGAAGGGGGGAGAACCAGACGGCGGCGATGGCGCCGGCGAGCAGAAGAGCGGCGACCACGCGAATCAGCACGGCCCGGTGGCGCGCGGACTCCGGAGGGATCATTGCTTCACCCGGACCACCGAGCTCGGGTAATGCTCCGCTGCGAGACCCAGAGACCCGAAGATCGTCCTGAGGGCGATCCCGCACCGAACCTCGTGAAAGAGGAACGTTCCCTTGCCCGCGACACCCGGATCGATCATCAGGTTTCTGATGCCGCACTGTCCGGCGACACTCCGAAGAATCGTCCGTACGTCCTCATCCTGAACGTCGAGAGTGACAGTCGGCTCGGATCTGTCGATGACTACCCACGAGTCTCCCTCGGGGACGAGCAGGAGTCCTGCGGCGGCGGAGAGAGCACGCGCGGCCTGCTCCGGAGCCAGCGAGCGGGCGCGAAGAGTCAGCTCGCGGTCGGGGACCTGAAGGGTGATCGTGCTGCCGGTCCGCATCGCGATGGCTTCGAGCGCTCTGGAGAGAGAGCCGTCGCGGACATCGACGTCCAGCTTTCCGGGGACTCCTGGTGAAGGAACGATTCGCACCACGGCGCCGAGAGCCGTTGCGGAAAAGAGGACTCCGAGGAAAAGCGCTGCGAGAAGGGAGCGGATCATGAGATCGCTAACTGGAGCGCGCGCTTGTTTATTTACTTCCCCTCGCTGGTTCTCCTCAGAGAAGGCCACACATGAGCCTGCGCGTGCAGGGCGACCGGCCGGAGGCCGGCGGTACTGTGGCAGCTGGGAACTGGGAACCGGGAACCAACAACCAACAACCGCCTCCCTCAGGCCGCAGCATTCTCCACGATCATGGCGATTCCCTGTCCGCCGCCTATGCAGGCGGAGGCAAGACCGTAGCGTTTCCCGCCGCGCCGGAGGGAATGAAGGAGCGTCAGTACGAGCCTGGTCCCGGTCGCGGCCAGCGGATGGCCCAGCGCGATGGCTCCGCCATTCACATTGAGCTTCGATTCGTCGATACCGAGCTCCTGCACGACCGCGAGGATCTGTCCCGCGAAGGCCTCGTTGATCTCGATCAGATCGATGTGGTCGAGCTTCATGCCGGCGCGCTCGAGCGCAATCTTCGTCGCCGGTACGGGCCCGATGCCCATGATCTCCGGATCGCAACCGCTGATCCCCCACGAAATGATGCGCCCGAGGGGCTTCCTGCCGGACGCCTTCGCCTTCTCGTCGGAAGTGACGACGACCATGGCGGCGCCGTCCACGATCCCGCTGGCGTTGCCTGCGGTCACGAATCCCTCCTTTGAGAATGCCGGCTTGAGTTTCGCCAGCCCTTCCATGGTGGTTTCCGGGCGAAGATGATCATCGCGATCGATCTTCTCCCCTTTCCGTCCGACCTCGACCGGCACGATCTCGTCGGCGAAGACGCCGCTGGAGGCCGCGACGCCGGCTCGCTTCTGGCTGTTCATGGCGTATTCATCCTGCCGCTCGCGCGAGATCGAGTACTGGCGGGATAGATTGTCGGAGGTCTGAGCCATGTAGAGGCCGACGTAGCTGTCGAGCAGCGCAACCATCAGCGAGTCCTCGATCGCTCCCTGGCCGAGCTTGAATCCCTTGCGGGCGCCCCGGATCACGTGCGGGGCCTGCGACATGTTTTCCATTCCTCCCGCCAGGACCGTCGACGCTTCTCCGAGCATGATCTGCTCGGCTCCGCTGATGATCGACTGGATCCCCGAGCCGCAGAGGCGATTGACGGTGAGGGCAGGAACTCGCTTGGGGAGCCCGGCCTTCAGTCCCACGTGCCGGGCGCCGTAGATCGCGTCGCCTGATGTCTGAAGCGCATTCCCGACGATGACGTGGTCGAACTCTTCAGCCGGAATGCCGCTTCGCGAGACCGCTTCCTTCGCGGCGATCGCTCCGAGATCGATGGCGCTGATGTCGCTGAAATGACCGTTGTACTCGGCCATGGGAGTGCGGGCGCCCTCGAGGATCACGACTTCTTTCATTCGGATGACTTCCTTCCTTTTGCAGTCAACGAGCAGTCCCCTTCTGCAACCCCGCCGGGCCGGCTCCCATTTCTCAATCTCGCGATGAGAAGCGCGATCAGAGCCAGCTCGACGAGCGTGATCCACAGGCTTGCTTCGATCCCGAAGCTTCCCCCGGAGAGCCAGCGGGGGCCCGCGTCGATCGTTCGCCACACGCTCGATTCGGGGACATAGCCGCTGACCTCGTGACCGAGAAGAGGTCCTGAGGCGAAGTTCCATCCGAAGTGGAGGCCGATCGGGACCCAGAGCGAACGACGGATGAAGAATGCGAGGGAGAGCAGCACGCCTCCCAGCAGGATGTTGATGAAGGCGATCGTCCCCATTCCGAGATTGGCGAGGTGGAGGAGAGCGAAGACGAGCGAGCTGATGGCCACGGCCCCGGTCCGACTCCAGTCCGCCAGGCGCTGGAATGCATACCCCCGCATCAGGATCTCCTCATGCAGCACCGCGGGGAGCATCAGCGCGAACACCTCGGCGGCTGCAACCCCTTCTCCTCGGACCATGCGCGAGCCTGTCGTCATGACCAGAGCGTGAGCGGCGAGGATGGCTCCCACGGCGAGGAGAAACGCAGCCGACCCCTCCCCGATCCCTCGACGGATCGGACCGTCGAGGCCGATCGGCGGCAGGCGACGCTCGCGCAGCCATCCAGCGGCGGCGGTGGCCATCGCGGCGGCACCGAGCCCGCACCATTGCGCTGCGGCAAGGGTCGCGCCGGGGATGAGCAGGACCCAGAGCGCGGTGAGGGCGAGGTAGACCGTCACGAAGATGACCATTGGCGCCGCAATCTCATCGACGCGTCGCAAACGTGAGGGGACAGCCCTCCCGGCTTCAGTCACCGACGGCATTCTCGCAAAAAAACGCACGGTCCTTTCGGACCGTGCGGTCATTGGATCGAATCAGGAGGATCTCAGTTCGGGGTGCCCAGCTCTTCCGCAATGATGCCGATGTTGTGTGCTCCCGCGGCGCGAGCCGAGTCGAGGAACTTCATGGTCTCTTCATAGTTCACGTCCGGAGAGCCGGAGAAGAAGACCATGCGTCCCGTGTTTCCCTTGAGGATCGCGTTGATCCTGGCCGGAAACTGCTGAACGGTCATCTCTTCACGGTTGATGTAGACCCGGCCCCCCTCGGTCAGCCGGATGATGATCTGGTTCGGATCGGGTCCGGCCACGCTGCCGGCAGGCGCCTTCGGCGGAACCTTGACCAGGTATCCCATCTGCACGACGGGCGTGATGACCATGAAGATGATGAGAAGGACGAGAATGACGTCGACCAGAGGCGTGACGTTGATCTCGGAACGAAGGCTGCCGCTGCCGCCTACCTGCATTGCGTCAACCCTCCGTCCCGGCCCCGGGGCCCTTGGCCGGCTGAGCAATCAGACCGACATCCTGAAAGCCGGTCTCACGACAGGCCCTCAACACATTGAGCACCGCGCCGTAGCTGACCAGCCTGTCGCCCTTGACCACGATCTCCCGGTTGGGAGTTCGCTCGTGAATGAGCTTCAGGGCAGCCTCCACCTGATCGGAGCGAACGACCTGATCGCCGACATAGACGATGTCCCCGGTCTTGACCGAGATCCGGAGCTGATCCTGGGTGTCGGGCGTCTTGACCGGAGAATCGGTGACCGGGAGATTGACCGGAACGCCTTCCCCCAGCATGGGCGTGACGACCATGAAGATGATCAGGAGGACGAGGCAGACGTCGACGAACGGCGTGACGTTGATGTCCGCGATCGCCGCCTGGTGGCCGAGCTTTCCGACCGAGCTATGCCATCTATGCTTTAACTTCATGGGCGGCTTCAGCTTCCTTCATGAAATAGATGCTCATTTCCGAGCCGGAGTTCGACATCTCAACGGTGAAGCGATCGACGCGGCCCTGGAAATAGTTGAAGGCCCAGACCGCGGGAATGGCCACCAGAAGACCGAACGCGGTGGCGACGAGGGCTTCCGCGATACCGGCGGAGACCGAGGCGATACCGCCGCCGGAGGTCGCCATGCCTTCGAACGCGTTGATGATGCCGACGACCGTTCCGAGAAGACCGACGAAGGGTGCCGTGGCGCCGACCGTGGCCAGAACACCCAGGTTTTCCTTCAGCTCGGCGACGGTGATCATGGCCGTCCGGTCCATCCCCTGGCGGGCGGCTTCGACGGTGAGCTCCGGATCGGTGGTGCGCTTGTCACGGCGCCCCGCCTCGAACTCCAGAAGCCCTGCGGCGATGACCTTCGCCAGATGGCTCTTCTTGTACTTCTTCGTGATGTCGATGGCTTCCTGATAGGCGCCGCGCGTGAGCACGTTCGAGAGCGCGCCGATCAGTTTCAGCGACTGCTTCTTGGCCTGCGAATACAGGATGCCGCGCTCGATCATGACCCAGATCGAATAAATCGACATCACGACCATCACGAGCGAGATGCCTTTGACGACGGGTCCCATGGAATGCCAGATGCCCTGCGGACTCAGATCCATAACGGGTTTCTCCTTCTCGATGGCCCGGACACCCGTCCGGGCCGATGATTTCGACTAGTTGAGTCTGAAATTGACGGTGAGATTGAAAATGACGTCGACCGGCTGGCCGTTCAGTGTGCCGGGCTTGAATCGCCAGCGGCGCACTGCGTCGATCGCAGCCTGATCGAGTCCGAAGGGGAGACCCTTGAGGACTTTCACGTCTCGAACGCTTCCACTCTTGTCGATGATGGCTTCAATGATCACGATCCCGGAGATCCGCGCTTTCCGCGCGACTTCGGGATAGACGGGGTCGACCCGGTTGATGACCGTGGGGGGTTTGACGTCGCCACCGACGCGCAGAGGCCCTTCCTGTTTCGGGGGAGGGGCGTCGGTGATCACGCCGCCGACGACTCCGCCGACGACGCCACCCAGAACACCTCCCTCGACTCCACCCTCGACGCCCCCTTCTACGCCGGCATCAGCAGCGGAAGGCTGCACGTCGGGAATTTCCTCAGGAACTACCGACGGCGCGACATTCGTGGCGATGACTTGCACCGGCCGGGTCTGGACCTGCGTGGCCGCGCGCGCTGGTGGGGGCGGCGGGGGCGGCGGGGGGGGAGGCGGGGGGGACGCAGCCACCGAATACTGAGAGACCTGAGCCGGTGAGTTCACCGGAAAGTCGACGTTCCAGACGGCGGCGAAGATGGCTCCCGCGAGGACCACCACGTGAAGAGCGATCGAAACAGGAAGGGTGAGGATCTTTTCAATCCCGGTCTTTTGCTTTTTCGATTCAATCACTGTTGTTTCGAACATGGGTCACCTGCCTCAGTTCTTCGCGGCTTTTTCTTCTTCTGCCTTCTCTGCAGCTTTCCGCGCCTTCGAAATCGCGATCGCCCGATTGCGGAGCTCGTCCGCGCGAGCCAGCAGCTCCTGCTGCCTGACCGGATCGAGCTCGAGCTTCGCATGCTCGCGATACAAGAGATTCAAGTAGACGATGGCATCGAAATAATCCGGCCGCAGCCGCTGGGCCCGTTCCAGCGCCTGCTTCCCCTTCTCCAGGATCATCATCCGCTCTTCCATGTCCGCGGGAGGATTCTTGGCCACCTTCTCATAGCAGACGACCCCGAAGGTGTAGAAGGCTTCGGGATTTCTGGAGTCGAGGAGGGTGATCTTCTCGTACCAGTTCAGCGCTTCGTTGAAGTCGCCTGCCTCGGCGTAGAGGTTGGCGATCGAGCGGACGGTTCCGAGATCGCTGGGATGCGTCTTCAGAAAGTTCTTGAAGTACTCGATGGCCTGGGAGCGCCGCTCCGCGTTGAGCATCAGGTTGACCATCGCCTCGCGCGCGGCGTCGTTTCTGGGAACTTTCTGCAGATATCTCTGAAGCTCGTTGATCGCCTTGTCCGCGTTCTGCTGGTTCTGAGGCGATGGATCATCGGGCTTGAACAGGCCGATGTAGCAGTAACCGATCAGTCGATCGAGCTCAGGAAAGGAACCGGGGTTCGCCTGGCGAGCCTGCTCGTATTTGGTGAGAGCGGTCTGGTAATTCTCGGCATCGTACGCCATGTTGCCTTCGCGAATCGCCATCCGCGACTCGAGCTGGCCGCATGAGATCAGAAATACCGATAACGTCAGTGCCGCAAACGGGCACACCGTCTTCTTCATTGAGGTTTAAGCTCCCTCGAGATTTTCGTCGCAGAACCTGTCGCGAAACGCAGCGGGCTTGCCAGCCGCTCGACCCCCCGTCGAACGGCCGGGGAGCGAGTATAGAGAGTGGGTTCTGGACCGTCAAGAAGAGGTGACCCCGTTGTCACGACGAGTTTTCCACCCATTCCGCAAGACGTTGCGGCTCGAGAAGCACCATCGCGGCGCTGCCGGACGTCATTCGGCACGGTACGATGGAAACCTTCATTTTCATCTGCGACAGGCATCCAGGAACCCATCCTCGAGCCCGACCGCTTCATGACTCGTGCCGCGCGCGCGGGAGGGGATCATACGAGCTCGAGCATGTGCCCAAGGCGGGTCTTCTTCGCTTCCAGATAGCGGCGCGTGTCGGTGGAAGGAGCGATCTCCAGGGGAATCCGCTCCACGATCTCCAACCCGTACCCCTCGATGGCGACATATTTGGCTGGATTGTTGGTCATCAACCGGATCTTCCGCACTCCGAGGTCTCTCAGAATCTGGGAGCCGGTTCCGTAATCGCGGATATCGGCGGCGAATCCCAGCTTCGTGTTTGCATCCACCGTGTCGTCCCCGGCATCCTGCAACTCGTAGGCTTTGAGCTTGTTGAACAGGCCGATGCCGCGCCCCTCCTGCAGCAGATAGAGGACGACCCCTTTCCCCTCCGCGGCGATCACGTCGAGGGCCCGGTGAAGCTGCTCTCCACAGTCGCAACGGATTGACCCGAAAATGTCGCCGGTCAGACAGGATGAATGGACTCGGACCAGGACCTCGTCCTCCTCCTTGATCTCCCCCATCACCATGGCGACATGCTCCTCGCCGGTGATGTCGCTGTGATAGGCGTACGCCCTGAACTCGCCCCAGGGCGTGGGAACGCGCGGCGAGGCCACCGCGCGGACCAGCCGTTCGTGACGCATCCTGTACTTGATGATGTCCGCCACGGAGATGATCTTCAGCCCGTGCTCCAGAGCGAAAGTCGTCAGATCCTTCAGCCGGGCCATGGTGCCGTCGTCGTTCATGACCTCGCAGATCACAGCCGAGGGATTCATTCCGGCGATCGCCGCCAGATCGACCGAAGCCTCGGTCTGACCGGCGCGCTTGAGCACTCCCCCTTTACGGGCCCGCAAGGGGAAGATGTGCCCCGGCCGGAGGAGATCGGCCGGCCGGGTCTCCGGATCGATGGCCACTCGGATCGTCTCGGAACGATCGCGCGCGGAAATGCCGGTAGTGACCCGGCCCCGCGCTTCGATCGATACGGTAAAGGCCGTCCCGAAGTTCGAAGTGTTGTTCTCGACCATGAGCGGAAGCTGGAGCTGGTCGCAACGCTCCTCGGTCAGAGCGAGGCAGATCAGCCCCCTTCCGTGCTTGGCCATGAAGTTCACCGATTCGGGTGAGACTTTCTCGGCGGCGATGACCAGATCGCCCTCGTTCTCGCGATCCTCGTCGTCGACGATGATCACGAACTCGCCGCGTCGAAACAGCTCCGCGGCCTCCTCTACGCTGGCGAAAGGCATCACGTTCCTCAGGGGATGACCCGGAAGGTCTCCTTCAGGTTGTAGGACTTCTTGGCGACCGTGTCGATGATCTTGACGTCGACCGTGTACTCCCCGGCGGCAAAGGTCTCCAGGGTGATGGCGTTGCCGATCGCGTAATGACCCGGAACTCCCTTCAGCGGCTGCGGTTGCGCATCGCTGAGTGGGAGGGAGTACTTTTTCGTCTTGCCGTCGGCGAGCGTGCCGACCAGGGTCACGCCGACCTGGACTTTCGGATTTCCAGCCTCGTCGAGGCCGGGGTTCATGAGCTCGAAGAAGTACCAGAGCTCATCCGACTTCTGAAAACTCCGGTCCCCCTTCGGAACCACCTTGACGCCGCCGAACGCAAACGGGTCGGTGGGCGCCTGAGCCTCGGCCAGCGGGAAGATATTGTTCGAAAGGATCAGCGGAGAGACCCGACTCGCATCGGGGGTAATCGGCTCGAGCTTCAGATTGGTCCGCGCGATCGTCACCGGCTTTCCGTCGACCGCCAGGCCGAACGTGCCGATGTACTCGCCCGGCTCAATCATGAGCGAGCGGTCGACATAGACGTCGTTCCGCGAGGATGCCACCTGCACCGGCTCTTCGTACACCGCCACGATGTCGCCGGCGGCATTCTCGATCACTCCGAAGAAGCTCATCGAGCGATCGGCGACGACCGCGGAGTTCGGCGGCATGTACAGCTGAACCGGCACGTAGTACTCGCCCTCGGGCGTAATGAAGTGGCCATAGGAAACGTAGACGTTCTCGTACGGACTCTTCTCGAGGGCCCGGAACTCCTGCCATGCGCTTTCGAGCGCGGGTGTCCTGAACGAGGAGCTCACCTGCACTTCGCTGGCCGGAATCGAAACCGTCGTCGTGGTCGCCGCGGGCGCCGGCGAAGCGCCGTAGCTCGGCACCGCGTCCAGGTCGGGCTGGAAGAGGTAATACTCCTGCACCAGGCTGGTGACCCTCTTGACGTCCGTTCTCGGGGAGCGGCTCAGCCGCCAGTTATTGGTTCGATTCTGATCCATGAATACGATCTGCATCTCGCGCTGCCCGAGGAAGGGAGCGATCGTCTTGCTGAGGGCGAGACTCCGGCACTCCATGAGGTCGGCCGTACCGGCGTTGCAGGCTTCGGCCAGGCTGAACTCCTCGGCTCGAGGCTCCCAGATCCAGGTTTCGCTCGGGATCGTGTCGGCGGATCCGGAGTCCTCCGATCCGATCAGCGCCGGGCCCGAGCTGCGTCCGGATCGCGCGACTCGCGTCGGAACGCCGAAAAGGATCACGGTTTTGCCGCGGTCGCTCAGCGAGCCCTTGATCCGCCCTACCGTGTAACGCTCGTCGGCAAACGCGACGCGCTGATCGAAGATCTCCCGGAACTCGTTTTTTTCCGTTCCAGGAGTCGGGTCGCGACGCGCCCAGAAAAGAGCGACGAACTCCTCGGCGGCACGGTCGGTCTTGACTTTCCTCCAGGCCCGTTCCTCGTCATCGGTCATCAGGAACTGGACCGGGCCTTCGTTCCACTCCTTGTACTGAGAAAGCTGCGCAAACAGACTGCCGGTTCCGAGCGCCACCAGGGCGACGGAGGCGATAAGCGTGCGAATTTTCATGAGGTTCCCCCTGAGAAAAGTGACGATTCCGGTAACACCGCCTCGAGGGCGCTATTCCCGTTCATCCTCCCCCTCGTATTCCTCCATCTCGTCGTAGAGCCGGTCCATCTCCTCGTCTACCTCTTCCTGGCTCACCAGCCCCTTTCGAACCAGGAGATTCGCGAGCCCCCGCAGCATCATCCCGTTCTCGACGATCATCCGTTCGATCTGTTCTTCGTACTCTTCGTCGTCGACGTCGTTCATTTCATTCATGCTCTCTCCTGCATGCCTTCCAGGCCGCCGTGCCGCTGGAGGGCCAGCCCGACCATGTACCACCACCATCTTCTTGTTGCAAATGTTTTTCCCTACACTGCCAAGTGCCATTTGACGGCGGAAGGACGTGACCTTTGAAACGAGCTCTGCTCCTGGCGATCTCCGCTTTGCTGCTCTCCGGCTGCCGCGCCGAGGAGCCCCCTGCCTCCCCCGCCGACCCGAACGTATTCGAGGTCGGCCTCCTCACTCCGGGATCGATCAACGATGCCGGCTGGAACGCCATCGCCTATGAGGGTCTCAAGCGGATCGAGGGTGAGCTCGACGCGGAGATCAGCCATCAGGAAACGAAGACACCCGCCGAGTTCGAAGAGGGATTCAGGTACTTCGGCGCCGAAGGATTCGACCTCGCCTTCGGTCACGGATTCGAGTTTCAGGACGCGGCCATCAGCGCGGGTCGGCTCTACCCGGACACGGTGTTCATCACGACTTCGGGAAGCAGCACCTCGAAGAACGTCTCCCCCATGGTGTTCGAGCTGGAGCAGGCCACTTATCTGCTCGGCATGGTGGCGGCACTCGAATCGAAGACCGGAAAGGCCGGACTGGTCGGAGGCATCCGCCTCCCCTCGATCGCCTCGACCTTCCTCGCATTCACAGCGGGCGCGAAGTCGGTCAACCCGGGTTTCGAAGTCCGTGAGGTCTACACCGGGAACTTCGACGATCTCGGGGCAGCGAGGCTCGCCGCGCTGGCTCTGATCGACTCGGGCGCCGACTTTCTCATGCACCAGTCGAACGAAGCGGGTCGCGGCGTGTTCCAGGCGTGCCGCGACCGGAACATCCGCTGCTTCGGCACCAATCGGAATCAGAACGATCTGGCTCCCGAGGTGATCCTCGCCTCGGCGGTGCTCGACGTCCCCACGGGCTTCGTCCACATGGCCAACCTGGTGAAGAGCCGCCGATTCACTCCTCAGGTCTTCTGGCTGGGCATGGAGGAAGGAATCGTGACCATCGCCTGGAACGAGGCGCTCCGCTCAAAGCTCGCTCCCGATACCGTGCAGCGGATCGACGAGAAGGAGGCCGATATCCGGGAAGGGCGCTTCGAGGTTCCGCGCGGAGAGTTCTGATGGCATTCGGCGAGCTTCGCCGGCTGACCCGCTCTTTCGATCGGACGAAGGCGGTCGCCGGGATCGATCTCGATTTCGAGCCGGGAGAGGCGATCGCGCTGGTCGGCGAGAACGGGGCGGGGAAGACGACCCTGATGCGGATGCTCGCCGGGATCATCCCACCCGACGACGGAACGATCACCGTCGGAGGAGAGCGGGTTCGCGGAACAGCCTCCGCCTCGGCAGCCCGGATCGAGATGGTGCAGCAGCACCTCAATCTCGCCGGCGCGTTGACGGCCGCCGAGAATCTGATCCTTCATGATGAAAACCTTCCGCTGCTTCTCACGGGAAAGAGGGTGGGCGCGCTGGCCCGCTCGGCGGTTTCGCGCTCGGGTCTGCGGTTCACGAAGCTCCAGGAGCGCGCGGGCGACCTCTCGGTCGGCGAAGCGTCCCGGCTGGAGCTGATCCGCACACTGGCTCGCGGTCCCCAGGTTCTGATCCTCGACGAGCCGACGGCGGTACTCGCACCCCCCGAGGTGCTCGAGCTGACCCGCCAGCTCCGCGCCCTGACCGCCGAAGGAATGACGGTGATCCTGATCTCCCACAAGCTGGCCGAGGTCTTCGCGTTCGCCTCCCGGGTGGTGGTCCTGCGAAACGGGGCGCTCGTTCTCGATGCTCCGATCGGGCAAACGTCGAAGTCGTCCGTGGCGGTGGCCATGATGGGACGGGAGCTCGTCTCGCCGGGAACGCGGAAGGCGACGATTCCGCGCCGGCCGAGGCTCCGCCTCGATCGCGTCTCCACATCCGCGCGGGATCATCGCACTCCCCTCCGCGAGGTCAGCCTGGAGGTCGGGAGCGGAGAGATCACCGCGATCGTGGGCGTTGCCGGCAACGGACAGAACGCTCTGGCTGATCTCCTGCGTGGCCTGATCGAACCGGCGGGGGGCACCGTCGCGATCGACGGCGTGATTCAGACCGCCCGTTCGCTCTTCGCGGCGGAGACCGCGGCGCACGTTCCGTCGGATCGGGCGCGCGACGGAATCATCGCGGCGATGAGCGTGGCCGAAAATCTCCGCCTTCCGGGCCGCGCAGAAGCTCGAATCCCAGTCGATCAGGCCATCGAGCGCTACGCGATAAGAGGAGCCGCCTCCCAAAGCGCATCGTCGCTCTCAGGGGGCAACCAGCAGAAGGTCCTGCTGGCGCGCGAGCTTTCCCGCGATCCGCTCCTGATCGTTGCGTCCGAGCCGACGCGCGGCCTCGACATCGATGCCGCAGCCTTCGTCCATCGCGAATTCCGCGCGGCCGCCGACCGAGGCGCGACGGTGCTGATCATCACGTCCGACCTCGACGAGGCTGCCTCCCTCGGAGACTCCATCCACGTGATCAGCGGAGGGATGGTCAGCGAAAAACTCGCCTCGTCCACGCCCGCCGAGCAGCTCGGCCTTCTCATGGCGGGTGATCGTTGAGACGGACCGGCGCAGCCGTGGTCGCGGCTTTGGCCGCGCTCGCGGCCATGGCGATTGTCCTCGCGCTTCTCGGTCATCCGCCGGCTCGGACGATGGCGATTCTCTTTCAAGGCGCCGCGGGTTCGAGCTTCGCGATCTCGGAGTCTCTCCTGAAGAGCATTCCCCTGCTATTCACCGCACTGGCAGTCGTCGTTGCCTTTCGCGCGGGGGTCTGGAACATCGGGGGAGAAGGTCAATTCATCGTCGGCGGGATCGCGGCTCTCGCCGTCGGCGGCATGATCGAGGGAGGGGCGGTGGCGTCTATTCTCTCGCTGATGGCCGGCATCGCCGGCGGCGCTGCCTGGGCGTGGATTGCGGTCCTTCTCCGGAATCTGCGCCAGGCGCCGGAGGTCCTCACCACCATCCTTCTGAACTTCGTCGCCGTTCATCTGATGGGATGGCTGATCAACGGTCCCCTTCAGGAAGAAGGTCGCCGTTATCCCCAGAGTGACCCACTCCCACCCGAGTCTCTTCTTCCCGCGGCCGGCAGCACTCGCCTCCACCTCGGAATCGTGCTCGCGATCGGGGCGGCGATCGCCGTTCACCTCTTTCTGTTTCACTCCGCGGCGGGACTCAGGCTCCGCGCGACGGGACTCAATGTTCTCGCGGCGCGGTGGTCGGGGGTGAGGACGCGCGCCGAGATCACCCGCGCCATGCTGCTCTCCGGCGCACTCGCCGGATGCGGCGGCGCGGTCGAGCTCCTCGGGGTGACCGGCCGCCTCTACGAGCGCTTTGCCAGCGGCGCTGGATTCGGCGGCATCGCCGTGGCGCTGCTCGCCCAGCTCCATCCTCTCGGAGCGATTCCAACGGCCGTCTTTTTCGGCGCGCTCTCGACCGGGGCGGGCGCGCTTCAACGTTCCGCGGGCGTCTCCGCGGCTCTCGCCACGCTGGGCCAGGGAATCGCCGTCCTCGTTCTTCTCACCCTCGCGTCCCGAATGAAGAAGGAAGCCGGAGGAGGAACGGCGATTTTCTTCCGGCGACTGTTCCGTCGCACCCTGCGTGACTCGGAGTCGGCTTCATGATCGGCCTCATCGAAGTCATGCTCCTCGCCGGTGCACCGCTCCTTCTCGCCGTGCTCGGCGAGCTGGTTCTGCAGCGCAGCGGAGCTCTGAACATCGGTCTCGAAGGAACGATGCTCGCCGCCGCCTTCGGGGCCGCCATGGGTGCTTCGATGGGAGGAAGCGCGATCGCCGGAATCGGCGGCGCGATTGCCGGAGCGGCGATACCCTCCGTCGTGTTCGGCCTCCTGGTATTTCACCGCAGGATCGACGCGATCGTCGTGGGAGTCGCGATGAATCTGGTGGCGGCTGGCGGAACCACCCTCCTTTACCAGCATCCGCGGACCGGTCGCCGCCTGGCCGGAGGACTTCCTTCGTTCCCGAAGCTGGAGATCTTCGGGATCGCCGTCGACCCGCTCATCCTCTTCGCCTGGCTCGCCGCCCCTCTGCTGATCGGAGCTCTGCTCTGGAAAAGCCGGCCGGGTCTGCGGCTACGGGCGGCGGGAGAGAATCCCGACTCTCTCTCCTATGGCGGATTCCCCGTGGCCCGCTACCGGTGGATGGCCCTCGGAGTCGAAACCGTGCTGGCGGGACTCGCGGGAGCTGCCGTGGCGATCGGACTGGCGCACGGTTTCGCCGAGAACATGATCGCGGGCCGCGGCTTCATCGCGCTTTCGATCGTGATCTTCGCGCGGTGGAGCGTGAGCGGAGCGGTCGGCGGCGTGGCCCTCTTCGCCCTCGCCACCGCCCTGCAATACAGCGCGCAGGCGGGTGGGTCGGGGTGGGGCTACCAGATTTTTCTCGCGTTTCCCTATGTCCTCACGCTGATGATCCTGCTCGCCGTGCCGGGCATCGTCCGGGCACCCGCGGCCCTCGGAAAATAACTCACAACTCACAACCGCCTCTCTCATCGTCCCCACGGGCCGACGGAGTCCCACACTGACGGTGGCGCGGCGCGGCCGTCTTCGACAGCGGCCCGCTTCCCTCCTGCTCCAGAGGAGAGCACTGCCGCCAGCGCCGCGACCTCGAGGCTCGGATCCCGCCGCAGCGACGCTTCATGCTCCGCGAGAAAGCCGGTGCTGACCTCGCCGGCCATGAAGCGGGGATGCCGAAGGATCCGCCTGAGATACGAACTATTGATGGTGACTCCGAAGACGACCATCTCCCCGAGGGCGCGGTGGAGGCGGGCCACGCTCCCTTCGCGAGTCGCGCCGAACGCGATCACCTTCGCGAGCATCGGATCGAAATGCATCGTCACTTCCGACCCTGCGCCGACGCCCGAATCGACCCGGATGCCAGGACCGGCCGGCGCGTCGAAGCGGAGCAGCGTCCCCATTTGCGGGAGGAACTGCTCGTCCGGATCCTCGGCGTAGATGCGCGCTTCGATCGCATGCCCGCGCTGAACGAGATCAGCCTGTTTCCACGGCAGCGGCCTGCCTGAAGCGATCTCGATCTGAGCCCTGACCAGATCGATCCCCAAAACCATCTCGGTGACCGGATGTTCGACCTGGAGGCGGGTGTTCATCTCCAGAAAATAGAACTCGCCCGACGGGGTGAGGATGAACTCGACCGTGCCCGCATTCACGTAGCCGACTCCCCTGGCCGCCTCGATCGCCGCGGTGCCCATCCGCTGGCGGAGCTCCTCGGAGAACCGCGGAGCGGGCGACTCCTCGATCACCTTCTGATGACGCCGCTGAATCGAGCAGTCGCGCTCGTATAGATGTACGATCTCGCCGTTTTCGTCACCGAAGATCTGGATCTCGACGTGCCGCGGTTCTTCGACGTACTTCTCGAGCAGAAGCCTCTCGTCGCCGAAAGCCTTCGCCGCTTCCCGCCGCGCCGACTGCAGTGAAGGAAGAAGCTCCGGTTCTGTTCTGGCGATCTTCATCCCCTTGCCGCCGCCGCCAGCGGAGGCCTTCACCAGAATGGGATAGCCGATCTTCGCCGCTTCAGCCCCGAAGCGCTCGTCGCTCTGGTCGTCGCCGTGATATCCGGGGACCACCGGGACGCCCAGCTTCTCCATCAGCGATCGCGCACGGGCCTTCGATCCCATGGCTTCGATCGCGGCAGCGGGAGGACCGATGAATCGGATCCCCGCATCCCGGCAGGCCGCGGCGAGATCGGCGCGCTCGGAGAGAAAGCCGTAGCCCGGATGAACGGCCTCGGCGCCAGAGCGTTTCGCCGCATCGATGACCGCGCCGACGTCGAGATATGCAGATCGCGGGTCGCTTGAATCGAGAATCAGCGCTTCGTCGAAATTGCGACGTGGCCAGGCTCCCGCTTCGATCTCCGCTGAAGCAAGGATCGATCGGATCCCCATCTCGCGACAGGTGCGGGCGATTCTCGACGCGATCTCCCCCCGATTCGCGACGAGCACGGAGCGGATCATTTCTCGATCCACGGCGCTTTCCTCTTCTCCAGAAACGCGCGCATGCCGGCCTGCCCCTCTTCCGAGATTCTACGAGCGGCGATCGCCTCGACTGTGTATGGAACCGATTCGTCGAGCTCGCGGCCCGCGACGTGGGCGATCAGCTTCTTGCACTCGGTGACCGCCTGTGGTCCAGAAGTCAGAAGGTTGGCGACGGTCTCGGCAACGAAGCGATCGAGATCTTCCGGGCCGGATGCGATCCGGTGGATGAGACCGATCTGCGTGGCGCGGCCGGCGCCGAATCGCTCTCCGGTCAGAAAGAGCGCCCGCGCGTTGGTCGTCCCGATCTTTGCGATGACGTACGGCGAGATCACCGCGGGAAGAATTCCCAGCTTCACCTCGGACAATCCGAACTTCGTTCCCTCCTCGGCGATCACGATGTCGCAGACCGCGACCAGCCCGACCCCGCCACCGATGGCCGCGCCGTGGATTCTTCCGACGATCGGAAACGGGGCGCTGTCGAGAGTGCGGAACATGTTCGCGAGCTCGGTCGAGTCGCGAAGGTTCTCCTCCCGCGAGTACGACACCATCTGCGACATCCAGTTGAGGTCCGCTCCCGCGCAGAAGTTTGGTCCCTCCCCGCGAAGGACCATGACCCGGACGTCGTCACGGGAGGCGAGGCTCTCCACCAGCCCGATCATCTCGACGATCATGCGATCGTTGAATGCGTTGTGCACTTCGCTCCGATCGAGAGAGACGGTGACCACTCCACCGTCTTCGGTCACGCGAAGCGTCTGAAGTTCAGGCATCGGATGATTCTCCTGGAGGGGCGGCGCGGAAGGACACGCCGGCCGCGCCGGATGAAACAGAACTGTCGCGCGCAATGGGGAAAAGACGAACCGTCCTTTCCCTCATTCGGCGCGACTCCTTACTCAGTTGACGGTGACGCCGTCGAGAAAGACGTAGAGCGCGTCGAGTGTCTTCTGGGTGGCCTCTTCCGCCTCCTGGCATTTCGACGGGTCGTCGCAGAGACGGTCGATCAGCTCGCGCGAAGTGCGCGAATGGTAGACGTCCGCTTCTTCGTGAACCGAGAAGAAGGAGATGGCGCGTTCGTCGGTCATCTCGTACCAACGGGCCAGACCCTCGATCTTCGACCTGGAAACGGCGGGGACCTGAGACTCATAGGCATGAAGCGCCGCCAGTCCTTGGTGGGTCGAGCCATCGCGGGTGAGAGATCTCATCGTGTCGATCAGATGGCGCGTCGAATCGGACGCCGTCGAGCCGACTACTTCATCGCGGGACAGTCCAAGCGCCTCACAGAAGCGCAGCCAGAGCTCCGGATGGTTCTCGCTCCCGCGCTCCTCCTCGATCAGGTTTTCCAGGAGCGCCTGGCGGACGACCATGTCGTTGCTGTTCGCATGGATGCCGCTCACGAAAGTCGGAAAAGCGAGGGTGTAGTGCCAGTACTGGCGGGCATATTCGCTGAGCTCTTCGGGCGTGAGCTCTCCGGCGTTCCAGCGCTGATAAAAGGGATGGTCGAGAAGGTGCCGCGACGCGATGCGCCGCTCCAGGGCCTGTTCGTTCATACTGCCTCCATATTTGATGACTGGAGTTTAGCATCCGCCAGCCGCGCGGCCAGAGTGCCCCTGGTCTGCTTCCCACCCCCTCCCCTCACTTCCTTCTGGCAGGAAGAGCTCGTTTGGTCTAATCTTCGAAGAACCATTCAATCGACCAGAGCGGAGCGGCGAAGGCGGACAATGAAAAAGGTTCGGATTTTTTCCCTTCTCGGAGTGTTTGCCGTGGCAACGTCTGCCCAGATCACCACGGGGGCCGTCGTTGACCGGTCCTGACTACGAAGCCCGCGCCGTGAGCGGCGCGCGCTTCATTTCTTTCGGCTGCCACGCGATACACTCAGACTGATGTCCGCCTCGATCCGCGTCCTACTGGTCCACCAGAACGATGAAGGCGCCGCTCGCCTCAGAGCGCGTCTCGAGACCGACGCCGCTCCGACGGTCGAACTGACTCACCTCACGGAAATCGCCCAAGCCTGCGAGCGGCTGACCGAAGAGTTCTATGACGTCATCCTTCTGGACCTCTCGATTCCGGACGAGCCCGGGCTCGACGGCTTCATCCGGCTGAATGCTCAGACTCCCGAGACGCCGGTCATCGTGATCACCTCGGGAGAGACACGCGAGATCGCGCCCACTGCGCTGGAAGGCGGAGCCGCTGAATCGCTCGACCGCGATCATTTCGGCGAGGAGCCGCTCGTCGAGATGCTGGTCGGAGTGATTCAGCGATATCGATTTCAGGAGGCGATCCGGCGCCGGGATCTCCTCGACGAGGGAACGGGCGTTTATCGCTGGGATGGTTTTCGAGCGCTCGCAGAGAAACACCTGGCCCTGGCCGCCCACGGCGGCAAGGAGCTTCTTCTTTCCACCATCGATTTCGACGCCTCTCCTCTCTCGGAGGAAAACCTCTTCGCGACAGCGGGGCGAATCGTGAAGCAGAGCTTCCGCGAGTCGGACATCGTCGCGCGGCGTGAAGCCGCCCGGTTCGTGGCCATGGCCATCGTCAATCCTGGAGACAATGCCCTGGAGATCGTCGAGAACCGCATCCGCGAGCAGCTCCATGCGCACAACGCCAGCCGCGGCGCCGAGGCTCAGCTCTCGCTCCGCTCGGGAATGGTCCGCGTGGAGCCAACCACTGAATGGTCGCTGGAGGATTTGCTGAACGAGATCCCCGGGACCGCACCCGCACAGTAGTCACAGACGCGGCCGCGCGGTCAGGGACGCGCATCGCTCGCCGCAACGGACGATGGCTCGATCCAGGGCGCCAGGCTCCGGCTCCTCCACGGAAACTTCCCGGCCGTCGGTCAGTTTGAGGCGGATGATTCCGTCGCGGGCGCCAATCGCCGACACCGCGCCGCCCTCCAGGAACTCCTCGGCGCGCTCCCACGAAATCATGGTCGGCGCGTGGACCCTTTCCATCGTCGAAAAGCAGCCGGTCGCCAGCAGCAGAGCGGCGACGCCGAGCAAGAGTCCGTTTTTCATGCGACGAGTTTAATCGACCTTTGAGGTCCCGCCTGAGCCTGACTGGGAGACCATCCCCTGGGGTGGCCGGGATTTCCGATCTTCCCACTGGCGCCGGAAGGGCCGCCTCGCTAAACTTCCCCGTCCGGTCGTCCCTTCCATGAACGCTCCAAAAGCCACGGCCATCCGGCTCCTCCGGGAGTCGGCGGTCCCTGACCGTTTTCTGCTCGAGCCCACGGTTCCGCAGGCCGAGTTCCCACGCCTGAAACTGTCGCGATCCATGATTCAACTGAAGAAGGGTGCGACCGAGGATTCCGTCGAGGTCGATCTGGCGGCGCTGGCCATCGAGAATGCCCCCGACGGCATCGTGATCACCGCGCCACCCCGCCCCGGCGTGCCGCCACGAGTCCTTTTCGCCAACAGTGCCTGGCTGCGGATGACGGGCGCGCCGCGCGAAGAGGTGATCGGCGAGCCTTTCGAGATCTTCCGGGTCGACGACACCAACCAGGTCATCGGCGATCCACTGCTCCATCCCCTGATGCAGAACTCGCCCTTCCGCGGAGAAGCCGTCGCGCAGAGTCGCGAGGGACGCGAATATTTTCTCGATGTCCTTCTGGTGCCTCTCGCCGGCGGCGATGGAGAGATCCTCTACTGGATCGTTTATCTGGAAGACATCAGCGATCGGAAAGCGCAGGTCAGCGCCCTCGAGCAGCAGGCGCTTCACGACATGCTCACGCACCTCCCGAACCGTACCCTCCTGATGGACCGCATCACTCAGGCCATCCGGATCGCGAAGAGAGCCGGTCAACCGGTGGCGTTGATGGTCATGGATCTCGACGGCTTCAAGGAAGTCAACGACACCATGGGTCATCACAGCGGCGATCTCGTCCTTCAACAGGTAGCCCGCCGCCTCAGCGAGCAGATCCGCGAATCGGACACGGTCGCGCGGCTGGGGGGCGACGAGTTCGCCTTCGTGCTCCCCGCCGCCCGTGACGCGAATGCGGCCTACCGGGTGGCGCGCAAGATTCTGGTCGCGCTGGAGAGCCCTTTCGCCGTGGAGGAACAGAAGGTCGAAGTCGGAGCGAGCATCGGCATCGCACTCTTCCCCGAGCACGGTCCCGATGCGGAAACCCTGATGCGACGGGCCGACACGGCCATGTACCACGCCAAGAGAAAAGGCCTTCAGTGCACTCTTTACGCGAGCGAGCTCGAAGAGACGGGGATCGGGCGCGCCACCATCGGCGCCGAGCTGCGGGTTGCCATCGAGAAAAATCAGCTCGAGCTCTACTACCAGCCGAAGATCCACCTCCGTACCGGACTGATGACCCGCGTCGAGGCGCTGGTTCGATGGAATCATCCGAAGCGGGGCTTTCTATCGCCCGACACGTTCATTCCCGCCGCCGAAAAATCCGGCCTCATTCGCCCTCTCACCGAGTGGGTCATCCATCGGGCGCTTCAGCAGTGCAGGGAATGGCAGAACCGGATGCTCCCGATCCACGTCGCGATCAACCTCTCGACCAAGATGCTGCAGGAGCACACCCTTCCCCAGATCATCTCGGATGCGCTCGACCGATGGAACCTTCCCCCGCAATCACTGAAGCTCGAGATCACCGAGAGCAGCATCATGGCGGATCCGCCTCACGCTTTCGCCATCCTCGCCCTGCTCCAGAGCCTCGGCGTCCGCCTCTCACTGGACGACTTCGGGACCGGCTACTCATCCCTGATGCACCTTCGCCAGTTGCCGGTCGATGAGATCAAGATCGACAAATCATTCGTGATGGGGATGTCGACCAGCGCGGGCGACGCCGCGATCGTCCGGGCCACCATCGACCTCGCGCACAACCTCGGCATGCAGGTCGTGGCCGAGGGGGTCGACAACGAGTGGACCTGCAAGATGCTGACGGATCTCGGTTGCGATCTCGCGCAGGGATATTTTCTGAGCGCCCCGCTCCCCGCGAAAGGGCTGGAGCAGTGGCTCGCCGAAACCGGATGGGGACTCTCGCGCTGGGAGACGATGCTCAAGGCAACGCCGATCCCGCAGCCGGAAGAAGAGTCCTGAGTGCTGAGTGCTGAGTGCTGAGTGCTGAGTCCTGAGTGCTGAGTCCTGAGTCCTGAGTGCTGAGTCCTGAGTGCTGAGTGCTGAGTCCTGAGTGCTGAGTCCTGAGTCCTGAGTGCTGAGTTTGCGGTGGGGCGTCATCCTGAGAGCGTGAGCGAAGGATCTGGGCGTTGCCGGACGCGAATGACGCGGCGCTGGTGCAGGGCACGAGAGCGTCGATTCGCTCATTCCATCTGCCGGCAGCACGGGCGGGCGGCATTCACCGTTCGCTCGTTCAAGGGCCGCGAACCCGCGGCGGTAAGCGCCGCCGCAGGGGGGGACGCGCCTTCGCGTTGGCGCGTCCCCGCTCATGACCACGCGGCCTACGAATCCTGCAGGATGATCAGCTTGGCGAGAAGCTCATCGCCGACCCTCTCCGCCTTGACGTGCACCTTGTCTCCCGCCTTGAGGTCTTCAGCGGTCAGCGAAGTGTTCCCGCGGCGGATCTTCGTGCTCGAGTCGATCCGCGCCGTGGTCGGTCCGCGGCCAGCCGCCTCAACGGTGATGGACGTCGGAGAGATTTCGAGGATGAGTCCTTCCAGCTCGACTCGGCTCTCGTCTTCGCCCTCCTCGTCCTTGCCGTCGCCACCCGTTTCCTGCACCAGGATCAGCTCCGCGACGAGGCCATTCTCAGTTCGCGTCGCCCGGACATGGACGCGCCATCCAGGCTGCAGCTCGGAAAGCTCATAGGACCGGTTTCCCTTCCGGATCTCAATTCCCCCCGGAACGCTGATCTCGAGCGCACCTTTTCCAGCCGCGTCGACCGTGATCGTGCGGTCGACGACCGCGAGAACGATGCCCTCGATCTCGACCTTCGCCTCTGGTTCTCCCTCTCCACCCGCCTCCCCCTGCACCAGGATGAGCAGCGCGACCACCCCGTCGCCCTCCGGCCGCGCCATCACATGGATCCGCGCGCCGGCCTCGAGATCTGTCGCGCTGACGATCCGATTTCCCTTGCGGATCTGGGTGGAATCCACGATCTGCACCGTGACGATTCCCTTGCCCGCCGCATCGAGCACGATACTTTCTTTCGTGGCGGTGACGACCAGTCCCTCGAACTGCAGGCTTCGGCCGATCACGGCACGCTTGCGGCCCCGCTTCGCGCCGCTCTTCGAGATCTCGATCACCATCCCCGTCGCGTCGCCCCGGCCAAGGCTATAGGAGACGTCGATTCCGTCCGCGCGGCGGAACCGGATCTCCGCTTCCTCCGGAACTCCCGCGAAAACGAACTGCCCGTCCGCCGCCAGAAGAGCTTCCATCCCCGTCCCTGGAATCGAAGCCTCGATTCCGGCCGGCGTCCCCCCTCCCAGATCCTCCCCCAGCACCACCGTACCCGTGACGATGCCCTGTCCGAAAGCGCTCGTGAACGTCGCTCTCTCCTGGCAGGCCGTCAGGAAGAAACAGAGAACCAGGGCAATCGCGAGAGGCATTCGATGTCGTCGACTCATTGATTTCCTCCAGAAACGAAAAGAGGGCCTACGCCCTCTTTGGAATTGCCCGGTCACCGGGACGCATCATGTCGTTTCTGGGATAGAGAATAGGGTGGACGGGTGAAAATCTCTGTGACCCCGCTCACGGGGATGACGCCGCTAAAGGCCCAGAATCTCGTCGATCGCCTCGAATGCCGCGTCGATCTCGGTATCGGCCGTGTAGAAATGGGGCGAAAGGCGCACCCCCGACCTGGGGCGGTAGTCGCAGACGATGTCGCGCGCATTCAATTCCGACGCGACCTCTTCCGCTCGTGGAAGGCGGATCGACACGGTTCCGCCGCGGCTCTCATCTTCCAGTGACGTCCCGATCTCGAATCCGCGCCTCGTTGCCTCCTCCAGAATCCGTCGGGTCTGCCGCAGCGATTTCGCCCGAATCGCCCCCATCCCCCCGGCGGCCGCCTCACTCACGTTGCGCAACCCTTCGCGCGCAGCATAGAGCGCCGGGATCGGCGGCGTTCCGAGGCCGAAGCGCATGATGTCGTTGCGGTATTGGATGGGAGGAGGAGCGAAGTCGAAGGGACTCTCGTGAGCCATCCACCCGGTGAGCGACGGCCGGAGCTTCTTCCTCAACGGCTCGCTGACATGGAGATAGCCTCCGCCCGGCCCGCCACAGAGCCACTTGAGAACTCCGCCCACCGCGATCGGTACGTCCCAGGCCTGGAGATCGATGGGGACGATCCCGGCGGACTGGAAAACGTCCAGAACCATCGTTGCTCCCGTCTCGCGACAACGCTTCGCGATCGCCGTCACGTCGATGAGAAACGACGATTCGAAGAGCACGTGAGAGATCGGCACGAGCGCGGTACGCTCGTCGATCGCGGCGAGCAGCCGCTCCAGATCGAATCCGATTCCGCCGGCTCGCGCCTCGATCTCGACGATCTCCGCTCCGAGCCTGCCCGCCAGCCCATGATGGACGTAGCGGACGGACGGGAACTCCCCTTCCACCATCACGATCCGATTCCGCGCTCCCGAGTAATCGAACGCGGAGATGATCACCGCCTCGGCGGTCGTCACGTTCGGAAGCATCAGCACCGAGCCGGGCGCCGCTCCCAGAAACGGCGCGACCAGATCCCCCACCTCGGAGGACATCTCCCACCACCCCTCGTGCCAGGCGCGGACTCCGCGACGGGCCCAGAGCTCATAGAACTCGGCCATCGCGCCGGCCGTCGATCGGGGAACCGCGCCGAGCGAGTGCGAGACCAGGTATTTCGTCCGCTCCAGAATCGGATATCGCGAACGGAAGGAAAGGAGTTGGTCGTCCGTCATGGTCCGTACTCGCCCCGGGCGGATCATGGCATATCGCCCCAGCTCTCCATCGGCTGACTGGCCTCTCCAGGCTTCGACGTGTCCTGAATCCGGATCGCTTCTTCGGAAAAACCGAGCCTTCCGGGCGGAAACCCATGGTTCGGCCGTTTTTTCGCCGGGCTCATGTCCGATGACAAAAGCGCAACTTCTCCAGCGTTCCTCCCCTTGCGAGAAGCGGTCTCGGAGATAATCAGCGTTCTGCCGCCGCCCTCTCCGTCCCCTGGCATGGACGGTGAAGGGCCCAGGCACATAAGAAACCCGCCGGCTCATGTCCGCGCACGACGCGCGCCCGGTCGCCGGCCATCGCGAGGAGACCATGTCCAACCGTAGTCCCCGCATCCCCCTCATCACTCTCACCCTGATCCTTCTGGCTGCCTTCGCCGTTCCCGCCGACGCTCAGTACTTCGGCCGGAACAAGGTGCAGTGGGAGAGCTTCGACTTTCGGGTCCTCAAGACCGAGCACTTCGACATCTATTACTACGATGACGCGGCGCCGGTGATCGAGGACATCGGGCGGATGTCCGAGCGATGGTACGAGAGACTCTCGACGGTCTTTCAGCACGAGTTCGAGCGTAAGCCGATCGTGATCTACGCGAATCACCCGGACTTCCAGCAGACCAATACGACTTCCGGGTTCATCGGCGAGGGGACGGGAGGATTCACGGACCCCTTCATGAACCGCGTCGTCCTTCCATTGACCGGTACTTATGAAGAGACCGATCACGTCCTCGGCCACGAGCTGGTGCACGTTTTCCAGTTCGACATCGCCAGCCGCTTCTCCGGCGGGAATCGTCGCTTCCAGCTTCGCTCCCTCCCGCTCTGGATGATCGAGGGACTCGCCGAGTACCTCACGCAGGGACGCTTCGACCCCCAGACCGCGATGTGGATTCGCGACGCCACGATCCGCGACGATCTCCCCACCCCCGAGAAACTGATGCGCGACCCCCGCCTCTCCCCGTACCAGTATGGCCAGGCTTTCTGGGCTTACATCGGCGGACGGTGGAGCGATCAGGCCGTCATCGAGACTTTCCTCGCCTCGGGTTTTCTCGGAATCGAAGGGGGCATTCAGCAGGTCCTCGGCGTCCCTTCCTCCGAGCTGTTCGCCGACTGGCATGCAGCGGCGCGAACGCTTTACGAGCCGGTGATCACCGACCGATGGGGGCCGGACCGGCTCGGCGACCCCATTCTGCCGGCAGCCGGCCGCTCCAACATCGACATCTCACCTTCGCTGAGCCCCGATGGTCGATGGCTCGCTTTTCTTTCCACGCGCGAGCTTTTCTCGATCGATCTGTTCCTCGCGGACGCCCGGACCGGCGAAGTCAAAGGGCGACTCGTGAGCACCGCGTCGAATCCACATTTCGACGCGTTGCGCTTCATCGACTCGGCCGGCACCTGGTCGCCGGACAGCCGCAAGCTCGCCTTCGTCACGATCGAAAAGGGGGATAACCGCATCGCCGTCGTCGATGTGGAAAGCCGCCGTATCGAGCAGCGCTTCGAAGTTCCCGGAATCAGCGGAATCACGCAGATCGCCTGGTCGCCCGACGGTCGCACGCTGGCGATCTCCGGAATGAAGGGGGGCGTCTCCGACCTCTACCTCTGGGACATCGCATCGAAGCAGCTCACTCAGATCACGAATGACCGCAACTCCGATCTGCAGCCCGCCTGGTCGCCCGACGGCCGGTTCGTGGCGGTCGTCTCGGATCGCGGGGCGGGAACTGATTTCGGACCGCTCATCTACGAGCGTCATCGCATCTCCATCATCGATGTCGCCACGCGAGAGGTCCGGATACTCGATCTCTTCCCCGGCGGCGTCAAGCACATCAATCCGCAATTCTCTCCCGATGGAACCAAGATCTACTTCATCGCTGATCCGGACGGGATCTCGGACATCTTCCGGTACGACCTCGCCTCGGGAGCCATGGAGCGACTCACAAACGTGGCCACCGGCGTGGCGGGCATCACGGATCTCTCACCTGCACTCACGGTTGCGGCCCGCACGGGCGAGGTGATGTTCAGCTACTTCCGCGGTGGCAGCTACAGGATCTACCGCGGTTCGCAGGAAGAAGCGCGGCGCGAAGTGATGGTGGCGGAGTCGGGAGTGCGCGGTGCGCTGCTTCCGCCGCCGGCGGGGAGTCGCACCAGCAGCGTCGCCAGCACGGTCACTGCGTATCTGGATGAGCCGGACGAGGGACTCCTGCCGGCGTCAGTGGAGTTCGGCAAAGACGACTACAGCCCCCGCCTCCGTCTCTCGTATGTCGGTCCTCCATCGTTCGGCGTCGGATTCGGCGGAGACTATGGCACGAGCTACGGCGGCACTTTCGCTGCGATGTGGACCGATATCCTCGGCGATCACCAAGTCGGACTCACCCTCTCCGGCGGCGCCTCGACGGGCGACCTCGGCAACCTATTCGCGGGAGAGGTCTTCTATCTGAATCTCAAAAACCGCGTGCAATGGGGTGGAGCGGCCAGTCACTTCCCGTACATCACGGGCGGCGGAACCTTCTATCGCCAGGAGGAAGTCGACGTCGGTGGCGGACAGACGGCCCTGGCGGATGTTTACGACCGCCGCCTGGACCGAGTCACCGTTGACGACGTGTTGCTGCTCTCCCGCTATCCGCTCGGCACGACTCGACGTCTCGAGCTCAACGGCGGGTTCACCAATCTTTCGTATTCTTCGGAGCTCGAGTCGTACTACTACGTCGGAAACTCGTTTCTCGGGACGACTCGCGATTCGATCGATACCTTCCCGAGCATCGGCTACGCAAGAGCTCAGACGGCTTTCGTCGGCGATTCCTCTTTCTACGGGTTCATCTCTCCAATCTCCGGAACGCGCTATCGGTATCAGGCCGAGGCATACACAGGCGACCTGAATTTCCAGACGGGTCTGGCTGATTGGCGCCGCTACTTCTTCAACCGTCCCTGGACGCTGGCCGTGCGAGGCTACGTCTACGGCCGTTTCGGAGAAGGAGCCGAGGATCCGAGGCTGCCGAATCTATTCCTCGGCTATCCAAGCCTGGTCCGGGGTTATGAGGCCAACTCGTTCAACGGCTCCGAGTGCACGCCCGCGGCGGGAGGAAGCTGTCCTGAATTCGAGCGGCTCTTCGGAAGCAAGATCGCGGTCGGCGGCATCGAGCTGCGGGTACCTCTTTTCGGGACCGAGGAGTTCGGTCTGTTCGAGGCTCCCTTCTTCCCGACGGAGCTGGTTGGATTCGTCGACGTCGGGGCGGCGTGGAACGAGGATGAATCGGTGACGTGGGAGTTCGACCGGGACACCCCGGGACGCGTCCCGGTGGCCAGCGCAGGAGTCGCCGCGCGCGTTCTTCTGGGAGGCTACCTGCCGCTCCAGTTCTACTACGCATTCCCATTCCAGCGTCCGGCCGAGGAGGGCGGAGTGTTCGGCTTCACGATCTCCCCCGGTTGGTAAGTTCCAGATCGAAACATCGAAACGACAAGCGCGTGGCCACCGGCCACGCGCTTGTTTTTGTGGCGAGTGGTTCTGTGGCGCCGGCTTTTAGCCGGCTGGCGCGCGAAGCGCGCTGGT
>DATLEY010000157.1:0-203664 GCA_035525215.1 Thermoanaerobaculia bacterium | reverse complement strand
GCTCCGAGCTTCGCCTCTCAAACAGCGACGTCCGAGGAAAATTCTCTCCCAGCCGTCCTTCGGATCTGCCCATTTTTTTCGAGCAAACGGGCTGACGTGTTCTCGCGAAGATCTTCGGGACGAGCAACCGGACGGGCGTTTCAGTGGCCGTCGATGACCTTGCGGAGTTTGGCCTTCGAACGGATGTAGAGGGGCCCGACCGAGCCGATGGGAAGCCGGAGCGCCCGCGCGGTTTCTTCGTAGGAGCGTCCTTCCATTCCGATCAGAATGCAGAGCTGGCGCGACCGCTCGTCGAGACGTCCGAGGGCCTGACGCACCATCAGCACCGAGTCGTTGACTTCACCCTCGGCTGAGATCGCGTCTTCCCCCTGGACGTCCAGGCCGACCGGGCGCATCCGGGTGTTTCCCTGGATTTTCTGTTTGCTGAGATTCACGATCGTGCCCGTGAGCCAGGGACGAGGCCGAGTGATGAAATCGCGTTTCTGAAGAAAGAGGCACCAGGCCTCCTGAACCAGCTCTTCGGTCTCTTCCCTCGTCAGGCCGTAGCGACGCTGTGGAATCGAGTGAAGAACGCGCTGGACGTCGGTGTAGAGCTGAACGAGGTCGAGGGGGGCGGAGGTACGCTCCACCTGAGCGAGCGCTTCCCGCTCGATCTCGGCGAGCATCCCGTCGATGACGACGATGATCTCGTCGAAGCCGAGGGGCTTGCGGAGCACGACCGTGGAGCCCAGAGCGAGGAGCTGCGCTTCGAGCTCAGGCGTTGCGAAGGCCGTCAGGCTGGCCACTTTTGATCGCGGGCTCTTTTCGCGGATCATCTCGAGAAGGCGAAGGCCATCTTCTTCGGTCACCAGCCGGAAGTCGGCGAGAATCACGGGAAAGTGTTCGGCTGCGATGAGAGCCTCAGCGCTGAGCCGGTCAGTGGCTCCATGAGCCTCGATCGACTCGCGCTCCATGAGAGCGATCAGACCTTCCATGATTTCGGTTTCATCGTCGACGACCAGGACCTTTTTCATCGCTTCTCGCCTCCTTGCGGCACCCGTCTATAGATCAAAGGTGCTGCCAGAGAGGGTCATCACTAAGCTGCTCATTCAATTGAGCTTACAGAAGCGCGATCTCGATGGAGAGGTTTGAAACTGGATGCCCGTTCAGAAACTGGACGGGTATAAGAACCCGACAGCGATCATCGCGGCTGAGATTCTTCGGCCGCGAATGACACCGCGGGGAGGGCGGGCCCCCTTCTCCCCGTCCGGATCGCGATTCGAATGAAATCGCATTCGGGGAGAAGGGTCGCGGATGAGGGGCAACGATGTGCCGCCCGCCTTCGCGGGCTCTGGCTTCCGCATGGGCCCCTCGGACCAGGGGCTTACAACCCCCGGCTGTCATATCTGACGCCCGCTTTCGCGGGCTCCCGTCCCGTGAACGTGAACGTGCCCGTGAACGGTTTTTGACTCCCACACAACGAACCCGGGTCATCTCCGCTCCACCGGCGCTCGCGACGTTCACCCACTCTGAATGACCCCACCCGCACGCTTGTGCGCCGGATCCGGATACCGACCGGTAGTGGAGAATCAGCTCGCCACGACGGGGGCTCGCGGAATCCAGAGGATGAGATAGCGGCGGATCTCGATCGAGCGGTTCGACGGGCTGAGGTTGATTTCTTCGACGGCGCGGGCTTTGGTCGTCAGCTCTTCTCGGAGAGCGTCGCGCTCGCGATCCCACGACTTCTGCAGCTGGCCAATCCGCTCGATGTAATCCGCTTCGACGCGTGAGCGGGAGGAGACGTCATCCGTAGTGGCGGGGCGGCCGCTTGTGATGTTGTAAAGCGTCTGTCCCCAGGCGATGCCGACCTCGTGATCCTTCCGCTGCTGGTGGTCGTCGTCCAGACCCTCTCCCTCGCGCTGCTCCCGTTCGGCCCTCTCGCGCATCTGGTCGATGCGTCGCCGGAAGGTCTTTTCGAGCCGCTCCGACTCGTTCTCGAGACTCCGCTCGGCGCGCTCGAGGCAGCGGCGAATGAAATCCTCCCGTCGCTCTCCCGGCTCGGAGAAGAGCCCGAACGCCGCGTTGTGGAAGACGGAGAGCCGCTCGGTCTCGGCGAGCATCTGACGAAGGAGGTTTTCGCCCTCCGCGGAAGCGGCATGGATCGCGGATGGATCTCGCGGGTTGATCGAGTCACGGCCGGAATCGGGGGTCACCCGAAGATCGAACTGGTCGGAATCCGCCGTGACCGCGTCTGCCCAGCGGGGGAGTCCGGTCTGCAGATCGATCGGCGCGAGTAGAGTCCGTGTGAGCGTCTCGTGCACGCCGTGCCGCGGCGCATCGAACGTGATGGCAGCCTCGGCCAGGATGTGAGGACGGTACGCTGCCGATCCCGCGGTCGTTCCAGCGACCCAGAGCTGCTCGATCTCTCCTTCGCCCTGGGTGCCCCGGCGGCGAACGAATGCGAACGCTGCCTGATCGCGCTGTTCTTCGATCACGATTCCATGGCCGATGGGACCGGCCTCGAGAACGCGGCCGCTGCATTTGCCGAGTGCAGCGATTACCCTGGCCTTCCGTTCGGGTGGCATGAGGAAGACGATGCATCCTCCGCCGCCCGCGCCACATACTTTCCCGCCCCACGCGCCTGCTTTCTTCGCCGCCGTGATGGCTTCATCGATCTCCCTATTCGAGATTCCGTCGACCAGCGTTTTTCTCGCGGTCCACTCCCGGTCGAGTGCCGCGGCAGCCGCACGGATGTCCCGAGACTCGAGCGCTTTCTCCATTTCGATGGAGATCTTCGAGATCGCCGCAAGCCCATCGCGCACGCGGGGATCGCCGTCGATGTGGCCCTTGTACATCCCCCAGTTGTTCGTTCCGGAGAAATGGGCGACCCCGGTGTAATGCAGAACCATGTGATCGGCCAGTTCCTGCAGGGGAAAATTGATGGGATGGCGGGTGACCTTTCCGGGATCGAGGTGAAGAGCGCCGAGACCGCCGTAGACCGGCGGGTAGTAATCCTGGATCCCCGCGGGGATTCCGAGAAGCCGGGTCTCCAGATCGCGAACCAGCTCGATGAGGTCTTCTCCTTCGACGGGGTTGCCGGCGAACGAGGAGAGCGCTCGCACCAGGGCCACGGCCAGCGCCGAGGAGCCTCCCAGCCCTGAACCGCGCGGGGCCTCGGTTCGCGTGGTGATGCGCACACCCGACAGATGGAAGTGTTCGATGGCCCGGGAGAGCAGTGCGACCCGGTCGTCCGCGGCCATCTCGCGCAGAGACGAATAGCGCGTGCGAAGGTTCGCGTCGGTGAGGACGACCTCGATGGAGTTGTCGGCGAGCGATTCGACGTCGCATTCCGCCCAGATGGAAATCGCGGTGTGGACCGTTCGCGACCCGGGATGGAACAGGTAGAGCGGCCAGAGATCCAGCGTGCCGCCGGCGAGATCGGCACGCAGTGGGACACGGGCTGTGATTCGGGTCATTGGGTTGCCTGGACTGCGAGAAAAGTGCCGGAGGCGGATCTCAAAAGGACTATCGGTTCTCTGCGATCAGCGAAGAGGCTCCCGTCCAGAGTTTCAGGAGGCGCTCAGCGACCGCGGCCTCGAACTGGCGAAGGGAATCCCCACGCAACGGGTCGGGTGTCAGGGAACGAAGCTTCAGCGGATCGATCCATGTTCCCCGCTCCCGCACACGATAGTCCAGATGCGGCGCGGTCGAAAGGCCTGTCGATCCGACGTAGCCGATCACGTCTCCCTGAACCACCTTGGAGCCCTTCTTCAGTCCCTTCGCAAAACGAGAAAGATGAAGGTAGGCGGTCTCCGTCTGCGAGTTGTGCCGAATGCGGATCCAGTTTCCTTCGCCCCGTCCCTTTCCGATGAAGCTGACCACGCCATCTGCGGTCGTCATGACCGGCGTGCCGGTGGGGGCGCCGTAGTCGACTCCGTAATGAGGGCGGAACGTCTTCAGTACCGGGTGATACCGCCGATGCGTGAATTTGGAGGTGACGCGGCTGAACTTGAGCGGCGACTTCAGGAACTGCTTCCGGACCGGACGGCCATTCGCGGTGTAGTAGCCAGCCGTCCCGTCCGGACGCTCGAAGCGGAACGCCTCGAACGTCTGACCGTAGTGATGGAAGCGCGCCGCCAGAATTGGCCCGTAGCCGACGAAATCGAGACCCACGAACCGCTTCTCCGCCACGACGCTGAACCAGTCTCCGCGCTGAAGTCTGAAGAAATCGATGTCCCACTGAAAGACGTCCTGGAGTTGAACGACGATCAGCGGGTTCTCGCCCGCCGAGACCAGGGACTCCCAGAGGGAGCTCTCGATCTCGGCCGAGATCACGGCCTGCACGCGGGTCTCGGGCGCTTCCAGCAGTTCCACTTCGAAGAGGTTCGGTTGTGAGCTCGAGCGCCGTCCTACGAGGCTGCCTCGTCCGTTGATGAAAAGCTCGACTTCCCGCGTTGTCCCATCCGCGTCTCTGAGGTACCTCACCATCTGACCGGAGCGGAGCCGCCGTGGATCGAACTCGCGAGAGATCGCGGATACCAGAAAGGAGACTTCGGAACGGTCCAGTCCGCAGGCTTCCATGACGACGTCCAGCGTGTCGCCGGGCTCGACGGTGACGTATCCGCGGTGAGAGGGAAGCGGAGCAGGCTCTGAGGGAGGCGCCAGGAAATCGATCGCGGGTTTATCCGATGGAGAAGGAGCCGACCTGGCGGGACGGTCAGAAAGGGTGAAGATCAGGAGGGGAATCGCCAGCGGCACCACGGCGTAGTATGCCCGTGTGGCTCGGAGCGCCCCGCCCATTCTCAACCTTGTCGCGCGCCACATCTTCATTCGACTGCGCAACCCTCGTCCCCAGAGTCCGACAACCTCAGCCATCGTAGCAACGCAGTGGGGGAGGCGCAACTCCCCGTCTCCCTACCGCTCCGCATTCCGCACGCGGGTCAGGGTGTTGCCGGCTCCATGGAGAGCACGTGCATCTTGTTCTCGTCGCTCGGCTGATCCAGGCCGCCCGCGCGCGTGAATCCCGCTGGAACCTCGAAGTGCGTGGGAGAGGTCGCTCCGACGCGAACGTTCGACAGGAGAATCTCGGTCTGCATCTTCCGTGTCGCGACGGTCCCGAGCTTCGAGTTCGGATGGACCAGGTTGCCGACCCCGCTGGTCACGATGGTCGTGATCTGCCGGAGGGGAAGTCCTTTGATCTTCGCTGTTTCGGTCTCCAGCAACTGGTCGACCTGCGGATTGCCGGTCTGAAGGGAAGCGAGGTTCACGAAACTCCCCGCGACGTCGCCGAAGGCCGAAGTGGTCCATTTCTCCACGACGGTCTCGACGTTCTGGGTCAGAGGAAGCGGCCCCCCTCTCCAGGTGATCTGGTAGCTCGTTTCGATGCGGTAGTGGTCCGTGTGGAAGCCCGACACGGTGGGATGATCGGGCAGCTGCTTCACATTCATCTTGAGGTTGCTGATCTCGATGCCCCCGCCAGCCAGCGAATCGGCCATGGCGGCCATGTCCACCTCGGTCCAGGTCTTGTCGGCAGGGCTCACCATGATGACCCGGCTGGCGCCGTCCCTGGAGATCATGAAGCTGCCGGGCGGGAGATTGCCGCCTGCGGTGTAGTCGACCCGCATTCTGGCCCCCTCGATCGCGCCTCGTCCCTGAACTTCGTCGGTCTGGCCGTGGCGAGCGTCGCTGCGGCTGGTTTGACGGAAGTCGTACAGAACGGCGGCACTGCTGGAGGAGGCGATGAGAACCGCGAATATCGAGAAGAGCAGGCGTCGAAGCATCGGGACCTCCGGGCCCCGGGTCCGCGGCTTTCGAGTCAGAGGAACGCACCATCCATCCTTCCGCCCTGTTCCGCCCGCGACCGGGACCGATTCGTTTCTGGGCCGGCGCATGCCGGCCTCCGCTGCGAGCTCAGAATAACACAAGAGAGACCGGGATGAGGGTAGAGGAGCGAGGGAAGAGGGAGGGTCAAAGTCTTCTCCCTCCACCCTCTCTCTTCTACTCTCTCCACTGATTCTGAAATTTTCATTTCTTCGCGCGCTGTTGGGCTGCGCATGCCTGCACGCCCCGGCGTTCTCCTCTTTCTCTCGATTCTCGTCCTCGCGCCGCTCGGGGTGCCGGCGGAAGCGCGGACGAGCGTGGTCAAAGGGACCGAGATCGAGCGGGTGCTCAACCGCATTGCCGGCGTCCAGGTTGAAACGCTCGCCGTATCGAGCTTCCGTTGACCACCCTCGCCGACCCCCGCCTTCGCTTCGAGATCCTCGGTCGCGAGGAGGGAGCGCGGCTCGGGCGGATCACGACCGGCCATGGCGTCATCGAGACGCCCGTGTTCATGCCCGTGGGCACCGCGGGATCGGTCAAGGGCCTGACCATGCAGCAATTGCGGGAGCTCGACCCGCGGATCATCCTCTGCAATACCTACCATCTGATGCTCCGGCCCGGTGTCGAGCTGATCCGCCAGCTCGGCGGGATTCACGAGTTCACGAGCTGGGATCGCGCGGTTCTCAGTGACTCAGGGGGTTTCCAGGTCTTCTCGCTCGCGGAGATCCGAAAAGTCAAAGAAGAAGGGGTCGAGTTTCAGAGCCACGTCGACGGCTCGCATCACTTCCTCTCCCCTGAGCGATCGATCGAGATCCAGGAAGCTCTCGGCGTGGACATCGCCATGGCCTTCGACGAGTGTCCGCGCGCCGGACTGGATCGGGCGTCGGTGGAACGATCGATGGAGCTGACTCATCGGTGGGCTGAGCGTTCCCTCGAAGCAAGAAAGGGGCGCGCGGCTCTCTTCGGAATCGTCCAGGGGGGACCATTCGCGGACCTGAGGAAGCGCAGCGCCGAGACGATCGGGGGGATGGGGTTCGAAGGGGTCGCGATCGGGGGGGTCTCGGTCGGCGAGCCGAAGGAGGCGATGCTGGAAACGATGGCGCTTACGGCGCCGCTTCTCCCGGAGGATAAACCCCGCTCTCTCATGGGAGTGGGAACTCCGGAGGATCTGGTGGAAGCGGTGGCGGCGGGGATCGACATGTTCGATTGCGTTCTGCCGACCCGGAACGCCAGAAACGGAACGCTCTTCACGAGCGAGGGGAAACTGGCAATCAAGAACGCCCGCTACCGCGATGACCCGAGGCCCCTGGACCCCGCCTGCTCCTGCCCGACCTGCAGCTCGGTGAGCCGGGCTTATCTGCGTCACCTTTTCGTCGCCGGAGAGATCGCGGCGGCTGTTTACAACACGGTTCATAACGTCTGGTTTTATCTTGACTTGATGAGGCGGATTCGCCACTCTATCGCTTCCAATTCGTTCGGCGCCTTTCGACGGGAAGTCCTGTCCAGAGCGGGCGCCGGCGATCCTGAAGCTTCCCGGGACTGACTGGATTTATTTCCGGGATGTGCCGGTTCATTAGCCAGTCGGAGGCCCGGCCCCGCTCGCGGAGCGCAGTCCTCGAGGCGCCTTCGAACCCAAAAGAAAAGAGTCCAATGACGTTGTCGATCATCTTCCTCCAGAGTCCCGGCGCCGGCGCGATGATCGCGCAGTTCCTGCCGATCGCAGCCATCGTGCTGATCTTCTATTTTCTGGTCATCGCCCCGGCGAGCCGCCAGCGGAAGAAGACCGAGGCCATGCTGGCGGCCCTGAAGAAAGGGGATCGGGTGCTGACCAGCGGCGGCGTTTATGGCCAGGTTCAGTCCGTCGATCAGGACGTGGTCTGGTTGAAGATCGCCGATAACGTGAAAATCAAAATCGCGAAGAGCGCGGTGACGACGCTGGTGGATGCCAGCGGCGGCTCCGATTGAGCTGCGACGCGGAGGAGCTCCCTTGAAGAGGAATCAGTGGTGGAAAATCGCGTTGGTCGTCACGGTGCTGGCCGTCAGCATCTGGGCGATCGTTCCGACCCGCAGTGAGCCGGAGCCTCTGAAGCTCGGCCTCGACCTCAAGGGCGGCACCGAGCTGGTGATGCAGGTGAACACGGGCGACGCGATCCGCTCCGAAGTGGATCAGGCCATCGAGCGGGTCCGCTCCCGGGCGCAGAGCATCGACCTGCCGACGCCGCAGGTCGGCCGGATTCCCAATCGAGAGACTTCCTTCATGGTCGTGCCGCCAGCCGGAGTCAACGCTGCGGACTACGAGAAATTGATCGCGGACTCGTTCCCGGACTACCGTGTCGAGCGGACGGCGTCGGGAATCGAAGCGACCCTGAACCCGGCATCGGCTGGGGTGATTGCGGATCAGACGGTCCTGCAGTCGATCGAGACGATTCGTAATCGCGTCGACGCTCTCGGCGTTTCCGAGCCGCTGATCGCCCGCCTGGGAGGGATTCGCGGCAACCGCATCGTCATCCATCTCCCGGGCGTCGATGACCCTCAGCGCGTCAAGGAGATCATCCGGACCACCGCGCAGCTGCAGTTTCGGATCGTGGAAGGGAATCCGGCCCCGGATGCGCAGGGCGTCTACAACAGTCTTCCCGCGAATCTTCGCGATCAGGTCGACATCCTTCCGACGGACACCACCGACCAGTTCGGGCGCGTGACGGGCCGCCAGTACCTCGCGGTCCGCAAGTCGATCCCGGTCACGGGCCGTGATCTCAAGACCGCGCGCGTCCAGAAGGGGACGATGGGAGAACCGACCATTTCGTTCTCGCTGACTCCGGACGGCGGCCAGAAGTTCAAGGACCTGACGACCGCGAATGTGAACCGGCAGCTGGCCATCGTGCTGGATGACAAGATCGAGTCCGCTCCCGTGATCAACAGCCCGATCGAGGATCAGGGAGTCATCGAGGGAACGTTCACGCCTTCCGAGGCGGCGGATCTCGCGCTGATTCTGCGAAGCGGTTCTCTTCCCGCCTCGCTCACGACGCTGGAGGAGCGTACGGTCGGACCGTCGCTCGGGCGCGACTCGATTCGCGACGGAGTGACAGCGTCCGCGATCGGCTTCATCCTGGTGATCATCGCGGTGCTGCTTTACTACCGGGGCGCCGGCGTCAATGCCTCGATCGCGCTGCTGATGAATCTCGTCATTCTCCTCGGGGCCATGGCTTATTTCGGCGCCAAGCTGACGCTCCCCGGCATCGCCGGCATCATCCTCACCCTGGCGATGGCCATCGATTCGAACGTTCTGGTGTTCGAGCGGATCAAGGAAGAGCTCCGAAACGGAAAGTCGGTCCGCGCCGCGATCGACTCGGGCTTCACGCTGGCCTTCGGCACCATCATCGACACGCACCTGACCACCATCGTCGCCGGACTCTTCCTCTTCCAGTTCGGAAGCGGTCCGGTGAGAGGATTCGCGGTCACGCTTCTCATCGGCCTGGCGGCGTCCGTATTCACCGCCTTCTTCGTCTCGCGGATCATCTTCGAGATGGTTTACTTCCGGGGCGATCGGCGTCCTGAGCACCTCAGCATCTAAGGCAGGATCGAGCCATGAACCTTTTCGTCAACACGAATTTCGATTTCATGAAGTGGCGTTTCCATGCGATCGCCATTTCGCTTCTTTTCATCGCCATAGGCCTCGGATTGCTGTTCACCCGCGGAGTCAATCTCGGGATTGATTTCGCCGGCGGCGCGAACGTGATCCTCCGGTTTCAGGAAAACCCGCCGATCTCGGACCTCCGCTCGATCGCGACCGGCGCCACGATTCAGCAGTATGGCCCTGCCGCCGACAACTCCGTGCTGCTCCGCCTTCCGAAGCAGGAAACGGAAGGGGACTACGCAGGGGCGGTCGTGGCGACGTTGAATGAGCGGCTGAACGAGGGGGGCGAAGGAAAGCTCGACCTGAACCTTCAGGGAAGAGCGGCCCTGGCCGATCTGCTTCGATCCGCGGATCCGGACCGCCTCGGTGCGTCGCCTGAAGCCTCCGGCCGGTATGACGAAATCGCGGCCAGCATCATCGCCCGCCGCTCGGAGCTCGGAATCTTCACGGACGTGTCCCAGGCCACCGCGGTCGAGGGCGTCAGCCCTGCAGTGGCGCAGCTCATTCGGGACAGCGTCTTCCTCGGCCGCTTCAACGTTCTGAACCAGGAGTCCGTCGGGCCGCAGGTCGGGCGCGAGCTCCAGCAGAAGGCGATGTGGGCCGTCGTCCTCGCGACCCTCGCCATGGGCGTCTACGTGGCGGTGCGGTTCGACTTCAAGTTCGGCGTCGCCGCGATCATCTCGCTCGTTCACGACTCCATGCTGGCCATCGCCTTCCTCGCGATGATCAACGGCGAGTTCGAGATCATCACCATCGCCGCCTTTCTGATGATCATCGGTTACTCGATCAACGACACGGTGGTCGTTTACGACCGGGTCCGCGAGAACGTGAAGAAGCTCCGCATCCGCGCGGACTTCCGGACTGTGATCAACCGGTCGCTGAATCAGACGCTCTCGCGAACGATCCTCACTGGCGGCTCGGTGCTCATGGTGCTGATGACGCTGATTATCTTCGGCGGCGAGGTTCTCAACGAGTTCGCGTGGCTCCTCTTCATCGGGACGATCGGCGGGACCTTCTCCACTCTCTTCGTCGTTCCCGCCATCGTGCTGGCCTGGAACGACCGATTCGGTTCGAAGGGGAGCGTGTACGGCGGGGGCGGCCGTCGCGTCGAGGAGACGAAGAGCGCGGGAGAGCGGCGCGACCGCGCGCAGATCGATCAGGATCCGGTCCCCGCCGGCCGCCGGCGCTGACCGGCGGCCCCCTCCTCGGGGCTTTCGGGCCGGGATCTCCAGCAACTGTAGTCGTTTCAATCAGTTGGCACCCGGCTCTGTCATGTTCGCCCGGTGGTAGACTCCCGCGGTCATGAAGAAAGAGCCCTCCCCCCCGGCCAGAATCCAGCGCGAGGACGCCCTCGACTATCACGCGAACGGCCGCCCCGGAAAAATCGAAGTCGTCCCCACGAAGCCGACCGCCACGCAGCGCGATCTTTCTCTCGCCTACACCCCGGGAGTCGCGCAACCCTGCCTCGATATCGCGAAGAATCCGGCGGATATCTACAAATACACGGCGAAGGGAAATCTCGTCGCCGTCATCTCCAACGGCACCGCGGTCCTCGGACTGGGAGACATCGGAGCGGCAGCGGGGAAGCCGGTCATGGAGGGGAAGGGCGTCCTCTTCAAGCGATTCGCCGACATCGACGTTTTCGATCTCGAGCTCGACACGCACGACCCGGAGGAGTTCATCAACGCGGTGAAGCTCATGGAGCCCACCTTCGGAGGCATCAATCTCGAGGACATCAAGGCCCCGGAATGCTTCGAAATCGAGAAGCGGCTGCAGGCGATGATGAACATTCCGGTCTTCCATGACGATCAGCACGGGACTGCGATCATCTCGGCGGCGGCGCTGATCAACGCGCTCGAGGTTGCGGAGAAGGACATCGCCGAAATCCGGATGGTGATCTCCGGCGCCGGGGCGGCGGCATTCGGCTGTCTTCGGCTCTATATGGAGCTCGGGCTGAAAAAAGAGAACGTGATTCTGGTCGACTCGAAGGGGGTGATCTTCGAGGGTCGCGAGATCGACATGACCGAGATGAAGCATGAGTTTGCCTCGAAGACCAGCGCGAGAACTCTCGCGGAAGCGCTGAAGGGAGCGGATGCGCTGATCGGTCTTTCGGTGGGCGGGCTGGTGACGCAGGACATGATTCGCTCGATGGCCGCAAACCCGATCGTCTTCGCGATGGCGAATCCGGATCCCGAGATCGGCTACGACGAAGCGACCGCTGCGCGCCCCGACGTGATCATGGCGACCGGACGCTCCGACTATCCGAACCAGGTCAACAACGTGCTGGGCTTTCCGTTCATTTTTCGCGGCGCGCTCGACTGCCGTGCGACCGCGATCAACGACGAGATGAAGCTGGCGGCCTCGAAAGCGCTGGCCGCGCTGGCCAAGGAGGACGTTCCCGACGCCGTCCTTCGCGCCTACTCGGTGAGCGAGCTGGAATTCGGCCGGGAATACCTGATCCCGAAGCCCTTCGACTATCGCGTGCTTCTTCAGGTGCCGGTTGCGGTGGCGCAAGCCGCCGCACGAACGGGCATTGCTCAGGCTCCGATCGAGGATTACGACGAGTATCGGCGCCAGCTGGAGGCGAAGCTCGGCCGCTCGCGCAGACTGATGCACATCGTGTTCGATCGCGCGCGCCGCTCGCCGAAACGGATCGCCTTTCCGGAAGGCGATCACGAGAAGATTGCCCGCGCCGCCAAGATCCTCGTGGACGACGGCATCGCCACCCCCGTTCTCCTCGGGCGCGAAGAGACCATCCGGCAGCACCTCGCTGACCTCGACGCCGACGATTCGAGAATCGAGATCATCGATCCCGAGACGGCGGAGAATCTGGAGGACTACGCATCTCTTCTCCAGGAGAAGCGCCGGCGGAGCGGCGTGACTGCCAGCGACGCCCGGAAGCTGCTCCTCAAGCGGAACTATCTGGCCATGGCCATGCTGGAGAGAGGCGACGTTGATGGAGTGATCTCCGGCCTGACCAAGTACTACCCCGACACCATCCGCCCCGCTCTCCAGGTCGTCAAGACGCGAGCGGGGGTCCGTCGCGCGTCCGGCGCATACATTCTGATGTTCAAGGGGCGGGAGGTCGTGCTCGCCGACACGACCGTGAACATCGATCCAACCGCTGAAGATCTCGTGGAGATCGCCGTCCAGACGGCCGCGACCGCGAAGAGGTTCGGCATCGAGCCGAAAGTCGCCATGCTCTCTTTCTCGAACTTCGGCTCCACCGCGCATCCCTTTCAGGAGAAGGTCAAGCGCGCGGTCGCGATCCTCCATCGCGAACACCCGGACATGATCGTCGAAGGGGAGATGCAGGCCGACACCGCGCTGGTGCCGGAGATTGCGGCGGACTTTCCCTGGAGCCTGATTCAGGGCGACGCGAACGTGCTGGTCTTTCCCGATCTTCAGTCCGCGAATCTCGCCTACAAGCTGCTCTGGCGACTGGCCGGCGCGGAGGTCATCGGACCGATCCTGCAGGGCCTCTCCAAGCCGGTTCACGTCCTTCAGCGGGGTGTGGACGTCAGCGACATCGTCAACATGACCGCGATCGCCGTCATTGATGCGCAGGAGCTTGTGGGAAGTTAGCGGCAGTTGATGGTTGTTGGTGGAGTTCCGAGTTCCGAGTTGTTAGTTGTTTCGTTGCGGGTTCGTCATCCTTCGCTCACTCTCAAGATGACGCGCATACCAACAACCAACAAACTGGCAAGTGGGAACTGGGAGCTGGGAGCTGGGAGCTGGGAGCTGGGAACTGGGAACTCGGAACTGGGAACTCGGAACTGGGAATCACCATACAACTAACAACTAACAACTGCCTCCAACATGTCCAAAGTAGCAGTCGCCATGTCGGGCGGCGTCGACTCGTCGACGGCCGCGTACCTTCTGAAAAAGGAAGGACACGAGGTCATCGGGCTCTCGATGCAGATGTACAACGCTCTCGAGCAGGCCGAGACCACGTACGGCGGATGCTGCACCCTCGACGATCTGGCCGACGCTCGAAGGGTGGCCTGGAAGCTCGACATCCCCTATTTCGTGCTCAATCTCGAGAGCGAGTTCCGCGAGATGGTGATCAAGCCATTCGTCCAGGGATACCTCGCCGGGAACACCCCCAGCCCCTGTGTTCTCTGTAACACACACGTGAAGTTCGCCCTCCTCCACAATCGCGCATTCTCCGTCGGCGCCGAGAAGGTCGCGACGGGACACTATGCGCGGATCACGGAGGGACGGAGCGGCCTGGAGCTTCGCAAGGCGCGCGATGAGTCGAAGGATCAGTCGTACTTTCTTTTCGAGCTCAATCAGCAGCAGCTCGCAGACACCATCTTCCCCCTGGGTGATCTGCGAAAGAGCGAAGTCCGCGAGATCGCCGCGGAGGCCGGACTCTCGGTGGCGGAGAAGTCGGAGTCCTTCGAGATCTGCTTCGTTCCGGAGAAGGATGGCTACGCGAAGATCGTCGAACGCGAAGCCGCCGCCCTCGGAGGCTCCGATCCGATGGCAGCCGCGGTGGCCCGGCATGAGGCTGGAGGAGAGATCGTGAATCTGGAGGGAGAAGTGGTCGGCCGCCACGACGGCTACTACCACTTCACGATCGGTCAGCGGCGGGGCCTGGAGCTCGGAGGTTTTTCCGAGCGGACCTACGTGATCGATGTCGATCCTGCGACGCGCAAGGTCGTCGTGGGTCCAGGGACTGCGCTCGACCGGACCGAGCTCGTCGCGCGCGGCGTGCACTGGATCGCGGGAGAGCCGCCGCGAGGTCCCATCGAGGTCGCGGCACGGGTACGCTCGCGTCAGACCGAAGTCGCGGCGACCGTGGTTCCCGCCGGCGACGGCCGCGCCGCCGTCACATTCTCCGCGCCCCTTCGAGCCGTGGCGCCCGGGCAGGCGGTCGTCTTCTATCAGGACGACCTCTGTCTCGGAGGCGGCTGGATCAGCCGGAACTAGTGTGAAGGTCGAAGGATGACGAGCGAGGGTTCAGGGAAAAGCAAATCCCGGTTCTGTGGCGCCGGTTTTCAGCCGGCGGGCGCGCGAAGCGCCTGAGCGCTGCAGGAAGAGGGGTGAGGAGCGAGGGTTCAGGGGAAGCGGTGCCGTCGTTCATGTGGGACACGCGAGCCTTCTGATGAATCGGCCAGTCTCGATCGTGATCGCCCGTGCTCCTGTCGCCGTTCCCTCCCCCCTCGCTCGTCATCCCTCACCCCTCCACATCCTCATTCCACCGTGACGCTCTTCGCGAGGTTTCGCGGCTGATCGACGTCGCAACCGCGCCGGAGGGCGATGTAGTACGCGAGCAGCTGCGTCGGGATCACCGTCAGGATCGGCTGGAGCGCCTCGATGGTCCAGGGGATCTCGATCGACTCCGCCGACATTTCCTTCGCTTCCTCATCTCCCTCGTCGCAGATCGTGATCAGAATTCCTTCGCGAGCCTTCACTTCCTGAAGGTTGGAGATGACCTTGTCGCGAACGCGGTTGTGCGTGACGATGCCGACGACCGGAAGGTTGTCATCGATCAGGGCAATGGGTCCGTGTTTCATCTCCCCCGCGGGATACCCCTCGGCATGGATGTAGGAGATCTCCTTCAGCTTCAGAGCTCCCTCCAGGGCGATCGGATAGTGGACACCGCGCCCCAGGAAAAGAAAGTCCTGAGCCTTCGAATACTTGTAGGCGAGTTTTTCGATGTGCTCTTCCTGCTCGCGGATCAGCTTTTCGATCTTCTGAGGAAGCACCGCGAGCTCGTGCATCGCGTACCGGATGTCATCCCGCGATTCGCCCAGCAGCTGCTTCACGTATAGCGAAAGGAGGTAGAACGCGGTGAGCTGGGTGGTGAAGGCCTTGGTCGAGGCCACGCCGATCTCGGGCCCCGCGTTGGTGTAGATGATTCCATCCGAGATCCGCGTGGCCGCCGATCCAATGACGTTGCAGATCGTCATCAGCGTGGCCCCACGGCGCTTTGCCTCCTGCATCCCCGCGATCGTGTCCGCAGTCTCGCCGGACTGGGTCACGCCGATGACCAGGGTCCTGTCGTTGATGATCGGCTCGCGGTACCGGTACTCCGAGCCGTAATCGACTTCGACGGAGATCTTCGCCGCCTCCTCGAGGAGGAACTTTCCGATCAGGCCGGCGTGCCATGAGGTCCCGCACGCCACGATGTGGATCCGGTCGAACTTCTTCCACTCTTCCGGCGTGAACTGGAGATCGTTGAAAAATACCTCGCCGGATTCCTCGAACATCCGGCCGGTGAAGGTCTCCTGGACCGCTCTAGCCTGCTCGTGAATCTCCTTGAGCATGTAATGGCGGTAGCCTTCCTTCTCGGCTGCAACCGCGTCCCAGGTAATCCGCTTGGGCTCACGCTCGACCTTCTCGTCTTTGGCGTCGAAGATCGCGACGCTGTCCTTCCTGACGATGGCGTACTCACCGTCTTCGAGATAAAGGATGTCGCGCGTATAGACGAGAAGAGGCGTGACGTCGGACGCGACGATGTTCTCGTCCTTGCCGACTCCCACCACCAGAGGGGGACCCTGCCGGGCCGCCACGATGACTCCGGGGTGGTCGGAGGAGAGCATGACGAGTGCGTAGTGCCCCTCGAGCTGCTTCAGCATCGCCTTGACCGCTTCGACGAAGTCGTTCTTCTTCTTCAGCTCCCGCTCGATCAGATGAGCGACGACCTCCGTGTCCGTCTCGGTCTTGAACTCATGACCCTCGGAAATCAGTGACTGCTTCAGGCCGAGAAAGTTCTCGACGATCCCGTTGTGGATGACCACGACCTTTCCCGTGCAGTCCCGATGCGGGTGGGCATTGTTCTCGTTCGGTTTTCCGTGGGTCGCCCAGCGGGTGTGACCGAGCCCGAAGTTTCCCTCCAGTGGCTGCGTCTCCAGTTTCTTTTCGAGGTTCGAGAGTTTTCCTTCCGCGCGCAACACACTCACGTCACCGTCATTGATCACCGCGATTCCGGCGCTGTCGTAGCCCCGGTACTCCAGCTTTCTCAATCCTTCGATGAGAACGGGGACGACCGACCGCTCTCCGACATAACCGACGATTCCACACATGAAGAACTCCTCCGAGAGATGCCCGATCCACGCGACGAGCCGATGGAAACGGGTTAGAATCCGCCGCCTGAAATGCGATCATCCCCAACAATCCTGCTGCTGGCATTGCTTCTGGGATGCGGGAAAGCCGGGCCACCAGCCCCCCCCGTTCCGCAGATTCCGCGAGCGGCAACTGACCTGGTTGTAGCACAGCAGGGGCCAATTCTCGTGCTCGCATTCTCGTACCCCAGTCTGACCGTGGCAGGCACCACGCTCGGCGATCTGGAGCGGATCCGGGTGGTCCGGTGGATCGAGGAACTCCCTCCCGCGCTGGCGGGCTCGCCCGCTGGGGAAGAGGCGCCCGAGGATCTGCCCGAGCCGCTCCGTCTTTTTTCGAGGGTTCCTCCCCCTGCGGTTCAGCAGCTTCGACGGGTGGGTGAAGAGGCTGCAGTGCTCACCGATGCCGACATTGCCAGCGCCACCTCGGGAGCGCGCATTCAAATTCGCGATACTCCCCCCCTGCGAGCCGCGGATGGACGGCCGGTGCGGATTCATTACGCAGTGGTTTTCGAAACAGAGCACGCCGAGGGGCAGCTTTCGAATATCGCGTCGATCGTTCCGTTGGCAGTTCCGCTGCCGCCTCGGGAGCTGACGGCCACCCCCGACTCGGTAGGCGTCGTCCTCGCCTGGGAGCCGCCGGGCCGGACGATTTTCGGTGGAGACCCGGAGATCGCCGGATACAACATTTATCGAGATCAACCCGCCCGAAGCCTTCTCGTGTTGTCGGCGCCGCTCAACGAGACTCCGGTGACGGAGACGACCTGGAGAGACATCCCGAGCTACGGAAACCACTCCTACCTGGTGACCGCCGTGAGCACCGCTGGAGCTCAGAGAATCGAGAGCGATCCCGCTGCGATCGGTGATGTCGCGTTCCTCGACAAGGCGGCGCCCCTCCCGCCGCAGAACGTCCTCGCTCTGGTCGAGGAAGACACCATCCGAGTGGTATGGGATCCTGTCGATGTCCCGGATCTCGCCGGCTATCTGGTGTATCGGACGACCGACCGTGGCACAGTTCGGCTTACGCCAACGCTACTTCAGGAGACGACTTTCCTGGACACCAGATTGGAGCCATTTGTGCTTTATGTTTACTCAGTGAGCGCGGTCGATGCGAACGGCAACGAGACGGCGCCGACCTCGGGCGACCAGGTCTTTTCACCGCGGCAGTGAGTTCTCGCGTCAGGGGAGTGCCGAGCGAAGCTGTTCGGGATCACTGATCGGTTCCTGGCAGGAGTAGCGCTCGCAGATCCAGACGGCAGCCCGATCGAGCGGCTTTCCTTCCACCAGCGGGAGGGGGGCGGCGGTGGAGGACGCGAGGATTCGATTCGGAAGGTAACTCTCTCCGATGACCTGCCAGAAGCTCCGAACATCAACGTCTTCCCAGGAGCCGGTGACCGCGATCTCGGTCGGAGGTCCCGCGATCCACTCCGCGGCCTGGCTGAGAAGAAATCCGAAGGCCGAAGGAACACGCATCACGGTTCCTGCCATGGCCTCGACGACCTTCTTTCCCTCCGCCTCCAGCTCCCGGTCGTCGAAGTACGCTCCGAGGCGGAGCAGAGTGGCCGCGGCGAGAGAGTTTCCGGATGGTGTCGCATTGTCGAAAAGGTCTCGCGGCCTGGTGATGAGCGGCTCCCCGTCATGGGGCGTGTCCCAGAACCCTCCGCCTTCCGCGTCGCCGAAACGTTCGATCATCTCGCGGGCCAGCTCGAGGGCAGCATCGAGGTCGGATCGCCGCTGGGTCGCCTCGAACGAAGCGATCAATCCCCAGGCGACTCCAGCGAAATCCTCGAGGAGTGCATCGATCCGGCCGACGCCGTCCTTCCAGCTACGGAGAAGACGTCCTTCGGGCCGAAGCCGTGAAAGAAGAAAGTCCGCATTCGCAGTGGCGATCTCACGGTAGTGATCTGAATCGAAGGCCAGAGCCGCCTCGGAGAAGGCCGCCAGCATCCAGCCGTTCCATCCCGCCAGAATCTTTTCGTCGCGACCGGGCCGTACTCTCCGTTCGCGAGCTGCCAGGAGAGTCGGACGCGCGCGCGTTACGATCTCGAGAAGGACTTCCGGCTCCATGCCGAGCTCGCGAGCCACGACCTCGGGTTCGCGCGGCAGATTCAGAATCGAGTGGCCCTCCCAGTTTCCCTCGTCGCTCGCGTCGAAGAGACGGGCGACGATCTCACCGTCCTCATGACCGAGAGCCTTCAGAATCTCAGCCCGCGTCCAGACATAAAACTTTCCCTCCACGCCCTCGGAGTCCGCGTCGAGTGTCGAGTAGAAGCCGCCCTCCGGAGATCTCATCTCGCGCGCGATGAAGTCGAGCGTCTCACGTGCGATGCGGGCGTAACGGGGCTCCTTCGTCCATTGCCAGCCGCGCACGTAGAGGCGCGCCAGCAGAGCGTTGTCGTAAAGCATCTTTTCGAAGTGAGGGACCAGCCACTTCGCGTCGACCGAGTAGCGGTGAAAGCCGCCACCGATCTGATCGTAGATTCCCCCGGCGCCCATCTGATCGAGCGTGTGCGTCACGACCTGGCGAAGGCGGGGATCGCCCGTACGGGCCGCGACCTGCATCACGAAGTCGAGCGACATGGAGGGAGGAAACTTGGGAGCCGACCCGAATCCGCCGAACTCCGGATCGAATCCGGCCGCAAGACTGTTCGCCGCCGCGGTCAGCGCATCGCGGGTGAGGTTTCCCTTCTGCGAGGGAGGAACGCTCGACTCGACCAGGGCGCGCCGCAGCTCTTCCGAAGCAGTGGTGACATCGCCGCGTCTGTCGCGCCAGGCCGCTGCAATCTGCCGGAGGACCAGCGAGAAGGAGGGAAGCCCGTGCCGGTCTTCCGGAGGGAAGTACGTTCCGCCGAAGAAAGGCGCGCCTTCCGGCGTCAGAAACATCGACATGGGCCAGCCGCCGTGGCCGGTCATCATCTGGACGGCCTGCATGTAGATGCTGTCGACGTCCGGCCGCTCTTCCCTGTCGACCTTGATTGAAACGAAGCTTTCGTTGAGCAGAGCGGCGACGCGCTCGTCTTCGAATGACTCCCGCTCCATCACATGACACCAGTGACAGGCGGAGTAACCGATCGAGAGAAAGATCGGCCTGTCCTCATCCCGCGCCCGGGCAAACGCTTCCGGTCCCCACGGATACCAGTCGACCGGATTGTGCGCATGCTGAAGCAGATAAGGAGACGTTTCTTGCGCCAGTCGGTTCATCGGAGTGGACAGCATAACGCTACGGCTGGCGGATGACCTGGAGAAGCTGCGGAGGGAAGGCGCGCATGTCGAAGTATTCCTCCTCCAGATCTTCGATCTGGAAGCGGTCGAGGCCGGAATTGACGAGGAAATCGCTGCGCAGCCCCGAGTCGACCTCGTCGACGATCCGAGGAAGGAGCTGGTTGATGTAGAAGGCCTCCATGCGGATCTTCGTGATCACGTCGTCGATGAGCTTGTCGTCGATGAGGCTCTGAAGCTCGCGCATCTCGGGATCGCGCGATGCTTCTCCGGCGATCTCGCGCCGGAACGTCTCGCGACCTTCCGCGGTGTTGAGCTCGAGATAGAAAGTGGTCATGCGCCGGCGTGCGAGGCGATAGAGGGCGAAGTAGGCGCGCTCGTGCCGATTGATCGTCGCAATCTCGTCGGCCACCTCCTGAATGGTCGACTCGTTCTGATCGATCTGCATGAGTCCGAGCATCAGGGCGAAAAGCTTCCTTCTTCCGTAGGAGAGCGTGTACTCGTTCGCCACGACCGGATCGATGAAGAGCGATTGAAACAAACCCCGGCGCAGCTCCTCGAAGACATGCATATTTCCAAGGATCGAGCGGACCTGCTCGGGGGAAATCTCGACGTCTTCCATGAAGCCGAGCTTGTTGACCAGCATGCTGGTGTGATCGATGCGGTCGAACAGGGTGATGAGCTCACCAAACGACTCCATCCTCTCGAAGTCCTGCTCGGTCCTCGCTGCCTCGTCGATGGAGCGGCCGGTCTCGAGAAGAATCTCCTCGAATGTCTGATCGCGGCTGGAGACTGCCTTCTGCTTGTTTTCGACCAGAGTGAGCATGTCCGACGGCGCGAGCTTGCGAGCGACGCTCTTCCCGAGGCGGAACCCTTCCAGAATCTCCCGCGTGGACTGGATGTAGGGCGGCTCCTGCTGAATCTCCCCTTCTGAAAGAGCGCTCTGATCCTGGAGAACGATGTCTTCGAGCGTGTCGAAGATCGACAGCGGGATGTTGTTACGGAGCGAAAGAGTGCGCAAGCGCATGAGGCGCGCTCGCTCCGATGGTCCGATCCGCGATCCGCTGCAGGCGGCCAGAACCCGCTTGTACTCGTCGATCAGCTGTTGATTGTCGGGGTGGTGATAGACGACGTCGATCTGAATGCGCTCGCGCTGGTAGGGATCGATCGAGTCGCCGTCTCCCGTCGTCGCGACCATCTCGCCGAACGAGCGTTGTGAGTGATACGCGAGCCGGCAGCGTTCGTGGAAGCTCTGATGGGGCCGGTGGACGATGCGAATGAGAAAGAGAGTCGAATGCGGCTCGTTGAGCGTGTCGTGAATTTCGTGCGCGAGGTCCAGGAAATGCCCGCGGCCGACCTTGTTCGATCGCTTGAGCAGCTTTCCGATCGTTCGGATCGTCTTCTCCTGCCGGATCGGAATCCCGCGGGCCGGCGAGTGATCGTCGATGAAGAAAAAATGATTCGCGACAGCGTTCCCGTGGAAAAAAAGCTCTTCATAAGTCTCGAAGCCGCTCGTCTGGGACGTGAAGCGGAACTCCCGCGTGGCGGGGTCGTACATTCCGCCGAACAGGCCGAGACGGTTCACCACTTCATCGTTGAGCAGATCCTGTACGGGGAAATGCCCTCCGAACATGTACTCGCTGAAGATGCCGCCATTCCCCGTGAACGAAACACCGTCACCCTGAAGGGCGACCTCGGAATGCCCTCCGAAATAGCGCACGATTTGCCCCCGGCCGTCGCTGATCTGCTCGAAATAGAACTTCCGGTCGAGGCCGGGTCCGGTGACGGTCGCGAAGTACTCGATCGCGTCGCTGATGAACCCGTGATGCACGATCGCGTTGATCACGCGCGTAGTGTAATGAACTGGAAGCAGGAAGGTGGAGGCGCCTGCCGGAATCAGCTGCGGGGATGGGCCTTGCGGTAGACGTCGATGAGGTGCCGGTCCGTGAGGTGAGTGTACTTCTGGGTCGTCGAGAGCGAGACGTGCCCGAGGAGCTCCTGAATGGTCCGGAGATCCGCGCCCGCGTTCAGAAGGTGCGTCGCAAAGGAGTGACGGAGCGTATGCGGTGAGATGCCCGCCTTCAGCGAGGCCTTGCGCACGTAACCGTCCAGGAGCCGCCGTATGCTCCTGGAGCTGATGCGCCCACCACGGTGATTGACGAAAAGAGGCTGATCGTCGTCGGCGCGACCAGCGACCCGTGCTCGCCTGAGATCCAGCCAGCTCCGGAGCGCATCCTCGGCTTTTCGTCCGAACGGAACGATTCGCTCCTTCGATCCCTTTCCTCTCACCTTGAGAAGACGCGCGCGCATGTTGATGTCGTCCAGGTCGATTCCGACGAGCTCGCTGACTCGAATCCCCGAGGCATAGAGAAGCTCCAGCCATGCGCGATCCCGCCGCCCGAGCGCGGACTCCGGATCGGGCTGCTCGAGCAACACGGTGACCTCGGCGGCCTGCAGAACCGAAGGAAGCACTTTTTCCCGCTTCGGCGTGGCGACGCCGCGGGCCGGGTTCAACTCGACGACCCCTTCCCGCAGAAGAAATCGGAAGAGGCTGCGCAGGGCCGACAGCCGGCGTGCGATCGAAGCGCGGCTCATCTTCGAGCGCTGCTGATGCGCCAGGAATGAGCGGATGGAAAGGTGATCGATCTGCCGCGGCTCCAGCAGGTCGTACGGCGTGGTGAGGTAGTCGTTGCAGATGAAGTCGAAGAATGCCGCGAGATCCGACCGGTATGCAGAGACGGTATTCGACGAGACGTTCCGCTCGTACGTCAGATAGTCGAGGAAATCACCGATCTCACTCTTCACTCCGCCCCCTCCACGATCTACAGAATACAGGAGAGCGGAGGCGTGGCTGCGGAGCTCGATTCGGGCGCCGAGTCACCCTTGCCCGCGTTTCCCCCTCGTGCTACGTTACGGCTCCTTTTCGGGGACCCTTCCTCATGGGCCAGACCTCCACCGACGCTTCACTGAAAAAGACCCCCTTGAACGAGCTCGAGCACGAGCTTGGGGGGAAGATGGTCGACTTCGGAGGGTGGGAGCTCCCGGTTCAGTATTCCGGAATCCTCGACGAGCACCGCGCGGTGCGGGAGCGGGCCGGCGTCTTCGATGTCTCGCATATGGGAGAGATCGCAGTCCATGGCGAAGGAGCTCTGAATCTCCTGCAGAACCTCACGTCCAATGACGTCTCGCGCCTCGCGGATGGGCAGTGCCAGTACAACGCATTGCTCTATCCGACGGGCGGATTCGTCGATGACATCCTGATCTATCGCCATCGCGTCGACGACTATCTCGTCGTGGTCAACGCTTCGAACGCGGAGAAGGATTACGAATGGATGGCGGAAGCGGCGCTGGAAAAGGGCGCTTCGGTCGAGAACCAGAGCGACCAGTTTGCGCAGATCGCGCTGCAGGGGCCCGAGGCGCAAGCCGTCCTCGCTGCGCTGACCGATATCGATCTCCAGTCGATGAAGTATTACCGCTTCGCGAAGGGAAGGGTCGACGGGGCCGAGGCGATCGTCTCCCGGACCGGCTACACGGGAGAGGATGGTTTCGAGGTCTACCTCGCTCCGACGGACGCGGCTCGGATCTTCAGAAAGATTCTCGAAGCCGGGCGGTCGAAGGGAGTGGTCCCTTGCGGTCTCGGAGCGAGAGATACCCTGCGACTCGAAGCGAAGATGGCGCTCTACGGGAATGACATCGATCACTCAACGACTCCGCTCCAGGCGGATCTCGGGTGGATCGTCAAATTCGAAAAGGGCGACTTCTATGGACGCGACGTCCTCGAGCGGGAGAAGGCGGAGGGTGTCCGACGGATCCTGATCGGCTTCGAGATGATCGATCGGGGAATCGCTCGCCACGGATATCCGATCGTCGAGAATGGCGAAGAGATCGGCGTGGTGACGAGCGGGACGCACTCTCCCACGCTGGGAAAAGCGATCGGTCTCGCCTACGTGCCTCCCGGAAAGAGCGAGCCCGGCTCGGAGCTCGTGATTCTGAACCGCGGAAAAGAAACCAGAGCCAGAGTCGTTCCGACTCCGTTTTACAAGCGGCCGAGAAAGTAAGAGGAGCAGCTCATATGGAGCCTCGAGAGAATTACTACGCCAGCAGTCACGAGTACGTTCACGTCGAGGGAGACGTGGCCATCGTGGGGATTTCCAACTACGCGCAGAAGGAGCTCGGAGACGTCGTCTTCGTCGAGCTGCCGCAGGCGGGGACGACGCTCGAAGCGGGGGACGAGTTCGGGAGCATCGAATCCGTCAAGGCCGTCTCGGAGCTGTTCGCGCCGGTCGGCGGCGAAGTGATCGAAGTCAACGACGTCCTCTCGGAGAAGCCCGACATGGTGAACTCCGACTCGTATGGCGACGGCTGGATGCTCAAGATTCGGATGGCCGACGCCAGCGAGCTGGAACAGCTGATGAGCGCCGAGGATTATGACGACTATATAAAGAGAGAAAAGTAAGTCTCTTTAACACTACTCAATCTGATACCCATTCCAATCAATAAATCGGCGGTCATTTGATCACTATTTCTACCCCTAATAAGATGCTTATTCATCGCGACCGGCAAGGCAGTTCGCGATGACGGCTCCGATGCGCTACATCCCGAACGCCGAAGACGACGTTCGGGAGATGCTCCGGACCATCGGGACCGATTCGATCGACAGCCTCTTCGCGACCATTCCCACGGAGGTTCGCCTCGAGGGACTGCTCGATCTTCCCGCGCCCTGGTCGGAGATCGAAGTGCGACGCTTCTTCGCCGGCCTCGCCGCGAAGAACGTCCCCGTGAACCGCGCGCTCTCCTTTCTCGGAGCGGGCGTTTACGCCCATTACCAGCCGGCGGCAATCGATCAGCTGCTGTTGCGCGCCGAGTTCCTGACCGCCTACACGCCGTATCAACCCGAGGTGTCCCAGGGGACTTTGCAGTCGATTTTCGAATATCAGACGCATCAGTGTCTGCTCACCGGTCTCGATGTGGCGAACGCTTCGCTCTATGACGGTTCGACTGCGCTGGCCGAGGCGGTGCTTCTCGCCGAGCGCGTCACGAAGAATCGCAGAAGGCTCATTCTGGCTGGATCCATCCATCCGCAGTACCGGGAAACGGTCCGCACGTATACGCGCAACCTCGATTTCGAGATCGTCGAGATCGGCTGGAACGACGAGGGGCGCATCGACCTCGACGCATTGCGCGCTGCGGTCGACGACCAGACGTTCGGAATCGCGGTGCAATCTCCGAACTTCTTCGGGGTCATCGAAGACTACGACGCGATCAGTCGCGCCACCGCGGCGACGGATGCGACCCGAATCGCCGTGATCGCGGAAGCGAGCTCGCTGGGTCTCCTTGCGCCTCCCGGAGATCACGGTTTCGACGTCGTCGTGGGCGAAGGGCAGGCCTGGGGAATCGCCCCTCAATTCGGCGGCCCTTACGTCGGTTTCATGGTGGTTCGTGATCGGCTCAAGCGATCGATGCCGGGACGGCTGGTGGGCGAGACGGTCGACGTGGACGGCCGGCGGGCCTACGTGCTCACGCTGGCCACCCGCGAGCAGCACATCCGCCGGGAGAAGGCGACGTCGAACATCTGTACGAACCAGGCGCTCATCGCCCTCGCCGCGAACATCTATCTCTCTCTGATGGGAAAGAAAGGATTGCGGGAAGTCGCGATGCAATGCGCTCAGAAGGCTTCCTATCTCCGCTCGATGCTCGTGAAAGGGGGCAAGGTGGAGCTCCCCTTCACCGGGCCGATCTACAACGAGATGACCCTCAGGACGCGGCGGCCCGCCCGCGAGCTTCTGGCCGATCTCGAAAAGGAAGAGATTCTCGGCGGGGTCGCGCTGACCCGCTGGCATCCGGACCGCCCCAACGATTTTCTCGCCGCCGTGACCGAGCTTCACACCCGCGCCGACCTCGATCGCTTCGCCGCTGCGATCGAGCGCCTGGCCTGAGCGCGTACGCCGATGACGACTGAAACGTTGAAGCCACGGATTGAAGCGAGAGGGAACGCCAGCCAGGGGCGGGCGAACCTGATCTTCGAGCAGAGCCGAAAAGGAAGAAGGGGATACCGCCTTCCTCCCCTGGACGTTCCCGAGCAAAATTTGGGCACGCTACTCCCCTCGTCGCAGGTTCGCGAAGAGATCGCGAACGAGTGCGAGGTTTCCGAGGTCGACGTGATCCGGCACTTCACCCGGCTCTCGCAGATGAACGTGTCGATCGACGCAGGCCTCTATCCACTCGGCTCCTGCACCATGAAGCACAACCCCCGGCTCAATGAGGAAATCGCGAGGATTCCAGGTCTGGCCTGGACGCATCCGATGCAGGCGGATCATCAGGTCCAGGGATCGCTCGAACTGATCTGGACTCTCGAGGAAAGCCTGCGCGAGATCTTCGGCATGCCGCGGGTGACGCTTCAGCCGGTTGCCGGAGCCCATGGCGAGCTGACTGGCATCCTGATGGTTCAAGCCGCGCTCGCGAAGGAGGGGAACCCGCGCAAGTACATTCTGATCCCCGACTCGGCCCATGGAACCAACCCGGCGTCTGCGGCATTTGCCGGCTATCAGGTGCGGCAGATCAAATCGAACGCGCGCGGGACCGTCGATCTCGATCTGCTGGAGCGCGAGGTCACCGACGACGTGGCCGCCCTGATGATCACCGTCCCGAACACCCTCGGAGTCTTCGAGAACCAGATCGTCAAGATCGCCGACATTCTTCGCCGGAAGGGCGCCTATCTCTATTGCGACGGAGCGAATCTGAATGCCTTCGTCGGAATCGCGCGCCCGGGCGACATGGGAATCGACGTGCTTCACTCGAATCTCCACAAGACGTTCTCCACTCCTCATGGAGGCGGCGGTCCGGGAGCGGGTCCGGTGGGAGTCTCCGAGCGACTCGTTCCCTTTCTCCCGACTCCTACGGTGGAGCGGCGTGAGAACGGCGCGTTCTATCTCGATTTCGATCATCCCGATTCAATCGGGCGCGTCAGGGCGTGGAATGGGAACTTCGGCGTTCTGGTCCGCGCGCTCTCCTACATTCGGAGCATGGGCGCCGAAGGGATCCGGCGAATCGCCGAGATCGCGGTGCTGAACGCGAATTACATCCGCGCCAGGCTGAAGGACTCTTACCATCTTCCGTACGACGCCCCGTCGATGCATGAGGTCGTGTTCAGCGACAAGTGGCAGGGAGCCCAGGATGTCCATACTCTCGACATCGCGAAGCGCTTGATGGATTACGGATTTCATCCCCCGACGATTTACTTTCCTCTGATCGTGCCGGGTGCGCTGATGATCGAGCCCACCGAGTCCGAGCCGAAGGAAGAGCTCGACGCGTTCTGCGACGCCATGATCGCGATCGCGCGGGAGGCGAAGGAAACGCCGGAGCTGGTCCGGTCGGCCCCGCATACGACCCCGGTCCGGAGGGTCGACGAAGCTCGCGCCGCCCGCCAGCCGATCCTTCGCTGGACGCCATAGCGCGGACAAACGACAGGCGGTGCGCCGGGGGGTCTCGCGACATGTTGAACCGGCATGTGTGATCGAGGAATTCACGAGAGCGGGTGGCGGTCATTCAGAGGCCGCACGGGGAGACCGAGGTCGGGCCATGGTTGGTCTCGCGGCCGAAGAATCTCAGAATGCGCAAACCGTCATCGGGTTCTTGTGCCCGTGCAGTCACATCGTACGAACGCGTCTGGACGTGTATAAGAACCCGACAGCGATCATCGCGGCTGAGATTCTTCGGCCGCGACGCCATCTCATATTCTGCGCGGCCGGCGCGTGCGGCCTCTGAATGACTCCTGCGCCGCTGCGAGTTTCTGCCCGATGGTTATTTCCGCTCCACCGGCGCTCGCGACGTTCGCCCACTCTGAATGACCCGCGGCCCAGGGAGGGCCGGTGCGCTGTGCGCCGCTCCGTCTTCCGGGCTCGGGATCTGCAGGTTCAACTGCAGAGGCCGCCCCGCCTGGCTTAGACTTCGGGCGGAAGGGACGACGTGAATCCATCGCCATACGACCGGACCGCGGCAAGGGGGGGAAGGCCGCTTCCCTCGGATCGTCGCGGCGCCGACCGGCGCACCTCGACCACCGGTATTTTCGGGGCCAGCGTCCTGATCATCGCCGTTCTCTATTTCGCCAAACCGGTCTTCATCCCGATCGCGGTCGCAATTCTCTTTTCCTTCGTGCTCCGGCCGATCGTCGGAATCATCCAGAGGCCTCTCGGCAGGATGGCGGCGGTGGTCATCACCATCGCCTTGACCGTCGGACTTCTGGTGTTCGGCGCCTGGGCCTTCGCGACGCAGATGACTCAGCTCGCTCGGGAGATCGCGCTGTACAGCGGCGAGCTCGAGGCGAAGGTCCAGCGGATCCAGGCGCGGACGGGCGGATCGCTCGTTCTGATCGAGAGGACGCTGCAGCGGCTGGCTCAGAGCGGTGAGACGGTGGAGCAGCCCGACATGGCGGTTCGAGTGATCCCGGAACAGCGATCGCTCGGCGATCGCTATCGAGCGATCGCGCCGACGTTCGAGATTCTCGCTTCGAGTTTCCTCGTCATCGTTCTCGTTTTCTTTCTGCTCAAGGACCGCGAGAAGCTTCGAGACAAGATTCTGCGGCTGGCCGGCCGCGCGAACCTCACGGTGACCACCCAGGCCATGGGAGAGATGACGCACCGGATCACCCGATACATATTCACGCAGGCCTTGCTGAACTTGGGCTTTGGAATCCTGGTCGGCCTCGGGCTCTGGGCGCTCGGTCTCCCCCATGCCTTCCTCTGGGGCGTCATCGCGTTCATGGCCCGGTTCATTCCTTACGTCGGCGCGGTCGTGAGCGCGGCCTTCCCGATCCTTCTGGCGTTCGCGATCTTTCCCGACTGGGTGCGACCCGTCGCCGTGGCGCTTCTCTTCCTGGTGCTCGATCAACTGATCGGGGGATTCATCGAACCCCTGGTCGTCGGGCATCGGGTCGGAGTCTCGCCGGTGGCAATTCTCGTCGCGGCGATCTTCTGGGGATGGCTGTGGGGACCGGTCGGGCTGCTTCTCGCGGTGCCGATCACGGTCTGTCTGACCGTCGGAGGTGAGTTCATCCCTGCGCTCCGGCCATTTTCGATTCTTTTCGGGAAGGAGGCGCCGCTGGAAGGCTACCTCGCGTTCTACGGCCGGCTTCTCTCCCGGGACAAGGCGGGTGTGGCCGCGATCGCGGACCGGTTCGCCGAAGAGCGATCGATGGAGGATGCTTTCGCGGAGCTCTTCATTCCGGCGCTGAGCTTCGCCAGTGAAGAGAGGGAGCGGGACCGGATCACCATCGCGCAGGATCACTTCATCAAGGATTCGATTCGCGACATGACCGGCCGCCTTGGGGACCGCAATTCCACGGCGACCGCGGAATCCCCAAGGGTCGTCGTGACGTCGGTCGGGAAAGAGCGCATCTCGCTGGGCACCTTCATGCTGGCTCAGGTGCTCCGAGCCGAGGGGTGGGCAATGGACTTCTTCACGGACCTGCCGGAGGAGGAGCTGCTGCGATTCATCGGCGAGACCCAGCCCGATGCAGTCTTCGTGAGCTGCTCGAGCGATGAGCATCTGGCCGAAGGATTCGCTCTTCTTTCGAGCGTCGCGGCGCGATTCGGTGACAAGATGGTTCTTGGCGGCGGATCGGCGTTCTCGAGGCGGCCCGTGGAGACTCGCGCCGCGGGAGCGAATTACATTCCGGAGTCGCTGCACGAGGCACGCGAGGAGTTTCTTCGCTCGACCCGAAGGCTCAAACGAGGAACGCTTCTCGCGGGCTGAGTCATGTCGCTCCCGTGACGGCTCGACCATGCATTTCGGAGGGACTGGATGACCAACCCGAACCAGAACTGTCTCTTCTGCCGCATCGTCAGCGGAGAGGTGCCTGCCAGGAAGGTCTATGAGGATGATGGAGTCGTGGCGTTTCACGACATCAATCCTCAGGCGCCCACGCACGTTCTGGTGATTCCGCGGAAGCACCTTCCCCGGCTGGATGAGCTGGGAGACGGAGATGCGCAGACCGTGGGGATGGTGCTGGTCCGCGCCGGAATGATCGCGCGCGACCTGCAGATCGCGTCACCCGGCTTCCGTCTCGTGATCAACAACGGCGAAGCCGCGGGCCAGACGGTGTTTCACATTCACGCCCACGTGCTCGGGGGTCGGAGTCTGAGCTGGCCTCCGGGTTGAAGCGCAAGGTGGCGGGCGGCGTCTCGCCGCACGAGCGGGCTTCCGAGAAGCCAGCCGGCTGAAAGCCGGCGCCACAGAGTGGCGGGCGGCGTCTCGCCGCCCAGCCCTTTATGACGCTTCAGCTGGCAAAGATCGAAGCGACCTGACTTCAGTGACGCGTCCCGCCGGCGACAGGCCCGCCGGTTTTCAGGGAGTCGTCATCTTGTAGGCTGGGCGGCGAGACGCCGCCCGCCACTCTCTGTGTCGCTTCCAGCGCTACGGGTTGAGAGCTCGCGGAGTGATGATCGCGATTCTGGGGATGCCTGCGAGATCGTCCACGAAGTCCGCGTTGCGGCCGTAGCTCAGAACGAGCTCACCGACTGCTACGCTTTGTGAAAATCCGATCTCGAGAAGAATGAGGCCGTCCGGCGTCAGGATCCGGGTCGCGTCCGCGAGGATCCGTTCGACGATTTCTTTGCCGTCCGATCCGGGGGAGAGCGCCAGATGAGGTTCGAAGTCGCGTACTTCGGGTTGCAGTCCCTCGAGGTCTCCGGCCGGGACGTAGGGAGGATTCGAGACGATCGCATCGAAAGGCCCGGTCGCAGCGTCGGCGACATCGGAAGAGAAGAAATGGATCCGAGCCCCCAGCCGTGCAGCGTTGTGACGGGCGAGCGCCAGCGCTTCGATGGAGCGATCCGAAGCAAAGAGATGAAGCTCCGGGCGCTCCAGGGCAATGCTGATCGCAATGCAGCCACTGCCGGTTCCAATGTCCAGAACGCGATTCCCCTTTCGTATCCGTTTGACGGCTTCCACCACAAGCAGCTCCGTCTCCGGACGTGGAATGAGCGCCCGCGAATCGACGGCGAACTCCCTGCGCAAAAACTCCGAGCGCCCGCGGATGTACTGGAGCGGCTCGCGATCGAGCCTTCGCCTCATCAGCTCGGCCAGTCGGGAATCGATCGAGGAGTCCAGCTCCTCTTCCTCTCGCGCCAGGAGCGAGGCGAAGGAGCGATGCGTCAGATCACAGAGAAAAACGTCGACGTCGCGAGGGTCGGTACCGAGGCGTCGTGCCTCGCTGGTCCAACGGCGGCGGGTCTCTCCGATTGATGCCACTCAACCTTCTCCATAGGTGATCGCGAGAAAGGCATCTTCGAGCGCCGACCCTTCCGTTCCGGCCGCGGCTCGGACTTCGGCCGTAGGTCCCATGACGGCGATCCGCCCGCGATGAAGAATCGCAACGCGGTCGCACACCGCCTCGGCAACCGACAAGGTGTGGGTGGTGAGAAACACCGTTTTGCCCCGGTCCGCCTCCGAGCGAAGGAGCACGCGCACTTGCTTCTGGGCCAGGGCATCGAGTCCCACCATCGGCTCATCGATGATCAGGATCGACGGGTCGTGGAGAAGCGCGGAGACGAGAACCAGTTTCTGTTTCATGCCGTGGGAGTAACTCTCGATCCGGGAGTCGACCCACCCGTCGAGTCCGAGGAGCTCGAGAAGAGACATCGCGCGGTTCTCGCAACCGGACCAGGGCGTCCTGTAGAGGTCGGCGACGAAGCGGAGAAGCTCGCCTCCCGTCAGCTTTTCATAAAGGAAGGGGCGATCTGGGACGTACCCCGAAATCCCCTTGGCCCGGGCCGGGCTGGTGGTCACGTCGATTCCATTCAGTCGGGCCGTTCCCGAGGTGGGGAGCGAGAGTCCCGCGAGAATGCGGATCGTGGTGGTCTTTCCCGCTCCATTGGGACCGAGGAAGCCGAAAATCTCGCCGGGATGAGCGACGAGGGAGATCCCATCCACGGCCGTGAAATCGCCGTAGCGTTTGAGCAGGCGGTCGATTTCGATCATGGTCTGTGCGACGCCCGCGGGAACGGGCCGCTGCTATGATCGCATGGAAACTTCGGACACCGGGGGCCGTACAGAATTGATGCCGGAGCGAAAGACGCTCGACGACAGGGCCCTGGTGGCCAGTATCCTCGCCGGCGAGCGTGATCGCTTCGGAGAGCTGGTGGCGCGGTACGAAAAACGAATCATCAATTACGTTTACCGCGTGACTCGGCGATGGGAAGAGGCTCACGATCTGACCCAGGAGATCTTCACGAAGGTTTACCTGGCTCTCGATCGCTACGACCCGAAGTTCCAGTTCTCGACGTGGATCTTCCGGATCGCTCAGAATGCTTCGATCGACGCCTTGAGAAAGAAGTCGATCGCGGAAGTGTCTCTGACCAGGCAGGGAGATGACGAGTCGGATGGGAAAGAATGGCAGTTTGCCGATGTCGGGGTCTCGCCCTACCGCGATCTCAAGAACAAGGAGCTTGCGGCGGCGATCGACAAGGCAGTGGAAGGGCTGCCAGCGGATTACCGGGAGTTGATTCAGCTCCGCCATTTCGGAGAGTTGTCCTATGAAGAGATCGCGGCAATGACCAGGCTGCCGCTCGGAACGGTGAAGAACAAGCTCTTTCGCGCGAGAAATTTGTTGAAGGACGAACTGGCCCATTTTTCCGAACCTTTATGAAGACGCGTTGCCAGCAGTGGATCGACGACCCGGAGAATCACGAGGCGCACCTCCTCGAATGCGACTCGTGCCGGACGCGGGCGGAAGAGCTTTCACAGGTCGACCGCAGTCTCTCGGCGTCGGTCGTCGAACCCGGAGGATCGATCGCCTCGCTGGTGACCGACCGCCTGCCGGTTGCCACGTGGGAAGGGGCGCGTCACCGCGCCTGGGGTCTGACGCTCCTCGTGATCGCGCTGATCACTCTGCTCACCGCGGGACTCTTCGCCTGGGTCGGAATCCCGCCGGCGGAGGGGATTGCGGACTCCGCCCAATCCGCCTACGGCGGTCCCGAATCGGCCGCTCTTCTCTCCGACTCGGTCGGTGCATTCCTGAGAAATGCGCCGCGGTCGTTTCACGCGATGATCCTTCTCGCTTTCCTCACCGTGAACTTCATTCTGCTGGCGCTATTGCGGCGCCCGCCCCGGGGATACGATGTCCGCTCGCGTTGAACGCTCCACCTATCTCGCGATGGGCCTCCTTTCGGCGATCTTTCTGATCACCATCGGGACCGCTGGAGCGATCGGGCAACCGATTCAGGCACCGCGGAGCGAGGGCGACCTGGTGATCATCGGCCGCGACGAGGTTGTCGAGAGTCCGGTCGCCGGAGTCCAGATCCTGGGCGGGTCACTGCGGGTGGACTCCCGCATTGAAGGGGATCTGGTCGCCATCGGCTCCAGCGTGAGCTTCGGCCCGGAAGGGTCGGTGGGGCGTCATCTGGTCGCGCTCGGCGGATCGGTCTCGGGACTGGAACGAAGCCGGGTCGGAGGCGACCTCTGGGCTCCCAGAAGCTCCATCTCGACGATCTCCGGGAAGAATGAGGGCGATGCGCTGATCGCCATGATGAACGATCCCTTCTCGGCCGCCGCGGCGGCGATCAAGCTGGCGTTCACACTCTTCTGGATTCTGATCTCGATTCCGATCGTCCTGATCGCGGGACGTGAAGTTCGCGCGACCTCCGTGGAAGCGCAGTCGAGTCTCCTTCACGCATTTCTGGTCGGCCTGGTCGCGTTCACCAGCTTCGTGCTGACCGCCGTGGTCTTCAGCTACCTGATTCCCTACGGGGTCGGCGTGTTGCTTCTCGGAATTCTCGCAGCTTTTGCCATCGTCACGAAGGTTTACGGGATGGTGGCGATTTTCCATGCGGTCGGCTACGCAATCGCAGGAGGACGCGTCCGGGACGAGTCGGCGCGAATCCGGGGCGACCTGGCCTTCACCGTCATTGGCGCCGTGCTGCTCGGCGTGCTGCGACTGGTTCCCTGGATCGGCAACGTCCTCTGGATCACGGCGTCACTGATTGGCGTTGGAGTCGCCCTTGCGACCTGGTTCGGCCGCCGCCAGCCGTGGTTTCTCGCGGTGAGAACCGGAGAGATCCGATCCTGAGATCTCGTGTCCCGCACACCAGATCCTTCACGCTTCCAAGACTTCCTCAGGCGCGGCGCCAGACGTGAACGGCAAGGATGACGAGGGCCGTTCCTCGAGACGCCGTTCCGATGGCGATGGCCGCTCTCGGCAATATCAACATTACGTGAGAAGCGATCGCAGGACACCCAGGTTTCTGATGTCCGCCTCGGTCAGTCGGCGAGACGGAAATTCACCGTCACGTTGTAGGCGACGTCGATGGGCTCGCCTTGATACGTGCCGGGACGAAAACGCCACCGGCGTACGGCACTCGCCGCGGCTTCTCCGAGTCCAAAGGGCTGGTCCCGCAGGATCTCTACGCTGGAGACGCGTCCGTTTCGCCGAACCAGTGCGCGAACGACGACGGTTCCTTCGATTCTGCGTGAGACCGCTGCGGGCGGATACCGCGGGACGACCCGGTCGATGACCACCGGCTCTGTGCCGCCGGGAGGTACGGACTGATAGACGCCACCGGAACGTCGCGGCTCCGTCGGGCGTGGAGCAGGGGATGGCTCGACAGGCTCAGGCTCGCGCTCGACCGGACGCGGGAAGTCGGGAGGCTGGAACTCCGGTAGCGACGCGGTCAGATCCGGCTCGCGGTCGATGACATCCGACTCGGGGGAGGCGGCGACCTCGAACAGCGCCGCCCCCGCCTCCGAGAGGTCGATGGCATCGACTTCGGCGTAGGCGACTTCGCCCTGGCTGTCGACGGCGTAGAAGTCATGGTTCCGGGTGTAGACGGTGACCGCCGAACCGGCAGCCAGTTCTCCGATGATCGGGAAGAAGATGCCCGGGCCGGCGTAGATCGGAACCGCCCGCTCCACTTCACCAAGGAGAGGCGGCAATGCCTTGATCGCATTCGAGCGGGCCATGCGCCGCTCGTGATCCGTTGCCGTTTCCAGGTAGGAGCGCTCGGCCCATCCCTCGGCGCCCCCTGCCCGGCGCACCTTCACCCACGATCCGTCCGTTTCGAGATGAGTGAGCGTTTCGCCGCGGGTGAGGTTGGTGAGAACAGGAGCCTCGAGGCTCGGCGCCGATCGGAGCCTGAGGGAGGAAGGAATGACGTAGAGGGTTTCGGCGTCATCGCCAGCCGGAGGTCGGGAACGTCCGCCGAAGAGAAGAAGTGCGAGGACGATCGCGAAAAACACCGCCGCAAGGACCACGAGGATCACGATCCCTCCGCGGCGAGGGCGGGACGGTTTCACTTCAGGAGCATCGTCCGTCACGGATGTCGCTTTCGTCCCTTCATCAGAGTCAGCATGATCGCCTTTTGCACATGAAGCCTGTTTTCCGCTTCATCGAAGATGACCGACTGGGGACCATCGACCACTTCTGCCGAAGCCTCTTCGCCGCGGTGAGCAGGAAGACAATGCATGAAGATTGCCTCTTTCCTCGCCAGGCTCATGACGCGGGAATCGACCTGCCATCCAGCGAAATCCTCGAGGCGCTTGCGGCTCTCCGCCTCCTGCCCCATTGAAGTCCAGACGTCCGTTTCGACGACGTCCGCCCCGGCCACCGCCTCTTCGATCGAATGCGTGAGCGTCAGCGTCGTTCCCGCTGCCGCGGCGTCCGCCTTCGCAAGCTCGACGACGCCCGAATCCGGCTCATATCCCGGCGGGGTCGCGACCGCGATGTTCATCCCCACCTTGGCCGCTCCGAACATCAGCGAATGAGCCATGTTGTTTCCGTCGCCGATCCAGGCGAGTTTCCTCCCGCGAAGATCGCCCAGTTTTTCCAGCGCGGTGAAGTAGTCCGTCATCCCCTGGCAGGGGTGCAGGAGATCGGTGAGCCCGTTGATGACCGGCACGTTCGAGAACGCGGCGAGATCGGTCACCGTGGCATGAGCAAATGTGCGCGCCATGATTCCATCCACGTAACGCGAGAGCACTCGTGCAGTGTCGGCAATCGTTTCACCCCGCCCGAGCTGAATGTCGCGAGAGGAGAGAAAGAGCGCATGACCTCCCAGCTGGAACATGCCGACCTCGAACGAGACCCGCGTCCGCGTCGATGATTTCTCGAAGATCATCGCCAGCGTCTGCCCTTCGAGCTCGCGATTGAATTTCTGCGGCGTGCGCTTGACCTCGCCAGTCAGGTCGAAAATTTCCGTGACTTCGGCTGACGAGTAATCGTGGATGGAGATGAAGTCTTTCTTTTTCACAGTGCCTCGCTGATCCGTCGTTATTGCCGCGAATCCTACTGCAAGGATGCGAGAACCGGGCGCAGATGAGTCTCGATATGCAGGATCGCGGGGACGCGTGGGTGGGTCATTCAGAGGCCGCACGGAAGAACGAAGTATCGCCACGATTGGTCTCGCGGCCGAAGAATCTCAGAATGCGCAAACCGTCATCGGGTTCGTGGGTCGATGCAGTCGCATCGTGAATATCAGCCTGGATGTGCATAAGAAACCGACAGCGATCATCGTATTCTGAGATTCTTCGGCCGCGACACGAGCATTCATTCTGCACGGTCGTCGCGTGCGGCCTCTGAATGACTCCCGCCCTCTCGCGCCGCTACGTTCACCCTCAGCACCGCCCCCCGCCCCGCCATGCCCATGCTGTCTCAACTCCGCTTCCACGTCTCATCCACTACCGACGCCACCCCTTCTCTTGCGAGCTTCTTCAGGTGCGCTTCGAGCTGCAGCTCGGCGGCGACGTGAAGAGGGGAAGCCAGCGTGGGATAAATCGAAAGGCGAAGTTGGCTGAGAGTCACGGGATGCGCTGAGAGCGCTGCGACGATCTGCTCCTCGCGATCCATCCGGTGCCGGATGTAGAAATCGATCCACTCGATCGCATCTTCCCGCACCCGCCCGTGACCCGGAAAGATCCGGCGCGGGGCGAGCGCCCGCAGTCGGCGCAGCGAAGCGAGGTAATCGCCCATGTCGCCGTCGGGCGGGAAGATCGTGGTCGTTCCTTCTCCGAGGATCGTGTCGCCGGTGAAAAGATCGCCGTCGACGGTAAGGAAGCAGAAATGATCCGCCGTATGTCCGGGCGTCGCAATCGCCACGATCGCTCCATGAGGAGTGTCGATCCGCCCGCCATCGGATAGTGCTTCGTGGCCGGCGAGGCCGGCCTGCGCGGGAGCGTGAATCGTCGCCCCGGTTCGCTGCCGGAGCGTCGCGGCGGCGGGAGCATGGTCCGCGTGACGATGGGTGACGAGAATCATGGTCAGATTCGGCGCCGCTCGCTCGATCGCGACGACGTGCGACTCGACATCGGGTCCCGGGTCGATGACGACCGAGTCGCCGAGGATGTGGGTGCGGGTTCCGTCGAGCGTGTAGGGTCCGGGGTTCGGAGCCGTGATCGTGGTGATCGGAATCATGACGGGTCGGGCAGCTCGATTCTCTTTCTGTCGCCATCGACCACCAGCACCGGTCGAGTCGTCGGGACGTCCACACCTTCTCGCGACGCGATCAGCTCGCGAGGGGACGTGAAGGGAATGAGCGCTTCGAGGTTTCGAATGGTTGGAAAAACCATCGTGAATGAACCTGCGCGATGGCGGTCGAGAGCGGCGGCGGGAGAGAGCCAGACGACCTCGACGCCCTCCCTTTCCTCGGCGGAGGCCATCGTCCCGTCCGGAACGTGAAGAAGAAAGAAGAACGTGTCGTAACGCCTGGGAACGCCGATCGGGGTCACCCAGCGGCTGGTCCACACCAAGCGGTCGACATCGGGGGGCGATTCGCTCACCAGATCGGCGAATCGGGAATCGTCGTCCAGGATGGCCTGCCTGCGCTCCTCGAGGCCCGGGATCGGTGTGCCGATCCAGATCCCCGCTTCCTCGAAGAGCTCGCGCGCAGCGCAGAGTCGCATCTGGTTGAGGAGGTCGCCTCCGCGCTCCGAGGCGATTTTCCTGTCGATCTCATCGACGGCGCCTCCGGGGTAGACCCATGCATCCGGGACGAAGGTGCTCGTCGCCGTCCGCCGGAGGAAGAGAACCTCGAAGGGATCTCCACGCAGCACGATGGTGCTTGCCGCGGGCCGCGCTTCGATCTCGCCCGCGCTGCCGGCACCGCGCGGAAGCTGTTCATCCGTGACGTCTTGCATGAGTCCACAAATTTATGATGTAATTATTAATAGTGATTAAAGAATAGATTTAAGATCTATTTTCGCCCTGCCATCCAACCCACGTTTCTCCGTCCGGAGAACGTTCTTTCTTCCATATCGGAACGCTCCGTTTGATTCGCTCGATGGCTTCCCGGCAGACCTCGAACGCTTCGGCGCGGTGGGAGGACGTCGCCACGATCGCGATCGAGATCTCGCCGACACGAAGCAGGCCGAGACGGTGGATCACCGTGAGTGAGACCTCCGAGTGCTCGGACTTCAGCTCTTCCACGATCCGGGCGAGCTCCTTTTCCGCCATTTCCCGGTATGCCTCGTAGAAGATCGATTCGACCGAGCGTCCCTCGTGATGATTGCGAACCGCCCCCGCGAAGAGGGCAAGGGCGCCGTCGGAGTCGCGCCGAGTCTCGTCGAGCAGCCGTCCCATGTCGATCGGGTCATCGGTGAGGTGGCGGAACTTCATCGCTCATCCCCCCGAAACCGGCGGAATGAATGCGACCTCATCGCCATCCTCGAGCCGGGTCGTTGGTGGGGCGTACTCCTGATTGACCGCTACGAGCGGGGGGGTGACGTAGGAGCTCAGACGGGGATGTTTTCCTCTCATCATCGCCCAGAGGTCCTGAGGAGTCGTGCCCGTGGCGACCTCGAGTCGCTGCTCGCGAGTGCCGGCGATCTCTTCGAGGACGGCGAAACAAAGAAGGCGGATCTGCATTCGGTTGCTCCAATGCCGGCGCGGACGGTGAGATTCCCCGCCCGCGACGGCCAGAGAACGGGGCCAAAGCAAAGAATTTCAGCCGTAGAGGGATCGTTGAGTCCGGAACATGGCCAACGAGCAGCCGGCGCGCCGAAACGAAGTCGCTCCCTTCACCGGGAGGATGACGGTGACGGAAGCGATGCGCCATCACCCGGTGGCGCGCTGGGTCTTCTTTTCATTCAATCTGACGGGATGCGGAGCCTGTTCGATCTCGGAACAGGAGACGCTGGAACAGCTCGCGGCCAAATACGGGATCCCGCTGGACGACCTGCTCGACGAGCTCAACGCCACGCTCACCTCCGGGTGAGGCAATTCTTGCGGGGATGCGGCGGCAAGATTTTCGGGTCCTGCCGCTCTCGGTTTCCCCCTTGCGGTCCTGCGGCCGGAGAGGAGACGCCCGTTTACCCACCCACCAGGGGGGCGGGGGCGCCACGAAACAGGAGTTTAACTGGCCTGTTTCGTGCAAACGGGAGTCGGCATCATGAACTGGTGCTCGACGAATTTCGAGACCATTTCGCGCGGATCCAGCCTGAATGTTCGCGCTAAGTGGCCGCTGCGGTCCCGCACTGATGATTGGACCGATTTTGGACGATTCTTCTTCAATACTTCCCCACAGCCCTCCTGACTGCCGCAGCGGTCCGACCTGATTTGACTCCGCCCCTGAGCTTGACCACTCAGGGGCGGAGTCGCTTTTATACAATCCCGCCACGATGACAAGCCGCGGCCGACTTTTTCTCGTCGACGGTTCGAACAATCTCTACCGTTCCTACTACGCGATCCGGGGACTGACCACCTCCTCCGGGATGGCGACCAACGCGGTCTACGGATTCATTCAGATGCTTCGCAAGCTGATCAAGGATCATCAGCCGGCGGCGCTGGCGGTCGCGTTCGACGTCAAGGCGCCCACCTTCCGGCATCAGCAGTTCGAGGATTACAAGAAGGATCGGAAGCCGATGCCTGACGATCTCTCGGTGCAGGTCCCCCTGGTTCGGGAGGCGGTCGAAGGGCTCGGGATCCCGATTCTGGAGCTGCCGGAGTACGAGGCCGATGACGTCATTGGCTCCCTCGCCTGCCACGCCCGGGAAGCGGGGTGGGATGTCGTCATTGCGACCTCGGACAAGGATTTCTTTCAGCTCGTCGGTGAGGGAATCTCGCTCTACCACACCGGACGCGAGGTGCTTTACGACCCGAGCGGAGTGGAGGAAGCCTTTGGTCTTCCGCCGGAGAAAGTCGTCGATGTCATGGCGCTCTGGGGCGATGCAATCGACAACATCCCGGGAGTCCCGGGCATCGGCGAGAAATCGGCCAAGGCGCTGATCCAGCAGTTCGGTTCGATCGACGAGCTCTATACCCGGATCGACGAGGTCAAGAAGCCGGCGCAGAAGAAGGCGCTGCTCGAGAACCGTGACAAAGCTCTTCTCTCTCGCGATCTGGTCAGCATCCGCTGCGAGCTTCCCCTGACCATCGATCTGGACACTCTGGTCATGAAGGAGCCGGACCGGGGAAAGCTGCACGATCTTTTCTCGCGCCTCGAGTTTCACTCCCTTCTTCAGGAGTACCTCCCGGCGGAGGCGTCCGCGCCGCGCGACTTTCGGACGATCGCTTCCGTCAGTGAGCTGGACCGGTTTCTCGCCGGTGTCGGATCGGAGCCGCTCGCGCTCTATTGCGAGCCCAACGCGACAGGCCGCGCCATCGAATCGGTCACGATCGCGTCCGAGCCCTCTCGCGCCATGATCCTCCCGATCATCAACCGCCTCGGAGCTTCGGACCAGCTGGCCGATGCGGCGCGGAATCTCCTCTCATCAGACCGGCTCTTTCTCGCGCACGATATGAAGGCCGAGCTCCGGAAGCTCGAAGCCGCCGGGTGGCCTCAGCCGGCCCGATATCACGACACCATGATCGCGTCGTATGTGCTGCAGCCCGGCGCTTACGGGCACTCGCTCGAGATTCTGGCCCGCGAAAAGCTTCGGCGCGAGATCATCACGCGGAAGGAATTCATCAAGTCGGTCACGACTCTTTTCGCGATGTCCGGAAGCGATGAGCAGCGTTCTCAGATCGACTCACCCGCCTGCGAGTATCTCGGCGAAAAAGCGGAGATGGCCGTTTGCCTCTGGCGCGAGCTCGGTCCGCAGCTGGAGCAGGAAGCGGCTCTGGAGAGGATCTATCGCGAAGTCGAGCTGCCGCTGATTCCGGTTCTGGCCCGCATGGAATCGCACGGAATCCGCGTCGACACCGATCTGCTGGCCAGCATGTCGGCGACGATGGGGGAGCAACTCGCCCGCCTGGAGAGCCAGATCTACGCGGCGGCCGGAGAAGAGTTCAACATCAATTCTCCGCAGCAGCTGGCGACGATTCTCTTCGAGAAGCTCCAGTATCCGGCGCTGAAGAAGACCCAGAAGACCAAGAGCGCTTCGACCGGGGTGGAAGTCCTGAAGGAGCTCGCTTCCTACGGCTACGAGGTGCCGAAGCTGATCCTGGAGCAGCGCGAGCTGCACAAGCTCAAGGGCACCTACGTCGATGCGCTGCCGGCTCTCGTCGCCGAGGATGGGCGGGTGCACACGACCTTCAACCAGGCCGTGGCGGCGACGGGACGTCTCTCTTCGTCCGATCCGAATCTTCAGAACATTCCGATCCGGACGGAAGCAGGGCGGCTGATCCGAAGGGCGTTCATCGCGGATCCGGGATGGGTTCTCCTTGCGGCGGATTACTCCCAGATCGAGCTGAGGGTTCTGGCTCACATGACGGAGGATCGCGATCTGATCGACGCGTTCAAGCGTGGCGTGGACATTCACCGGGCCACCGCGGCACGGATCTTCAACCGGCCCGAGCCGGAAGTGACCCTCGAGCAGAGACGCGCGTCGAAGACGATCAACTTCGGGGTGCTCTATGGGATGTCGGCCTTCCGGCTGGCCCACGAGTTGAACATTTCTCAAACCGAGTCGAAGGAGTTCATCGAGTCGTACTTCGCCCGCTATCCGACGATCCGGCAGTATCTCGAGCGGACTCTCGAGGAGGCGCGAAGCACCGGAAAGGTCACGACGTTGTTCGGACGAGTGCGGGGGATTCCCGAAATCCAGAATCGGTCATGGACGGTCCGCGGAAACGCCGAGCGGATGGCGACCAACGCTCCGATACAGGGCACGGCCGCCGATCTGCTCAAGATGGCGATGATCCGTCTCGACGAGGTTCTGGCGGAGTCGGGGTCGCAGGCGCGAATGCTGCTCACTGTGCACGATGAGATCGTTCTCGAAGTTCCGGAGGACGACATCACGACGATCGAGCCTCTCGTCCGCAGCACCATGGAAGGAATCTATCCACTCGCGGTACCGCTGGCGGTCGAGACGCACTGGGGACGGACTTGGTACGAAGCAAAGGAATCGTGAAATGCATGCGGGCGCTGATGGCGCTTCTTTTCATCGTTTCCTGCCGTCAGCCGGCTCAGCTCCAGGCTGTGGCGCCCACCGGCCTGATGATTCCGGCCGACGTGCTGACCATCCGTGAGAGCTCACACCCTCCGACCCGGGCGTTTCTTCATCGTCTCGTCGTCTCGGGCTCGAAGGCGCGGATGAGCCAGGAGCTCGATCGCTGGCGGCTCTTCGACTTCGAGGTGGGAACGGTGACCTGGGTGGACGACGTCGCGAAGACCTATCGCGTTCAGACTCTCGAGGAGCTTGTCGCGCAGCGTCGCAGGCAGCTCGCGAACCCGATTCCCGTGCCGGCCGCGACACTGACGATCCGTCAGACCGACGAGACGCGGGAGATCGCGGGAATCCGCGGAAAGAAGCTCGAAATGACTCTCGGCGGCTATCGACGCGAAATCTGGCTGAGTGATGAGCCGCTGATCAGTCCTCAGTTCCTCCGCATGTGGGTGGCCTCGGAGCCGATCAGCGAGCCTCGCGCCGGGGTGAGCCGGAGCGTCCAGGAGACACTGATGTCGCGCGAAGGGTTTCCTCTTCTCGATCGGAGTGCGCTGGTCTGGGAGGGTGGGTCGATGGTCTCGCGAAGAGAGCTGATGAAGAAGGAAAAGAAGGACGTCCCGGCGAGATGGCTGACGATCCCCGCGGATTATCGGAACACGACGCCGGGAACTATTGGATCTGCCTCTGATCGCCGATCCGCTTCGTGAGACCCACCCGGTCGAAGTGCTCCAGCAGCGGGATCACGATCTTTCTCGTGATCTCATAGAACTCCTTGAACCAGGCGACATCGACCATCTTTCCCTTGTGCGGCTCGAGCCGGCTTTTCGCCGAATCCAGCACGTCGCGGTGAATGTAGACGTTCTCCGCGAGACGGACGAGCGTTCCACTTTTCGCGAGATAACCGACCACTCCCTCGATCGTCTTGGGGCGCTGTTCGATCGACTTGATCAGCTCGGAGATCGGGGGAGGCATCAGACCGGCCTCGCGGAAGCGCTCCTCGAGAATCCGGGCCAGATCGCCCTCCGCGCCTCCGAGGGTGCGCGACCGACCGGGGACGTGAATGAGGTCGCCCTCGCCGCGGGCGATCTGTTCTTTCACGAGGTCCTCCAGAAAGAATGACGCCACGACTGGATCGAGGCGAGCGAGTGCTGTCCGCTGGAGGAATTCGCTCTTCGGCATGCCGAGAGCGGTGCGATTGCTCTTGAAGAAATCTTCGAGCACCCGCATCGCGACGGTCCGCATTTCACCGATGACATCGAGGTTGATCAGCCGGACAGTCGATCCATCCGCGAGCGCGATCGTCCCGGGAATGTCCGTCCTCTCGATCTCTTCGGTCATCGAAGCCTCGGTGAGTCCGCTCCGGATGGCCAGCTCGTGAGAAGTGATCCCGGCAGGTCCGGCGAGCCTGGCGAGAAAGGAGGCGCGGGTGGCGAGGTCGGTCGAGGCCACCGCTTCGAGGATCTCTTTCCGCGTGTTCCGTCGCAGTTTGCCGAGGTGGGGATCGACGATGCGACCTCCTCCGATGGTGAGCGGCGGTGAATAGCGGCGGATGACGAAGCGGTCACCGGCTGCCGCAATGATGGGAGATTCGAGGCGGAGCTGCACCCATCCTTTCTCGCCGGCTCGGAGCGCCTTCGCCGTCCCGGAGATCAGCCTCACGGATGCGAGGAGCTCGGCGGAGAAGTGATGAACGCGCACCCTGGTCTGATCTTCGAGATCCTTCGAGTCGGGGAGAAGCTCCAGCTCCGCGGTGATGACGCTGCTCTCGCGCAGAGTGCCCGGCGCGATGATCTGCTGGCCTCTTCTCAGAACATCGAGAGAGACGTCCGCGAGGTTGACGGAGCTGCGTTCTCCCGCCGTGATCGTATCCTTCGGTTCCCCATGAACCTGAAGATTCCTCGCTCTGGCCCGGAGTGAACCGGGAACGATCTCAACCTCGGCGCCCGCACGCAGCGCGCCGCCCACCGTCGTGCCGGTTACCACCGCGCCGAAGCCTTTCATGGTGAAGGCACGGTCGATGGGAAGCCGGAACACGCTTCGTGTGGAGTCGCGGTCAGTCACTTCATCGAGGAGAATCGTTCGCAGCGCGCTCCGCAGCTCCGGGAGGCCTGCTCCCGTCGCTCCACTGGTGATCACGACGGGCCTTCCTTCCAGGAACGTTCCGCGGACCAGGTCGAGAACCTCGAGTCGCACGATCTCCGTCATCTCCGGCTCGACCGCATCCGCTTTGGTGATCGCAATGACTCCCGTCGGAATGTGGAGGAGATCGCAGATCGCGAGGTGCTCGCGCGTCTGAGGCATCACCGACTCGTCGGCGGCGACCACGAGGAGAGCGGCGTCGATGCCGCCGACGCCCGCGAGCATGTTTCTGACGAAGCGCTCGTGCCCCGGTACGTCGATGAATCCGATCTGCAGCCCCTCTTCTTCGAGATGAGCGAATCCGAGGTCGATGGTGATCCCTCGCCGTTTCTCTTCAGGGAGCCGGTCCGTGTCGACCCCGGTCAGAGCGCGGACCAGCGAGGTTTTGCCGTGATCGATGTGTCCCGCGGTTCCGACGATTCTTCGCTTGAGCATGCTGGAAGGAGCGGAACTCTACCATCGGGTGCGACGAGGGGGGTGCGGTGGAACGCCGGTGAACTACTGCCCCGCGCCTTCGTTCGCAGGAGGTTCTGCGGGCGCGGGATCGGGGCGTCTGAAGACTCTGCTCCAGAAGGAGCGCTTTTCTTCGGGCTGCGGCGTGACCTCGATCGCCGCGCCGTCGGTCAGGGCAGCGGTCGCCGCGCGGGACGTCGCGGGGCCAGGTCGACGCATGTGAGGCCTCAGCCGCGGTTTCTGCCTGCAGGTTGTGGCCTCGGCAGTTGACTCACGTGCTTTCGGAAGTTGAGCACCGTCGCGGTCATTGCGTTGGTGACAACAAACGCGATTGGAAGCTCAGGCTCAGCGTCAAGGACGACACTTGCATCGAACCCCCGCGAACGCAAGAAATCTGCTGCATTATTCGCGCTTGCAACAGGATCACGGGCAACCAGGCCAATGCTGGCAGCAGGGGAACCGAGCTTCTCGAGAATTTCCGGCGCTGGCACATTGATGATGGTTCCGTCCCACATGATCGAACGGTGGACTCCGCCTGTATTGAACTGGAATCGCTCCCCGATGCCATGCTCGGCCAAAAGGGCAACAACGGCTTCTTTCGCCTCTTTCGATGAAGCGGAGAATATGCGTGACCCTCGATCGGGAAAGGGAAGCGGATTGCGACCCGTCACAAGCAGAACTGACCAGGCTACGAGGACGGCGACGAACACGAACAAAAGCACGAGCAGCCAGGTCGGTACGAACATCGATCCCTCCCAGGAGCATCAGCATGGATCCGCTGTAACGGTTCGGGGCCCGGCGGCAACCGGCACATTGGAAGAAGTATAGCGTCGCGGATCGTCGCCCGCTGGCCGTCCTATGCGGGGCCTCGTCAGCTGTCGCTGGCGGCGACAGCCTGCCTCACGATTGACCGCCTCCAAAGCGCTCCGGGTAAGCTTCCGCCAGTGAGGGCGGGGCTTCCGACGAAAGTCCCAGCCCCCGTTTGAGCTCGACCGCGTTCACGATGGCCTGACCGCGAAAGTGATTGTTGGTGATGACGTAGACGTCATTCTTCTCCGACAACTTCTTCGTTCGCTCCATCCAGGGGGCCAGCTCCTCCGGACTGTAAAGATAGTCATAACGCTCCCATGACTCTTCATGCGCGAACCACTTCTGGTAATTGCGCCCGTGAAGCCTCACGTAGCCGACCGGTCCGACGTCGTGCGCTCCCGGTTTGATCGAGTCGCTGAAGAGCGGCTGGTCGATGTTGACGAACGTGGCGTTCTTCCCCTCCAGCATTTCGAGAAACTCGGGAGTGTCGAAGCTGGAGTGGCGCACCTCGATGGCCTTCGGATAGTCGCGGAAGGCGTCCATGACCGCTGCCAGCCGGTCGAGAGATTCCGGAGAAGCCTTGAAGCTCCATGGGTACTGGATCAATACCGCTCCCAGCTTCCCCCCCGCGGCCAGGGGATCGAGGAACCGCCGGAAGGCAGCGACGTCCCCAGGCTCTGGCGACTTCTCATGCGTGAATCCGCGGAAGAGTTTCGTGGTGAAGCGGAACTCCGGATTGAAGGCCGTCCGCCGCACCCAACTGGTCGCGTGGGTGGGGGGAGGAATGCGATAGAAGGAAGAGTTGACTTCGATCGTGTCGAAGTAGCCGGCGAGATATCCGAGAGGGTCGAACCGTCGGCCGGGAGAGGGGGGATAGACGATTCCATCCCAATCCTTGTAGCTCCATCCCGCCGGGCCGATCCGCACGGAATGCCGCATAAGTATTGGGGTTTCAAATGCAGGCCCGCTTATTCCCGATGAAGGCATTTTTCGTTGCTTTCGTCCATGGCCCTGTGCTAAAAAATGAGCTTACAGCGAAACGACAATCCAGGAAGTCGTGCAGGCTCTGCAACCTCCGCGGACTCGAACTCGTTTCCTGGAAGGGGGATCGATAACATTCCAGACGAGTCAAGCGAGACGCCCGCGGGGAGAGACAGGTCGCGGCACCCCGCACGAGCAAGAGGCTGCGGCATACCCTTGTACTTCTGAGTGTAGGAGATTCGATTTCCATGGATACGTTTTCTGACAAGAACCTCAATTGCATCGACTGTGGCGGAGAATTTCAGTTTTCACGGAGCGAGCAGGCGTTTTACGCCGAGCGCGGCTTCACGAATGAGCCGAAACGTTGCAAGAACTGCCGCGACAAGCGAAAGAGCTCGCGGGATGGCAACGGCGGAGGTGGCTCCCGCCAGATGGTCTCGGTGACCTGCGACAACTGCGGGGTCGGCACCGAGGTCCCGTTCACGCCGGTGAGTGGCAAGCCGGTCTACTGCCGCGATTGCTACAACCAGCGCCGGGCGACCCCGAGAGCCTACGCCTGATTTTTCGTTGATGACTTTTTAAGGGCAGGACGTCATGTCCTGCCCTTCGCTGTTTCAGGGAAACCGTCTTCTCGACTCACGCGCGCGGCCTCTCGCTCCTCCCTTTTCGCCGCTCGAAATTACCGCTGCACTCCACTAGAATGGCCGCGCTTTGGCCGGCCGACCCCTCCATCCCCCCGCTGACTCCATCCTCGACCTCATCGGAAACACGCCTCTGCTGGAGCTCAGGAAGGTGGTGGAGCCGGGTTCGGCGCGTCTGTTCGCCAAGCTCGAGTTCCTGAGCCCGGGCGGGTCAGTCAAGGATCGAATCGGCCTCGGGATGATCCGGCGGGCCGAGCGCGCCGGCCAGCTTCGGCCCGGCGGCACCATCGTGGAACCGACCGCGGGAAATACGGGGATCGCTCTCGCGCTCGCCGGCGTGCAGCTCGGCTACCAGGTGATCCTGGTCGTCCCGGAGCATTTCTCCGTCGAGAAGCGGGAGCTCATGCGGGCCCTCGGAGGCGAAGTGGTCCTGACTCCGGAGTCCGAGGGAATGAACGGGGCCATCGAGCGCGCGGAAGAAATCGCCGCATCGACCCCGGGTTCCTATCTGCCCCAGCAGTTTCGAAACCCCTTCAACTCGGAAGTCCACTATGAGACGACGGCGCGGGAGATCTGGCAACAGATGGAGGGGCGGGTCGATGGATTCGCCGCGGGTTCGGGAACGGGGGGAACCTTTTCGGGCGTCGCCCGCTTCCTGAAGGAGCAGAATCCGGCAATCCAATGCGTCGTAGTGGAGCCACAGGGCTCCGTGCTCGCCGGGGGCGAAGCGGGCCCCCACGACGTCGAAGGAATCGGGTCGTCCTTCATTCCGGAAGTGCTCAGGCTGGATCTGGCGGACGACATCGTCACCGTTACGGACGGCCCGTCGTTTGAAATGGTGGGGCGTCTGGCCCGCGAAGAAGGACTACTGGCCGGAACGTCAGCTGGATCGAACGTAGTCGCGGCAGTCGCCCTGGCCAGGAAACTCGGCGCCGGAAAGCGCATTGTGACCCTCATTCCGGACGGCGCTGAACGGTACATGTCGAAGCAGATCTTCACGAAAAAACGGGGCTGACCCTGCCTCCTCTGGAGGGCGCCAAAGGAACTCACTCATGGGATTCTCGACGGATTGCATCCACGCCGGGCAGCAGCCGGAGCCGGAGACCGGCGCTGTTACCTATCCGATTTTCCAGACTTCGACTTACGTTCAGCCGGCCCTGGGAAAGCACAAGGGATTCGAGTACGCCCGGACGAAGAATCCGACGCGCTCGGTGCTCGAGGCGAATCTGGCATGTCTGGAGCGGGGAGCCACGGGTCATTGCTTCGCTTCGGGGATGGCGGCGATCACGACGCTGATGGCCGTGCTCAAGAAGGGGGACCACGTCGTCGCCTCCGAGAACCTGTACGGCGGCACGTTCCGCCTTTTCCATCACGTGCTCGAGAACTACGGACTCGAGTTCACCTACGTCGACACCGCGGAGCTCGCGAGCGTCGAGGGCGCTCTCCGGGATGAGACTCGGATGCTGTTTCTCGAAACGCCGACCAATCCGATGATGTCGATTACCGATCTGGCGGCGTGCGTAAAGGGAGTGAAAGGACGGGAGATTCTGGTGGTCGTCGACAACACCTTCGCCTCGCCGTCCATTCAGCGCCCGCTGGAGCTCGGGGTCGACGTCGTGGTCCATTCCACGACTAAATACCTGAACGGACATTCAGATTCGGTCGGTGGCGCCGTGATCTGCCGCTCCGCAGAGCTGGGCGAGCGGATTGGTTTTCTGCAGAACGCGATGGGAGGGATTCTGTCGCCATTCGATTCCTTCCTGGTGTTGCGCGGGATCAAGACACTCGCGATCCGGATGGACCGTCACAACTCGAATGGAATGGCGATGGCGCTCTATCTCGAGAACCATGCGAAGGTGAAAAGAGTTTTCTATCCCGGCCTTGCCTCTCATCCGCAGCATCTTCTGGCCCGGGACCAGATGCGGGGCTTCGGCGGAATGATCTCCTTCGAGCTCGGAAGCCTGGCCGCCGCCGAGTCGTTTCTGAACCGGGTTCGTCTCAGCTCGCTGGCCGAATCGCTCGGCGGAGTGGAGACGCTGATCTCGCATCCCGAGACCATGACTCACGCGTCGGTTCCGCTGGAGACGCGGAAACGGCTCGGGATTACGCCCGGTCTGGTGCGGATCTCGGTCGGGATCGAAGACATTGAAGATCTGATCGCCGATCTCGAGCAGGCGTTCGACGCAATCTGAGCGGTGAGGCACGCCGGCCCGGCACCTCGATACAATGAGGAACCGATGACGACCGCGCCGCTGCTTCTCCTGCTCGCCGCCTACGTCGCCGGGTCGATTCCGTTCAGCTATCTGATTCCGCGACTGGTGTCCGGGAAAGACATCCGCTCCTTCGGCAGCGGGAACGTCGGAGCCACGAACGTCGCCCGGATGATCGGAAAAGGAGCGGGTCTGGCCGCGCTTCTCCTCGATGCGGCGAAGGGATTTCTGGCGGTCTGGCTCGCCGGCGCCATGTTCGGGTCCGACTTCTGGCCGCGAGCCGACGGACTTCTCTCGACGCCCAGCTTCTGGCTCGCCTCCGCCGGAGTGATCGCCGTTGCGGGACACATGTTTCCTGTCTGGTTGAATTTCCGCGGCGGAAAAGGAGTGGCCACTGCGGCGGGAGTCTTCCTCGCGCTTTCGCCGCTGTCGCTGGCGATCGCCTTCGTGATCTTTCTCATCGTCGAACTGATCACGCGATATGTCTCGCTCGCCTCCATCATGGCGGCGGCCGCAATGCCTCTCGCGGTCCGCTTCATCGATCGCTCCACGATCTGGATCGTGCTGGGCTGCATCGTGATCGCCCTGGCGGTGATCGTGAAGCACCATGAAAACATCGCCAGGCTGGCGCAGGGAACCGAGCCGAAGTTTCCGAGTTGAGGATGAAGATCTCAGTCATTGGAGCGGGATCCTGGGGCTCGGCGCTCGGCGAGGTCGCTGCGCGCTGCGGGCACGAGGTTCTCCTCTGGGCGCACGATCCGCGAGTCGCCGAGGCCATCGAGCAGACGCGGAGCAATCCCGTTTATCTTCCAGCCGCGCAATTCGGCCCCGACGTGCGCGCGACCAGCAATCTGGCGGAGGCGGCTTCGTTCTCGTCGACACTCCTCATGGTGACCCCGAGCCACCACTTCCGAACGGTTCTCACGGAGATCGGGGCATCGGCGCCGGGGCGGCTCAAAATCATCTCTGGCACCAAGGGAATCGAGAACGACTCCCTTCAGCGAATCTCAGAGATCTCCGCCTCGGTGCTGGGAGAGAGGCTGGAAGCGTTTGCCGTCCTTTCCGGCCCGACCTTCGCGCTCGAGGTATCGCGCGGCGATCCAACGGCCGCCGTCGTCGCTTCCTCGGATCTGAACTTCGCCAGGGATGTTCAGAACAGCCTCTCATGCGGGTCCTTCCGTCTCTATCACTCCGACGACGTCGCGGGCGTGGAGCTCGGAGGGTCGCTGAAAAACGTCATCGCCATCGCGGCAGGCGTCGTCGAGGGACTCGGGCTCGGCTCGAACACGATGGCCGCCCTGATCACGCGGGGACTCCACGAGATCCGCCGGCTCGGACTCGCTCTCGGAGGAAGAGCGGAGACGTTTTCCGGACTGGCGGGAATGGGGGATCTGGTGCTCACTTGCACCGGCGCGCTATCACGCAATCGAAGCGTCGGCGTGGCGCTCGGAAGGGGGCGGGATCTCGACGAGATTCTTCGCGAGACCCGCCTCGTCGTGGAGGGTGTTCGCACATCGCTGTCGGCCCGGCAGCTCGCGGAGCGCTGCGGGGTGGAGATGCCGATCATCGAGGAGATGGTCCGCGTTCTCTACGATCACGACTCGCCGCGCAAGGCGATTCAGAGGCTCATGGCCCGCGAGCTGAAGCCTGAGCTCGAGCCCGGTTGATGCCTCCGGCCGGGGCGATGCCGCATTCTCAGGCGACAGGGGCTGTCGGCTCACAAGTCTAATGATTACAATGTTTTGCGATCACGCTCACCCTGGCGTCCTCCTTGCAATTTCATGAGGTGAGACTGGAGGAGATGATGTTCAAACTACTTGGAAAAATGCTCAAGTTCCGCCTGGGGCAGAAGGTGACCCGCGGAGCGGCGAAGAAGATGGGTCTTGGACCGATGTCCGGCCTGCTCGGCCTTGTCGGTGGATTGAAAGCCGCGCGCAAGCATTGAGCTGAGCATCAGTCGCTCGAAGAGAACCCGCTGCGGCGGGTTCTCTTTTTTTGCAGGCAGGGAGATCGTCACGCGTCCCTGCTTCCTTTCGAGCGCGCCGGCGCGCCGAGATTGCGAGTTAAGATAGCGGTCGAATGGACCGGCGAAATCTCGGAGAGATGCTTCTGGCCGCGAACCTCATCGACGAGGTTCAGATGAGAGTCGCCCTCGCCGAGCAGGAGCTCACCGGAAAGAAGTTCGGGTCGACCCTGGTCGACCTGAAGTTCATCGACGAGAACGTCCTGGCCGCGTTTCTCTCCCGCCAGATGGACGTTCCCTGCATCAGCCTTCTTCACATCGAGATTCCGAAGAAGATCGCCCGCCGGATTCCCTCCAGGGTCGCCCGTGAGTGCAGGGCCGTGCCGATCCGAATGAATGGCGAGGGGCTGGAGGTGGCGATGGCCGATCCAGCCGATCAGGATCTGATCGAGATCCTGGAGCAGACGTCAGGAATGAAGATCATTCCGCTGATCGCCCCCGAGAGCTCTCTCGACAAGGTGATCCAGTTTCTCTATCCGATCACGAACGCTGACGACACCGTCGCGGCGCCCATTCCCGGGTCCGTCGATCCGCAGTTCCGCGATCTCATCGAAGAGATCGAGAACGCCGATTTCGATAACCGCTTCAGGCGGATCGAAGACCGTCTCGACCAGATCTGGATGCTGTTGGAAAAAATTCTGAGAAAAGTCGAGGGGTGAGTCGGGCCGCTCGCGGACGCGGAGAGCCGCTTTACAGACACGGTTAGAGTCAAAGACCGGGCACGGGCGCGGGCTCGTTCACGTTCACGGGAGAGTCAAAGGCCGGGCACTCATGTGCAGCGGTCACGAGGGAGTTGAGAGTCAAAGGCCGGGCACGTTCACGGGCACGGAACTAATAAGGCCGCGGTTTGGGGTGAGACCCGCTCGTGGGATATTGAATGTCGGTTATCGGTGGCGCAGAACCGGGGAGTCGGCGTGGCCTTCGATCATGAAAAGCTCGACGTTTACCAAATGAGCATCGAGTTCGTCGCGCGAGCAAACCAGCTCATTGAGAAGTTGCCAAGAGGGAGGGGCTACCTCGCGGATCAATTGCAGCGGGCCGCGCTGAGCGTCGTTCTCAACATCGCCGAGGGAGCGGGGAAGTTCTCGGCTGCAGACAAGGCAGCCTTTTATACGAGAGCCCGGGCGTCGGCAACTGAGAGCGCGGCCGTGCTGGATGTTTGCGGAAAACTCGGATTGATTCCGGCCCCCTCAATCGAAGACAACAAAGCACTCCTCGAACGGATCGTTCAAATGCTCACAAAGCTGATCAAGACTCCACGTGGGGCCCAGTAACCCCTTTTCTTACTGAACTGGTTGTCAGCATTGCCAGGTGAGCAGTTGGAAGCACCGCGCTGTTCGCGGCCTTTGACTCTCCCGTGCCCGTGAACGTGCCCGTGCCCGGCTTTTGACTCTCGATCTCTGGGCACTGAACCGCAGCCGTGACGGTACCCAGCCCCCGCTCAGGCTTCGTTTTCTTTTGCTTCCAGCTCTGCCTGAGCCGCGGCCAGGCGGGCCACGGGGACGCGGTAGGGGGAGCACGAAACGTAATCCAGGCCACAGCTTCGGAAAAAGCGGATCGAGTCCGGCTCGCCGCCGTGCTCTCCGCAGATCCCGACTTTGAGGGCGCTGTTCGCCTGGCGGCCGCGCTCGGTCCCGATCCGGACGAGCTGCCCCACCCCTTCGAGATCGATGGACTCGAACGGATCGCGCGGAAGGATCTTTTTTTCCAGGTAGTCGGGAAGAAAGCTTCCGACGTCATCCCTCGAATAGCCGAAGGTCATCTGAGTCAGATCGTTGGTGCCGAAGGAAAAGAACGCCGCGTGCGGGGAGATCTGATCTGCGATGAGGGCCGCGCGGGGAATCTCGATCATCGTTCCGACGACGATCGGGATCTCGATCCCCTTCTCGTCGAGGACGGCGCGGGCGGCCTTCTCCACTTCCGTTTTCATGATCTCCAGCTCGCGAGTCGTGCCGATGAGGGGGATCATGATCTCCGGCTGCGCTCCGATTCCCTCGGCGCTCACCTCGCAGGCCGCTTCGAAGATCGCTCTCACCTGCATCTCGTAGATCTCGGGGTAGGTGATCCCGAGGCGGCAACCTCGATGTCCCAGCATCGGATTCGACTCGGTGAGCTGATGCACTTTCGCCCGCAGCTCGACGAATCCCCAGGCCATGTCTCGCGCCAGCGTCGAGATCTGCGCCTCGGTGTGCGGCAGAAATTCATGCAGCGGCGGGTCGAGCAGCCGGATCGTCGCGGGAAGTCCATCCAGCGCGCGGAAGATCCCGGCGAAGTCTTCCTTCTGATAGGGGAGAATTTTCGCGATGGCCTCGCGCCGTCCGGCGGCATTGCGGGCGAGGATCATTTCGCGGACCGCCAGGATCCGTTCCTCCTGGAAGAACATGTGCTCGGTCCGGCAAAGACCGATCCCCTCGGCCCCGAACAGCTTCGCGACCCGCGTGTCCTCCGGCGTGTCCGCATTGGTCCGCACGCCCAGGGCGCGCACTTCGTCGGCCCACTTCATCAGCCGGCTGAAATGGCGGAAGGTCAGGGAATCGTCGGAGCTCATCGTTTCTTCGAGGAGAACCTGCACGATCTCCGACGAGCGAGTTTCGATTCTGCCACTCATCACCTCGCCGGCGGTTCCGTCGATCGAGATCCAGTCGCCCTCCTGCAGGACCGATCCCTTCTCGGATCGAAGCTCGGAACGGCTGTAGTCGACGCGAAGCGATCCGCATCCGACGATGCACGGTTTTCCCATCCCGCGAGCCACGACGGCCGCGTGGGAGGTGAGGCCGCCCCGCGTGGTGAGAATCCCGGCGGCCACGTGCATGCCGGCGATGTCCTCGGGCGAGGTTTCGATGCGGACGAGAACGACCGGCTCGCCTCCTCGAGACATCTCGATGGCGCGCTCGGCGCTGAACGAGATGCGGCCGGCCGCGGCGCCCGGGCCGGCGGGAAGCCCGAGGGCCAGAAGCCGCCCCTCTCCCAGCGATCGCTCCTTCGCCTTCTGATCGAAGATCGGAGCGAGGAGTTGGATGAGTTGATTCGCATCGACCCGACGGAGCGCTTCGTCCCTTTCGATCAGTCCCTCGTCGAACATGTCGTTGGCGATGCGGACTGCGGCGAATCCCGTTCTCTTTCCCGTTCGCGTCTGAAGCAGGTAGAGCTTCCCCGCCTCGATGGTGAACTCGATGTCCTGCATGTCGCCGTAATGCGCTTCCAGCTTCTGATAGACCTCGACGAGCTGGCCGTAGACTTCGGGCATGGATTCCTCGAGAGAGGTGCCGTCTCCGCCCGACCGCTCCCGGGAGATGGGAAAAGGAGTGCGGATTCCGGCGACGACGTCTTCTCCCTGAGCGTTCGGCAGAAACTCGCCGTAGAAGAGCTTCTCGCCCGTGGAGGGGTTCCGAGTGAAGCAGACCCCGGTCGCGCAGTCGTCTCCCATGTTTCCGAACACCATCGACTGGACGTTGACGGCGGTGCCCCAGCTGTCCGGGATGTTGTTGAGGCGTCGATAGGTGATCGCGCGCGCGTTGTTCCATGAGCGGAACACGGCGCCGATGGCGCCCCACAGCTGCTCATCGACGTCCTGCGGGAAGTCGCTCCCCTGTTCCTTTTGGACCAGCTCCTTGTAACGCGACACGAGCTGCTCGAGCTGCTCGGCCGGAATCTCGGGATCCGAGGAAACGCCGGCGCGTTCCCGAGCCTCCTCGAGAAAATGCTCGAAATGACTCCGCTCGATCCCGAGAACGACGTCGGAATACATCTGGATGAACCGGCGGTATGAATCCCATGCAAAGCGTGGATCGCCCGAGCTCGACGCCAGTCCTTCGACGGTCCGGTCGTTGAGGCCCAGATTGAGGATCGTATCCATCATGCCGGGCATGGACGCGCGGGCGCCCGATCGCACGGAGACCAGGAGAGGACGCTCCGGATCGCCGAATCGCTTTCCGACCGAAGACTCCACGCGGGCCATGTTCTCGGAGACGGCCGTCTTCAACTCGTCGGGAAAGGAGCCGCCATGCTGATCGTAGAAGAGGCAGGCTTCGGTCGAGATCGTGAATCCAGGAGGGACGGGAACGCCGATGTTCGTCATCTCCGCGAGGCCGGCGCCCTTCCCGCCCAGAAGGCTCTTCATCCCGGCGTTGCCGTCGGCAGTCCCCTCGCCGAAGTAGAAGACGTACTTCGTGGTCGTCATCCCTTCTTCCTCCTCGTCGTTCACGCCGTTCTGGCGGCGGCCTGACGTCATCTCGCATGCGGCGCCGAGAAAGCCAAGCGCCAGCCCGGGCCCGGATGGAACACTCACGCTGAAGCAGAATCAGGGCCGGCCTTTCCAGGGGGCGCCGGCCACGATCAGCCGGCATTGTAGTCGCGCCGGGAGATGACGATCTTCGTGATGTCGCCAATTCGCATGGCCGCGCTTCCAATGCGGTTCAGAAGCGCGATCCGGTTCCGCCGGAGCGTCTCGTCGTCGTCCATCACCAGGACGTCGTCGAAAAACTGCTCCAGCTCGGGCGCCATCGCGGCGAACGATTCCAAAGCGTCGCGATAACGCCCCTGAGTGATCAGCTCGTCGATCTGGTCGACCACGGCATCGGCGAGCTGCGCGAGGCGCTTCTCGGTGGGGTGCTCGAGCGCGGCCGCATCCACCGCGCCCGAGGCGGTCTCGCCGACGATGTTTCTGATCCGCTTCGCCGAGTCCAGCAGCGAGAGAAACTCCTCGGAGGCTCGCGCTTCCCGAAGTGCGGCGAGGCGTTCCTCGAGGTCGGAGAGCGACTGCCCCCAGCCGGCGGCCATGGCGGCCGCGATCTCGTCGTAGGCGAATCCTCCGTAACGAGGATGTTCGAGAAGAGTGCGGACGCGGTCGCCCAGAAAATCATGGAGGTCCGCCGAGATGTCGCCGGATCTCACGACGTCGGAACCGTGGGCTTCCAGGGCGATCGCGATGAGCCGCGAGACCGGGACACCGATGCGCCAGGGGGTGTCGTTGAGGAGGATCTGGATGATCCCCTGGGCGGCGCGGCGCAGCGCGAAGGGATCTTTCGAACCGGTCGGCTTCAGGCCGATGCGCAGGAATCCGGTGAGAGTGTCGAGCTTGTCGGCGAGCGCGACAACGGCTCCGGTCATCGTTCTGGGAACTTCTCCCTCGAGGCTCGATGGGAGATAGTGATCGTAAATCCCCATCCAGACGTCCTCTGACTGACCCTCTTCCCGAGCGTAGATCCCTCCGATCTGCCCCTGCAGCTCCGGAAACTCCTTCACCATTTCCGTGACCAGATCCGCTTTTGCGAGACGCGCGGCTTCGCGGATCGCGTCGCCATTCGCATCAGGCAGCTCCCGGGCGATCGCTTCGGCCATCGCGCGAATTCTCTCGGTGCGGGTGAGGGTATCGCCGAGCTTTTCGTGGAACTGCAGTCTGCCGAGCTCCGGCAGCCGCTCTTCGAGAGGGCGCTTGCGATCGGTGTCGTGGAAGAAACGGGCGTCGGCGAACCGAGCGTTCGTCACGAACGCATTTCCGCTGGCGACGTTGCCGTCGCGATCCTCCGTGTGATCCATGACCGCGAGAAACGAGCTCGTGAGCTCTCCCTCGCTGGTGACCGGAAGCTGCTTCTGATGCACCCGCATCACGGTCACCAGAATCTCGTACGGGAGAGACAGGAACGCGCGATCGAACTCCGCGCGGACGAGGCCGGGTGCTTCCGTCAGAAACTTCCACTGCTCCCAGATCCCAGGGTCGTCCGCCGGCAATCCTCCGACTTCAGCAGCGAGCTCGATTCCGCGCTGGCGGAGACTCTCCACTCGTCTTTCGGGGTCGGCGATGACATTGGCCTTCTCGAGGATGGCCTCGTAATCGTTCGCGCTTTCGATCTCGAGGACCCGGTTCGAGAGGATTCGGTGTCCCATCGTCGCCGTCCCCGACGTCACGCCGAGGATTTCGAGTGGAAGCGGCTCGCCGTCGAGAATCGACACGATCGAATGAATCGGCCGGATGTAGCTGGCGGTTCCGGCCCCCCATCGCATCGTCTTCGGCCAGTGGAGCGAGAGAATCAATGAGGGGATTTTCGCGGAGAGAATCTCGCGTGCCGACTTTCCCGGGACGGTTCTCTTCAGCCAGACGTAGTCATCGCGACGCTCCGCCTGATCGAGCGTCGCCTCGTTCTTGCGGAGAAATCCTTCCAGAGCGCGCGTGGGGGCTCCCGCGGCGTCCCAGGCCGCCCTGGCAGAAGGGCCCTTGATCTCCTCATTACGGTCCGGCTGGCGATCGGGGAGATCGGTCATCGTGAACCAGATCCGGCGCGAGGTCGCGCCGACGCGGATGGCAGCCGGATCGCTTTGGTCGCTCAGTTCGCCGGCGAGCCGCTCGAGGCCACTCCTCAGCGCCTCCAGCCGGGCAGGAACCATCCACGCCGGAATCTCCTCGAGCAGGAGCTCGAAAAGATAGCAATGGGTCGTGGGACCGGCGCTCACGCTTCCTCCGCGGTTCGATACGCTGCGAGTGCGGCTTCGCGCTCAGCGGCGGGCAGCAGCGGAAATCCGAGACGCTTCCTCGCCTCGAGAAACTGCGCCGCACAGCCGAGCGCAAGATCCCTGACCCGTTTGATGACGCCGACGCGCTCGGTCGCCGAGACCGCACCGCGCGCGTCGAGCGTATTGAACACGTGGGAGCATTTCAACGTGAAGTCGTATGCGGGAAGTACCAGCTCCGCCTCGAGACATCGCTTCGCTTCACGTTCGAATTGCTCGAAGAGACTCCAGTGGAGCGGAACATCGGCGGTCTCGAAGTAATACTTCGAGAACTCCGCTTCCTCCTGATGACGGATCGGTCCGTATCCAGCGCCCGGTCCCCATTCGACGTCGAAGATCGATTCCTTCCGGCCGAGAAACATCGCCAGCCGCTCGAGACCGTAGGTGATCTCCGCGGAGATCGGCGCGAGGTCGATCCCTCCCGCCTGCTGAAAATAGGTGAACTGTGTGATCTCCATTCCGTCGAGAAGCACCTGCCAGCCCACGCCCCAGGCCCCGAGGGTGGGCGACTCCCAGTTGTCTTCCTCGAATCGGACGTCGTGACGATCGAGCTCGAGGCCGATCGCGCGGAGTGAATCGAGATAAAGATCCTGAACCTCGAGCGGCGAAGGCTTGAGGACGACCTGATACTGGTAATGCTTGTAGAGCCGGAAAGGATTCTCGCCGTACCGGCCGTCGGCCGGGCGTCGCGAAGGCTGCACGTAGGCGACCTTCCAGGGCTCCGGCCCCAGAACCCGTAGAAAGGTGGAGGGGTGCATCGTCCCCGCCCCGACTTCCAGGTCGAGCGGATATTCGATGAGGCAGCCGCGGTCCGACCAGAACTTCTGGAGCGTGAGGACGAGCGACTGAAAAGTGAGACCGGACGGCATGGGGGCGAATTCTAACGTGAGAGGCCCATGCCGGCGCACAAGCACGCCGGCAATCCCCGGGATGGGTCACCGTTCGAGCATCTCGAACGAGACCAGCGCGGGCCCGGGGGGCCCGCGTGCGGGTGGCCCGCATCGAGGTTCTATGCCATGGTGGAGTTTGCCATTCCGTTGCGCGTTGTGCTGAGTTCGGTGATCGATCGGACCTCGCGAGATTGGATCATGGGGCAATGCGAAGACTGACTCTGCTCATCCTGATTGCATTCGCAGCCGGGGGTTGCGCGCTTCGTAACGAGGTCGTCATCACTCCGATCATGGTTTTCCCCTCCGACGTGAACACCAGGGCGGCTGGAGTGATCGAAGCGGAGGAGCAGGGCGATTACAGGCGCGCGATCGCGGCGGCGGGGCTGGTAGAGAATCGCCCGGCTCCGAGGGCGAGGGAGCTTCTCGCGCTGGGGAGTTCCGAGATGGCCGCAGGCCTTTGGGACGACGCGCGCCGCCATCTCCGCTCGGCTCTCGACCACGGTCCCAGCAGGGAGGAAGCAGGCCGCATCGCCTGGTCGCTCTCGCAGACCGAGTATCTGGCGAACAATTACGCGGCGGCTCTGGAGTGGGCGAAGCTCGCCCGCGACCGGGGACTGTCCATTCGAGAATGGCACCTCGATTATCTGGGGTCTCTCGCCGAGACTCGCATTTACGAGTTTCCCTCACGATTCGCGTCGACGATGCCGATGGAGATGGGGGAGCCGGAGATTCCACGACTGGCACTGCGCATCAACGATCGAAGAGAAGTGAGAGGAATCATCGACTCCGGAGCCGTGATGTCGATCGTCTCCGAGACGCTCGCCGAGCTTTCCGGAGTCCGGTCCCTGGGCGATTACACGGGGACCTTCATCGGTCTTCTGGGCGAGCCGATCAATGTCAGGTTCGGCGTCATCGACTCCCTCGGGCTGGGCGAGCTGGAAGTCCGGAACGTTCCTGTCGCGATCATGGCGGACGATCAGCTCGACTTCGTTGTCTACAACCGCGAGCCTTTCCGGATGGACTTTTTACTCGGTGCGAACCTGCTCAAGGAGTTCAGGATCGAGCTCGACTACCGGCACGAGGTGATCACATTCCAGCCGCTTCTCGCGGCGACGCGGGTTCCCGATCCCGCCCAGAATCTCTTCTTCGTCGGCTTCCGGCCCTTCGTCCAGACGTCCATCAATCGCAAGGGGTGGTTTCTCTTCATTCTCGACACCGGCTCGGAGATCACGTTCCTGAATCAGGAGCGGATCGCCGACACGCCGGTGCGGAGATGGGTGCGCTATCACGGTGCGACGCTGCAAGGCCTGGGGGGAGTGACCAAGCGGGGAGAAAAAGTGGAAGACGTCGAGATCGGCGTCGACGCATGGGGAGGGAAGTTCAAGCACATTCCCCTCTACTCGGCGCAGGGCGAGGCTTACGGAATCCTCGGACAGAACTTTCTCAAGAATTTCCGCGTCGTCCTGGACTTCGGTTCGATGAGACTCGATCTCTACCGCGACCGAGCTCCGTTCCGTCGAAGCGCATTCGACGAGCGGTGAACGAAGGGCGTCGAACGGATGCGGCGGCGTCAGTTGGCGACGCCGGGCCGTTCTTCGACCAGTCCTTCGAATACCCTCAGCGCAAGATCGACCCGGCCGAGAGGAGCGGAGACCTGGACCCCGGCCACGCGGTCCCGCACCGCGAGAAGAGTCTCGCGCGCGATGGCGACCCCCTCCTGAAGCGCGTGCTCCTTGCTCCGATCACTGGCGATGCGCATTCGCTCCATGACCTCGTCGGGAACCGAGACGCCGGGCACCTCATTGTTCATGAATTGCGCGTTGCGATAGGAGAGAAGAGGCCAGATGCCGGCGACGATCGGAAGCTTCCAGTCATGAATCCTTCCGAGAAAATAATCGAGCTGGCGGACGTCAAAGACCGGCTGGGTGATCGCGTACTCCGCTCCAGCTTTCATCTTCCATTCGAGGCGTCCGATCTCGTAGTCGAGGTCGAGGTGACCCGGATTGACGCCGACCCCGATCGTGAACCTGGTGGGCTGTCCGAAGGGGTTGCCCCCGAGATCGAGTCCCTGGTTCATCAGAGCGACCATGTTCGTGAGGCCGATCGAGTCGATGTCGAACACCGCGGTCGCCTGGGGATAGGGTCCCATCTTCGGCGGATCGCCGGTAATCAGCAGGAGGTTGCGGAGGCCGAGGGCGGCGCAACCGAGGAGGTCGGAATGCATTCCGAGAAGATTGCGGTCGCGGCAGCAGTAGTGGAGAACGGCCTCGATTCCCACCTGCTGCTGGAGGAGGACAGCGACGGCGATGGCGCCCATCCGGTTCTGGGCGCGCGGTCCATCGGGTACGTTGACACCGTGAACGCCGGCGGCCGCGATCGCGCGGACGGACTCGATCATTTTGGAAGGGTCGGGTCCCTTGGGAGGAGTGATCTCGATCGTGGTGACGAACTCGCCGGCTGCGATGCGTCGTCCCCATGCCGAGCGCTCCTGAAGGGGCACGGTCACCGCGGCCTCGGCACGGGGCCTGGTCTGTTCCGGATCCACGACCACGAACTGGCGGCGCGGCGAGAGGGGCCTGACCGCGTCCGCCATCATCCTGATGTGCTCGGGCGTGGTCCCGCAGCATCCGCCGAGAAACTTGGCGCCCTTCTGGATGAGCCGCTTCGCGTATTTGGCCATGTAGTCGGGCGACGCCATGTACATCTGGCGCCCCTGAACATCGCGCGGAAGGCCGGCGTTGGGCTGACAGGCGATCTTCCGGGGCGAGGTTCGGGCCATGGCCTCGACGGCGTCGAGCATGACGTCCGGACCGACCGAACAGTTCAGGCCGATGACGTCCGCGCCGGCGGCGTCGAGACGCCGGGCGATCGCCTCGGGCTCATCGCCGAACATCGTGCGGCCGTCGGTTCCGATGGTGACTTGCGCAATGACGGGATGAGAACAGACGTCCCGCACCGCCTGGATGGCCTGCTCGATCTCGCTGAGATGACTGAATGTCTCGAGGAGAATGAGGTCGACGCCGCCCTCGACCAGGCTTTCGATCTGTTCGCGGAAGATCGCGCGGACCTCATCCAGCGCCGTCGGTCCGTACGGCTCGATCCGAATGCCGAGAGGGCCGACCGAGCCGGCGATCCAGACGTTGTCCCCTCCCGCTTCGCGAGCGAGGCGTACACCCTCGCGGTTGATCGCGCGGAGTTCTTCTTCGATCCCGAAGGCGCGGAGCTTGAGCCGGTTCGCTCCGTAGGTGTTCGTCTCCAGGATCTCGGCTCCGGCCTCGAGATAAGACCGGTGAATGTCGAGAACCGCCTGAGGCTCGCGCAGATTCAGCTCGTCGTAGCACTTGTTGATGAAGTATCCGCGCGAATAGAGCATCGTCCCCATCGCGCCGTCGAAGAGGTAGACGTGCGAGTCGGCGAGGGTTCGGATGAAGTCCTGCATTGCGCCCTTCTTTCATGTCGCGCCGCAGAATCGGAAAAAATGAAAAGCCCCACTCGAAAGTGGGGCCTTCGCTCATTCCCGGGGACGAGCTCCGCAGCGACTTTAGCTTTTTTTAGGCTGGTTGCAAGCGGCCCCAAATCAATCCAGCGTCATGAACATACGCCCGCGTCTCACGGGTGTCAATTGCCGTTACAGTCCACTAAAAGCGATAAACCGCCGAGAGCGACCCGACCTTGAAGTCCTTCGACGTGTCATAGGCGGCGTCGATCTGGAACTTCGGCCAGGCCAGTCCGACGCCGACCGTGTAGTGATCCAGATCTCGCCCGCCGTCGAACACGATGGCCTGCCGGTTTCGGTTCGCCGAGCAGAGCACGCGGTCGAACTCGTTGATCTCCTCTTCGGTGCAGGTGAGAGGCCCCGAGTATTTCAGCCCATGCGCCGGCTCCCGCCACCACCCGGCGCGCAGGGCCACGGCGATGGGAGTGGCGAAGAAATACTCGGCGCCGACATGAGTCTGGACCGTATCGTCGATCTGGAAGATCTTCATGTCGTAGATGTCGCTGAGAAACTGGATCTCGGGATAGGCCGACCGAAAGTTGTCGACCAGATTCGAGTAGCGCACGAAGACGGCGTCGGCGAGGAGGGTCAGCGCCGGAATGGGGCGCCAGGCGACCCCGATGCCTGCCGTATCGGGAACGTGAAACGAAGTCTCGAACGCTTCCTCGAATACCTCGCCGCCCGCCGCGAACTGCTGGAAGACGCCCGTGGGATATTCAGCTCCCTGTTTGATCGTTCCACCGATGAACCATTTGTCGTTGATTTCCCATTTGACCCCGACCGTGAAGGTGATGTCGTCCATGGCCTTCGGCTCGAAGTTTTCATCGAGCTCGGTTGCCTGAACCAGCGACTCCACCGGAAAGAAGAAGTCCGGGTCGTAGCGTACGGTGAGGGCGGCCTGCTCGAAGAGCTGATATCGCACTCCAAGACCCACCGATACGGGTCCGAACTCGTAGGCGCCGGCCACGCCCCAGGTCTCCTGCTCCATCGTCACGGACGAAAAGTAAGGGGAGAGTTGGAAGGTCGTGCATGAGCCGAATTCTTCATTCTGCAGAGCGTCGCACTCGTCCCGCGTCACCAGGCCGCCCGTGCCTCGGGGATTTCCCCGGGCGAGGTAAAAAAGAGTCCGGTCGACCGGCACGGCCTGGTTCAACTGATCGAATGTGTAGACGAGGTTCAAATTGCTCTCGATGCGCAGCGGCTGATGGTAGTAGGCAGCCAGCGCCCATTTGTCCCGCGTGTAGACCGCGCTTCCGTAGGAGATCTCCGCCCGCCGGCTGTGAGAGACGAATGCTTCCTTGGTGATGTCGGGATACGCGCCGGAAAATGGAACTTCGACGTCCATCCTGAAGTTGCGCACCTCGAGGGAAATCTCCGGAACGCGAAGGATCGTGAGGCCGGCCGGATTTGCCTCGGCGGCCGTGGCGTCGTCCGCCAGGGCCAGAAAGGCGCCCCCCATCCCGAGCGATCGAGCTCCGGGATTGCGGAAATTGAACGTGAGTCCCGACAACGCTTCGATGTCGGTGTTCTGTCCGGCCAGCGGGGCGGCGACAATCAGGGAGAGGACGAGACCGTAAAATCGTTTCATCGTGGCTCCTGTCGGGTTCGGTACAAGGATAACCTGCCCGGCTTCGGGCCGCGAGACGTGAGTCGGAGGGGGCGGGCCTATCCGCGAGCGGCGGCGAGAGCTTCCCGGACCGAGCGCACAACCTCCTCCGGCGTCCCGAGCCTCTTCTCGCGATCCTTCCGAAGGCTCCACTCGATCCGCCCTTCCGCGAGATTCCGGCTTCCGACGACGATGCGGAGAGGGAATCCGATCAGGTCGGCGTCCTTGAACTTCACACCGGGCCTCTCGTCGCGATCGTCGAAGAGGACGTCGACGTTGGACTCCTTCAATTCCTTCCAGACCGCTTCCGCCGTGCTCATGACCTCGGTCTCCCGTCCCGCCGTGATCACGACGACTTCGAAGGGAGCGAGCGGGATGGGCCAGATGATGCCGTCGGCGTCGTTGTTCTGTTCGATTGCGGCGGCCACGGTCCTTCCCACCCCCAGCCCATAGCACCCCATGATCATCGGATTGCGCCCCCCGCTCTCGTCGAGAAACGTGCAGTCCATGGCCTTCGAGTACTTCGTTCCGAGCTTGAAGATGTGTCCGACCTCGATCCCCCTGAAGATTTCCAGCTTTCCATCGCAGCGGCGGCAGGCATCGCCGGCCTCGACCAGCGTGAAGTCGGCGAATTCGGAGAGCTCGAAATCCCGCCCCGGCTGCGCGCCGCGCAGATGCTTGTCTCTCTGGTTCGCGCCGACGATCCACCTCGGGATCTCCTTGAGCGATTGATCGGCCACGATTCGCATGTCCTTCGCGCCGACCGGTCCGCAATAGCCCATCGGCCCGCCGACCACGGATTCGAAGGATCCTTCGTCGAGCAATTCGAGCTGGTCGACTCCGAGAAAATTCTTGAGCTGAACCGGATTGGCCTCCCGGTCGCCGCGAACCAGAGCCATGACCGGACCCTTCTCGGAGTTGAACACCAGCGTCTTCACCAGCGCTGACTCGGAGAGACCGAGCAGCTTTGCCACATCGGCGATCGAGGCCGTCCCGGGCGTGTCGATCGTGGTCAGGGTCTCCGGCTCGTCCGCCCCGAGAACGGGAGAGGAGAGCCTGCCTGCCGCCTTCTCCACGTTCGCGCCGTAGCCGCATCCGGGGCACCGCACCACCGCGTCCTCGCCAGATTGCGCCAGCACCATGAACTCATGAGAGGCGGATCCTCCGATGTTGCCGGTATCCGCCTCGACCATGACGTGATCGAGGCTGCAACGCCGGAAGATCCTGTTGTACGCGTCGCGCATCGCCTCGTAGGTCTGATCGAGACTGGCGGGCGTCGCGTGAAAAGAATACGCGTCTTTCATGATGAACTCGCGGCCGCGCATCAGTCCGAAGCGGGGACGCACCTCATCCCGGAACTTGGTCTGGATCTGATAGAGATTCACCGGGAGATGGCGCCATGACGAGATCGCGTTGCGAACGGTGTCCGTGATCACCTCTTCGTGAGTGGGGCCGAAGATGAAGTCACGCTCGTGACGGTCCTTGATCCGCAGAAGCTCCTTACCGTACTGCTGCCAGCGCCCTGATTCCATCCAGAGCTCCGCCGGCTGAATCGCGGGCATCAGGAGCTCGATGGCCCCGGCCTGATTCATCTCCTCCCGGACGATCGCCTCGAGCTTCCGGATGGAGCGAAGTCCCAGTGGAAGGTAGGTGTAGATCCCCGCCGCGACTTTCCGGATCATTCCCGCGCGCATCATCATCTTCTGGCTGATGACATCGGCGTCGGCGGGGACTTCACGGATGGTTTGGATGAACTGTTCTGTCCAGCGCATGTTCTCGATCGATCCTCTCTGAATCCCGACTGACAACCAGGGCGTCGCGGGCCGCATTCTAATGGGGCCGATCGCTTTGATTTCGCCTCCATCATGAAGGGGCTGGGCGGCGAGACGCCGCCCACTCTGGCAACCGGGCTTTGAATCCGCGCTTCATCATGAAGGGGCTGGGCGGCGAGACGCCGCCCGCCACTCTGGCCACCCACTTCGCGGACTGAATCTTGAAAGGGAGCGGGCGTGACTCGAAAACAGCGGATCATCGCCGTCATCGCCGCCGCCGTGCTCGTCCTTGCGGTCCTCTTCTGGTTCGGACTTCGAGCGCGCCCCGAGCGCCGGACCGTGCTCGACGCGGCGACCGGCACGGCCCCCCTTCCTCCCGCGCCCCCGCTTTCGAAGCTTTCCGTGGGAAAGTGGACTCCCCGCTTCATCGAGATCCAGCGCGCCGGCGAATGGGCTCTCTTCCAGTCCGAGCTGGAAAGTCTGAGGAAGTCGCATCCGAGCGAGTTCGAAAAGTACCGGCTCGGGTACCTGCTGGCCCGCGTTCTGCTCGAGCAGGGAGAGTGGGAGAGCGCTCGCGAAGAGCTCGTCCCCTTTCTTCTTCCGGACAATCCTTTCGCGCCCCTGGCGCGCCGTCATGACATCACGATCGCTGAGGGCCTGGGGTCGGCTGGCGAGGCAGCGCGCCTGCGCCAATCCTATATTCGGGACTTTCCGGACTCCCCCTGGCGCGGCGAGCAGATCGAGGCCCAGCTGCAGTACCTGCAGGCGGAGGATCCCCCAGGGCTGATTCGCTTCGCGGAATCGATCCGCTCGGGAGCGCCGACGTCGCTTCGCCGGGATCTCGACGCGCGGCAGGCAAGTGCGCTGGCGTCGATGGGACGGGAAAAGCAGACCATGGCGATCGCTCTGCGGCTGTTGCGAGGTGGGACGGCGGACGATCCCGCGGAGCGGGCCTTTCAGCTTCTCGACCGCCCGGCGATCATCGCATCGCTCTCCACGGATGATCTGATTCTCGTGGGCGAGTCGGCGCGCAATCATCGTCACTTCGATCGATCCGTGGAGCTGTTGACCGAGGCGCGGGCGCGAGCGCCGCGCGCGCGGGCGGGAGATCTTCTCTTCGCGGTCGGCAGAAGTCACTTCGGCAGCGAGCAATTCGATAAAGCAGAGGAGGCCTATCTCGCCGGCGCGGTAGCCGCGTCGAGCGCGGAGCAGAAGGCGACCTTCTATTTTCACGCCGCTCGAGCGGCGCAGCTCGGCGGAGATGACGACCGCGCCGTCCGTCACATGACTCGCGCCATCGCCGTTCCGGGCCGCTTCGGTTCGACTTCGGCAGCGATCACTCAGCGGATGCGGACGAGATTTCAGCAGGGAAGCATCGACACAGGGCTGACCGATCTCCGCCAGGTCGAGCGTCTCTTCCCCCGCGGCGAGTCACGGGTCGAAGCGAGGATGCATGCGGCAGCCTACCTGCTGGCCGCGGGGCGCGCTTCCCAGGCTCTCTCCGTTCTGGATGAGATCCCCGGCAATCTCGCGACGGCCTGGGATCGCGCCGAGATCGGGTACTGGCGGGCGCGCGCGCTCGAAGGATCCGACCCGGAGGCGGCGGTCGATCATTACCTCCGGGTTCTTCGCGCGGATGTGCCGACCCATTTTTCGTTCTTCGCGCGGGAGCGGCTGGGGGAAGCGGCGTTGCGGGTAGCGCGGGCGGAACGGCTGCGCGAGCTGCGCGAAGCCGCGACAGCCGCACGAACCGCGGGTGAGTGGGAGACCGCGCGGGGTCGCGCCACCGACGTCTTTCTTCTTTCCGGCACCCAGGAGGATCTCGAACTCCTTCGGCAGATCTATCGGGAGCTTCCAGGCTATCGGGAGATCCTCGAGCTGGAGCCCGAAGCGCTCCCCAGCCTTCCGATCGAGGAAGAGGATCCCGGCCGGAACGATCTTCTGATGGCCATGGGCCTTTTCGACGAGACCGTGGAGACGATCGAAACGAGCTGGGGGCTCAGACCGATGAAGGCTGCGCTGACGCGCTCGCACGCGCTGAATCTCGCCGGGGCTTCGCGCGAGTCCATCTATGCCGTGGAAGTCATGATGCGGTCGGTGCCCGACGACTACGTGCCGCAGCTCCTTCCGCGCCGGGCGCTCGAGCTGCTCTACCCCCGCTACTTTCTCGAGATCATCGAGGAGGATGCAGAGCGCTACGGCGCGGACCCACGGCTGGTGATCGCGATCATGCGGGAGGAGTCGCGTTTCAATCCGCGTGCGAAGTCGGTGGCCGCGGCCCGGGGTCTGCTCCAGTTCATCATCACGACCGCGCGCGATATCGGACAATCTCTCGGCCTCCGGGATCTCGACTCCCGGGATCTCTATGACCCCCGCACCATCATTCAGCTGGGAGCGAAGTACGTGGCGGATCTGCTCGAGGAGTTCGAGGGCGATCCCTACAGGGCCGCGGCTGCCTATAACGCCGGACCTTTTCAAACGCGCCTCTGGTCCAGGCTCCAGCCGGCACCCGGCCAGGACTACTTTCTGACCACGGTCAACTTCAGCGAGACGAAGCATTACGTCCGGAAGGTCCTGAACAGCTACGAGCGGTACGGCGAGATCTACGAGGGACTCGGCGCGACTGGCGGGACGAGAGCGGAGCCCTGAGCTTTTCTCCCGCGCGCGCTCGCCGCGAAGCGACCGCCGAAATCGTGCTGCAGTTCGAAGGCGGAGTCACCCCAGCCGTCTGGAAAGAATCTCCTGAACCTTCTTTCCGTCGACGCGGCCTTTGTGGGAGGCCATGATCGCCTTCATTACTTTTCCCGTGTCGCCGCGCGACGAAGCACCCGTCGATGCGATGGCCTCGTCGACGACCGCCTCGGTCTCGCCGTCGCTCATCATTTGAGGCAGGTAAATCTGGATGATCGTGAGCTCCGACTCTTCCTTCGCGGCCAGCTCTTCGCGGCCTCCCTTGCGGTACTGGTCGATCGAATCGAGCCGCTGCTTGACGGCGCGGCGCAGGATCACCTCCGTCTCTTCGTCGGAGAGCTCATGACCTTTCTCGATCTGCTCGTTCTTCAGGGCGGCCTGGATCATTCGGAGAGTCGAGGTCTTCTCCGCGTTTCGAGCTTTCATCGATTCAGTCAGCTCAGTCCGGATCCGATCGGCCAGTGTGCTCATGACGGGCGAGTATACCTGCGCCCCGGGGGTGGGATTCCCTTCTTCGCGTATGACGAAACCGTGGGCTATGCTCCCCTGACCATGAGCGATCTCGAGGCGAGATTGATGGCCACCGGGGCGGTGCTGAGCGGCCACTTCAGACTCTCCTCCGGACTTCATAGTCCGCGGTACGTTCAGTGCGCCCGCCTCCTGGAAGATCCGGGGGATGCGGACGCTCTCGGCGAGCAGCTCGCCGCTCTTCTCCGGCGGATGGGCGTGCAGCGCATCGTCGCTCCCGCGCTGGGAGGGGTGATCATCGGCTACACGGTGGCCCGGGCATTAGGCGTGCCGATGGTGTTCACGGAGCGAAAAGAGGGCGTGATGACGCTTCGGCGCGGATTCACGATTCCGAAAGGGGATCGCGTCGCGATCGTCGAGGATGTCGTGACGACGGGAAAATCGACGCGGGAGGCCGCCGGCGTCGTCGTCGCCGAGGGAGGGGAGGTCGTCGCATACGGAGCGATCCTCAACCGCAGCGGCCGGAACGATCTGTTCGATCGTCCATTCGTTCATCTCGGGGAGCTGACTCTCGAGACGTACGAAGGAGGAAACTGTCCTCTCTGCGCGAGCGGGATTGCCATCGATGCTCCAGGAAGCCGTTTCGGAGCGTCCGGCTCATGACGGAAAAGATCGTCAAGCTCGGGGGAGTCGAAAGGACCGTGAACGTCGAGCGGGAAGGGCGCGCCTTTGCGGTGCGGGACGCCGACGGGAACGAGATCTCCATCGAAGTCATCCGGATCTCGGGCGATGCCGCCGAGGTACGGATCGGGGAGACGGTGCGGCTCGTCCCTTTCATGAGCCGGAAGGACGGAGTCGAGTTCGTTCTGGAAGGAGAGACATGGAGCGCTTCGGTCCGCCGCCCTTCCCGGGGTCGGAAGAGGCACGCCGAACATTCGATGAGCGCTCCGATGCCGGGCCAGGTGCTGAAAATTTTCGTGGCCGTCGGTGAGGTTGTCGCAAAGGGAGCGCCGCTGCTGGTGCTCGAAGCCATGAAGATGGAGCATCAGATCACCGCTCCGTGGGACGGGCGGGTCGAATCGATCGCCTGCGCGCCCGGGGATCTGGTTCAGCCTGGCGTGGACCTGATCTCGGTGGCTCCGGAGACGGGTGAATGAAGATCGATGTCACCGAGGTCCGGATCGTGGAAGTCGGGGCGCGGGACGGGCTTCAGAACGAGAAGGCCACGATTCCTGCCGCGGCCAAGGTGAGCTTCATCGAAGCGCTGGCGGACGCTGGCCTCCCGGTCGTCGAGGCCGGCGCATTCGTCCATCCGAAGTGGGTTCCCCAGATGGCCGACACCGCGGAAGTGATCCGGGCGATCCGTCGAAAGCCCGACGTCGACTATCCGGTCCTGGTCCCGAACATCAAGGGGCTGGAGCGGGCGCTGGAGGCCGGGGTCGACTCGATCTCCATCTTCACGGCTGCATCCGAAACCTTCAACCAGCGCAACATCAACATGACCATCGAGCAGTCGTTCGAGGCTTTCGCGCCGGTGGCGGCGCGCGCTCGCGCGGAAGGATTCAGGATGCGCGGCTACGTGTCGTGCGCGTGCGGATGTCCGTACGAGGGAGCGGTGGCCCCCGAGAGAGTGCTGGAAGTCGCTGCGCGTCTCCTCGATCTCGGATGCTACGAAGTCTCGATCGGCGACACGATCGGATCGGGTACGCCGCGTCAGGTCCAGGGGCTGATCGGACTCCTGCTTCAGGTGATGCCGGCCGGCCGGCTGGCGATGCATTTTCACGATACCCGCGGGATGGCGATCGCGAACACTCTGGCCGCGCTGGAAACGGGGGTCGCAACCTACGATGCCTCGGCCGGGGGGTTGGGCGGCTGCCCATACGCGCCGGGAGCTTCGGGAAACATGGCCACTGAAGATCTGGTCTATTTTCTCGCCAGCCTGGGGATCGAGACCGGCGTCGACCTCGACCGCCTAGTCGCCGCGACCGACATCATCGCGCCGTTTCTCGACCACCCTCTACCCGGAAAATATCTACAGTCGCGAACAGGTGGACGGCAGAAGTTCGGCGTCTCCACTGTCGTACAATGAAGCGACGATCAGCGCTCCCGCGTTGATCGCGGGCAGGGATGGAGATCTTCTCAACGCCGCGGTGGAAGGATGGGTGGTACGTCCTCCCGTGGGAAGTCATCTGGCGCGATCTCGACTCGGTCGGTCACGTCAACAACGCCGTCTACTTCACCTACTTCGAGATGGGTCGCACGCGGTACTGGCTCGATCTGCGGGGCGGCGAGAAGGCTCTGGACATCGAGTTCATCGTGGCGCGCGCCGAGTGCGACTTCGTCCGGCAGCTCAGTCTCGGGCAACGGATCGAGATCGCGACGCGCATCGGAGAGATCCGCAACAGCTCCTTCGATTTCCAGACCGAGGTCCGCTGCGAAGACGGAGTCGCGGCGAAGGGCCGAGTCGTGGCGGTTCACTTCTCCTGGCACGAAAACCGGAAGAGACCGCTACCAGACGAGTTGCGGAAACGGATCGAGGATTTTCAGAAACAGGAGGTCTGAACTTGGAGCCAGTGCGACTGTTCGTTCATCCGGCCGCAGCACGGGAACGCTTCCGCGAGATCGCCACGCGCTCCGATGAGGATCTCGACCTCGGCGAGGCATCGCTGGTGATCGCTCTCGAGGAGTATCCGGCGCTCTCCGTCGACGACTATCTGGTCCGCATCGACCGCTGGGGAGAAGCGGTACGGGAACGAGTCGGAAGCTCTCACGACGTCGAAAGGATCGTCGAAGAGATCAATCATCTCCTGTTCGAAGAAGAAGGATTCCACGGTGATGAGGGCGACTACTACGATCCGCGATCGAGCTTTTTCAACGAGGTTCTGGACCGCCACGCCGGCCGGCCGCTGTCGCTTTCGATCCTCTATATCGAGATCTCGCGCAGGGCCGGGCTGCCGGTAACAGGCGTCTCCCTACCCGGACGCTTTCTGGTCAAGGTCGCCGGGCCCTGGGGCGAGATCCTGATCGATCCCTTCGAATCGGGCCAGGTGCTCTCCACGGCGGAATGCCAGCAGATCATGGACAGCGTTTTCGGAGGGGCGGTGCGGTTGCGTGAGCATCATCTACGCTCATTCGGAAAGCGGGAGATCCTGGCGCGGCTTCTCGCTCACCTCAAGGCGACACATCTCTCCCGACGGAATCTCGCGGGCGCGGCGGCAGCGATCGATCGTCTCCTGATCCTGGATGAGCGGGATGTCTTCGAGCTCCGCGACCGGGGAACGATCGCCATGGAGATGCACCGCTACGCCGACGCGATCCGTTATCTCGAGCGCTACCTCGAGCTCACGCCCGGCGCCGAGGACTACGAGCGCATCCGGGAGCAGATCGAGTGGATCCGGGGATGGAACTAGTTGCTAGTTGCTAGTTGTTAGTTGCGTTAGTTCCGAGTTCCGAGTTCCGAGTTCCGAGTTCCCAGTTCCCAGTTGCGCGTGGGTGAGTCAAAAAACCGTTCAGGGGCACGGGCACGGGAAGGAAGCCCCCGAAGGGGGGCGCCGGACGGAATCGGAGGCCACTCCTTTCGCTTCACGAGACCAGTGTTCCCTCCATTCCGGTCTCCCGTGCGGCCTCTGAATGACGCCCGGCAACTCACAACGAGTACAACGGGCAACTGGGAACCGGAACTGGGAACTGGGAACTGGGAACTAACAACTAACAACTAACAACTAACAACCAGCAACTACTCGGAACTGCTAAGATCGCGCCGTCCATTAGCGAGATCGCGCTTGATCACCGGCTTCAACACCGATATCCGGCATAACGACCGGGTGTATCACATCCAGACCGAGGATAAGGGTCTGCAGAACCCCTCCATCGAAACCCTGGTGTACGTAGGCGGCGAGATTCTCGCTTCGAAGAAAACCTCGTACGCGGACCAGCTCTCCGGCGGCCTCGATGAAAAGGTGATCAGCCGGCTGATGGAGCAGCAGCACAAGACGGTGATCGCCGCGGTGAAGCGGGGACGGTTCGAGGCAACAGGGGATACCCAGCGCGCCGTGCCGTTGGCCTCGACGCCCACGCAGCCGGCCGACGATGAAAAAGGGAACGAAGATCGCACGCTCGATCAGGTGATCATCGATTACCTGGCGGCGGAGGCCGAAACCGAGCATCTCGAGCTTTCGCTGCTGAACACCGCCGAGTTCGTGGCGGGAGATCCGATTGAGCTTCGAATCGCCGCCCGCAAGAGCATCTCGCAGGCGCCGGTGGATGCGGCGGTAGTAGAGGTCAAGATCATCTCGACGGTGGAAGCGCCCCGCGTGATTTTTCGCGGGAAGACCGCGGGCGATGGCACCGCGACAGTCCGCTGCACGATCCCCCCCTCGGCGGAGGGGACCGCGGCGATCATCATCTCGGCACAGAGCGGGCTCGGGAACGACGAGATCAAGCAGCTGATCAAGCGAAAGAGATAGCGGTGTTCCGCTGTTTCGGTTCCCCATGAGCCCCCAGGCCACACTGCGTGTCGAGGTGAGCGGAGCGGAGCGGAGCTTCGAGCCCGGGACCACGGTTGCGGGCCTGATCCGCTCGCTGGGCCTTCAGCCGGAGCTGGTTGCCGCCGAGATCAACCGTGAGCTGGTCCGGCGGGCCGAGTTCGAGAAGCGCGTCCTGGCGGACGGCGACAGAGTCGAGCTCGTGGAATTCGTCGGCGGGGGGTAGTTCCGCCCCTCTTCCTGCGCCGATTTCCGTTCGCGCTCGCTGGCCGGGTTGCTGCATAGGCAGCAGAGTTCGATGCGCCGCCATCGCTTTCTTGCCACGCTGTTGATTCTCGCCGGATTGGCGGGACTCCTCTACATTCTGATCAGCCTTTTCGTCCCTTCCCCGCGCCGTCTCATCTTCGGCGTGGATAAGAGGAGCGGCTCGATCCGGATGGCGCAGCAGAGCATCGCTTTTCTGCCGCCGCATCAGTACTACCGCCTCAATTTCGAGAAGCGCGGCGAGGCCGCTCACCATGAAGGAATCGCCATGGTCCGCTCGCAGGAGGGCGTTCCGGTCCGAGTCGCCTATCAGCTGCGGTTCGGGGTCTCGAAGGATCAGATGCCCGATGCGAAACGTCTGGTTCGCGACGGATGGAGCGCATGGATCCGCGCGCGTGTCGGCGAGGCAGTGACCGCGCTCTCCGCCCGAATCCCCGTCGATGAGCTGGTCTCCCCGTCGGCGCGATTCTCGACCGGCCGCAATGTCGTCCAGCAGACGGTCGCGAACCATCTCGCGCAGAGCGGCCTGGATGTCGTCTCTTTTCAGATCGAGCGGATGGAAGTCGATCGCGAAGCCCTTCTCTCCTACAAGCGAGCCAAGCTCCGTCGTGAGTCTCGCGGCGCCATCGGCAGAGTCGTGGTCCTCGGCCTGGACGGCGCCGACTGGGAGCTGATCAAGGAGCTGATCGACGACGGTCACATGCCCAATCTGGAGTCGCTCATCGATGCCGGAACCTCGGGAACCGTCCAGCCTGTTCAGCCGACGATCGCTCCTCTGGCATGGACCAGCATCGCCACCGGTCTTCCTCCGGATCGCCACGGAGTCCTGGATTTCACGCTGAAAGGTGACGTCCCGACGTCATCGATCGTCCGCCGCGCGCCGGCGATCTGGGACATCGCCTCCGCGTTCGGGAGGCCGTCGCAGGTGACGAGCTGGTGGAGCGCGTGGCCGCCAACTCAGGAGAACCTGACGGTGTACGACGTCCCGGGCCAGCATGTCCCGGCGGCCATCTATCCCGAGGAGCTCGCCTCACAGGTGCGCTCGGTGGCGATCCCCGAGGCGACCATCGACTTCAAGCAGATGTCCCGGTTCCTCAACGTGACGGAGCCCGAGTTCAGGCGGGCGATCGCGACCGGAGATTCGGCCGAGCCGATCGTCGCGCTCCGGAGCGCGTTGTCCAAGACCTGGAGCGACCACCGCGCCGCGGTCTCCCTGTTCGAGCGCTCGAATCCGCTGCTCTCGATGGTTCTCTATGACAGCACTGATGTGGTGAATCACCTTTTCAGCCCGTACCACCCGCCGCTCCGTCAGAACATCCCCTTCGAGGAATATCGGAAGTTCTGGCCTACGGTCGCGGCGTACTACGGCGAGATCGACCGGCTGATCGGCGAATGGGTGAAGATCCTTCCCACGGATGCGACTCTGATGATCGTCTCCCCTCACGGGATGACCTGGGGCCGTGATCGCCCTCGCGAGCGTCCCAGCGGAAGCTCGACGATCACTGAGCACCGGCGCAACGGGATTTTCGTGGTCTGGGGTAACCGCGTCACCCGTTCACCGCAGAGGCGCGCGCTCTCGGCATACGACATCGCGCCGACGGTGCTGTCGATTCTCGGACTCCCGGCGTCGACGGAAATGGGTGGAGAGTTTCTCTCCTGGGCCCTGACGGATGTCGAGCCGATCACGGCGGTGGAGATTCTCAGTTACAGCGACCTGGTTCAGCCCAACCCGATCGCGACGGGGACGTCGATCGATCCCCGCAGCTACCTGGCGACCCTCCGAACGATCGGCCATCTCGCGGATCAGAATCGGCAGACCGCTCTGACCATGGAGATGGCGGCGGACCAACCCACCGATCTCGTTCCGGTCGGCTCGCCGCAGTGGGGCTCCTATGCCTATCAGAACAATCTCGGCGTTCAGCTTCAGCGACAGGGAAAATCTGCGGAAGCGCGAAGATCGCTGCAGGAAGCCATCGATCTCAATCCCAACCGCTCCACTCCGTATCTCAACTTCGCGATGTCCCTGCTCGAGGCCGGACAGTTCACCGCCGCGGAGAACGTCTTTTTCGACGGGATCGAGAAGGGCGTCGACGATCCGGTTCAGACCATTCTCGACTTTGCCGCGTGGCACCGCAGCCGCGGAAACCACGCCCGGGCCGTCGCGGTTCTCGAGCGCGGCAAGGCCCTCTTCCCCGAATCCGCGGTCATCGCAGCCAATCTCGGCTCCGCGATGGCCGCGACGCAGCGGTATACCGACGCCGTCGCGGAGCTCGAGCGGGCGCTGGCCCTTCAGCCCACTTCCACATTCATCCTCAACACCCTCGGTCACATTTACGTCCGTCGGCAGGACTTCGGGCGCGCCCTCGACTATTGGAACCGTTCGCTGGCGATCGATCCAGCGCAGCCGAAAATCCGGCAGGGCGTCGAGGCGCTGAGAACGCGCCTCTGATCGCCCTTCCGCCCTTCCGCGCCCGGCGGAACCCCCGTGCGACAATTCGACGATGGATCGCCTCACCGCGGAAGAGATCTCCCGATACGGCCGCCACCTCTCGCTGCCCGAGGTAGGGGAGGAGGGACAGCAGAAGCTCAAACAGAGCTCGGTCCTGATCATCGGAGCCGGAGGCCTTGGAGGGCCGGCCGCGCTCTATCTCGCCGCCGCCGGCATCGGCCGGATTGGGCTGGTCGATTTCGACCGGGTCGAGGAGAGCAACCTGCAGCGCCAGGTCATCTACGGAGAGAGCGATCTCGGCCAGTCGAAAGTCGAACGCGCCATCGCCCGGCTGCGCGGACTGAACCGGCATGTCGAGGTCACGCCGATCGCCAAGCAGCTCAACTCGGGCAACGCGATGGAGATCCTCGAGCCCTGGGATCTGGTCATCGACGGCTCGGATAATTTTCCGACCCGCTATCTCGTCAACGATGCAACGGTGTTCCTCGGGAAGCCGAACGTCTACGGATCGATCTTCCGCTTCGAGGGTCAGGCCACTGTCTTCGATCCGGGAAACGGTCCCTGTTATCGATGCCTCTATCCGGAGCCGCCGCCTCCGGCGATGGTTCCGAGCTGCGAGGAGGGTGGCGTGCTCGGCGTCGTTCCGGGGATCGTCGGCCTGATCCAGGCGACCGAGGCGTTGAAATTGCGGGCCGGGATCGGGTCTTCGCTGGTGGGGAGGCTTCTGCTCATCGACACATTGCGGATGGAGTTTCGAGAGCTGAGAATCCGGCGGGACCCGGCGTGCCTCGTATGTGGAGAGTCGCCGCAGGTGAAAGAGCTCATCGACTACCAGGGCTTCTGCGGAATGAAGGAGAACGGATCCATCGAGATTACCCCGACGGCGCTGAAGGACAAATTTTCTTCCGGGCACGCGCCGGTGATCGTCGACGTCAGAGAAGGGTGGGAGTGGGAGGTTTCTCATCTCCACGACGCCCGTCACATTCCGCTGTCGAAACTCACCGAAGCCATGAGCGGGCTGAAGAAAGACGACGAGATCGTGGTCGTCTGCAGAAGCGGGAGTCGGAGCGGCAGGGCGGTGGCGGCGCTTCAGGCTGCAGGCTTCAGCCGTGTGCGGAATCTCAGCGGCGGTCTGGCTCGCTGGTCTCGCGAGATTGATCCTTCGATGCGCGTCGCGTGATCGGCTCGATCAGCTCGCGACCGAAGAGCATGACGATCGAGTGGCCGGGCGCGCGTCCCGTCGTGCTGCCCTCGATGATCGCGACGCCGGCGTCGACGTAGCCGGGCTCGAGGATGTTTCCGCGATGGCCCGGCGATTCCATCCAGGAGTCGACCAGAATTTCCGGCGTCTGGAAGCCGTAGGCCAGGTTTTCTCCCGCCCTGGCGAAGCGATAGCCGCGCAGCGAGAGCCAGGAGAATGGGGAGCGGCCATCCGGCGACTCGTGACTCCAGTACGCGAGCTCGATCATGTCGCTGATTCGATCCTCGGCGGCTTCCCGTAGACGAAAGTCGTCGCGGAGCGGTGGAAGCGAGTGCGAAGCCCGGCGCGCGTTGATGGCTGCAAGGATGGCCTCGACGGACATCGGCTCGTGCGGCTCCCCCGCGCCTGCGAACGAGGCGGCCAGAACGGCGACCAGCAGCGCTATCCCTCTGCGTCTCATCGGAACATCTCGAGCAACGATCAGGCGCGAGCGGCTCTTCCCTGCACCCGGACAATCGATCCTAACCCAGCATCCTCCGAATGGGAGTCACGAAAGGGTTGCAGCGGAAACAGGAGCGTTTGACCTCCCCCAACCCCTCCAATAGACTCCGCCCGAATTCCGGAGAAAACGGACGTTTGACCGGGAGGGGAGTCTCGATTCATGACCATGATTGGAGTCGTCGGCGGCGGAACGATGGGGAACGGAATCGCCCACACCGCGGCCCAGACCGGTTACGCCGTGGTCCTGGTCGATACCTCCGAGGAGATTCTCGAGCGGGCGCGCGGAACGATCTCCAAAAACCTTCAGCGCGCCGTGGACAAGGGGAAACTCCCCGCCGATGAGAAGGAAGCAATTCTCGGCAGGCTGACCACGACGACGCGGCTGGAGGGCGTGCAAGGCGCGGATCTCGTCATCGAGGCCATCGTCGAGAAACTCGAGGCCAAGGCCGCGCTCTTCAGGCAGCTGGACGCGCTGACGCCGGCGGAGACGATCCTCGCCTCCAACACGTCTTCGATCTCCATCACGCGGCTGGCGGCGGAGACGGGGCGGGCCGACAAGGTCATCGGGATGCACTTCATGAATCCCGTTCCCGTCATGACTCTGGTCGAGGTGATTCGCGGAATCGCAACGTCGGACCAGACCTACTCGCGCGTGGAGGAGTTGTCCCGGGCGATGGGAAAGACCCCGATTGAAGTCAATGACTATCCCGGTTTCGTCTCGAACCGCGTGCTGATGCCGATGATCAACGAGGCGATCTTCGCTCTTTACGAGAACGTCGCGAGCGCGGAGGCGATCGACGGGGTGATGAAGCTGGGGATGAACCACCCGATGGGTCCGCTGACTCTGGCGGATTTCATCGGCCTCGATGTCTGCCTGTCGATCCTGCGGGTGCTGGAGCAGGGATTCGGCGATCCGAAGTACCGGCCGTGTCCGCTGCTCGTGAAAATGGTGGATGCGGGGTGGCTGGGGCGGAAGAGCGGGCGCGGATTCTACGACTATCGGACCGGGGAACGGACATAATCGCCCGCGAGCTCGAGTTCATGAGGGCAGGAAATCGGATGCTCTGCCAAACCTGCGGCGCCTACAACGACGACGAGCGGGAGTTCTGCTTCCGCTGTCAGGCCAAGCTTCTCGTTCTGTCGGGAGTCTCTCCCTACAACGACGAGGAGATGGACGAGTACGAAGACGAGCCGGACGTCTCGCTGGACGAGCACCTTCTGGAGCGCGTGTCGGCTCTCGAGGAGATCGTGAAGCGGTCGGCGGAGACTCTTCGATTCGCGATCGATGCGATCCACCGCCAGGAACGCGCCATCTTCGTCAATCAGACCGGGCTTCTCTCTCTCAAGGAAGTCCTCGAAAAGCGCAATTTGATCAGCGCCGACGAGATCACCGAGCTGTGGGAATCGAAGATGGGAGAGCAGCTCCTCGCTCTGGAGATCAAGGAGCGCTTCTCCGAGAGGAAAGATCGAATCGTCTCCCTCTTCCGCGGCGAGAAGAGAGAGCGCTTCGTGGAGTTGATTCGGGAAGCGCAGACGCTGATCGAGACCTTCGATCAGCTTCGGGGGATGAAAGTTCTCGAGGATGCCTTCAAGCTCGACCGCGACAATTACGAGCTGAGTTTCTTCCTCGGTGAGATGTTCTTCAACGACGGCGATCTCGAGCGCGCCAAGGTCTATCTCGAACGGACTCTGGAAGTCCTTCCCGATCACTTTGATGCGGCCGTCTTCTACGGCGTGCTTCTGCACGAGCAGCAGGATCTGAAGGGGGCGGAGCGCTGGCTGCGCCGGGCCATTCAGATCTCACAGGAGTCCTTTCTTCCCTATTTCTCTCTCGGAGCGATCTATTCGCTGCAGGGAAAACTGCTCCGAGCGCAGAAGTTCCTGCAGAAGGCGATCGAGCTCGAACCGATTCCTCAGGCTCACTATCTGCTCGGAACCATCTACTACGAGAAGGGGCAGCTGGAGCGCGCCATGCGCTCCTTCCAGTCGGCCATCAAGCTCGATCCAGACTACGAAGAAGCGATCTATCACCTCGGGCTGACCTATCTCGACCGCAACTGGAACCGGAAAGCGATGCAGTGCTTTCAGGACGCCCTGGAGCTGAACCCCAATAAAATGGAGTATCAGCAGGCTTTCCGCCTTTACGAAGATGATCAGCAGGGGCGGCACACTCCGGTCAAGGGAGAGGCAGCGGCCGACTTTTCGCGCGCCGGTGAGCTGGCCAGCCAGGGGAACTATCAGGGAGCCCTCGAGCACTATCGCCGCGCCACGCAGCTCGATCCGGCCAATGTGAACATTCTCATCGCCTACGCGCTGCTCTGCTCGCACCTCGACCTGAATCGCGAGGCCATGAGTGCGGCGCGAAAGGTCCTGAAGCTTCATCCCTCCGAGATGGTGGCCGCAGCCGCGTACACCACCCTCGTCGAGGCTCTGCGGGCGGAAGGAAACCTCAAGGAAGCGAACCGCGTGCTGGAGCAGATGCTCCGGGACTCGCACTCGAACTACGTCAAATCGATCGCTTACTACGAGAAGGCCTACAACCTCGCCGAGATGGGAGAGAACCTCGAAGAGGCGCTCGAGAGCGCCAAGCTCTCTCTGAAGTTCTCACCGAAGGAGCTCCGTCAATTTCCTCTGGCCGCTCTCGGCTGGGTCTATTTCAAGCAGCGCGATCTCGGCAACGCGATCGATTTTCTTTCGAGATCGGCCGACCTCGGTCCGACAGCGACCAGTCTCATGCACCTCGGCATGGCTCTCCTGGAAGCGGGAGAAAAAGATCGCGCGCGGCTGACCTTCCGCAGAGCCAAGCAGTTCAAGGCTCAGGGGGCTGGGCTCGAGGAGAAGATCCTGGAGCAGGTGCGCTCGACGGCCAAGCTGCTCGACCGCGTTCACTCGAAGCGCCGCAAGGGCGCTCGGGGCTAGCGAAATACGCGACGTTGCGGCGCGCGCGCCATAGAGCCGCGACGTCGCGAGCGTCCGGCCCATCACTCCTCAGATCCGTCGAAGCTTCGCAAATTTGGCGATGAACTTCTTCGTTCCTGCGCGGTCGAAGTAGACGGTCAGCTTCGCCTCGTCGCCGGTCCCCTCGGAGCGGAGAATCACGCCATCCCCAAACTGCTCGTGGCGAACCCGGGTGCCCCGCTTGTAATCGGATCCGCCGCCGCCCCCGCCCCGTGCCGGCGTGGCGTAGGGTTGCCGTGAGGCCGCGGGGCGGATCGCCGAGGGATCGAAGCGGACCGGCTCTGAAGAGGCGGCCTGCTCGGAGCCGCCGAAAAAGGAGAAGACACTCTTCGCGGAATCGGGCCGCCCGCCGCCGGAGTCGTAACCCCGCCGCCGGGGAGCGTCCTGCCAGGATCGCTGCGGGGCGCTTCGCGAATGGAGTCTGACCGGCTCGGTCACCGCTTCGGGGATCTCCGCGAGAAACGGCGAAGGCCCCTGTTCGCGGAGCTGGCCGTGAATGCGGCGCTGCATGCACCAGAGGCAATAGAGCTGTTCGCGCGCGCGAGTCATTCCGACGTAGCAGAGCCGGCGTTCCTCTTCGACATCTTCCTGAGAATTCGAATGAGGGAGGATCCCCTCCTCCATGCCCGCCAGAAAGACGATCCTGAACTCCAGCCCCTTCGCCGCGTGAAGTGTCATCAGGGTGACTCCGCGGTCCTGCTGATACTGATCGACGTCGGAAATGAGCGAGATCGAGTCGAGATACTCCGGCACCCCGGCTTCCGGATTGGCCTCGTAGAACTCACGGGCGGAGTTGATCAGTTCCTCGAGGTTCTGGAGGCGGGTCTCATCCTGTGGATCGCGCGATTGCAGAAGCATCTTCCTGTAGCCGCTGCGAACGAGCACGAAGTCGAGCACGTTGGGGAGTGGCTGGGAGCCCGCGGCGCGACGAAGATCGAGAATGGTCTCGCGGAACTCCGCCACGGCACGCCGGGCCCGCTCGGCCAGGGCGTGAGGCGGCTCCTCGATCACCTTCCAGAGCGGAACGCCCCGGCTGGCCGATTCTTCTTCCAGAGCTTTGAAGGTCGTGTCGCCGATCCCGCGCGCAGGCGTGTTGATGACGCGGTCGATCGACGGCGTGTCGTCGCGAACCGACAGGCGGAGGTAGGCCAGAGCGTCCTTGACCTCGGCGCGCTCGTAGAACTTGACGCCGCCCACGACCGAGTACGGGATGTTGGCGGCGAGGAGCTCTTCTTCGAACGGTCGCGATTGAGCGTTGGTGCGGAAGAGGACCGCCATCTCCGCGAGCGGCACGCTGGAACGGCTCTCCAGCATCCGGTTCACGACGAATTTCGCCTCCTCACGTTCGCTCTCGCAGGAGACCATGCGGACCGGTTCCCCCGCGCCCGAGTCGGTGAAAAGAGTTTTTCCCTTGCGACTCACATTTCGCGAGACCACGCCCGTCGCCGCATCGAGGATGTTGCCGGTCGATCGGTAATTCTGCTCGAGCTTGACGATGCTGGCGCCGGGAAAGTCCTTCTCGAAATTCAGGATATTGTTGATGTCGGCTCCGCGGAACGCGTAAATGGATTGATCTTCGTCTCCGACGGCGACGATGATCGCGTCCGGCGCGGCCAGCCGCTTCACCAGTGCGTACTGCGCGTGATTGGTGTCCTGATACTCGTCGATCAGGATGTGCCTGAACTGCTGGTGCAGCTCGCTACGAACGTCTTCGTGCTCGTCGAGGAGGCGCACGAGATTGCCGATGAGATCATCGAAGTCCATGGCGTCGAACTCGCGCAGCTTCGACTGATAGAGCCGGTAGACTTTCGCCACCTTCGATCCGAAGAAGTCGGTGTTCTCCCGTTCGTACCTCTCCACCGGAATGAGCTGATTCTTCGCTTTCGAGACGTGCGACAGCATGGTTCGGGGCGGAAAGACTCCCTCGTCGAACTGCGCTTCCCGGAGGCATCTCCGGACGAGGGTCATCTGGTCCGACGTGTCGTACACGGTGAACGATCGCGTGTAACCGAGCCGATCAGCCCATCGGCGGAGGAGGCGGAGCGAGACCGAGTGAAACGTTCCGATCCACGGCCGGGAGCGGCGGGCCGGAACGAGGCGCTCCACACGGGAGAGCATTTCGCCCGCAGCTTTGTTGGTGAAGGTGACCGCGAGAATTCGGGAGGGGTCGACTCCCTGATCCCCGACCAGCCAGGCGATCCGGTAGGTGATCGCGCGGGTCTTTCCGGATCCGGCGCCCGCCAGGACGAGGAGCGGGCCCTCGCCGTGGGTCACGGCTTCGAGCTGGCGGGGATTGAGTACGTTGAGATCGATCATCGACGGGAGGGGGTCACCGACGGCTTTCGTCGTTTAGGGTGACCAGCTTTGTCAGTTCGGGCGCAGGGTGGAACGCGGAGCCTCGTGAGTTTGTTCTCGGGAATGACGTCATCGGTTAGACTGAAAAGCGACCGCGGAGGGGACATGACACGTCTGGATGAGCTTCAAATCATTGCATTTCCGCTCGGAGTCACCGAGCTCGCGCTCATTCTACTCATCGTGATCGTGATCTTCGGGGCATCGAAATTGCCTCAATTGGGACGCGGCCTGGGAGAAGGAATCTCCAATTTCAAGACCGGCCTGAAGGGAAAGGACGAGCCCTCGCGACCGGCTGACAAGAAGGACGGTCTCTGACACCGACCTCGCGCCTGTCGCGAATTCCTATGGACGAGCCGACGTCCTCCCCGCGATTCGAGTTCAGAAGTGACCTCGAGAGCACACCGCTCCCCGAAGTTCTCCTGACTATCTACAGGTATCGTGTGCCGGGCGTGGTGGAGTGCACCGCGGGGGACGCGGTCAAGCGGATCTTCATCGATCAGGGCCCGATCATCTTCGCGACGTCCAATCAGACCGAAGATTCGCTCGGAGACCGCCTTCTGGCCCGGGGCGTCATTACCCGCGCACAGTACGAGGAGAGCGTTCGCCGCCTCAAGATCTCGGGAAACGAGAAACGGCAGGGGACGATCCTGGTGGAGATGGGCGCCATGCAGCCCCGCGATCTCTTCCTCAACGTTCGCGATCAGGTTCAATCGGTGGTCTGGTCCATTTTCGACTGGGAGAGCGGGACCGTCCGTTTCGTCCCGGGCCGCGACAGGCAGAGCGAATTCATCAAGCTGTCAATTCCAATTCCTGAGGCCGTGCTGCAGGGAGTCCGGCAGATGGGCGAGGCCAGGCGGCTCATCGCCAGGACAGGCGGCAAATCCGCGATCCTCGAGCGGGATGAGACGGCGGGCATCGCCGGGCTCACCCTGCTGGCGGACGAGATCCGGCTGCTCGAATCCATCGACGGCAGCCGCACGCTCTACGAGCTGGTCACCTCGGATCCGCTGCATTCGCCCGCGCATGCCGCGAAACTCGTCTATGCCTTTTCGCTGCTGGGATTGATCCGCGTCCGCGCGAGCTCTCCGACCAAGGTCCAGTTTCGAACGAGCGGCCAGAATTACGAGTGACTCGATCGAGCGAATCGACGCTCTCGTAGCGGCGCAAAACCGCGTGAGGGTGGGGGTCATTCAGAGGCCGCACGGAAGACCGGAGTGGCGGGACGATTGGTCTCGCGGCCGAAGAATCTCAGAATGCGCAGGCCGTCATCGGGTTCTTGTGCTTGTGCACTCGCATCGTGCGAACGCGTCTGGACGTGTGTAAGAACCCGACAGCGATCATCGCGGCTGAGATTCTTCGGCCGCGACGCCATCTCATATTCTGCCCAGCTGGCGCGTGCGGCCTCTGAATGACCCTCACGCCGCTGCGAGTTTCTGCTCAATGGTCATCTCCACGCTGCCGGCGCTTGCGACCTTTCCCCACTCTAATGACTTCGTTCCTCCGAATTCACTCCCTGGTCATTGCGAAGTACTCATCCAGGCCAGCGGCCCAGGACATCGGCTTTCGACCCGTGATCTCTTCGTAACGCCGCGTGGAGAGGACTGACCAGGCGGGGCGGCGGGCGGGTCGTGGGAACTGGTCCGTGCTCACGGGATCCACGCGCACCGAGGGAGCGATGCGCCGAATGATCTCGACCGCGAAGTCGTACCACGTGCAATCCGGAGCGTCTGCGTAGTGAACGATCCTTGCGTCCTCCGGGGCTTCCCTGGCCAGATCGATCAGGGCCATTGCGAGATGCCTCGCGTACGTGGGGCGGCCCCGTTGGTCGTTCACGACGCGAAGCTTCGTTCGTCCCGCGGCCACCTGGCCGCGCACGGCCTCGACGAAATTCGGCCCTCCTTTTCCGAAGACCCAGGAAGTCCGCACGATGAGAGAGCGGTGGGCACGCGATGCCTCCCGCTCCCCCATCAGTTTCGAAGAGCCGTAAACGGAGATTGGATCGACGGGGTCCTCCGGCTCATATGGATGCTGCGCGGAGCCATCGAAGACGAAATCGGTGGAGATCTGGATGAGGCGCGCTCCCGTCTCGTTCGCGGCCGCGGCGAGGTGGGCGACCGCCGCCCCATTGATCTCGGCGGCTTCATCCTGCCGCACTTCGCACTCGTCGACTTTCGTGAACGCCGCGGAATTGATGATCACTTCCGGACGGCAGGCGCGCGCAGCGCTCAGCACGGCCTCACGATCGCGAATGTCGAGATCATCCCGCCCGAACGCCGCGAATGGCTCACCCAGGGCGGTGGCGGCCGCGACCAGCTCTTTCCCCACCATCCCGGCCGCGCCGGTAATCATCCACCGCATTCTGGATTTCCTTTCTGCTTCGGCGAGGCCGATGCTATCGCGAGGGGCTCCGCAGATCAGCATTCCGTCCGCACGGCATAGAGGAGAGCTTCGAGATTTCCTTCAGCGCCACGTACCGGGCTGTCGATCGTGCCGGTCGTCTCGAAGCCGTTCTCGGAAGCGAAATCCACGATTCCGGAAATCGCGGCCCGTCGGAGGTCCTCGTCCCGCACGATCCCGCCGCGTCCCACCTCTCCCTTGCCGACCTCGAACTGCGGCTTGACCAGCGCCACCAGCTTCCCACCCCGAGGGAGGATCTTCGCTGCAGCCGGGAGAATGAGGCGGAGGGAAATGAACGAGACGTCGATCGAGATGAGATCGATCGGCTCTTCGAAGTCTTCCGCCAGAAGATTCCGGGCGTTGGTTTTCTCGCGATTGACGACACGAGGGTCCTCGCGGAGTTTCTGATCGAGCTGCCCATGCCCGACGTCGACCGCATAGACCCGGCGCGCGCCTTTTTGAAGGAGGACGTCGGTGAAGCCTCCCGTGGAGGCGCCGATATCGAGGCAGGTGAGCCCCTCCGGGTCGATCTGGAAGCGCTCGAGGGCGGCCGCGAGCTTCATACCGCCGCGTCCGACCCATGGATGCTCGAGCTCCTCGATGGCGAGCTCGTCTTCATCGGTGACGGAGAATCCGGGCTTATCGCGATGTGCTCCATTGACGAGCACCCGGCGAGCCATGATGAGGGACTGAGCTTTTGCGCGAGTCGGGACGAGACCTCGTTCGACCAGGGCAAGGTCGAGCCTCGCCTTCTTGATCGCCATGACTCAGGACGCGGTGCGCGAGCGGGTCATCCGGTCGACGCCGAGGAATCGGCGCGCTCGCGCCGCGATCCCGGCCGGGTGGAGATCGTACTGCTCGCGCAGGACATCCTGCGCGCCATGGGACACGTACTCGTCCGGAATTCCGATGCGGTGAATCTCGAATCCCGAAAGACCGAGCTCTTCGCAGCGCTCCTGAATCGCCGAGCCGAAGCCCCCCGCCAGCGATCCTTCTTCGACGGTGAGGATCCGCGCGCCCGGCCTGCAGTACTGGCGAATCAAATCGTCGTCGAGCGGCTTGATGAAGCGCGCGTTGATCACCGCGGCGCGGATTCCTTCCTTCTCCAGAATCTCCGCCGCTCGGAACGAAGGCCAGACCTCGTTTCCGATGGCGAAGATCGCCAGGTCCTTGCCATCGCGGAGGACCTCGCCTTTGCCGACCGGAAGTGTCTTCATATCCGGATCGAGCGCCACGCCCTCGCCCGCGCCTCTTGGGTATCGGAGCGAAGTGGGATGGCAGGTCTCGAACGCCGTCTTCAGCATGTGGCGAAGCTCGTTCTCGTCCTTCGGCGCCATGCAGATCATGTTCGGAAACACGCGCAGATACGCCATGTCGTAGATGCCATGGTGCGTCGGACCATCAGCGCCCGCGATGCCCGCGCGGTCGAGTGCGAAAACCACCGGCAGGTCCATGATCGTCACATCGTGAAAGACCTGATCGAACGCTCTCTGCAGGAAAGTCGAGTAGATCGCGGCGATCGGCTTCATCCCCTGAGTGGCCAGACCACCGCAGAACGTCACGGCGTGCTCCTCGGCGATTCCGACATCGAACATCCGATCCGGGAAGACCTTCGCGAGCTTGTCCAGCCCCGTTCCTTCCGGCATGGCCCCGGTGATCGCGACGATCTTCTCGTCCTCTTTGGCAAGCTCGATGAGCGCCTGAGCGAAGACCGCGGTGTAGCTCGGGGCGGCGGTTCCGTCGGCCTTCTTCACCTCGCCCGAGGCGACGTCGAATGGCGTGACTCCGTGCGACCAGATCGGTTTCACTTCCGCCGGCTCGTACCCCTTCCCCTTCTTGGTGATCACGTGAACGAGGATGGGGCCGTCGTAATCCTTGTATTTCTCGAACGTGTCGATCAGCACGTCCAGATCGTGCCCGTCGAAGGGCCCGATGTACTTGAATCCGAGCTCCTCGAACAGAAGCCCCGGCACCACCATGTGCTTGAGCACTTCCTCCACGTCCGAGGCCATGTCGTGGATCTTTCCCCCGACGATCGGAATCCGGTCCATGACGCTCTTGGCGAGGTCCTTCAGGGCGTGGTACTTCTGACCCTTGATGATCTGGTTCAGATATCCGGAGATCGCTCCGACGTTCGTGGAGATCGAAATGTCGTTGTCATTGAGAATGAGGAAGAGTTTTCTCTTGAGGTGACCGGCCTGGTTCAGGCCCTCGAAGGCCAACCCTCCTGAAAGGGCGCCATCTCCGATGACGGCGACGACGCGATAGTCCGAGCCGGAGAAGTCGCGGGCGACTGCGATGCCGAGAGCGGCCGAGATCGAAGTAGAGGCGTGCCCGGCGTTGAACACGTCGTAGGTCGACTCTTCCCGCTTACAGAAACCGGAGATTCCGTCGTGCTGGCGGATCGTGTGGAACCGATCGCGCCGCCCGGTGATCAGTTTGTGCGGATAGGACTGGTGCCCGGTATCGAAGACGAGCTGATCCTGAGGGGTCTCGAAGACGTAATGGAGGGCGAGGGTCAGCTCGACCACGCCGAGGTTGCCGCCGAAATGCCCCCCGATCTGGGAAACGACCTCGATGATTTGCTGGCGGATCTCGGCGGCTACCTGGGGGAGCTGTGCTCGCTCCAGTTTCCGGAGGTCGTGCGGCGTATCGATAGAGTCGAGTAATCTCGTCATGCTCAGGTTGCGCGCCCTCCAGAAGCTCCGTTCCGGCCCCTACGATCGGCGCGAGCCAATGTAACGTGCCAGGGGGGCGAGATAGTCCGGCGAGCCGCCAATCTTATCAGCACTTTCCGCGGCCGCCGCCACCAGCGATTCCGCCCGCTGGCGCGCCTCCTCCGACCCCAGAAGCGCCGGATAGGTCAGCTTCCCCTGGTGGACGTCCTTGCCGGCCGTTTTTCCGAGCGTTTCCGCGCTTTCTTCGACGTCGAGGAGGTCATCGACGATCTGGAACGCCAGTCCGACGGCTTCGCCGTAAGTCTTCAGGTGGCCGAGGATCTCCTCGGAAGCGCCCCCGAGAAGCCCGCCGAGCTCGGCCGAAGCCGTGAGGAGCCGTCCCGTTTTGTTGCGGTGGATGAACTGGAGAGTCTCCAGCAGCAGATCTCGATCCGTGGTGCGCTGCTGGAACTCTTCAGCTTCGAGATCGGCGACCTGTCCTCCGATCATGCCGGTCGAATCGACGGCGTGGGCGACGAGGCCTACGGCGCGCAGCTGGTGCTCGGGAGAGACTGTAGGGATGGGCTCGGCCAGCCAGCGAAACGCTTCCGTGAGCAGAGCGTCCCCCGTGAGGATTCCCATCGCTTCCCCGAAAACCACGTGGGTGGTCCTGCGGCCGCGCCTCAGGTCATCGTCATCGAGCGACGGAAGGTCGTCGTGGACCAGGGAGTAGGTATGAATCAATTCGAGCGCCGCGAACGCCTTCATGAGCGGCTCTGGATTCGCGCCGCAGGCCGTGGCGGAGGCGATGGCGAGTATCGGCCGAAGCCGCTTCCCGCCGCCGAGAACGGCGTAACGCATGGCCTCGTGAATGACCGGTGGGGGGGTGGAAACGGGGGGAAGATACCGTTCCAGCGTCGAATCGATGGCCGCGCGCCAGCTCTCCAGCCGCACTTTCAGATCATTTGAATCCATGCTCACGCCGGATCGGACGACTCGCCCTCGGTCTCTTCGATCTCCTCCGCGAGGAAAGGCTGGGTGACGGGATCTCCCTTCGCGTCGGAGAGAATGAGCTCGATCTTCTGCTCCACCTCCTCGAGCTTCTGATGGCAGAAGCGGGAGAGACGGATTCCTTCCTCGAATAGCTTGAGGGACTCGTCGAGAGAAAGCTCCTCTCCTTCCAGCCTCTGCACGATCTTTTCGAGTTGCTGAAAGGACTTTTCGAAGTCGTCTGAGCGCGGGCGCGAGGGACTCTTCATGATCGGCCGCTCATGATGTCATGATTTTTCTTCCGGCGTCTCGGCCGCCGGAACCGGCCAGAGGGACTCCACGCCGAGCGTCTTCGCATCGACGGTGCAGCGCATCGTGCCCCGTTTCACCTGGACCTCGATCCTCTCGCCGATCGCCATGGCCGTGGCGTCGAGGATCGGTTTCCGTCCTCGCCGGAGCGAGAAGGCGATCGCGTATCCGCGAGACAAGACCGACAGCGGCGATACCGCCTGAAGAGTACCGGTGATCGACTCCAGGTTGCGCCTGGCCCGCGAGGCCGAGGCCCGCGCGGCAACGCCCGCGCGCGCGGACATCATCGCCAGGAACCGCTTTCGATCGACGAGTGCCAGGCGGGATGGAAAGCGCGCCAGAGGCTCGGTGCAGGCATTGAGTCTCCTCCGCATCGATCGAGACTGCGATTCCAGAAGGCGGTAGAGCGAGACTCGATCGGCCTGAAGAGTTTTCCGGAGCTCGCGAATCCTCCCGGGGAAACGTCCGAGACGATCCGACGATCCGAGATGTCGCACCTCGGAGCGATAGTGACGGACACGCGTTTCGAGCGTGTGGCGGATCCGCCGAACGGAGTGGTCGATCTGATCGCAGATCTCGCTCTTGGCCTTGACCACGATCTCGGCCGCGGCTGACGGGGTCGGAGCGCGAAGGTCCGCCACGAAATCCGAAATCGTGAAATCGACTTCATGCCCCACCCCGGAGATCGTCGGGATCGAGCAGTCAGCGATCGCGCGGGCAACGATCTCTTCATTGAAGGGCCAGAGATCCTCGATCGATCCGCCTCCCCGGCAAATGAGGATCACGTCGTGTCGATTCCAGCGCGAGAGATCACGGATGGCGGCCGCAATTTCCTTCGCCGCGGTTGCTCCCTGCACTCGCACCGGATAGATATGGATGGCAAGCCCTTCGAATCGCCGGCCCAGGACCGTGAGGATGTCTCGGATCGCGGCGCCTGTTGGCGATGTCACTACGGCGATCCGCTGGGGCAGCATCGGAATCGGCTTCTTCCGCTGCGCATCGAAAAGCCCTTCCGCGGACAGCCTGGTCTTGAGCTGCTCGAACGCCAGTTGGAGGGCCCCGATCCCCGCCGGCTCGGCGGTGTCCGCCACGAGCTGGAAGGCTCCCCGGGCCTCGTAAATGTTCAAGCGTCCCCGCACGAGAACTTTCAGGCCGTTTTCGATCCTGAAACGGAGCTGGCGCGCCCACATGCCGAAGAGGACCACCTGGAGCTGAGCACCCTCGTCCTTGATCGAGAAATAGTGATGACCCGGCCCCGAGCGGGTCAGGTTCGTCACTTCCCCCTCGACCCAGACCTCGCGGAATGAAGTCGCGAGCTCGGCATTGACCGACCGGACGAGTTGGGAGACCCGCAGGACGTTGCGCTCAGCCATGGGACAGGAGTCTGGCGAGCCGCACTTTCCGCGTCAAGCGGCAACTCCCCCGTGGAAGGGGTTGATGGCACGTCACGTGAAGGCTGAGAACGCTAATGAGAATCCTGATTCTGATTCTTTTCGCCTTCGGGCTCGCCGGCTGCCACGGTGAGCCGGTTCCTCCCGATTATCAGAATTTGCCGACGATGACGGCGTCGGTCGATAATCCGGAGGACGCTCCGGCGCCGCCGCAGACCGGTACGACCGGCACGGCGACTCCCGAGCCGGATTCGTCAGCGGAGGGGACTTCAGCGCCATACGAGCCGGTATCGCCTCCCAGCACGACGCCTCCACCCACGACACCTCCCTAGCGCGCTCCGCTCGCTGTTGATGGGTCGTCGCCCGTCAGGCGTCAGCAGGCGAAGCGCAGTAGCCTGGTGGACTGTAACGGCTGATACAGTCCACTAGAATCCCCGCTGTGAAAATCGTTTTCTTCGGCACTCCCGATTTCGCGGTCCCGTCGCTCGACGCGCTGATCCGCTCGCGGCATCAGGTCGTCCTGGTGGTCGCTCAGCCCGACCGCCCGGCGGGGCGTGGAATGAGAATGCGCCGTCCTCCCGTGGCCCAGCTTGCGATCGAAGCGGGAATTCCACTTCTTCAACCTTCGCGAATTCGCACCGAGGAGTTTCTGGCGGAGGTTCGAGCAGCTCGACCGGACCTCGGCGTGGTGGTGGCCTATGGAAGGATCCTCCCGCCGCCGCTTCTCGAGATTCCGGCGCACGGCTTCCTGAACGTGCACGGCTCCCTGCTTCCGAAGTACCGCGGAGCGGCGCCCATTCAGCGATGTATCGAGGCAGGGGAACCGGTGACCGGGGTGACGATCATGCGGGTCGACGAGGAGCTGGATCATGGCCCGATGCTCGGGGCCGCCGAGATTCCGATCGGACCTCTGGAGCGCACCCCTTCGGTGGCCGCCCGACTTGCCGGCATCGGCGCCGCGTTGCTGGTCAGTGTGATCGACGCGGTCGAGGATGGCGTAGCCGTGGAGACTCCACAGGATCATTCGAGGGCCACGCACGCGGCAAAGATTTCCAGGGAGGAGGGGCGGGTCGACTGGATCGCGAGCCCGATGACCCTGTTGAATCGCGATCGTGCATTCGATCCATGGCCAGGGTCGTCCATCGCGATCGGTGATGAGACCGTGAAGCTCCATGGACTCGAGGCCGCCAGCGGATCCGACGCGGCGCCCGGGACGATTCTGCGGGTCGAGGCGGATGGGATCGTGGTTGCCTGCGGCGGCGGAGCCATCCGCGTGAGGGAGTTGCAGCGAGCGGGGAGGAAGCCGTTGCCGGCGTCCGAGGTCGCTCGCCACCTCGGCCTCCACGAGGGCGGCTCTCTGCTGTGAACGAGCGCGAACAGGCCTTTCTCGCGCTGCGGCGCATCGAACGGGATCGCGCCCGGGCCGACCTGACGCTCGACCGGGTGCCGGAGCAGCAGCGGCCCTTCGTGAGGACGGTCGTTCGCGGAGTGCTGCGCACTCGACCCGCCCTCGACGTGATGATCGAGAAGCTGGCTAAACGCCCTTTGTCCGAGATCGACGTCGAAGTCGCGACGCTCCTCAGAACGGCGATCTACCAGCTCCTCGAGATGGACGCACCGCCATTCGCCGTCGTCAGCGAGACGATGGCCATTGCCTCGCGCCGGGTGGGACGCGCCCGCGGCTTCGTCAATGCGGTTCTTCGCGGCGCGACGCGAACGGATCTGAAAGCGCTGCTTCCTCAGGATCAATCCGTGACATCGGCGGCGGTGAGGACCGGACATCCGGAATGGCTTCTTCGCCGCTGGATCGACCAGTTCGGCGAGGAGCGCGCCCTCCGCATCGCTGCGGCGGATCAGGAGCCTTCCTACCCCGACCTTCTCGTGAACACGAGACGATGGTCTCTCCGGGAAGCAACGGCGGCGATCGCGGAGCGTGGAGGGGTGGCGCGGGCGAGCCCTCTGGGGATTCCCGTTCTTCGCCTGGGGGGCGGAACGTCATCGCTGGCCGATCTCATCGCGGCGGGATTGATCTATCCCATGGACGAGGGAAGCGTAGTGGTCGCGGAGCTGGTGCGTCCCGGCTCGACGGTTCTCGATCTCGCCGCGGCTCCAGGCGGAAAATCGCTCGCTCTGGCCCTCGGCGGGAGTCGGGTGGTCTCGCATGATCGTTCCATCGGGCGACTGGCCGGAATCCGGAAAATCTGGAGCGCCTGGTTCGACGAAAAACCGCGGCTCGTCATCGGTGACGGGCGCGCTCCTTCGTTTCGACGGCAATTCGAAACGGTGCTTCTCGACGCTCCGTGCAGCGCGACGGGAACGCTGCGGAAAAATCCGGAGGTTCGCTGGCGTCTCAGCGCCGATGAGCTTTCCGGTTATGCGCGCGTTCAGATCGAGCTGCTGCGCGCGGCGGGGGCGATGGCCGAAAAAGAAGTTCTCTACTCGACCTGTTCGCTCGAATCCGAGGAGAACGAGCGAGTCATCGAAGAATTTCTTTTCGAAGCGCCGGAGTTCGAAATCTTCGATTTATCGGACCGCGTTCCGGAACCACTGCGTGGCGCAGTGGGCAATGGCGTTCTCTACCTCACTCCGGAAATGGGGACGGACGGATTTACCGCGACCGGTCTGCGTCGTCGTGAAAGAGCGAGCTAAAGTGATGAAGTGTGGATGTTTCGGCGCTCGAGATGCGAGGGTTGATCCTCTTCTCCGGACGAGAACGTCACGAGTGCAACTATATTTTTGCGAAATGGTGCAATGAGCAGAAAGCCGCGTAAATTCGCTGATTTCTCGTTGACAATCGATGGACCATCTCTTAGATTGACGACCTGTCCGCACGACATTAGAGAGTTTCATCAGGAGGATTTTTTATGGCTGGAAAAGCTGACCTGGTCAGCGCGATCGCAGAGCAGGCAGGGATCTCGAAGAAAGAGGCTACTGCCGCATACGATGCGTTCGTCGAATACATCTCCGACTCATGCCAGCGTGGCGAGCGTTGTTCGGTCCCGGGACTCGGGACGTTCGGCCTCAGCGAGCGCAAGGCTCGAACCGGACGCAATCCTCAGACCGGAGCGAGCATCCAGATTCCGGCGAGCCGCAACGTCCGCTTCAAGGCGGGCAAGGATCTGAAGACCGCCGTCAACACGAAAAAGCGCGCCCGCAAGTAAGCCCGCCGACGGTTTGGTGGGAAAGAGGACGCTCGCGAGCGTCCTCTTTCATTTTCATCCCACTTCGATCTCGCGGCGGACCTGACTTTCATCGCTCCCGATGAAAACTCCGTAACGCCCGCTCCGGAGACGGATGCGGAGGGTTGAGCCTCTTCTCAGCGCCGCGGTTCCCATGGTTCGGAATGGCAGCCTGCAGTCCGCGCCTTCCAGCCGGATCGAGTGGAGGACGTCATGTCCGAAGAACCGCACCGTTTCGACCACGGCAGGAACGCTCCGCGGATCTCCTTCCTCCGCGACCTCCAGGTCTTCGGGGCGGATGAAGAGCTTGGCGTCCCCTTCGAGCTCGCGCGCCGCCGGCCCGAGGAGGCTTTCGAGAATCTCGGTTCCGATCCGGCAGGAGAGGCATTCCCCTTCTCCCACGAACATCGCGACCTCGGCTCGCGCTGGCGAGTCGTAGATCTCCGCGGGCGTCCCGACCTGCAGAATTCTGCCGCGGTCCATCATCGCCACGCGGTCCGCCAGATCGAGCGCCTCCTCCTGATCGTGCGTCACCAGAATCGCCGTCATCCGCGCTGCGTGAAGGATCTCCCTCAGGTCGTCGCGAATCCTGCGGCGGAGTGCAGGATCCAGACTGGCGAAGGGCTCGTCGAGAAGGACGACCTTGGGCCGCGGCGCGATGGCCCTCGCCAATGCGGCGCGCTGCTGCTGCCCTCCCGAAAGCTCGTGCGGGTAGCGATCTTTCAGCGGAAGCAAGCCGACGAGATTCAACGCCTCCCGCGCCTGCTCCTCGCCGCGCGCCTCCCTTTTCACCCCGTATCGTGCGTTTTCCCAGAGGGTGAGATGAGGAAAAAGCGCTCCCTCCTGAAACACCATCCCCACGGAACGCTTCTCGGGCTGGACCCAGCGTCCCTCCGAGACGACGTCAGTGTCGCCGATGCGGATCGAGCCGCGCCTCGGCCGCTCGAAGCCGGCGATCGCGCGAAGGAGAGAGGTCTTTCCGCAGCCACTCGGACCGAGCAGCGCGAAGATCTCGCGTTCCGCGACGGCGAACGTTGCGCCGCGCACGGCCAGGATACTCCCGTAGGCAACCTCGACGTTCGTCAGCTCGACCACGTTGTTCATCGCGAGCTTCCCAGCACCGGGCGAATCACCAGCGCGTACAAAGGAAGGGCCGAAACCAGGATCAGGACGAGGGACGGAATCGCCGCTTCCGCGTAGAAGGCTTCAGTGACCGAGGTCCAGATTCGCGTGGCCAGGGTTTCGAATCCGCTCGGGCGGAGAATCAGTGTCGCGGGAAGCTCCTTGATCGTCGTGAGAAAAACCAATCCTCCACCGGTCAGGATTCCGCCGCGAAGAAGAGGGAGAGTGATCGTGCGGAACGTCCTGAAGCGGCTGGCGCCGAGACTGCGCGCGGCCAACTCGTAGTTCGGAGAGAGACGCGCGGCCGAGCTCTCGATCGCTCCAACGGATTCCGGCAGAAACCGCACGACGTAACCGGCCAGAAGAAGACCGAGGGTCTGATACAGAACGATCATCGAGCGGGTGGCGAAGAATACGAGCGCCAGCGCAACCACGAGCCCCGGCAGGGCATAGCCCGCGAAGACGATTCGCGACACTCCCCGCGAGATTGCGGAAGGGTGGCGCGCCGACCAGAGCGCCACCGGAATCGCGAAGAGAGTCGCGGTCAGCGCGGCAGCAATCGAGATTCCTACCGATTCGGCAGTTCCCTGAAACGACCAGTCGAGCGCGCGATTCATCTCGAGGGCGCGCGCGACCCAATGAAGGATGGTCAGCGTCGGAATCGCGAAACCGACACCGATCACCAGACACGACCACGCCAGGGCGACAGGTGCCCATCGCCCCAGCGGGAGAAGAAGAGGAGGTCTCGCGGCTCCGCTTGTCCTCTTGCGCGGGGGCCGGCGGAACGACGCATCCATGGCGATGAAGACGAGGGTCAACAGAATGAGCACGGTCGACAATGCCGCGGCGACGCTTCGGTCGAACAGTCCCCGGTACGCATTGTAGATCCCGAGCGTGAAGGTCTGATAGCGGACGATCGAGACGGCTCCGAAGTCGGAGAGCACATAAAGGGTCACCAGAAGCGATCCGGAGCGCACGGCGGGAAGCAGCTGGGGAAGGACGATGTCTCTGAAACGACGCCATGGTCCGCTTCCCAGACTCTGGGCTGCTTCCTCGAGCGTCTGATCCGTCTCCCGTAAAGCGGCAATCGACATGAGGTAAACGTAGGGATAGGTGAAGAACCCGAGAGCGATCAGCGCCCCGCTGTAACCGTAGGCGAGGTCACCGAGGCGGATGGGAGCGGCAGGCCCGAACAGTTCCTGAAGAACTCCCCCCGGGCCGAGCATGGAAACGAGCGCGAATGATGCGAGATAGGACGGAAAGACCAGCGGGAGAGCAGCGAGTACGGCCCAGATCCTACGGCCAGGGAGCCTGGTACGGGTGACGAGCCAGGCCATCGAAACGCCGATGAAGGCGGCGAGGGGCACGACCCCGGCAACCAGGAGAAGCGTGCGCCAGAGAAGCTGGAGGCTCAGCTCCGAGGTGACCAGCTCCATGTATCGCCCGGCCCCACCTTCGATGGCGCGGAGACATACGTAGAAGAGAGGGATGGAAACCGCGGCTGCGGCGACGAGAGCGGGAATGACCAGAACGGGGGAGGGATGCGCGAGCGCGCTCCTCCCCGCCGGTCCGCTCTGCATCCCACTCATTGAAGAAGGCCGCTCTGGTTGATCAGCTCGAGCGTTGCCGGAAGAGAATCCGACAGGGCTGCGAACCCGATTTGAGAAGAGCGCAATTCGCCCAGCGGGATGAGTCCAGTGGAGGGTCGAGCGTTCCGCGCGAGCGGATACTCGAAAGTCTCCTGCGCGAAGTAACGCTGGGAGTCGTCATTCAGCATGTACTCGATCAGCCGCACCGCATTCTCTTCGCGGCTCAAGAGTCCTGCCCCCGCCACGTTGATGAAGCTGGATACCTCGCCTTCCGGCATGAAGAAGTTCTCGACCACAGCCTCGGGCTGTTCACGTTTCATCTGCCAGAGGTAGTAGTGGTTCACGAGGCCGAACTCGATTTCGCCCGCGATCACAGCCCGGACGATCGAGCTGTTGTTGGGGTAGCGTTTCGGCTGATTTGCCACGAGCTTGCGGAGGAGCTCACGCAGAGCTTTTTCTCCATGCACGGCGGAGTAGGCCGCCATGTGAGCCTGGAAAGAAGCGTTGGAAGGCGCGACCCCGAACCGTCCTTTCCAGGCAGGATCTCCGAGGGCATCGAGACTCTGCGGGAGCTCTGCCGCTTTCATACGCTCGGTTGAATAAACCACCGTGCGCGCCCGGCCGGATAGGCCGACCCAGCGGCCGTCCCCCGATGCGAAGCGGGGCTCGACCCGTTCGAGAATCGCTGGAGGGAGCGGTTGAAAGAGCTCGGTCTTCTCGATCGCCCCTAGAGCCGCGCCATCCTGCGCGAGAAAGACGTCGGCAGGAGTACGGGCCCCCTCCTCGAGGATCGTGGCCGCGAGCTCGGAAGTCTCGCCGTAGCGGACGGCGACCTTGATTCCGGTCGCCGTTTGGAACCGGTCGATCAGCGGCTGAATCAGTTTTTCGTTACGCCCGGAATAGAGCGTCAGCGTGGTAGACGCGGCGGCCGGTGCCGTGGTCGTCGCCGACTCCTCCTTTTCGGGAGCACAGGCGGCGGCGAGCAAGAGGCTGACAATGAGGAGGTGTTTCATCAATGACCTTTCGTTTCGGGGTGTCTGCTGCGCTTCGCAACCCACGCTACTATCGCGCCACCACCCCCGGCGTCAATCGGGCGAGCCGGCGAGAAGAGGAATCTGCTCGATCAGTCGATCGAGGCGCGACAGCGACTTCTCTTTTCCCATCGCGGCCAGAACTTCGAAAATCGAGGGGCTCGCCGTCCTACCCGTCAGGCCCACTCGAAGAGGATGGATGTACTTCGCCGCGGAGACGCCGCTTTCTTCGGCCAGTTTCCGTACCGCGGCCTCGGTCGCCGTGGCGTCGAATGCCGGCGCAGAAGTCAGGGCAGCGCGCAAGGCTTCCATCCGCGGCAGGAGCTCCGTTCCCCGGATGTGTTTCTGGACCGCTTCAGGCTCATAGCCGATGTCGCCGGAAGTCACGAACGGACGCGCCTGGTCAGCCATCTCCCGGAGCGTGCGGGCGCGGGGCTGCAGCATCCGGACGATTTCGGGCAGGGCTTCCCGATCGCCTTCATTTTCTCCCAGGAAGGGAAGCAGCTTCGGAACGAGCTCTTCCGCGGGCCGGCTTTGAATGTATTGATGGTTGAGCCATAAGAGCTTCTCGACATCGAAGACCGCGGCTGACCGATGAACATCGGAAAGCTCGAACGTGGATTCGGCTTCCTTCCTGGTCAGGATCTCGCGTCCCGCGGGGGGGGACCATCCGAGAAGCAGAAGGAAATTGAAGAGTGCCTCGGGGAGAACTCCGAGACTCTGGTACTCCTCGACCGAGGTGGCTCCTGTTCGTTTGCTCAATCTCTTGCGATCCGCTCCGAGGATGAGCGGTACGTGCGCGAACTCGGGTGCGGGCGCGCCGAAGGCCTCGAAGAGGAGGACGTGCTTGGGAGTGTTCGAGAGGTGATCGTCGCCGCGGGCCACGAGCGTGATCCCCATGTCGACGTCGTCGACGACGACGGAAAGGTGATAAGTCGGATTGCCGTCCGAGCGAAGAAGAACGAAATCATCGATGAGCTCGCCGTCGAATTCGACGTCTCCTCGCACGTGATCGTGAAAGCGGATGGGTCCTGAGCGAACCTGAAAGCGGATGACGTGCGGAGTGGAAGGGCTCACTTCCTCGCGCGAGGCCCGGCATCGTCCTGAATAGCGATATTGCCGTCCCCCCCGTTCAGCCTCCGCTCGCTCCGCCTCGAGTTGTTCCAGTGTGCAGACGCAGCGATATGCCTTTCCCTCTTCGACCAGCTGGTTTGCTCGACGCCGGTAAAGGTCGAGCCGGTCGCTCTGGAAGACAGGTCCCTCGTCCCACTCGACGCCGAGCCATTGGAGGGATTGAACGATTTGCTCGGCGTGATGCTGGCGTGAGCGCTCGACGTCGGTATCCTCGACTCTGAGAACGAAGGTTCCGCCGTGATGCCTGGCGTACAGAAGGTTGAAGATTGCGGTCCGGGCGCCGCCCACATGGAGGTATCCGGTAGGCGAAGGAGCGAACCGCACTCTGGGAGAGTTGGCCACGGCCGGGCGATGGTATGAGCCACCCCACGGACCGTCAAGGGAGCGGAGGCTACAATCCATCAATGAGTCGAAGGAGAAAAGAAGCCGGCGGGTTCACCCTCGTCGAAGTCCTCGCGGCCCTGGTGATCCTGGGGATTGTGATCACGACTTCGCTGGCCGTCTTCTTCGACCGGGAGCGGAGGATCCGCGAAGCCGGTCGCACGGCGCTCGCCTGGCAGGCCCTTGCGAACGAGGCGGAAATCCGCAGACGCCAGCCATTTGGCTCATTGACGGACGGCGCGGTCGAGCCATTCGTCTCGAGCTCCGCGATCATCGAGTCGCTCGAGGCGACGGCGACCGTCGCGATCGAGGAAGAAAGCCCGGTCGTACGGCGCCTGAGCCTGAAGATCGAGTGGGGTGAATCGGGACGCAGCGCCACCATCGACGTCTACCGCTCGGACACCGGCGGAGGGGCTCTCTGGTGAAGTCCCAGAAAGGCGTCAGTCTTCTCGAGATGGTCATCGCAATGGCCATCTTCTCGGTGTTTATCGTCATCATCGGGTTGATGACGAGCGACTACGCACGGCTCGATCGATCCGTCCGGCTGAGATGGTTCACGCATCCGGACGAGATGGCGGTGGTCGCGAGATTGCGACGGGACGTTCTGGACTCGAATGGTTATCCCGTCGAATTCCAGGGAAAGGCACAGGGTCCGACGACCCTTCTTCTTTCGCACGGCGGAGGAGAGACCATCGTCTGGAACTTCGAGCCCGGCAGAGTGGAGCGAACGGAATGGCAGGGAGCGTCTCTTCGGACGCGCTGGGTCGCCCGGGCCACGCGCTCGTATCAGATCGACTCGTGGGAGATGAGCGAGGGGAGCTATGCGGTTCATCTCACGGGCCGCACGGGAGAAGGAGAGATCGCCATTGATCGAGTTCTGGCGCCGCGGCCGGAATGAGCGAGGGAGCGCTCTTCTCGGAGCGCTTCTCATCGCGATTCTCTATTTCCTCCTGATGGGGCTGGCTCTCGCGGAATCGAGCAGCGTGGAGCGCGACATCCACCGGCAGCGCGCCCGCATCGCCGCCGAGATTCTCGCGGACAACGGCGCCGAGCTCGCCGCGGCCGGCATGATCGAGAGAAGCGGCCATTCCGCGGAGATCGAGACCACCGCGGGAAAGGCGGAGGGAACCTATACGCGGCTCCCCGGGGATCGCTTCGTCATCGAGGCGTCCGGCCAGAGCGCCGGCGTCGCCATCGTTCGCGCGCGCGTGATTCTGCGCGGGCGCTTTCGAGGCCAGGCGGTCGAGATTCTCGAGAGTGAGACGTGGTGATGCGAAGCTCGCGCTCCCGATCCTCGTCGACGAACGCGTTCGCGTCACCAACCGTCTTCACCGGACTCCACTTCACTTTTCCGAGGCATTTGGCTCGACCGATGGGATAATGTCGATTATCCAGGAGAACCAATGGAGACCGGCGACCGCCTCGGTCCGTACGAAATCGTCTCGCGCATCGGTGCGGGCGGAATGGGCGAAGTGTTCAAGGCGCGCGACGCCCGGCTCAACCGCAGTGTGGCCATCAAGATCCTCCCTTCCGAGTACGCGCCAGATACACACCTGAGAACGCGCTTCGAGCGCGAAGCCAGGACGATCTCGCAGCTCAACCACCCCCGCATCTGCACGATCCACGACGTCGGCGAGAGCGGGGGAAATCCTTATCTCGTCATGGAGTTGCTCGAGGGGGAGACGCTCGCCGACAGGATCAACCGAGGGCCGCTCCCGCTCCGTGACGTTCTCCGCTATGGCGCCGAGATCGCCGAGGCCCTCGATGCCGCGCATCGCGCGGGCATTGTGCATCGGGACCTGAAGCCCGGCAACGTGATGATCACGCGGACCGGCGCAAAGCTGCTCGACTTCGGCCTCGCCAAACCTTCGCCGGTGGAGGCCGACGACGCCGGCCTCACGGCCCAGAAGCCTCTGACGCGGGAGGGGACGCTCGTCGGAACCTTCCAGTACATGGCACCCGAGCAGCTCGACGGCTCCGCGACTGATCCGAGAACGGACATCTTCGCGCTCGGTGCGCTGCTCTACGAGATGGCGACGGGCCGCAGGGCATTCGAAGGAAAGACGAGAGCGAGCCTCATCGCCGCCATTGTTTCGGGCACACCGCCGCCGATCCGCGACCTGCAACCGCTCGCGCCGGCGGGCCTGGAGCACCTTGTCGCAAAGTGCCTCGAGAAGGACCCCGAAGACCGGTGGCAGTCGGCGCACGACATCGCCGAAGAGCTGCGCTGGATCGCGGAGCAGTCGCTCGCGGGGACGCCGGCGCCGGCCATTGCGAAAAGAAAGCCGAAGCTCGTCGTCGCGGGGCTGGCACTCCTGATTCTGCTCGCGGCCGCCGCGGTGGTTTCCAGCCGGTGGCTCAGATCCGGCGCGACGGCGACTCGCGTCTCGGTCGTCGTGTCGCCTCTCCGACTGGCCGGCGGACTGTCGACTCCCGATTTCGCAATTTCCTCCGACGGTCGCCACCTCGTCTTCGCCGTGATCGGCGAGGAGGGGCTAAAACTCTATTCGAGGACCCTCGACACGTTCCTCGCGACACCGATCGCGGGCACCGACCGAGCGACCATGCCGTTCTTTTCGCCGGATGATGAGTGGATCGGGTTCTTCGCGCCCGGTTCGCTGAAGAAAGTTCGTTCCTCCGGCGGCGCGGTCGAGACGATCACGACCGGTGTTCGCGGGGCCCCCCGGGGCGCCGCTTGGGCGGCGGACGGTACGATCTATTTCGCAACTTTTTTCGGCGGCATCTGGAAAATCCGCCCCGGCGATTCAGCACCCGTAGAGATCACGAAACCGAATACCACGGCCGGTGAGAACAGCCACCGGTGGCCGCACGTTCTCCCGGACGGGCGGCATCTCCTCTTCACGATCCGGACGGACCGCCTCACGACCTTCGACGACGCACAGATCGCCATCCTCGATCTCGAGACGGATCGTTGGGAGACGATTGTCCGCGGCGGCACGTCGCCTGCGTACCTGCCGAGCGGCCATCTCGTCTACGCGCGCGACGGCACCCTTTATGCCGCCGAGCTGGACGTCGCGGCGGCGAAGGTCGTTTCCCAGCCCGTAATCGTCGCTCGAGACGTCGTGACGGGACCGTCGTCCGGCGCGGCACATTACGCCGTCGCCCGCCGCGCCGGAGCTATGGTCTTCCTCCCCGGCGGTCCCGCGGTCGCGTCGACCCGGCTCGAGCGCTTCGACCGGCAGGGGCAACAGACCGTATCCGCGACGATCGAGCATCGCATCAACACGTTCGACGTCTCGCCCGACGAAAAATACCTCGCACTGCACGTACAGAGTGCGAACGACGACATCTGGCTGTATGACATCGAACGCGGAATCACCAGTCGCTTCAGCTTCGAGCCCGGTGACGAAGGCGCTCCGCTCTGGACACCAGATGGCACTTCGCTCGTCTTCGGATCGGCTCGAGGCATTCTGCGGCAGCGCGCGGACGGATCGGACGCGGCGGTTCTCCTCGCGAGCGCGTTCGCGTTCCCCAACTCGATCTCACCGGACGGCAAGACGCTGCTCGCGACGATGCGCGACGAACGCAACGGACTCGACCTCGCGATCGTCTCGCTGATGGATGAGCAGGGGCTCCGTCCGTTTCTGCAGACGCCGTTCGACGAGATGGCGGCGGCTTTTTCCCCTGACGGGAACTGGGTGGCCTACGTATCCAACGAGTCGGGATCGTACGAGGTTTACGTCCGCCGGACCGATGGCGGCGGAAAAGCACAGGTCTCGCTGGCCGGCGGCGGCCCCCCGCGCTGGTCGCGCAATGGCCGTGAGATCTATTACTGGAAATCCGGCGAGTTGATCGCCGTTCCCGTGGCGCTTACGAGTGATGCGAGGATCGGCAAACCAGAGCCCGTGGCGACGGTAAAAAACGCCTTTTGGTACGATGTCCTCGGGGACGGCTTTCTGGTCGCCGTCGTGCCCGAACCGGAACACGGAACCGCGGAGCTCCGCCTCGCGCTCGGCTGGGTCGATGAGGTGAGCCGGCGCCTGCGCGAGTGACGCTTCAACCGGTGCTTCCCTTTGCGTGCCCGTCGACCGCGTCTCCGTCGCAGACGGCCATCGGTCGGTTCATCAGTACCTCAATACCGCCCGGCCGCCCGTTCCTTCGCCGGGAGAATCTCCAGACAGGTCGTCCACCAGCCGGTGAGGATCGACTCGATGAACTCCGCCGGGAGGCGTTCATCACGCATCTCGCGCGCGAGGGCGTGGTGATCGTAGACGACTGGGACGAACGAGACATTCAGCGCCGCCGGACTCGACTCGACGAGCGTGTACCAGACCGACGTGCGGCCATCGTTGGCCGGCCGGCCGATGACTCCGGCGTTGATGACCCTTGCGCCCGATGGGAGTGTCTTCTCCCAGTGAAGCCCCGTGTGGGTGCAGACGACGACGTCCGCTGACGCGTCGCGGCAGAGTTTCTCGAGAAACGGCTCGGGCGAGGTCGATCTCCAGAGAAACTCGTTGATCAACCGCGGGGAGCCATGACAGAGGAGAAAGCGCCGTCCGTCCGCTTCGAAGCGGATTTCCCGAGGCAACGTTCCCATCCACCGTTTGTGATCGTCGGAGGTATGGCTGGCGGTGTAATCAAAGGAGATCTGGGCGTAGTGATTGTCCCGGGGATCCGTATAGCCGCAGTTGCAATCGGAGGCTCCGGAGGCGAGAGACTCCTCATAGTTCCCCTGAATTCCGGCGATTCCGCGACTGCGGAGCAGATCGGGGACTCGATCCGGGTGCGGGCCGAAGGCGCCGAGATCGCCGAGGAAGAAGGTCTGGTCCACCGCGCGCGACGCGATGTCGGCGAGGGTCGACTCGAGCGCATAAAAGTTCGAGTAAATCCCTCCGATGAATGCGATCTTCATGTGCGGCAGCTCACTCCGTCCTCCCAGCATGTCCAGCAGGCGCCGTGGCCGAGCTCGAAGGGCCGCAACGTCTCTTCGAGAGTCGATCCCATCCGGGCCTTCTCACTTTCGATCAGGATGGGACAGACGTAGACGCCCCGGGATGTCGCCATGCGGCAGGTCGAGCATTGCAGGATGGAGGCGTCGTCGGCGGTGAGCTCCGAAGGAAGACGTTCCCACGACTCATAAGCCCTGGTTCGGGCCGCCTCGGCGCCGATTCGGAAGAGAGGGAGGACTTTGAGCCGCGGCTTCGTGAAGCCGAACCCGCGAATGGTCTCCAGGAAGCGCGCGCGCCCCGCGACGGTGCCCACTCCTTCCGCCGCTTCCGTCACGGTGATCACGGGATTCAGTCCGGAAGCGGCGAGGTTGTTCAGGCCGGCCATGACCCGATCCCAGACTCCGGCGCCACGAATGGCGTCGTGAGTCTCCCGGTCCCATCCATCGAGGCTCACGCGAAGCTCGAGCGAGTACTCGCTGGCGCCGAAGAGCCGCCGAAGCTCGCTGCAGATGGATTCGCGCAGGAGCATCCCATTCGTAAGCACCGTGGCGGGCCCCTGGCGCAATGTCTCTTCCAGAATCGCGATCAAGTCACGGTGGATGAACGGTTCGCCTCCCGTGAAGTAGTACTCCCGGACTCCCAGCCCGCGCGCCTCTTCGAGCAGCGTCCGGATCTGCTCGACGGACATCAGCTCGTGGGAGTGATTGCGCGGCGAGCAGGAGATGAAACAGTGCGCACACTCGATGTTGCAGATCGTCCCGGCCACCTGGAACCAGAGCGTATCGAGAGAGATCATCGGGACGAATGGAGCGGCGGTCATGGTTTCAGACCCTCCAGGATCGTGTCGATCTGCTGCATTCCCGCCTGAAGTAGAAAAGTTGGCGCTCGCCCGTAGCTACGCGAGCCGACGAAGAAGTAGCCCGGCTCTCCGGTCTGCAGATCCTCCGGGCCTACCCTGGGAGCCGCGAGGCAATCGGTGATCGATGAGAGAGCGCGCCACAGTCGCGCGGTTCCGCCGGTGACGGGAGATGTCTCGATCTGAAGCGCGCTGAGATGGTCAGCCCGCGGCGTCCAGCCGGTGAACGCGGCGATGCAATCGACATCGACAGTCCGGTCGCCGGTGAGCACGACCCGCGCTCTTTTTTCGATGGGTGTGATTCGCTCGATCATGGCCCGGCGCTCGATCCGGAGATTCGATGGCGGATTTTCGGCCAGATCGTTGGCGCGCGATGCGATCGCTCGCCGCTCGGGAAGCGGGTCGTTGGCGATCTCCGCGCAGGGCCGGCGATTCGTCGTGCGGACCGCCCAGACGACATCGATTCTCGCCTCGATCATCCAGAGGAGAGCGTGAGCCGCCGAGTGGCCATTCCCGGCCAGAAGGACGCTCTTTCCCGCCAGGTCGGGAAGCCGGCGATGCAGATCGCCGAGATGGCGGATCAAATACTCGACCGACGAAGCCTCTCCCGGGGCCGGGATTCCCCCCGCTCCCGCCGGAGCGGGGATGGCGTACCCGCCCGAGGCATCGAGGACGAGATCCGACTCCGTCCACTCTTCGCCGGAGTCCGAGTGGAGGAGCAGACGGAACGGCTTCTCGGCGCGCATTGGATGTCCGGCAAAATCCATTTTCGTCACTCCTCGACGGCCCACCGCGAGAACGGAGGTTCCGGAGTGAGCTCTCCCTGCGAGGAGGGGATGGCGTGTCGCCGGTTCGAGCACGCGGTCGATCAGTTCAGGGCCGGTCGTGAGGTCATCCAGTCCATCCACGCGCAACTCGTCGAGCAGGTCGCGCGGAGCGTTCATCGACATCGGCGTGAAGAGACGGAGAGGTCCCCAGCGCTTCATCGAAGCGCCGATGGAGCTCTCCTCGTAGAGGGCGACATCGAAACCGCGTCGGGCTGCGCCCCACGCGGCGTAAATCCCCGCCGGCCCTCCGCCGATGACCGCGACGCGCCTGACCCCCACTGGCTCAATCCTTGCGGGCCACGGCGTTGCAGGACTGCACCCAGTGCGCGATGGTGCCCCCGCCGCGGATTGCGGCCGCGACGCTGACGGCTTCGCTCATCTCCTCCGGCGAGATCCCGGCGTCGATGCATCCAGAGGTGTAGGAGTCGATGCAGTACGGCTCCTGAATCGAGAATGCGACCGCCAGAGCGATGAGCTTTTTCGTCCGCTCATCGAGAGCGCCGCTCTTCATCGTCTCGCCGTACCAGTTCATGAAAAGATCGAAGAGCCTCGGATTCGTTCTGGACATCTCGCCAAAGCGCGCGAGATCCTCGGACATGTAGTAACTGGGCATGAAGACTCCTTCCGCCGACGGACACGATCGTTGATTGCGAGTCAGATCGCCGGGGAGGGAGGAGCACGCAGAGGATTCGAGGAGACAACGAGGAGCCTGCTGAGAAGAGGGAGCTCGCTGACGTAAATCGTGGCGTCCATCAGCGCGCCGAGCGCGGCGGCGAGACCCGGGCAACAATCCCGGCGACTGCGCTCGAGAGAGCTCGCGTCATCCGCATCCGCGAGGGACACTGATTCGGTGACGCGCAATCCTGCCGTCCTGAGACGCGAAATGAAATCCGAAGCCACCGTGGACCCGCCCCATTGGAGGCCGGTCCACTCGATCCGGATCCCTGGCCGGAATGCCGCGAGGTAAAAGCCGCCATCGGGACTTCTGCCGACCACGGCGTCGTCCCCCGATTGGAGTCTGCGGAACGCGTCTTCGACGACCCCGGACGTCAGCCCGGCGACGTCACCCGCCAGAACGACGACCTCGCTGAAAACGGCGCGCACCGCGCTGACGGCATGCTCGACTTTCAGCCACGGATCGCGGCCCGCGACAACGACGCCGGAACCGGGCATTCCCACCAGCTCCATTCCCCGGCGCGTCTCGCGCGCCTCGATCAGCGCCGTGTGCGGCATCCGGCGCACCAGCGCGCGGATCCGGCGGTGCAGAAGCGGCAGAGCTCCTCGGGGAAGCCCCTTTGCGCGCGATTCGCGATCCGCATTCCCGGTGAAAAGAACGACGGCGCGACCGAAACGCGGAGACGAGACTTCCATGGGGGATTCGGGGATCATAGCACCGCGCTGCGAGAAGATTCCGGTGCCACGAATGATGCGATCGATCCTGATTCCATCCCTGATTTTCACACTCGGAAGCCTGATCGCGGGTTGCGCCGAGGAGCCGGGAATCGGTCACCTGGAGATCGCGACGACGACGAGCGTGGAGAGCTCCGGTCTTCTGGAGGTCATACGCCAGGAAGTGCTTCGCACCGAGCGGGTCTCCGTGGATCCGTTCGTGGTGGGATCGGGAAAGGCCTTCGGAATGGCGCGGCGGCGGACGGTCGAGCTCGTGATCACGCATGACCCGGAGGGAGAGGCAGCTCTGCGCAGGGATGGAGTTGCCGAGAGACAGCGTCCCCTCCTGGCAAACCACTTCGTGCTGGTGGGACCCCGATCCAACCCGGCGGGGCTCGTGCCTGGTCTCACGATCGAAGAGGCCATGGAACGGGTGCACCGGACGGGATCCGACTTCACGTCCCGCGCGGACCAGTCGGGCACGCATGCCTTTGAGCTGCGGGTCTGGGCCGCGGTGGGACTCAACCCTCATCAAAATCCCGGCTATCGCGAAATGGGGCAGTCGATGAGCGCGCTTCTCCGCTCGGCGGCCGAGCTCGAGGCGTATGCACTGACCGATGAAGCGACCTTCGCGATGAGCGGACGCCCGAATCTGGTCTCCATGCGGGTGAAGGGCGACGGGATGGAGAACACGTATGTGGTGAGTCTCGTCGCTGGAGCGGGCGCGGCCGCGAGGCGAACCTGGGATCGTATTTTTTCCCCGGGGATGCGCGCGGCGATCGACCGCCATGCCGGCGAGACCGGGCTGACTTTCCGTTGGATCGAGGGTGCCGGGAGCGAGCCGCCTGTCGTACCATAGTAGGCCGCCGCCACTGCCGCGGCGCGCCTTCAGAGCTCCATGACCATGACCAGAGAGTTGTACGGAACCCTGATCGCGCAGGGTGCGGGAGCGCTCATCCTCGCGCTCCTGATGCGGAGCTTCCATCGCCATTATGGAAAAACTTATCTGCAGCACTGGTCCGGCAGCTGGCTGGCGATCGCGGTCGCGATGCTCGCGACCGCCGCACTTCCGGGACTGGCCACGGCTCCCCCCGGAGCAGCGCCGGGGATGTTCGTTCTGCGCGGAGTCGCGTCTTACTTCCACATTGCCCTGCTGATCGTCGGAACCGTCGAGCTCGCGCGGCGGCGGCCGGCCCGGCTGCGGGCCATGAGAAGAGTGATGGGGGCCGTCGCGGCGGCGGGTGTGCTGGTTTCGGCTGCGGTCTGGTTCGCGTCCGAGGGATGGGGGCAGCGTGAGTCAGTCTCCGCCGCGGTTCGCGGGCTGGTTGGAGGAATCGCTTTCACGACAGCGGCAGTCCTTCTCTTCGTGCGTCGCGCGCGCGAAGGAGGGATGGGTTACAGGCTGTTCGCCTTTGCCTTGCTGCTGTCCGGCGTTCACGATCTGGCGGATTTCGCGTCCGGGTTGAGGGGGCGGGTGGCGCCGTTGTCCGCCTGGCTTCCTTACGCGGAGCTGATGCTCCAGTCACTCCTCGGCCTTGGAATGATCTCTTCTCTTCTCGAGGACGAACGTGAAGCGGCAGCGCTGGCGAGCAACGAGATCGCGCACATGGCTTACCATGACGCGCTCACCGGGTTACCGAACCGTCCTCTTTTCATCGACCGCCTCATCGTGGCCACGGCCCATGCGGCCCGTCATCGTCAGAAGCTGGCCGTCTTCTTTCTCGACGTCGATCGTTTCAAGGAGATCAATGACACGCTGGGGCATTCACCCGGCGATGTTCTCCTCAAGACCCTCTCCGACCGCATCCGGAAGTGCGTGAGAGCCGAGGATACGGTGGCCCGTTTCGGCGGCGACGAGTTCACGCTGCTCCTTCAGAAGATCGATCGCGCGGAGGATGCCGCCAAGGTCGCGCACAAGCTTCTCGCGGCGGTGAAGGAACCGTTCATTATCGGCGAGCACGAGCTCTACGTGTCGGTGAGCATCGGCATCGCGCTCTATCCGACGGATGGACTCGATGCCGAGACGCTGGTCAAGAACGCGGATACGGCGATGTACCGCGCCAAGGATCACGGGCGGGACAACTATCAGATCTACGCTCCGGCAATGAACGCGCGCGCTCTCGAAAAGCTCGCGCTGGAAAATCTCCTGCGCCGGGCGCTCGAGAACAAGGAGCTGGAGCTCTACTACCAGCCTCTGATCGATCTTCCCGGAAAGAAAATCTATGGCGCCGAGGCGCTTCTCCGCTGGCATCACCCCGATCACGGGCTCCTTTCGCCATACCACTTCATCTCGACGCTCGAATCATCCGGCCTGATCATCCCGGTCGGCGAATGGGTGCTTCAGGAGGCCTGCCGGCAGACCCGGCTCTGGTGCGAGCAGTTCGACATGCGTCTCTCGATCTCGGTGAATCTGAGCGCCCGGCAGTTCCAGCAGCCTGACCTGACGGCACAGGTTCGGGGCGCCCTCGAGGCGAGTGCTCTTCCGCCCGAGCTGCTCGAGCTGGAGATCACCGAGAGCAATGCGATGCAGAATGCCGAGCACAGCATTCGGACGCTTCGCGAGCTGAAGGCGCTCGGGATCCGCATGGCGGTGGACGATTTCGGGACCGGCTATTCCTCGCTCAGCTACCTCAAGCTGTTTCCGATCGACACTCTGAAGCTCGACCGATCGTTCGTGCAGGATGTCACCGTCGACGCCGGCGACGCCGCCATCGCCACGGCCGTGATCTCGCTCGCCCGAACCCTCAATCTGGAAATGGTGGCGGAGGGAGTGGAGACCCGCGAGCAACTGAACTTTTTCCGGGACCTCGGATGCCATCGTCTGCAGGGCTATCTCTTCAGCGAGCCTCTTCCCGCCTCCAAGTTCGAGCAGTTCGTGCGCGAACAGGCCTCGCTCCCGGTGCTCGACCACACCGAGCAGGAGATGCGATGAGACGAGCCGCATGGCTCGTCCAGATTGCCCTGTTGCTGGCGGGCTGCGCGACAGCACCGTCCGTCATCCCGAAAAATGAGCACGGGCTCGAAGTCGTGCAGACGGCTCGGCTCTATCGCGCTCTCGTTCAAGAAGACCCGACGACCGTTCTAGTCCCTGTCACCCGGCTCTCTCCAGGAATCCAGCTCGAGGTCCGGTACGCGACGGCAGACAACTTCATGAAGCGGCAGCTCTATCCAGCCCCGGCGGCGTGGTTGCGGTGCGAAGCGGCGGTGGCGCTGGCCGCGGTCCAGCGCGACCTCGAGGCTCGCGGCTTCGGGCTCGTCGTCTTCGACGCCTATCGTCCCTACTCGGTGACCGAGATGATGTGGGAAGGGTTCGAGGATCCCGATTACGTTGCCGACCCGGCGAAGGGCTCCCGGCACAATCGAGGAGCGGCGGTCGACGTCAGCCTGATCGATCTCCGGACGGGGGAACATCTTCCAACGCCCACCGGCTACGACGACTTCACCGAACGAGCCTGGCAGAACTTCACAGACCTTCCCACCGACGCTCTGCGGAATCGCGCCATCCTGAGAGAGGTGATGGAACGACACGGTTTCGAAGCGCTCGCTTCGGAGTGGTGGCACTTCGACTATGGCGGGTGGGAAAAATTCGATCTTCTGAATATCCCCCACGCCAGCCTCGATCCGATGCCGGCGGAATGTGGAGTGCACGACTAGCGGCACCTCACGATTGTCACTCTGAAACAGGTGAATCGTCAGTCGAAGATCCGCTCGATGCGGTCGATCCATCGTTCCACGCGCTGGCGCTCCTGATCCGCCTCGTGCGCCCAGCGGCGGAACTTGTCGAAGGTGATGGCGGCCGGCTCGTCGAAGCTCTCGTCGTCGAAGAGAACCCGGCGGGCGATCCGGCCGAAAAATCCCTTCGGGCAGTCGCGCGTCGGAGCCGTGCCCGATAGAAAGACTTCGCGAAAAGGACCGGGGCAACCCTCTCCCCAGACGTATCCCGACTCCGGATCGATGCTGCGAACGATCACGCCTTCGGGGGCTTCGATCTCCTTCTTCGAGGTCTCGATGCGCGACATGAACGTGCCCCAGACGGGAATGGCAGCCTCCGCCGAAGAGAGCCGCAGCGGCGTGCCGCGGTCGAATCCAACCCAGACCGCGGTGACCAGATCCGGCGTATAGCCGACGAACCAGGCGTCGCGGTAATCGCTGGTCGTTCCCGTCTTTCCTGCCGCGTGACGCATGCCGTAGCGGCTCAGACGGCTCGCGGTCCCCCGCCGCACGACCCCGCGAAGCAGCGAGTGCATCACATAGGCGACCGCGGGACTGGTGACACGCTCCCGCTTTTCTTCGTGCTGATAGACGATCTCCCCTTCTTTGTCCCTCAACTCGGTGAGGAGGAAAGGCTCGGCGCGCTCGCCGAGCGTCGGGAAGATCGTGTAGGCGGCGGCGAGCTCGCGCATCGTGACTTCCGCGACGCCCAGCGAGATCGCGGGGATGGCGGGGATCTCACCGCTGAACCCAGCCTCTTCCGCCTGACGACTGACCCGCTTGAGACCGATCTGCCTGGAGACGCGGACCGCCGGCACATTGAGCGACTTCTCGAAGGCCTCGCGGAGGGTGACCCGCCCCCTAAATTTTTCATCGTAGTTATGGGGCTTCCAGCTTTCCTTTCCGCCGAGGTCGACAGTGAGAGGGGAATCGAGGAGAAGCGTCGCCGGGGTCATCTTTCGCGACTCGATCGCGGCCAGATATGTGAACGGCTTGAAGGCGGAGCCAGGCTGGCGCCGCATCATGGAAGTGCGATCGAAGCGGGGAGCCGCAGGGTCGCCGCCGCCGACCAGAGCACGAACGCCGCCGGTCCGGGGATCGACGCTCAGAAGCGCCGAGTGAATCTCATCCTTGCCGGCGTTGCGGATCCAGGAGTGCGAGCGCTTGAGGCGCCCAAGACCGCTGCTGACCGCGCGCTCGGCCTGTTCCTGCATCTTCGGATCGATCTCCGCGACGATGGAGATGCCGGGAGTCCGGAGCCATTTCGCTCTCGTCTTCTCTTCGATCTCGGATCGAAGAGCGGCGACGTAATAAGGAAAGGGTCGCTGAGGGAGAGCGTCGCCACGGAAGCGGGCCCGCGAATCGAGTGCTTTGCGGTAATCCTCTTCGTCGATCCATTCACGTTCCCGCATTCTTTCGAGAATGCGGTCGCGTCTCGTTTTCGCGAGCTCGGGGCGCTTCTCGGGCGTGTCGCGGTTGGGCGCCTGGATGATCGAGGCGATGAGAGCACTCTCGGCGGCGGTGAGGTCTTCCGGCTTCTTGCCGTAGAAGAGCCGGGCGCCCTCGTCGATTCCGAGGATCGCGGTCCCGCGCTGATGACCGAGGTAGACCTCGTTGAGGTAGGCCTCGAGGATCTCCTTCTTGGTGAGTTGAACGTCGAGTTGCACGGCCAGGATGGCCTCGATGATCTTTCGGGTATACGTCCTCTCATGAGTCAGGAAGAGCGACTTGATGAGCTGCTGATTGATGGTGCTTCCGCCCTGGGTGATCTCTCCGGCCCGGATGTTCGAAAGGAGAGCACGGGCGATTCCGATCGGGTCGATCCCGATGTGTTGCCTGAATCTCAGATCCTCGGCGGCGATGAAGGCGTCGGCGACGTGCGAGGGCAGCTCGCTCAGTTCGACCGGCGTGGTGGCGCGCCATTCGGGGCCGTACAGGGTGATGGCCGGCTCACCGGATCGATCGGTCGCGGAGTAGATCTTCACCGCCGTTTTGTAGTGACCGTCGGCCAGGTGCGTCGTCATCTTCCGGTTCAGCCAGAGAATCCATCCCGAGGCGATCCAGATTGCGATGACGAGCGGGGTGACGACGACCGCCATGAGAGTCCGGCGGTCTATTGTTGTTCGTGACATTCGACCTCGCTTCGCCTACATTCCTAGCAACGACATTGCCACGCTTCACACAAACGCAGCGAGAGGAGAAGGGTTTCGTATGGCGACTGCAAAAAAGGGCTCATCGAAGAAGCGCCCGGGCAAGAAGCGCGTGACCCGGAAGGCGAGCAAGAGCACGGCGAAGCGCTCCGCCAGGGCGAAGAAGGGAAAATCCAGGCGTAAGACCGGCGCGAAAAAGTCCACTGCGAGAAAGACGGCGAAGCGCTCGTCCGCGTCTCGGAAGTCCTCTTCCGCGAAGCGCACCGGCCGCAAGTCATCCGCCCGCAAGTCGACCGCGCGCGCGAAAGCACCGGCGCGCAAGGCCGGCGGAGCGAAGAGAAAGTCGTCCGGCAAGTCCCGCCGCCGCACTGGAAAGTCGCGCAGCGTGGGGAGCAAGGCGAAGAATGTGATGAACAAGGCGATCGACGCGGTGAAGGAAGCCGCGATCGACGTCAAGGACACGGTCACCTCGATCGTCAGCTGACCTCCTGCCCGATCCGGCATGAAAAAGGCCGCCCTCGGGGCGGCCTTTTTGTTTTCTCGCGAAGGTCGAGGATCAGCGGCTCTCGGCGGTGTAGAAGCTCCGGACCCGCGGCGGGAAGTAGCGCTCGTTCAAACTGAGGCGTCCGTTCGCGTTGCGCGCCTTTTTGAAGGCCGTGATCGCATTCTGCCGCTCCGCGTCGTCTCGCTCGCCGTTGAGGTACCACTCGTAGTAGTGAGCGGCGCCGAGAAACGCCCAGAGGAGAGCATTGTTCTGCTCCTGATCGGCCAGGGTGGAGAAAGCGTCGATGGCCTTCCTGAAATCGCCCGCGAAATACAATTCAACGGCGTCGCGCACGCGCTGACGCTTCTGGGCGAGAGCGTCGTCGGTCGCGGATTCAGCGACTCGGGGCGCCTCGGGCTGCTTCGCCGCGGCGATCGATGCCCTCGTAATGGCGGCATCGAACTGGTTGATCGCTCCCTCCGCCCTGAGCTTCGCGCTCGTCCAGTCGCTGGCCACGTCCGCATTGGACGCGAGCGACTCGGCCTCTCGCAGAAGGCGCTGGCCCTGAGAGAATTCCGGCTGCGTATTGCCTCTCGCTCTCTGTGCTTCACTCTGTTTGTTCCTAGCCGTTTCGATAGCCTCTCGGGCATTCGTGCGGGCCGGAGCCAGATTGGGATCCACGGCGGGAGCCGTCGGCTGAGGAGCCACGGTCTGTGTGGGTACTGTTTGGGTGGGAGGGGGCTGTTGAGCGACCTGCACCGGCGGTGGCTGATTCTGGGCCCGAAGGCGATCTTCAGCAGTGCGCAAAGTCGAGGTTTTGTCGGCGAGCTTGACCTTGCCCACGCCTGTCGTCTTCGTCAGATCCGCGACCGCCTTCTCGTATTCGCCCAGCTCGAAGTAGGCCATCCCCCGGTAGTAGTAGGGATAGTAGTCGACGAAGACCACACCAGAGGGACGCACTTTTCCCTCCTGGGGCTTCTCCCGGATGGCCTCTGTCATCTTGGCCACCACGACCGACCAGTTGCCGTTCTGGGCGGCCTTGATTCCGTCCTCATAGGCTGTTTGCCAGTCCGCGAGGGCGGGAGACGCCGAAAGGACGGCGAAGATAGCGAACAGGAGAACGGGGCGGCGAAGAGTCATTGCTTGAGAATGTCGTCCACGACCTTATCGAGGTCCAGGCCCGGGGGTCCTGGATTCAGCCGGGCGACTTTTCCCGCCTCGACCGTGACCGTCTCCTGAATCTCCTTGCCCTGGGCGTCCTTCCGGGTCACGAGGTAGTTGCCCGGGTCAAGCGGAATCCAAACAGGACCCTGGCGGTGCTCGGCCGAGAGAAGCACGGGCTTCTTGGTTTCCATGTTTTCGATGCTGGCCAGACCCGACTCCGGTCCGATCCCGGCGTACACCAGAGCGGTCTGGAAGTCGGGCGCCGTAGAGGTCGATCCGGCCGTCCCCGTGGTCATCGAAGCGATTGACGGATCCGCGCCGACGTCATCCGTCCCCTTATTCAGCAGCATCGTCCCGGAGATTCCGGCGACGAGCACGGCGGCGGCCGCGGCGCCGATCCAGACGGCGGTCTTTTTCTTCGCCGCGAAACCCGCCTTCGCGGCGAGCTCGGTGGGCGCGGCTCCCGAGTCCCATCGCGACTCCACGGCGGTCGGAGCGGCACCGCCGGCGATGGTCTCCAGCCGCGTGGGCGCTGCGTCGCTTCCGCGCTCGATCAGCGTCGCGGAGGCGCCCTGTTCAATTCGAGTCGGCTCGTCTCCGACCAGCGTCGCGGCGGGGCGGGTCGATGAGGTCGGCGCTCCGGTGATCGCCTGCCTCGCATCGAGCAGGGTCGGTGACTCCGAGAGCGTGATCATCTTCTCGCCGAGTCCGAACTTCTCTTCCGGCGCAATCGACTTGCGGATGGACTCGAGGTCGGCGATCAGGTCGGCGCAACTCGCATGGCGCGCGTTGCGATCCTTTTCCAGTGTTCGAAGGACGATCTTCTCGAGCTGCGGATCGACCGTGACATTGGGATTGAGCTGCGAGATTGGAAGCGGTTTCTCGGTGGCGTGCTTGAGAATGTAGCTCTGGGGATTGCTCGCCGTGAACGGCGCCTTGCCTGCGAGCATCTCGTAAAGCACGATGCCGAACGAATAGAGATCGCTGCGCGCGTCGAGGTGCTCGCCTTCGCGGATGAAGCCGGCCTGTTCGGGAGACGCATATTTCAGTTTCCCGAGGAACATTCCGGTCTGCGTGAGGCCCTGCCCGCTGCCGCCCTCGTTCTCGGAGAGCTGCTTGGCGATTCCGAAGTCGATGACCTTGACCATCAGTCTTCCCTGACGGTCCTGCGAGAGCATGATGTTCTCGGGGGAGATGTCACGATGGATGATGCCCATCTCATGGAGGGCACCGAGACCGCCGAGAGCCTGAATGGCCATCTCCACCGCGAGGCGGGAGGGGACCGGCCCGTTCTTCGCGATCCACCGCTGGATATTCACCCCGTCGATGAACTCCCAGACCATGTAGTAGGAGCCGTCTTCGAGGGTGGAAAAGTCGTACAGCATCGCGAGATTGCGATGGTTGACGGTGGTGGCCAGCTTGGCTTCGTAGAGGAACCGCTGGAGGGCCTGCTCATCCGCGGCGATGTTGGCGCGCATGATCTTGATCACGCGCTGCTCGCCGAGGTGGATGTGGCGAACCTTGAAAATCTCGCCCATCCCGCCAACGCCGAGGCGGTCGAGCATCTGGTACTTTCCGTCGAGAAGCTTGGTGGAGTAAGTGCGCTGGAACTCCGTCACCTTCTCCTGGCACTGGGGGCAGGTGTCGGCATTCGCCTCGAGCGGCGTTTTACAGCGGAGGCAGATCAGCTCAGTGGAGGCCATTGGAGTCCCGTTTTTCCGTCCGCATCAGGCGCGCCGTGCTCGGACCGTGAAACTGCATGCCGGGTCGGCGCCGAACCGGACGACGTCCCCCGGCTTCAGATTCGCGCGCTCGACCCGCGTATTGTTGACGTAAGTCCCGTTTGCCGATTTGAGATCCTCGACCAGAAACGTCGAATCGGTAACGGTAATTCTCGCATGGCGACGTGAAACGGCCGGATGGCTGAGGACGATCGAGCAGGAAGAGCGGTCTCTGCCGATCATGGCCGTGTCCCCTTGCACCTCGTGCGTCTCGGACGAGCCGTTATGAGCAGCGACCAGAGCCCATGCCACGGAGGTCGGTCCGGCGCTTCGCGAGGTCGCGTCCTCAGGGGGCGCCGGAGCCGCCGGGGCTGCCAGCCGGGTGGTCTTGAACTCCTCGAGGGCATCGAAGAAGGCGCGGGCGTCGGCGAACCGACGGCGCGGATTGGGGTTCATGGCCTTCACCACGATGGCGTCGAGGGAGGGATCGAGGGAGGGGCGGAGCGAGCTCGGCGGTTTCTTGTCCCCGCGATAGATCGCGTCGATCAGCTTTGCCAGCGAGCGCTGGGTGAACGGGAGAGTCCCGGTGAGCATCTCGTACAGCACGACCGCGGTCGAATAGACGTCGCACAGCGCACCGGCTTCCTTCGGTTCCCGGATCTGCTCGGGTGACATGTAGTGGGGGGTGCCGAGCAGGAAGCCCGCTTTGGTCAACACGGTTTGCCCGGAACCTTCCCCTTCCGAGATCTTGGCGATCCCGAAATCGGTGACCTTCATCCCGCCTGTTTTCTGCTGAATGAGATTCCCAGGCTTGATGTCGCGATGAATGATTCCCCGGGAGTGCGCGTAGGAGAGGGCATCGAGAAGACACTGCGCAATCGAAAGGGCTTCGGGAACGGCCAGCGCGCCCTTGTCCGCGATCAATCGATCGACCGGAGTCCCGTCGACGAACTCCATGACCAGCACGGCGCCGGACTCCCGCGCGATGAACTCGTAGAACCTCGTGATGTAGCGATGGCGGAGCTGGGAGAGAATTTGCGCTTCCTTGGCGAATCGCTTCCTGGCGACAGCCTCTCCCGCGAGCTCCGCGGACATGACCTTCATCACGACGAGGTAACCTTCCGGAAGCATCTCGGTGGCGGTGACGGTGCGGCCGAGGTAGACGCTGCTCATTCCCCCTTCACCCAGCTCGCGCTCCACACGGTAATTGCCGACGACGTTCCCGATCATCGGCTCACTCCCAGCTCATCCCACGCGTAGTCGAGAGCGACGAAGAGGTAACTCTGGGACCCGATCCGGATCACATCTCGATGCGCGAGATCCTTTCGTGACTCGATCTCCGCATCGTTGACGTAGGTTCCGTTGGTGGAATTGTTGTCCATCAGGATGAAGCGTTTTTCCTCCGGCCGGTAAACGAGACTCGCATGATGCGAGGAGGTCTGATCGTCCATGACGACCACGTCGGATCGGGTGTCGCGGCCGATGGAAGTCTTGCCGATGCGGACCGGATAGCTCTCGCCCCGCACGGCTCCGGTCAGTCCCACCAGCCAGCCGACGACATGACGAGGCTGGATGGTTCCGATTCCCGCGATTGGCTTGACGATCGTCCTGGAGGAGGGAGCGGGCTCATTCTGGGGCGACGTTCGGCGGCGTGGAACCGGCTTCACCTCGGCGGCCGTTCCCCTGGCTTCGGGGGACGCGGGCGAGAGCGTCGAGCGCGGACGCACGATCGAGATTTCACCCCCCCCCGGTTTTTCCGGCGGGCAGTACGGACAGAGATCCCAGCTTGCCGAGATCAGATGTCCGCGGGGACACTTCTTTTCCGACGTCTTACTCATGGAATGCGACCGCGACGGCATTCCGACCTCCGAAGTAGATGATGTCGCCGTGAGAAAGGAGCCGGCGATCGATCCGTTCGTGGTTCACCCAGGTGCCGTTCGAGGAGCTTTTGTCGATCAATAATACTCTCCCATCGATCTGCAGGATCTCGGCATGGAGGCGGGATACCTTGGGGTCTTCGAACACGATCTCGCAGAGGGCGCTCTCCCTCCCGATTTTAATTCCTGATCCGCCGAGGCCCAGTCGTTGGCCGGCCCGGTTTCCGTTGAGAACGGTCAGAGTTCCAATCAGTCCCTCGGGGCGTTCCGTGCCGGTAAACGGACCTCCTGAAGCTCCGGAAGATCGGGCGTGAAAAATCGAGTCGGGCAGCAGCGTCTGCTCACGCTCTCGCCTCCCCCTGAGGGTCAGCCCGATCAGCAGGGCCAGCACGCCAGCGCCGATGAGGATGAGGAGAAGACTCTGGCCTCCCGAAGACCGCCGGATCGCGGCGTCCACGTCCGCGCTCACCCGCGCCACGTCGGGATTTCCGGGGAACGAAGCTTCGGCCCGTCGAAGCTCCGCGCGAGCTGTCCGCCATCGCCCGGCTGCCGTCGCTTCGAGCGCGCGGCGGAAGGCGAGCGTGAACGTGCTCTCCGCTTCGCGAATCAGCTCTCTTTTCTCGAGCCATGGCCGTGCCACATGGACCGGTACCAGAAACTTGATCGAGTCCGCAGTCGCATGTCCCCAGGTCGCCAGGCCGATCACCTCTCCCCGTCGGTTCACGGCCGGGCCCCCGGAGTTGCCCGGGTAGAAGGGGACGTCGGTCTGGAAGACCGGAACGTTGGCTACATTCTGCTTGATGGCTGTGATGCTTCCACCGCTCACCGTGGTCTCGATATCGCTGTCCTGGGAGAGCCATCCTCCGACCGTTTCGTCAGAGCTGGAGGCAACGGAGGGATATCCAATGACCCAAATGGGATCCTGGACATGGACGGTCCGGGAGTCGCCGAGACGAACCGTCGGCAAGGAGCTTCGCTCGATTCGAATCAGAGCGACATCGTCACCGCGCTCGGCGAGGGAGGGCGAAAACTCGAGGATTGCGAACGGCGCGGACTGACCGTTCGAAAGCTCGACTTCACGAAAGGTTCGGATATCCCGGAGGGAGCCCGTGCGAGTCAGCGATTCGATGTGCTCGATCAAGGCACCGTTGCGGTGCAGTGTTCGCAGGGTGTCGAGAGGGTAGCGGGCCATGAGGGCCGCGATGGCGCCGTTTCTCCGCAGTTCCTGCTGGACTGCGCTCGGGTCGCGTATGAGGCCGACGACGTGACCACTGGTCAGGATGAAGCCTTCCCGATGAACGATGAAACCGCTTCCCGATCCTCCGGCTCCCGTTTCAACGCCCGGCGTGCCGTTGGCAGCGCGGTCGGCATCTGCGAGTCCGCGACGGACCAGATCCTGGTTGATTCTTCGCATGACCGGCGCGGACGGGACGAAGTTCGCCGTCGCGTAGGCCTTGACGCGCACGACAGCGGGTCGCGTCGCGTAGGCCATCCGCTGATGATCATCGAGGAGAAGCTCCTCCTTCTCCCGGCAGCCGCCGGCGAGCAGGATCACCGATGCGGCGACCAGGAGGCAGGCGTTCCCAACTCGCATGCTCATCCACGGCCATGAGCCTCTCTTGACCGGCGGCGTGAGGGCGCCGTGGGAAGATTCGGGCGAAAGAACCGCGCGAAGGAAGCCGGATCTCTCGTCAGCGATCTCGCATTCCGAGAGCTGTCCACGCCTGGCCCCTCCCGTGCGATGGACAGGTGCGAAAGTCTCGCACGGCCGGGAAGGCATCGCTCAGGAGCCGGGGTGGTCGCCGGGACGCCCGCCTGCCGCGCGGCAGATGACGACGGTCACGTTATCGGGGGCGCCTGCGGCATGAGCCAGCTCGATGCATCGATCGGCAGCCTGGCGGACCGGGAGAGAAAGAGCTTCACGGATTGCATCGGCGGCGACGAAACCGTGGAGTCCGTCCGAGCTGAGGAGAAACGTGTCGCCGGGCAGCACATCGATTCCGTCCTTCCGGTCGATGTCGATGTCGGCGGCGACTCCGAGGGAACGCTGGAGGACATTACGCCTCGGATGGACCGCGGCCTCTTCGTTCGTGAGCAGACCTTCGCGGACCATGGTCGCCACGAGAGAATGATCGTCCGTCAATTGTTCGAGCGCGCCGTCGCGCATGCGATAGAGGCGCGAATCGCCCACGTGAGCCCAGGTGGCCTTGTCGCCATGAACGAGCAGGCTCGTGGCCGTCGTCCCCATGCCCCGAAGCTGGGTATTGCTTTGTGATTCTCCGAAAACGCGCGCGTTGGCTTCCTGGACGGCTTCGACCAGAGCCTGGGTCGCGTCGCCGGCCGTACCCCGTTCCAGAAAGACCGTGCGGATCGTGGTCGCTGCGAGCCGTGAGGCCGTCGCCCCTCCGCGATGACCACCCATTCCATCGGCCACGATCATCAGAATACCGCGAGAGGGATCGAGCTCCTCGGGGGTCGTGGTGAGCCCGAAGTCCTGATTCTCGGTGCGTACTTTACCGACGTCGCTTTTGAGGACGACGTCGTAGACGACGGATCGGCCAGGCGAGCCTGAGGCGGGCTTCGAGTCGATGGGGCTCATTGCGGAGTGAATGACGACCGGAGCGTCAGCCGTCGATTATAACCTTTCGAGGCCGCCGCCCGCGGAGGGCCTCACCAAGGGTGAAAGATCGATCCTGGAGCCGTCACCGTTCCGCTGCCATTCATGAACCCGACCCCCGGGCTGGCGACGAAAAAACTCGGCCTCCGAGGGCTTCCACGGTCAAACGGCCGTCCGGCCGCTCCCCTTACGTCTTCTCGATATAATCGAATCCGGTTCTCATGGAAAATCTCCAGCTCCACTACGTCGATTCGGGCGCCCCGCAGCAATTCGATCTGCGGGAGGAGATGGCCTCGATTGGCCGCATCGAAGGTAACGAGCTGGTTCTGAACCACCCCTCGGTCTCCCGCCGTCATGCCCGGCTGGAGAGACGCGGCGAGGAGTGGTGGGTCATCGATCTGAACTCGACCAATGGGGTCAAGCTCAATGGCAACGCGGTCGGTCAGAGCGCCGTGCATCCGGGCGACAGGATTCTCATCGGATCGGTTCAACTCGAGGTGCGAGCGCTTCCCTCGGCCGATTTCTCGGATGACTCACCATTCGAGAACCTCTCCGGAACCGTCATCCGCCGGATTTCCGACTTCAACTCGGAATTCGGGCTCGACGCCGTCGCGGCGCCGGCGCCCGGAGTGCAAGGCCCGGAGACGTTGCCGCCCGCCGCGGGGCACACCCGCGAGAAGATTTTCGCGGTTCTGGTCCAGGCTGCCAAAGTCCTCCTCGAGTCCGAAGAGCTCAACGATGTCCTTCACACCGTGATGGACATGATCTTCCGATATCTTCCCGTCGAGCGCGGCCTGCTCATTCTCTTCGATGAAAAAGGCAATCCTGTACCCCGCCTCACCAAGTTCCGGGACGAAAGCGCGGAGCAGGACATCCCAATCTCCAGGACGATTCTGACGATGGTGGCGGAGCAGCAGGTTTCGCTTCTGACCTCGAATGCCCTGGAAGATGCGAGGCTCCTGGGCGGCAAGTCGATCGCGATCCACGGAATCCGCTCGGCGATGTGCGTGCCGCTCTGGAATCGCGGTCGCGTCATCGGAGCGGTCCAGGTCGACTCTCCGATCCACATCGGGCGCTTCACCGAGGAAGACCTGGACATGGTGACGGCGCTCGCGAACTTCGCGGCGGTCGCGATCGAGCGTGCTCAGCTTTCCGAGAAGATCGAGGAAGAGCGCAAGATCCGAGGGAAACTGGAGCGATACCACTCTCCCTCGGTGGTCGAGGAAATCGTGCGCCGTGCCGATACCGGAGATGAAGAGGAGGTCAAGAACGCGGACGTCTCGATTCTCTTCGCCGACATCTGTGGGTTCACCACCATTACGGAAACGAAGAAGCCGGAAGAGGTCTCTGACTTCCTCGCGAATTTCTTCAGCTGCGCGGTCGAGGCGATCTTTGCCAACGGCGGGACGCTCGACAAGTTCATCGGCGATGCCGTGATGGCTTTTTTTGGTGCTCCTCTCGCGCAGGAGAACCATGCCATCCGGGCGGTCCGCGCCGGAATCATGATGCAACGGCTCGTGGACGAGTGGAATCGCGAGCGCAGTGCCGAGGGACTGCCCCATGTGAATATCCGCGTCGGAATCAATTCCGGACCCGCGGTAGTCGGTAACGTCGGGACCGAGAAACGCGTCGACTACACCGTTCTCGGGACTTCGGTGAACATCGCGTCGCGGCTCGAGAGCGGGGTGGCGAAAGCAGGCGACGTCGTGATTTCGCAGAATACCTTCGACCGTCTGGACCAGCTCTTCGAAACCGAGGCTCTGGGAGAGTTTCCTCTCAAGGGGCTCAAGCAGAAAATGCCGGTCTACAGGGTTACCACCGAAGTCGCCGAGCCCACCGCTGCCTCCCTTCCAACGCGGGAAACGCCCATTCATGCAGAAAAGACCCTCGGTTCTGACGATCGCGGGTAGCGATTCCGGCGGTGGAGCGGGGATTCAGGCCGACCTGAAAACCATCGCATGGTTCGCGGTCCACGGCGCCAGCGCGATCACCGCGATCACCGCGCAGAACAGCCGTGAGGTCACGGCTGTCTTCGCTCTCCCTGATTCGATCATCGAAGCCCAGGTCGATGCGGTGATGAGGGATCTACGCCCCTCAGTCGTGAAGATCGGGATGCTCGGAACGGAGAAAGCCGTCATCCTCGTCGAGAAAAAGCTCCGCGAGTGGAAGCCGAAGCATATCGTTCTCGATCCGGTGATGATCGCTTCGAGCGGCGCGAAACTCCTGGAGGACGATGCGATTGCGGCGCTGCGCTCCCGGCTCGTCCCCCTCGCGACGGTGGTGACTCCAAACTGGCCCGAAGCCGAAGCGCTGATCGGGCGGCGGATCGAGGGACTGGAGGGAGTGGATCAGGCCGCCGAGGCATTCTCGTCGATGAATGCCCGCGCGGTTCTGCTCAAGGGGGGACACCTCGCCGGGGAGGAGGTCGTCGACATGCTCATCGAGCCCGGCGAAGTGACCCGATTCCGCCATCCCCGGCTCCAGCAGGCCGAGGGGCATGGTACCGGTTGTGCTCTCGCTTCGGCTGTGGCCGCGGGCCTTGCGCTGGGACTGGAGTTGAAGGAGGCCTGCCGGAAGGCCACCGATTTCGTCCACGACGTTCTTGCCCGTCGTTACGCGGTGGGAAACTCGAAGGAAAACTATCTCGGGATTCTCCCGATACGATGAGGAGTTCTGATCCGTAACAAACGTAAGATGACTTCTCTCCGCGCCATGGCCCGAATCATCCTGCAGCCCCTTTTCCTCGGGCTCCTGGCGGCGATCATCGTGCGCGTCACCATTCTGCAGGCCTACTCCATTCCGTCGGACTCCATGCGGCCCACTCTGGAACGGGGGGACCACATTCTGGTGACGCCGGCCGCCTGGGGGCGGGAGATCCAGCGCGGCGACGTGGTCGTATTCAGAAATCCGGGAGTCGGTACGGGATTCTTCGTGAAGCGCGTGATTGCGCTCGAAGGTGAGCACCTGGAGATTCGTGATGGACGGGTTCGCATCGAGGGACGCGTTCTCGAGGAACCGTACCTGGAGGACGGGCCGACCGCTGAAACCCTGGCGGAGATCGTTCCCGCAGGACATTTTTTCGTGCTGGGCGATCTCCGCAGCGACTCGATCGACAGCCGCGTCTGGGGTGGGCTCCCCCAAGAGAATGTGGTGGGTCGAGCGCGCATGATCTTCTGGTCTGCTGGAGGCGTGGGAGCTTCCAGTGCCAGTGCCCAGTCCTCGGAGTCGTCGCCGGGCCGTTCAGGGGGACCGCGATGGAACCGGATTCTCCGGCCGGTCCGATGAATCATTGACTTCGACTGGGCACTTTTCTACCCTCAAGGCGGAAGAGGGGGGTGATCCATGCGTCATCGGGGTCAACGTGGTGAGGGGCAGCTCGGCTGTATCTTCGGGCTTATCGTTCTCTTGGCGGGCGGTTTCGTCGCCTACAAGCTCATACCCGTCAAAGTCAAAGCTGCCGAGCTCCGGCAGACGATCACGGACTCGGCCCGGTCGGCCGGGCGGATGAAGGATCCGATGATCACGAAGGAGATCCTGGACCGCGCCAAGGAGCTCGAGCTTCCGGTGACGAAGGAAAACATCAAGATCAGGCGGCGGGCGAACGAAATCGACGTCGAGGTCACCTATACCGTGCCGATCGAGTTTCCCGGATACACCTTCAACTGGGATTTCCGTCACACCGCCGATAATCCGATTTTCTGATCGGAGCGTGGCCTTTTCTTCGGAACCGAGCCGCGCCCCTTCGGCGTGGATCTCGCAGGTTCGGATCGAGCCCGCAAACCGGCTTCGGAGGAATGATGACGACCCGAATCAAGGTTCGACCCAACGGTCCCTTTGTCGTGGAAGACGACTTCGTCCTGGTGGACGAAAACGGAAACGAGAGCAAGCCGGTCAAAGCCGCGCTGTGTCGCTGCGGCGGCTCGACGACCAAGCCGTACTGCGATGGGACGCATTCGAAGATCGGTTTCCAGGGCGCCATGGCAGCGGTCGAGAAATCCGAGGAGTAGTGCCTCCGTCCGGCGCCATGCTGACGCACGCTGCCGGGCGGCCAATGTACCGCCGGCCTCCGGCCGGTCGCGATGGCGGTGAGGGCTCACGCGCCGTGTACTTGGTGACCAGAAAACCAGCGCCACAAAGTTCAGGTGATCACGGCGGGGACGCCGCTTCGGGATCGAGGTCAGCCTCATTCGAGCCCGCGGAGGGACCGCCCGCGCGAAGCTCTTCGTGAACGGGAGCTTCCCCGATGGTGAACACTACTTCCTCCCAGCCGGTCGGACGCCACCCCGGTGCCCTTTCCGTTCGCTCGGACTCGATGATGAAGGCGTCGGGCTCGTCCACGCACGCCCCCTCTTGCATTGCCCCCGCCGGGGGAGCCGCGAGAGCCAAATTGTTGATGGAATGATTCTTCGAGGCGAGGGGGCCGGTAGGCGGTGTCAAAATTTCTTGACGTCCAATCAGCGGACGATCAGGACCTCGGCGAGCCCTTTCTTCCGGATCGAGGGGACCGTGCAGTTCGCCGCGGGAAAGCCCACGGGAATGAGCAGATACGGTTTCTCAACGGCTGGACGCCCGAGGATCTCGCGGAGAAAGCCCATGGGACTCGGGGTATGGGTGAGGGCCGAGACGCCGGCGGCGTTGAGAGCGGCAAGAAGGAAGCCGCAGGCGATCCCCACTGACTCCGAGACATAGTAGTGGAGGACTCGCCCCCCTTCCTCCTCGCGGGCGTCGACGCGGAAGACGACGATCAGAGCGGGCGCGGTCTCCAGAAACTCTTTCTGCCAATCGGTGCCGAGCGGTTCCAGAGCCTGAAGCCATGGCGGAGGCATGCGTGATTCGTAATTCTGACGCTCCTCACTCTCAGCAGCCTCCCGAATCCTCTTCTTGAGAGCAGGATCGGTAACGACGACGAATGTCCAGGGTTGCATGTTTGCCCCTGAGGGGGCGCTGTTCGCCGCTTCGAGCGCGAGGCGGATGACTTCCTCGGGAATCGGATCGGGGGAGAAAAATCGGATGGAGCGTCGCTGGAGGGCGAGATCGCGAAACTCGCGCGCGGCGCGAATCATCTCGGACTCGGGAAGGCGCGGCCGTTCGTACGGAATCGGCCGGTAAGCGTCGCTCATCGGTCTCGAGCGTCAGGAGACCGCGCTCGCCTGCGAGCCGGAGCGGGACGCCTCCCAGGCTTCCGTCTCCGCCGAAAAAAAGGACAGGCGCGTTCGTTTGTACTCCTTCACCGGGAAAAGGGCGCGCATCTCCACGATGCCGCTCTCGTCTGAGAGCTCCGCGAGGATCGCCTCGCATTCGTCCACGGAGCGTCCATGAACGACGGTGAAGACGTTGAATGGCCAGTCATCATAGGTGGGGCGCAGGTAGCACTGGGAGACCGCCTTGTGCTCGGCCATCCGTTGAGCGACCCGGTCGACGTCGGCCGGATTCACATTCCATACACCCATCACGCTTGCGGAAAACGATGACCGGCGAGCCTGGACGAGCGCGCCGTAGCGGCGCATCTGCTGGCGAGCCGCGAAGCCGCGAGCCGCTTCCAGCAATTCTTCACCGGAGAGCGATGTGGTCTTTGCGAGCGCTTCGAATGGCCTGGGATGGAGGGGGAGGTCCTTCTGCAGCAGCCGGACGAACTCGATTTCCCTGGTGGAGAGAGCATCGGCCGGCGACCCGTTCCCTTCTTCATGGGAGTCCGAGCCTTCAGAGGCGACGTGCTTGAAGGAGCGGAGGGCTGGAAGGAGGCGCACGGCCTGACATTCGGCTTCATCGCCGAGAATCTGAACCGTTTTCTCGAGGCCCAGTCTCGATCCTGGCGGGATCGCGATCGTGAACCAGAGGTTGAAATCGTGATTGCGTCGGTAGTTCTGATAAACCCCGGGATGTCCGCTGATGATGCCGGCCGCACCGTCGATCCGCTCGGGGTCGACTCGCGCAGCAACCAGACTGGAGCGGTAGCCGAATGCCCGAGGATCGAACACGCCGCTGATCTGCTTGACGAGCCCTTCCTTCTTGAGCCGGTCGGTCCGTTTGAGAACTTCTTTTTCGGACATGTCGATCAGCTGACCGACGACGGCGAAGGGAGTGGACACCAGGGGGAGATCAGATTGAAGCGCGTTGAGGAGGTCTCGGTCTCTGTGATCGATTTCCTGCATTTCGCTCTCCAGCTGTCCGCGGATCGCGCGCGGGGGGGTCGACTCGGGGAGGATGCGCATTGTACTTCCTCCGCGATCATGTTTGAAGAGACGGCGATCACATCCGCACGGCTTGACATTCCTCATCCGAAAGCCTAGGCAGGAATGCTCCACATCGTCGTTCGCGGCGCGGGGAAAATCGACGTCGTGTCCTTCATCGAAAAAAGGAGAGATCGATCGCGCTGATTTCTTCGTGGTGGACTAGTTCTCCTCGGCGAAGACGCTCCAGCGCCTGGCGCGCAGATCCCAGTGGCCCGTTCACGGAGAATGGAAGAGCGCTGGACGTCCGCTCCAGGCGCTCGATGGCCGTCGAAAGAAGGCGGGTTGCTCCACCAATGTTCGAGCGCTCCAGGTGATACGCGGCCGCGGCCAGTTGAATCAGCCCCTGGGTCGCCGTCCGGAGATCTCCCTCCGCTTCGAGCCAGAGCTCCTCCCATGCTTCATGAGCGTGCCACCAGTGCCGATCGTTGAACAGTCGAGCGCCTCGAAGAAGTGCCGGAGTCGGGTCGCTCTCAGACACTCCGTTCCATCTCGCGGATGATCGCCTCGGTGAAGGCGGTCGTCGTGGCCGAGCCTCCCAGATCGCGGGTCCGTACCGATCCCTCTTCGAGCACCCGCATCAGCGCGTTCCGCATCCGGCTGGCTGCCTGCCGCTCCCCGAGGTATTCCATCATCAGGATCGACGACTGGAGAAGCGCGATCGGGTTCGCCTTGTTCTGGCCGGCAATATCGGGAGCCGACCCGTGCACGGCTTCGAATACGGCTCCGTTTTCGCCGATATTCGCCCCCGCGACCACACCCAGCCCCCCGACCAGGCCTGCACAGAGATCGGAGACGATGTCGCCGTAGAGGTTCTCCAGGCATAGAACGTCGAACTGCTGCGGCCTGATGACCAGCTGCATGCAGAGGTTGTCGACGATTTTGTCGTCGGCCTCGATCTCCGGGTACTCCTTCGAGACTTCGCGAAAGCATCGAAGGAAGAGCCCGTCGGTCATCTTCATGATGTTCGCCTTGTGCACCGAGGTCACTTTCTTCCGTCCATTGGCACGCGCGTACTCGAATGAGTAGCGGGCGATTCTGCGGGACGCCTTGTCCGTGATGATCTTCAGCGACTCCATCACGCCCGGGACTACCTCGTGCTCGATCCCGCTGTAGAGACCTTCGGTGTTCTCGCGGACGACGATGATGTCGACGTTCTTGAACGGGGTTTCCACGTTCGGCATGCTGCGGACCGGCCTTAGGTTCGCGTAGAGGTCCAGGGTCTTACGGAGCCGGACATTGATGGACGTGAAGCCGGTGCCGACCGGCGTGGTCACGGGACCCTTCAGGCCGACTTTGTTGCGGAGGATCGAATCGAGAACTTCCTGCGGCAGTGGGTCACCCTTCGAGGCCAGCGCTTCCGCTCCAACGACGTATTTCTCCCATTCGATCTCAACGCCCGTCGTTTCGAGAATCGCGACGACGGCGCCGGTGACCTCGGGGCCGATCCCATCTCCGGGGATGAGGGTGATCTTGTGGCTCAAGCTGAAGCTCCTTCCTTCTGTACGGCCGCGCGTGCCTCGAGCGACGGCTCGGTCGGGAACAGATCGAGCAGTTCCCGGTATCGCGGCAACTGGCCGATGCAGAGCCTGATGCTCTCCAGCGTCGGTGGAATATAGGCCAGGTAGTGGTGTCGTCCGCGCGTGATCGACTGCTTTGCGAAGGTGCCGACGATCTTGATCGATCTCTGGAGCAGGGTCTCGTAATAACGCTCCACTGTGCCCTCGCCGCGTTTCGCGCGGCCGCGATAATACTCGATGAGATCGCGCTCGGCATCTTCGCCGAGAGCCCTGGCGACGCCGCGGTCGCGCAGCAGCGAGGCGAGGTCGTAGGTGTCGGGCCCCATCCGCAGGTCCTGATAGTCGATCAGATAAATATCATCCTTAATAACATGCAAATTCTGCCCATGAAAATCGCGATGACAGAGAACATAAGGGTGGGACGCAACCGCTTCAGCCAGAGTCAGAAAAAGCGGGTCGAGCTTTTCCAGAATCGCGGGGTCGGACTCCCCGCACATCCGCTCCACCCAGAACTCTCGTGTCATCGCGAGCTCGGTGAAAAACTGGTTCGTCGTGAAGGGGGGGTTGATCCGCGACGCGGCGGCGGGCGATTTCTGGAAAGCCGCGACCAGATCGATCGCTCGCCGGTACAGTTTGAGCGCGCGCTGAGGATCGGTCTCCAGCAGCTCGAAAAGCGTGACGTCGCCCACGTCCTGCTGAACGATCGCGCAGGCTCCGTGGTGAACGATCCGCGGGACCGGCGCATGATGAGAAATCGCTTCCCAGGCCTGGACGAACCTTCCCAGGGCTTCCCTCTCGGAGTCGGGATAATAGGCGACCATGAAGCGATCGCCGGATGAAGTGCGGATGCGGTAGTAGGCCCGTGTCGAGGCGTCGCCGGCGAGCGGTTCGATCTCGAGCCGCTCGCCGAGGCTCTCGCGCAGATAGTGCTCCAGCTCTGGCGGCATCCCGGTCATGGGTCTGCCTTGAAAAATGCGGATTTGGCGCCAGCAGGCGCTTCCGCTAACTGGCTGTACCTTCGCTGACCGTCACTTTCTGAATCGTGACCGGATCATCCGGATTTTCCTTCCCTTTCGCCGCGGCGACGATTTCATCGACCACGTTCATCCCTTCCGTGACCTCACCGAAGACGGTGTACTGGTTGTCGAGAAAGTTCGAGTCCTTCACCACGACGAAGAACTGGGACGAAGCGCTGTCCGGATGACCCGAGCGCGCCATGGAAAGCACGCCGCGGCGATGCGGAATGTCGTTGAACTCAGCCTTGAGGTTCTTTCCCGATCCGCCGGTTCCCCAGGTCGACCGGTTGGTTCCTTTGGTGTTCGGGTCGCCTCCCTGAATCACGAAGCCGGGGACGACGCGGTGAAATCGGATCCCTTCATAGAAGCCAGACTCCGCGAGATCGATGAAGTTGCGGACGTGATTCGGCGCCTTGTCCGGGAAGAAGCGGACCGTGAACGAGCCCATGCTCGTCTGGACAGTGGCGATCTTGTTCTGGTACTCGGACATCGGCCTCTCCTCCTCGGTGGTTGCGGTCTCGATCGCCGGCTCGGGGGCGGCGGCAGCGGTCGCGGTTTCGGAATGGGTCGCGGTCGCGTCCGCGGTCGGCGCGGGGTCAGAACAGGCCAGGGTCAGGATCATCGCGACCAGCAGTGCGGGAATCGTTCGGATCATCACTTGAATCCTTTCGGCAAAAATGGCGACCAGTCCAAGCCATCCAGGACCAAAAGTCAACCGTGCTCCGGCGTCCCCGTCAGCGGCGCGCGGCGACGGGCGTGATCCTGGGGATGGGGCGGCTCTGAATCTGGATGCTGCCGGAGTCGGCGTTGAGAACGACCCTCGGGCCTCCACCGTTCAACTTGCCCCTGGCGCGAATGCGGATCCGGTCACCGATGGTCTCCCGGATGATCGTGAGGCCGGGGATCTCCGAGGTAATCGACGCGGCGAGCTGGCGGTCGGCGATGACCGTCGCATCGACGTCAGCCGCGAATCCGGGAGGGAGGTTGAGGACCACGTTGCCGGAGCCGGACTTCGCGGTGATTCTTGCGTTGGTGAGGGCCGGATCGATATTCACGAAGACGTCGCCCGACCTGGTATCGATGTCGACCGCCCCATGGACCTGGCGGACCAGGACGTCTCCTCCGCCGGATCGAAGCTTCAGATCGCCGCCGGAGAAAACGATGTTGATGTTTCCTCCGTCCGTAGTGGCGGTACCTCCCTTGAGAAGAGAGCGCGCGGTGATGTCGCCGACCGAGGTGCGCGCGGTGAGAGGGCCGGTCACTTCACCGAGATGGAGGGATCCGCCCATCGACTGGACGTTGCCGCGGCCCGCGACGCGGCCAAGGACGATCTCGCCGGCCTTCGTCTCGATGCGGGCATTTCCATCGATCTGCCCGACGAAGATGCTCCCGATGGGAGCATCCATGTCGAAGTCGCCGGCGATCCTGTTCTGCTGCGCGTAAAACGAGCGCGAGCTCGGTGGCTGAACCAGCAGAGTCGCGAGAACCTGTTGAAACATGGCGCGGATCTCGGGGCGAATGGGCTGCGGCCGGGCGACGGCGGCGGGCATCGCGGTGGCCGTGTCTCTGGAGAAGATCGGACGGGCTCCGGCCATCTGAGACCCTTCCGGGACGTAGTAGATCTCACCCATCATCGCGTCCGTATGAAGCTGGGGAGATCCGTCTCCTCCGCCGATGGCCGCCGAGAAGATCTTGGCGCTCTGGGTGTTGTTGAAAAATCCCGGCACCGAGGCAGTGCTGTAAACAGCGCCGCGAATCGTGGTGGCGGTCCAGTTGAAGGCAGCGCCACGCGGGGTATGGACCTCGATGGTCCCGTTCAGCGAGGAAAGCCGCGTCTCAGCCGCCGGTGCCTGCTTGTAGATGATGTCTCCGTTGACCGTTTCGATGTTGACTGTCCCCTCGGTCTTCTCGATCTCGATCCGTCCGTTGACACTTTTCACGATCAGGTTGCCCGCGATGTTGGAGACGCGCACGATGCCGCTGATGGAGACGACAGTGAGCGAGACCGATCGCGGCACCTCGACGGTATAGGCGACCTGGCTCTCCCATCTTCCGTTTCGGAGAGGGTAGGGAACAATGGTCCGGAGGGCGCGCGTCTGTTCGTTGCCCGCGACGGCGAGGGCAGTGCTGGCGCGTCCCTCATCCACTGCGTCGTCATCGACTCCGCGGACCGTCTTGACCGCTTCCCAGCGAAGCCCGCCCCGATTCGTACCGATGACGACGACGGGCCCGATCGGGTTGTCGATCAGAAGAGAGCCCGCGGGATCGAGCGAGACCGCGTTCCGGAGCTTCTCCGTGCTCACGCGCGCTGCGCTCGCCGGCAGAGCCGCGGCGAGAAGCAGTGTGGCGATCCAGAGTCTTCTGCCGATCATCGAGTTCCGATCACAGATCGATCTGACTGAGAGCCTCGGCGGCCTTGACGCGGACGTAGAGGTTCTCGTCTCCCTGATCCGCCTTCTCACGAAGAGTGTCGACCATGCTGGGATCGAGCGGCGTGCCGGCCGTGGCCATTTCCGCGAGAGCTTCGACGGCCTTCAGCCGGACGGCGGGGTTGGGGTCATTCTTGAGCGCTTCGATCAGCGCAGTCTGCGCGTCGGGAGTCGCCTGATGAGGCAGAGACCTCAGCGCGTCGAGCGCTTTGAGCCTCACGCCTTCGTTGGAATCGCTGCGAAGGACGGTAGCCAGAGCCCGGGCGATCTCGGGGCTGGCCTTTCCGCCTCCGGACCAGTTGTCGCGGATGTACTGAATGGTGGCCGAGCGCGACTGGTCCGGATTCTCACGGCTCTCCAGCACATACGCCATCAACGTGGCCAGGCTCTCATCTCCCGCGTTTCCGGTGACGGTCACTTCCGACGTCAGATTGAACGCGAGGCGGATCCCGCCGTTCCCGTCGGGGACGTAGCGAACGTTATCGATGCGCGGTGTTCCTTCGATCTCCCGGGAGAGTGAAGAGGCTGGAATCACCCTCGAGCCGGTGATTCTGTACGGCGCCTCCGTGGCCTGCGCCACTCCTGCCGAGGGCGTGATCGTGGCGGGGGCCAGCGTGCGGCCGGTCCAGAACGACCCGCCCACGAGCAGCGCCACCGCAGCCGCCTGAGCCGCCCACCGCGGCCATTCGGGCCGGCGGAACGGGATGACCCGGGAGGGAGTCTGCCCGATTCTTTCGAGAAAACGCGAGCGCATCATCGGAGGAACCGGAACCTCCGGAAGCTCTCCCAGCTCGGCCCATGCCGCGCGCAGTTCCAGCCACTCCTCGCGGCAGATCGCGCATAGCTCGATATGCTGATGCGAGTCCTCGCGGTCGCTTCCGTTCAACGCTTCGATCAGAAGCTGCGGCATGCGCTCCTGGATCACATTGCAGTCAGACATCGTTCGCCTCCAGCATCTCCGGCCAGCGCTTTCTTCAGCGTCTCCATCGCGCGAAACACCCTCGTTTTCACCGCTCCCTCGGAGCAGCCGGCGATCTGCGCGATCTCCGCATAGGAAAGTCCCTGGTAGCGCGAGAGGATGATCGCCTCCCGCTGCTCGGGTGTCAGCAGCTCCAGAGCTTTCTGCACCCGGATCTGATTCTGTTTTTTCTCCATGGCGCGGTCGGGCGCATCTCCCGTCGCGGGCAGGGTCAACAAAGTCTCTTCCGACTCCTTCGTCCGGTTGTCCGCCTTTCGCAGCTGGTCACGGCAGTGATTCGCCGTGATCGAAAAAAGCCACGTCGACAGCTTGGCGTCTCCGTGGAACTGCTTGGCGTAGCGAATCATTTTGACGAACACTTCCTGAGTCGCGTCTTCAGCCGCCTCCCCGCTCTTGAGAAAGCGATAGGCGAAGTTGTAGATCCTCGCGCTGTAACGATCGAAAATCTCACCGGCCGGAGTGAGGTTGCCATCCTGAACGATTCTCATCAACTCCTGATCGCTCAGGTGTTTCATCTCCGGCTCTGCTCTGTTCGACGGGCTCATTAACGAAAGGTTACGACCGCTCGAGCGGACGTTTCAGACGGGAACAGCCTCGACGGCTGAACGATTCGCGGGGGGCGGAACCGCGCCAATTCCCGCGACCGCGGGCCCTTTTTCAGGACTCCCGGCGCTCAGCGCCAGCGCCCATAGATCGAGCCTCGTGAGCAGCACCTCGGTGTCCCCGAAATTGAACTCGAAAAGCCCCGCCACGAAGAGCCCGATCGTCGCCGCGATCCCTCCCTCGGCCCAGATCCGGGCTGAGCCCCCCTCCCGTCGCCGCAGCCAGGCCGAACGGAGAAACACTGTCAGCAGAGCGAGATAGCTTCCGAGAGCCAGCAACCCGCGCTCCGCCCAGAGTTGCACCAGATTGTTGTGGAGGTGGGGAATCCGGAATCGGGGAGCATCGGGCCGCCGGTACAGCGGATAGACCTCTTTCACATTGCCGGGTCCCACTCCCAGAAGAGGGTGGTCCCGGATCATTTCCCGTCCCGCCTCGATCATCCGGATCCGGTCGAGGACCGAGGTCTGCTTGAAATCGAAGCTGGAGACCAGGCGCGCAAAGAGGGGGAGCGGGCTGAGAATCAGGGCCCAGAGCAACAGCGGGATCAGCAAGAACGTGATTCGCGGGCGCCGGAGCAGAACCAGAAACGCGAGCCCGGCGAACCAGCCGATCCAGGCACCGCGGGTGAACGACAGCGCCAGGGCCAGCATGGTCGCGGCCGCTCCGATCGCAAACAGCCGGCGGGGGCGGGAGATCGTGAAGCTGACAAAGATCAGCGAAAGAGGGAGAACGATTCCGGAGAAAGTCATCACGTGAGAGGTGGTCCCCGTGATGCGTTGCTCCAGCGCGTCATGGCCCAGAAGGAAGTACTGGATCATGGCGACGAGCGATTGCATGAGCGCCAGTACGATGAAGGCGGAGGTCGCGAGGCGAGTAACTCCCGGAGAGCGCGCATAGAGAGAAAGAGCGAGCGGAAGCGTGAGGAAGGCGAACCATTCGCGCGCATCCCACAGCGAGTACAGGGGACGGAACGACGCGAGTGCCGACAGGAACGAAGCAGCCACGAAGAGGGCGAGCGGAAGGTAAAGCGGATGAAAGGGAACTCTCAGCTCTCCTTTCCAGACTGCGACACCGGCCGCGATGATCGCCACGCCCAGGAAGAACTGGGAGCTGCCGATCCATCCCTCGCAGATCAGATGCCCGAGATAAGCGAGGATCGCGATGCGAAGAGGGCGGCTTTCGGCGGGGAGCTCCCGTCCCAGGGCTCCTTGCAGCCGCACGCGGAGTGACGGAGAAGCAGGTGTTTCATCGGCAGACATGACTCAAACCGGGCGCGGGCTCCTGGAAAACTCGAACCGCTCGCTGCCTTTTACGGATCCGGTGCCCGAGTCGTCAGGGCTCGACCACGGCTTCTTCGACCAGCATGACGGGGATGTCGCTGACGATCGGATAGACGCGGGCACATCGCACGCAGCGGAGACCTTCGACCACGATCGGCTCCTCCCCTCGGAATTTGTCGCGGTAACGGTCCCGCAGCTCGGTGCGGCGGGGATCAGAAAGCGTCACCAGACGGACCTCTTCCTTGCAGAGAGGGCAGGCGAGGATGTCGAGCAATTCGGGATCGACGGCCATGGCAGGACGTAGTCTATCATGTCCGTTTTCACGCAGTTGCCCAGATTTATGTGCTATAAAGAGCAATATTAATCATTGCCTGATTAACATATGAGAATATATATGATTTTATCATGCAGCGGGCAGCTGCCGTGAAGCTTCTCCATGTCGTATCCTTCGATCGTTGGACGGGTGCGGCAGCGCCGGCATTCTCTGAAGTCGAGGCGCTTCGCGCCGCGGGGGTCGACGCGCACTACGCTTTCGTCCCAGGCTCGACCCTTCAGGGCAAGCTCGGGTCGCTTCCGTTCACGCATGGCGTGGTGGAGCGGGATTCGACCCCATGGGGAATCCGTCGGAGTGCTCGAAGGCTGCGTGAGCTGATCGAGGACCAGGGATTCCAGCTGGTCCATGCTCACCTGACTCATGATCACTGGCTGGCGCGTCTTGCTGCCCGCCCCCTGCCCGGGGTGCGACTCCTCCGCACGTTTCATTCGAGGCGCACCTTGCGGCGGGACCCGGTCACTCGATGGCTTCTCGCGGGAACGGATGGAGTATGCGTGAGCAACTTCGAGTTCACCAACGCCCCTACGCTCCGTGGCCGGCTCGTCGCGTTCACACCCCCGCCCGTCGACGAGACGCAGTTCCGTCCTGGCACCGGCCTTCGCGATCACTATGGCATTGGTCCGGAGGTTCCGCTCCTCGGGTTCATCGGTAAGGTGGATGAAGGTCGCGGTTTCGAAGATGCGATCCGCGTTCATGCGATTCTGCGCGCCGCGGTTCCTGGCAACCGGCTGCTCATCATCGGGCGTGGCCCCCTTCGGCCCAGCCTCGAAGCGCTGAGCCGGGAGCTCGGCGTCGCGGAATCGGTGATCTGGGCCGGTTACCACGAAGGTGAGTCCCTTGCCGCCCACTTCAGAACGCCGGATCTGTTGCTCTTCACTGCTCGCGGGTCGGATGAGGGGCATCGGGCCGTTCTGGAGGCCATGGGTTGCGGAACGCCGGTCGCGGCGTATCCCATCGAAGGGATTCCCCCTCTTCTCGGCCGACTCGCCGCAACCATGGTCAGCGGTCAGTCCACACCGGAATCGCTGTCGGGAGTCGCCGCGAGCTTTTTCAGAGCGCGCGCGATTACCTCACGCGACGCGGTCGAAGCGGCCGCTTCATTTCGGTACGGACCTGCGGCCGAGCGCCTGCATTCGTTCTACCGAGAGGTCGCGGGACGATCAAAATCGTTGGGATAGAATCCGCGGGCGAATGAAACTCGACGTCACGAGCGAGATCGGGCGCCTGCAGAGCGTACTGATCCACCTGCCGGGGCAGGAGATCGACGTCATGATGCCGTCGATGATGGAGCACCTACTGTTCGATGACATCCTCTACGGACAGCTCGCGCGGGAAGAGCATCGCAAGTTCCAGCAGATCATTCGCTTCGTGGCCGAGGAGGTGTTCGATATCCAGGATCTCCTCGAAGAGACCCTGGAGAACGAAGACTCCCGGGAACGGATCCTTGCGGACCTCATCAGCAGGGAAGCCGTGCCGAAGCGATTGACGACCAGACTGATGGAAGCCAGTGCCGGGAGGCTGGCGCAGATCCTGGTCTCAGGGTTCTCGTCCGGCTCGACAGGAACGAAGTTCGAGCTGAGCCCGGTGCCCAATCTCTTTTTCATGCGCGATCCGCAGATCGTGGTCGGCGACGGGGTGGTGATCGCGGCCATGGCGACCGAGGCCCGACGTCGCGAGTCACTGCTTTCCCGCTACGTCTTCGGATTTCATCCGGCCTTCCGCGAGCGCGATCTCTTCTGGCTCGATCATCACGACAAACCCTGGCCGAAAACGAAGGCCGGGCTTCGGCGACGACCGACCATAGAAGGCGGAGACGTTCTCGTCGCCAGGAATGATCTCCTCCTCATCGGCCTGACTGAACGCACCAATCGCGCAGGCGTGGAGCGACTGGTAGAGGCACTGAAGGAGGGAAACTCCGAAGTCCGTTCGATCATCGTCGTGGACATGCCGCAGCGCCGCTCCTATATGCATCTCGACACGGTCTTCACGATCATCAGTCGCGACGAATGTCTGGCCTATCCTCCGGTGATCCTCGAAGGAGGCGACGAAGAGGCGGACGTCTTCGAGCTGAACCTCACGCGGAAGACCGTGGAGTTCAAGCCGGTTCGCTCTCTGCTCGCAGCATTGCAAAAGAAGGGGATGCCCCTCGAGCCGATCCCGTGCGGAGGTCAGAATCCCATCGACCAGCAGAGAGAACAATGGACCGACGGCGCGAATGCGTTCGCTCTGGCGCCCGGAACCATCCTTCTCTACGAGCGAAACGTGAGGACGGCCGAGGAGCTCGATCGTCATGGGTATCACATCGTGTACGAGGATGACCTTCTGCTCGGGCGCTCCGAGCTCGAGACCTGGACCGACCGGAAATACGCGATTCAGATTCAGGGGCACGAGCTTTCTCGCGCGCGCGGCGGGCCTCGCTGCATGACCATGCCTCTCGTCAGAGAGTCCGTGACCCGCTGAGCGGGACGCCGGAAATCACCATGTCAGCGCAACAGAAACGTGTGGCGGTCGTCGCATTCGGAGGAAATGCCCTTCTCCGTCCTGAAGACCGCGGCACCCAGGAAGAGCAGGTGGCCCGGGCTCGACAGGCAGCTCGATGGCTCGCCGAGATCGTCCGGCACGGCTTCCGTCTCCTGATCGTTCACGGGAACGGCCCTCAGGTCGGGAACATCCTGATTCAGGCCGAGGAAGCATCGACCAAGATTCCGCCTCAGTCGCTCGACGTCGCGGTGGCACAGACGGAAGGGTCGATGGGCTTCATGCTGCAGCAGGCCATGAGGAATCGTCTCGAGTCCGTCGGGCTTCCAGCGCGGGTGGCCACTCTCCTCACGGAGATCGAGGTCGACCCGAACGATCCGGCGTTCAAGCGGCCGAGCAAACCGATCGGCCCTTTTTTCACCCGCTACCGCGCCGAGGCCCTCGCTCGCGATTTCGGGTGGACGGTCCGCGAAGACGCCGGCAGGGGATGGCGAAAAGTCGTCCCTTCCCCCCGCCCGATCCGCATCCTCAACGTCGAGTTGATCGGCAAGCTCCTCGACTCCGCGGAAGTCCTCATCGTCGCAGGCGGTGGTGGAATCCCCGTGGTCCGTGGGCGGGACGGGCAGTGGCGCGGAATCGAAGCGGTCATCGACAAGGATCACGCCTCGGCTCTGCTGGCCTCGGAGCTCCGAGCCGACCTCTTCATCGTGCTCACTGGCGTCGATCGCGTCGCCGTCGATTTCGGCAAGCCGACGGAGCGGAAACTCGACCGGATCACCGTCTCCGAGGCGGAGCGCCATCTGAAGGACGGTCAGTTTCCTCCCGGCTCGATGGGGCCGAAAATCGAAGCCGCCATCGGGTTCGCCAGGGAAAAGGGACGCGAGGTGCTGATCACCGACGTCGAGCATCTCCGGGAGGCGCTTCAGGGAGAAGCCGGCACCCGCGTGACTTCGGATTAGTTCAGGGAAGAGGGAAGAGGAGCGGGGGAAGAGGGAAAGGCAGGTTCTTTGGCGCCGGCTTTCAGCCGGCTGGCGCGCGCGCGCGCTGTTTCTCTGTTGAAATTGTTCCGGAACCCGCGCGCTTCGCGCGTTTACCCGGCCGGAGGCCGGCGGTGCAGTCGCTCTCGCATGGATCCGCTTTTCCCTATCCCCTCGCTCCTCTACCCTCTTCCGTGACTCTTCCGCTCGTCGCGCGAACGAAGTCCTCGCTGCCTCATTCCCCGGCGATGAATACCGGATCGCCGGACCGGCGGTCGACCACCGAGCCATAGACGAAGAGAGGCCGGGACGCTCGCGAGCGGACCGTGAACGGTCCGATGTCGGGGCTGCTGGCAAACTCGGGAAAGAGCTCCAGGACGCTCCCTTGAAAATGGGAGGTCGCAGGTACCGCGATCGAAGTTCTGGCCACGCTTGCCCCCATGGGGGATAAAAGCTCGAAGTGGATCTCCGCCGCCGTTTCATCGAGGTTCACGACGCCCAGGTTGGTCCGGAAATCCGAATCAGAGCGGAGGCCGGTGATGATCGCATCGACCGTCCCAGCAGTGGCCTCGATCGCGTCGATGGATTGGCCGTAGGTCCCTCCGTCCTCACGTGTCGTGTACGTGCGACTGGTGACGATCGGACCTTCGCCGTCCCATCGGATCTCGAGCGCGCCCGAACCGTCGCCGTCTCCGAGCCAGCCGACCACGTCACGGATCGTCACGGAGCGCATCGGCAGAAGCTCCACCGTGGACCAGCGCGCGGACCGATTGTCCTGGCCGGATCGCAACATCCGAACCGAAAGGGAGAAGTACGTCGCTCCCGGATTGAGGATGGCCAGATCGCTCCGCCAGAAAGTGCCTCCCGCGCCCGGCGCTCTTCCGACGACCGGAACGATGAGCGGCCCCTCAGCGGCGCGCGCCATCGCCGGAAGATAGGTCGGATCCTGCGAGCGGTTGTCGATGATCGACGCGTAAACAGACGGCAGCCGCCCGCTCTGTTCCGTGACCTTCAGCGAAAGGCCGCGTTTGGGCTGCGTCTGGAGAAAGGTGAAGATCGAGGCGAGCGAGCGCTGATCGAAACTGAAGGGCGGAATGTCGATCGCGCGTGAACCGAGATCGGCGCCCGATTCGTCGATGAGACGGAGAGTGATTCTCCGTGATTCGACGCCGTCATGACTCCATCCGATGTTCGTCCGGTAATCGTCGCTCCATGCGAGGTCGGTGAGCCAGGCGGCCTGTCCGGCCGGCAGCGCTCGCGTCGACGGGACGAATTGGCCATAGCTGCCGCCGGGACTCTCGGTGAATGTCCGGCTCGCAATCCGGATCTGAGGCGTGTGGACGGAGGAGGTGGCTTCGATGGAGAGCGCACCACGGCCGTTCTCGAGTCCGAAGAGATCGACGAGCGCACGCTGCCAAGAGATGGTGCGGCCGGCAGGGAGATCGACCTGGCGCGTCTGCGGGGCGAGGCCGTAACCAGGAATGAGAGTGATCGCGATTCCTGCCGGCGCGCTGCCGTTGTTGAATAGTGTCAGCTCGGTGCGCCACTCTGTGCCGCCGACTCCGGGCGCCTGAGCGGCCACCGGAAGTCTCGCCTGCGCGGGCAGCGGAGTCTCGCTGACGACGACCGATCGGAAACGACGGCTCTCCAGACCCTCCCGCATGACTCGCAACTCGATTTCATGGGCTCCAGCTCGGAGGAAACGGTGGCTCGGCGCCAGCGCAGTGGACGTCGTGCCGTCCCCGAAGCTCCAGAGCCTCGACTCGGGATATCCCGACGAGCGATCGTGAAAGGTGACTTCCCGTCCGACGATCGGCTGTGCATCCGAGATGTCGAACTCCGCAACCAGAGCCGGAGCCGACTTCGAGTCGTCGACGACGAAAAGCTGCCGATCGACGGTGGAGGTCTGGAGTCCATCGGAGACGGTGAGGGTGACCGTGAACGGTCCGGGCTTGTCGAAGCTCTTTTCCGGTTCGCTCTGCGTGGAGGAAGTGCCGTCGCCGAAGCTCCAGCTCCACGTCGTGGGAGAGCCGAGGGTCTGGTGGCGAAACTGAATCGGCTGGCGCGCCGCGGGGAGCGAGGGACTCCAGGTAAAGTCGGCAATGAGCGTGGGGGGAGGAGCGACGGTGATCATGGAGGTCGCGCTCGACTCGTCGCCCCCGGCGTTCTTCACCGTGAGTCGAACGGTGTACGTTCCCGAGCTCTGATAGAGATGGCTCGGATTCGCTGCATGGGAGAAAGTGCCGTCGCCCAGATCCCAGGTCCGGGAGACGGGCGAGCCGCGCGATTGATCGTAGAAGGAGAAGATGGTGACCCGCGCCGTCCCCGTCGGCGGGGCCGTCGCGAACGCGGCTTCGAGCTTCGCCTCGGGCACCTTGAACTCGGCCGTGTTGGAGGGTGACGACTCTCCCGAGTCGTTCCGCGCGGTGACGCGAGCCCTGTAGATTTTTCCCGCGGTCAGGCCGGTGAGATTGGCCATCGTCACATTGGCCGCGACGTCGCCGTATTTCCGCATCGCTTCGCCATCGCGCTGGTAATAGATCGTCTGCGAGGACTCGTCATTCGCCCGATCGGTCCATTTGAGCTTCGCCGAGTCGGGTCCGATGCTCATGACCGAAAGATCTGCCGGACTGGGTGGTAGGTTCTTCGGTTCCTCGGTGGAGCCATCGTTCGGATAAAGCCATCTCGCCGCGAGTTGATCATCGGGGCGCAGGCTCGGTCCGAGCCCGGCGAGCGACGCGTGCATGAGCGAGGTCGGCTCGGCGGAATGCCCGATTCCGAGGGTATGTCCCAGCTCGTGCGCCAGAATCTCGCCCAGTGCGATGCTCGAGATTCCGTTCAGGGGAGAGATCCCGTCCTGAATCACGAGGTTTCCTTCGATGATGTCGAAGGCGGACCGGGCCCCCGCCTGCTGGTGCGGGCCGCCGGAGAAGGGGGCGGCCCACGGGCGTGGTCCCGCGATTGCGTTGAACCCGCCCGCTCCCACGACGCCGTCGGATCCGTTCCACGTCCCCGGAATCTCCTGCCTCGGATCCCCGAACATGACTTCATTCACGCCATTCGGCGACGTCAGACCTCCACCCGCCCCTCCAGCTGCGCCGGCATACGCGTAGCGGATGAGCGCTGCGGAATAGCCTGTCCAGACGGCCATCGCCGTTTTCAGCTCCTTGACTCCGCCATCGGCATAGCCCTCCGCCTGCCCGACGCTCTTCCAGGAGGCGGACCGTCCTTCTTCGAAGGCGAACCATCGGTGAATGTCGGGCTCGGCGATCAGTTTGAAATCGGACGATAGGCTTCCCCATCCGTGCTGAGTCACCGGCGCATTGCGAGGAGTCGGAACATTCAGGACCACGTCGCGGACGAACTGCTCGAAGAGCGAGGGGTCGTGGAAGGATCGGAGTCGTTCGGACGGAGCGCTTTCGAGATCCCCTCCGAGAATCGAGACACCCTGCCGATCGAGATCGCGGTGCCAGGCGCGCAGGCCGGCAGCGCGTACGAATTTTCCCGCCACCATGTCGGTGGTCTGGTAGCCGCCGCGAGATCTCTTCGTGAGGAAGACCAGGACTTCCTCGCCGGCCCGGTATTCCGGGGCTCCGAAGACGACGCTCATGCGGCCGGCGATCCTTCCGCCCGGCTCGCGCACGAAAACGACTTCACCCGCGCGGATGTCGCCCTTGAGAACGGTCCGAGCTTCGAGCGCGGACTCGGTCCAGATCCCTTCTTCCAAATCAACACTGTCTGAACGAAGCACGCTCGCTGTGATGATCAGGTCCGATTTCTCGACCAGGCTGCGATCATCCGGAAGGACGATGGTCGTCGCGCCGACGGGCGAGAGTGCGCCGGCGAGGGCGAGCACCAGGAGAATCCGGCGATTCGTCTTCATGGCTTCAGTCGGAGGTCGATGAGGGCGGTTCCGGTTCGATGGAGCGGTCGCCAGTGGAATCGATCGAGATCGAAGAGGATAGCGCGGAGGCGCCGCGTTTCGTCGTGAGCGAAATCACGCCTTGCATGCGGCGCACCCGCAAGCGGCCCGAAGGCGGTCGAAGGTCCAGATTCCATGCTCGTGACCATCGCCCCAGCGCGGCTGAAGACCGTAATGACCGACTCTCTCCAGGTTCGTCAGCTCGAAGGCCGCCGGGGAGAAGACGGGCGCGGGACCACGCGCGATGCGTCCGAAGAGATCCGGCTCGCCGCTGCAGCTCGCGCAGGGGCATTCGCGCCTCAGCTGTTCGAGCGGAAAATACGATTCATGACCGTCGTCCCACACGACGGCCAGCTCGGAGCCGACAACTTCCATGAGCCGGACCATGCCTCCCGAGTAACTGGGAAGCCTGATGCAAAATTCACGACCCGGGCTAAGATCCACCGATGCCGACGTATCGCCTGACGATCGAGGGAGGAAAGGCAACATGGGGTCGGGCGAAGAAGCGCTGATCGCGAAGATCGTGTCGATCTTCGGTCCCGGGGTCGGGGCCGTCGGAATCGGCGACGATGCCGCGGTCATCGATCTCGGAAGCTCCGCGGTCGTCACCAACGATCTTCTGATCGAGAACGTCGATTTCACCAGGGAGATCCCTCTCGAGTTCACCGCCCGGAAGAGCCTGGCGGTGAACGTCTCCGATCTCGCGGCCATGGGCGCGACGCCCCATGCATTCGTCCTGGCGCTCGGAATTCCGGAAGAACTGGTGGAAAGCATGGATGGTTTCCTGCGGGCGCTTCACGCGGCCGCCGAGCGATGGGGGCTCTCTCTCATCGGCGGAGATCTTTCAGCGTCGCGGGCGCTGACGATTTCGATCACCGCCTTCGGCCGGCTGACGGCCGGCGCTGCGATGCTTCGATCGGCGGCGGAGCCCGGACAGTCGATTTATGTCAGCCGCCCGCTCGGCGCAGCGGCCTGCGGACTTCATCTTCTCAGCCGGGGGTGGAAAATCCTCCCGGGTGGCCAGGTCGTTGAGCCTGAGGATCTCGCTGGAAAGATCGGGTACGGCCATCGGGAGTTCGCGGCCTCGGTCATTCACCGCCAGGTGGCGCCCGAACCGGAATTCGAGCTCGGACCGCGTCTCGGGGAGATGCCCGGCACCGCATGCATCGACATCTCCGACGGCCTCTCCACGGATCTGATGCGCATCTGCCGGGCGTCGGGAGTCGGCGCCATTCTCGAGTCTGACCGGATCCCGCGTTTCCCGGACCTCGACCGCGCAGGATTCTCGCTCGGGGCGGACGTGGACGCGGCGGTACTTCATGGTGGCGAGGAACTGGCGCTTCTCTTCACCTCGCGGGCTCGCGAGTCGGAGCTTTCGGGGCGGCTGGGCAGGCCGGTTTACCGCATTGGGCGCATCGTGGAAGGAGATCGCGTCACGCTGGCTTCACCTGGCGGAGAGCGAAACCTCGCGCCCGGCGGGTTCGATCACTTCAACTGACGACGGTTCGAGAGAAGCGAAGCTCCAACGGCGCAGACGAAGGCGGTCACTCCGAGCGCGGTGCGAAGCTTGTGGGCTCGTCCCCAGTTTCTGGCGTCCGAAAGAGTCGTCTCGCTCGGATAATCGAGCGCCGGGCTCTCGTGAAGCCGCTGGTTGATCGGAATGGTGCCGAGCATGGTCGTTCCGAGCACTCCGGCCAGACTGGCCGCAGCGCCGGCGTCGAGCAGCCGGCGAAAACCGCCGGCCCGGCCCCCGACCAGAAGCGCGATCGAAGTCACCATGGCCGTGGGGCCGATGGCATTGAATGCCTTCTGCGTCCGGAGAGCCGTCGCGCTCCGCGCGGGAAGCTCGTGCTCCCATCCCGGGATCAAAGCGGATCCCCCAAACCCCAGCGATCCGGCGAGCAGACCGGACGAGGTCAGATGAATGAAACGAAGCGTCGATTCGACCGTGTTGTTCATCCTGACTCCGTGATGCTTCAGCGCGATCCGATGTACACGCTCAATGCCAGTAGGAAGAGTACACCCGCGCAGATCAGGACAAAAGGCGTTTCCCGTCGGAGGGCGAGCTCGATCCCGACCGCGATGACGCGGGCGATCGGCGTGGCCAAAAGCAGAAGAATCCCGGTGTGGATCAGCGCCTGAGTGTTCAGAGCGATGACGCCCGCCGGAAGGGCCATGATCGACGACGGAGCGAGGTTGCCGAGCGGGTCGGGAGCGATGATGGAGTCGACCAGCCCGGCGAACAGAAACGCCGCGCTGAGCAGGACGCCGATCCGGATGACCCGGGCGCTCGCCGGAAGTCCGGTCACGAGATCCACCGTCCTGTTGCTTTCAGCAGCATCTGAATCGCGATCAGCACGAGGACGAGCGCGAAGAGCCTCCGGGTGTGAGCGGCCGGAATGCGCCCCGCGAGCGTGGTGCCGATCCGCGAGCCGGCGTAGACTCCCAGGATGGTGGGAGCGGCGATGAGCGCCGTGAAATCGCCCCGTCCGTAATAGATGAGCGCGCTCGCGGCGCCCGTGACGCCGATCATGAAGTTCGAGGTGGCTGCGGCTGCCTTCATCGGAACCCCTGAAAGGTGGACCAGAGCGGGAACCTTGAGGATCCCCCCGCCGATGCCGAGAAGCCCGCTCAGGACGCCCGCGAGCGAGGAGACTCCCATGGATAGAGGAATCCGCGAGGGCTGATAGCTGAGAGTCCGGCCGAGAGAGGGATCGTAGTAGCTTCCCTCCAGGCGCTGCTCGAAAAGGCGCTCGCCCGCCCCCTCGTCGTCGACGAAGACATCGCTCTCATCGGGCCTCCTGAGCATGAGAACTGAAACGAGGAGCATCGCCACGGCGAAGATGACCATCAGCGTCGGACCGCGCAGCACGCCCGCGACCGTCCCGCCGACGATGGCACCCATCACAGTCCAGAGCTCCAGGCTCAATCCCAGCCGAACATTGGCGAGCCCGCTCGCCATGTTCCTGGAAGCCGCTCCGCTGGACGTGGCGATGACGCAGAGAAGCGAGGTCGCGACGGCGCTGTGCATGGGAGCTCCCGCCGCGAGGACCAGAAGGGGGACGACGAGGATCCCTCCGCCCAGTCCGAGAATGGCGCCGAACATGCCCGCCGCGGCGCCGGAGGCCAGGAGCAGCGCGATGAGTCCGAAGCTCATGAGTTGTGGGCGCTTCGACCGATGGTGCCGGCCCGTTCAGCAGAACTGGAGCTATTGCTTGGCGACGTTCTCGAGCTGTTTGATGCGGCTGACGATGTCGCGATAATTGCTCTTGGCTCCATAAACCTCGAGGAAGGCCTTCTGCGCCGCCGCCGTGTCGCCGACTTCCAGAAAGGCGCTGCCGAGATCGTACAGAAGGCCGAGATTCTCGTCTTCGCTGATCTCCGGAGCTTCGAGACCCTTCTGATACCACTTGATCGCGAGTTGCGGCATGCCTTTCTCCAGAAAGCAGAGACCCAGCATCGAGCAGCACTCGATCATCCGGCGCGGATCCTTCGATGCGAGCTGGAACTCGCCGATCGCTTCGTCGATGAGCCCCATCTCCTTGTAGGCAATTCCGAGGTTGTAGTGAGTATCGTAATCCTCGGCATCGAGCTGCTGTTCGACGCCCTTCTTGAATTCCTTGAAGATCTCTTCCAGAGACTGCTCCTCTTCCGAGATCGTGAGAGGCTCTCCGTCGTCCGCCAGCTCCTGCTCGAGCTCCGCCGCCAGATCGAAGAAGTCGTCTTCTTCGTCGAAAAGATTTCCCTCATCCGCCGCGGCCGGGACTGGAGCCGTAATCTCTTCCTCCACCTCATCCCGCAGCTCGCCGAGAATGTCGCCGCCCTCCGATTTCGCGCCTTCGACTTTCCGCGCTTCGAGCTGCTCGCGGCGGGTTGCCAGCTGCGCGTTTCCAGGATAGCGCTCCTCGAGTCCAGCGATTCGCTCTTCCGCTTCGTCGAACAGATCCTGTTCGACGTAGAAGTCGATCTCGCCCAGCTCTTCCGCGGCGGGCGATCCCATCGCCGGGGCAGGCTCGGGCGGCGCGGCAAGCTCCTCTTCGACCGGAAGTGACTCCATCGCGACTTCGTCGAAGGTATCGGCCGTCTCTTCTTCTGCAGCCTCGGCAGCCGTCAGCAGGTCCTCTTCGGCTTCCGGGGTGAGTTCTTCGATGACTTCTTCCGGCGCGAGCTCCTCCGGGAGGACATCCTCTTCACCGAGCGTCTCGAGATCGGCTGGCTCCTCTTCCTCGGCGGTCAGACTCGTGCCCAGCTCGCTCTCGGCGTCATCGATGCCGAACGCGATCTCTTCTTCGGGGGCGGCGGTTTCCAGTTCGGCGGATGCCTCTTCGCTTTCACTCAGGGAAAGATCCGGGATCTCGACTTCGCTCTTGGCGGGTTCCGGTTCCTCGATGTCGAACTCGATCTCCGGTTCCTCGCTGGTGGCCGGCGAGATCTCCGGCTCCTCGACGACCGGCTCGCCGGCAGCCGAAAAGCCGCGGGACTGCAGCTGCTCGCGAACGGCTTCGATGATGTCGGTTTCGCCGCGCTCCTCGAGAATCTCGAGATAACGGCCGGCAACGGTCTGAACCTCGCCGGCGTTCCCCTCGTCCATGTGAATGTGGAGGAGCTTGTCGAATGCGGTCAGGTTGCGGGGAGAGCGCTCCAGGACGGCCTGAAGATGCTCGACCGCCTTTTCCGTCAGGCCGTACTTTGCGAATACCTCGGCTTCCGTGAGCTGCTCGGTGATGAAGTCGAGATCCTCGGCCTCACTCTCGGTGAGCTCGGGAATCTCGTCCGGTTCATCGAGCTGGAGGGGAGGAAGCACAGGCGTCTCGCCGAGGCTGAGATCGACTGAATCGTCCTCGTCGAGCGAGAGTGCCGGCTCGTCGCCGCCAGTGGCGAAATCCTCCTCGGCTGGAGGGGCTGCTGCGGGAGGAGGAGGCTCGTACGCTTCGGGCGCCGGCGCTCCACCTGGCTGATGACTCCGAACGAACGAGAGCTTCTCGCGGTGCTGCGCGTTTTCCGGCTCACGCTTGATGAGGCGATCGAGAATCTCGGCAGCCTCTTCGTGATTGCCCGCGGAGATGTGTGCTTCCGCGAGGCTGTTCATCGAGGAAAGGATGTTCGTTTCCTCTTTGAGCTTTTCGTAGACGCCGACCAGCGTCTCGAGCGTGGGGATGTGAGTCGAGTCGACTTTCAGGATTCGCTGCAGCATCTCGACGCCGCCACGCTCGCCGCGGGAGACGGCGGAGGTGACGAGGGGTCTCAGGATGTCGAGCGCTTCGTCGGCGCGTCCGCGGCGGAGATGGAGCTCGGCCAGTGGATCGGCAACGGAGATTTCTCCGGGATGTTGCGCCACCGCCTCGGTGAGAAGAGCCTCGGCGCCGCGGAGATCCCCCCGGGCGATGTGTACCTTTCCGAGCAGTGCGGTGATGCGGGGATTGTCGGGCGCTCCTTCGTGCGCTCCCTGAAGGATCTGCTGAGCGTGCTCGTAATCCTTCGCCTCGATGAGGGTGTTGGCCAGCGACTCCGCGAGCTCGACGTTCGCCGGATCGATCTTGAGCGCCTTACGGAAGACCTGAACGGCCTCGTCGGTCATGCCGCGCTTGAGCAGCATCCGGCCGACCCGGTCGTACTCCTTGAGCGCTTCGGGGACCTGTCCGTTCTGTGAATAGAGATCCGCGAGCTTGACGTGGACGTTGATGGAGTTCGGATCGAGCTCGGCGATCTTGCGATAGGTGGCGAGAGCTTTTGGCGGGTCGCCGTGCTTCAGGTAATAGTCGGCCAGGACCTGATACTGCCCTTTGGCCTCCATCGCCAACCCCTGCTTCGCGTAGAGATCGGCGAGCTTCGCGTAAATCTCCAGACGGGAAGGATCGAGCTTATTGATCTTCTTGAAGATCGCGATCGCTTTGAGGAAGAAGCCGTCCTTGGAGTAATGATCGGCGATGCGAGTGAAGACCTTGACCGCTTCGTCCGTGCGATTGACGCGGACCCACAGGTCGCCGATTCGATTCAGCGTATTGACGTCGTTCGGATTGTCGTCGAGAAGGCGCTCGTATTCCTTGATCGCCGGCTCGATCTTTCCTTTTCCGACGAGCTTTTCGGCGCTCGCCACGATCTTGTCACGCTGGATCGCCATCGGTCTCCGTTCAGTGACTGATCTCGAACAACATCGGATCCTCTACGCCTTCGAATGACCTGCGATGAATCGGGGTCGGCCCGTACCGTTCGAGCGCTCTCAGGTGACTCTCGGTCGCGTATCCGCGGTTGTTCAGAAAATCATACTGAGGATAGCAGCGATGGTACGACTCCATCAAAAGATCGCGGTAGACCTTGGCGACGACGGAAGCCGCGGCGATGGAGACGCTTCTGCGATCGCCTTCGATGATCGGAATCTGGGGCATCTGAAGCGTTTCGATGCGGACCGCGTCGCTCAGCAGCACGTCAGGCCGGACGCGCAGATCGGTGACCGCCATCCGCATGGCCTGCTTGCTCGCACGGAGAATGTTGATCCGGTCGATGGTCCCGGCCTCCACGATCCCGACGGACCAGGCGACGGCATGGCGCTGGATCCGGATCAAAAGCGCGGTGCGCTCGGCATGCGTCAGGAGCTTCGAGTCATTGATCCCGAAGAGCGGATCGCCGGAGAGAATGATCGCGGCGGCGACCACGGGGCCTGCCAGGCAGCCGCGCCCGACTTCATCCGTGCCCGCAATGGCTCGAAATCCCTGTTCGCCGAGCGAGCGCTCCACGGCCGACATCTCTGCCAGTCGCGCGAGCTCCCCGAGGAGTGCGCCGAACTGGCGCTCCGTCGGGCGTCCCGCCCTCAGTTCGAGAGGGATGTCACCCTTTCCGCTTCTCTTCGATGCGGGCCGCTTTTCCGCGGAGATCCCGGAGGTAGTAGAGCTTCGCGCGACGGACTCGGCCATGACGTTCTACCTCGATCCGATCAATCGTGGGCGAATAGAGCGGAAACATTCTCTCCACACCAACCCCGCCCGAAATCTTCCGGACGGTGAACATCTGGCGGCTTCCGCCCCCCCGGCGCGAGATCACGATTCCCTGAAAAATCTGGATCCGCTCCTTTTCCCCCTCTTTGACCTTCACGTGAACCTTGATCGTGTCTCCGGGGGAAAACTGCGGGAGCTCTTTGCGCATCTCCGCAGACTCGGCAATTTTCATCAGATCAGCCATGGTCGACTACCTTCCACTTTCTTCCAGTTGGCGGAGTCCATTAAGGATCGCCTATTTCCTGCTTTGATTCAAGAGTTTACGGCTTTTTCTGAGCCGGGTCCTCGCCGTGGTTCGACGAGCGGAGCCGTTCAGCGATCTTCGTCTCTTCCGCGTTGAGCCCTGCCCGCTCCAACAGGTCGGGGCGTTTGAGGGCCGTGGCACGGAGAGCCTGCTCTTTTCTCCACTTCCGAATCCGCTCGGCATGCCCGGACAGCAGTACGTCCGGGACGTTCATCCCTCGAAGCTCGGCCGGGCGCGTGTAGTGGGGGTGATCGAGCAGCCCGCTATAAAACGAATCGCCCTCGACGGAATTCCAGTCTCCCACGACCCCTTCGACAAGCCTCGCGACCGCGTCGGCAAACAGCATGGCTGGCAACTCCCCGCCGGAAACGACGAAGTCGCCGATGGAGAGCTCGCGGTCGACCAGCGCTTCCCGCACCCTCTCGTCGAAGCCCTCGTAGCGCCCACACAGAAAGACGAGCCACTCCCCCGCGGCCAGCTCGCGCGCCGTCTCGTGCTCGAATGGCTCTCCCTGAGGCGACGTGAGGATCACCAGGGGGGAGGTGTCCGGATCGGAAGCGCGAATCGCCTCCATGCACTTGAAGACGGGCTCCGCGAGCATGACCATGCCGGCGCCCCCGCCGTAGGCGATGTCATCCGTGGACCGATGCGTGTCGCTCGTAAAATCGCGAAGGTCCCAGACGCGAACCGCGAGGATTCCCCCCCTGATCGCCTGGGCGACCACTCCTTCCCGAAGGATCGCATCGAACATCGAGGGAAAGATGGTCACGAAATCCATCCTCAGGCGGACGGACGCGGCCGGATTCTCTGCTCCCGCGGGAGGCTGGGCGACTTCCTCGGCACGGGAGAGATCCTCGAGTCCCTCGGGGAGATCGGCAACGACGGTGCCGGCGGCCGGATCGATGCGCGTGCAGATCGACTGGGCGAAGGGGACTTCGAACGGCGGCCGGTCCGGAGGTTCGACGACCAGAAGGAGACCGCCGCCACCCTCGATGACGTCCGTGATCGTTCCGAGAAACCGATCATCCGGAGCGATCATCCGGAGACCGATCAGGTCATGGATGAAGAATTCGTTCTCTTCCAGGGCCTTTGCGTCGCGCGAATGAATCTCGATGGTCCAGTTCCGGAGAGGTGCAACCGACTCGGGGTCGGCGATCCCCTCGAGCGCGACCAGCGCGCGGTCCTTGTGGCTTCGCGCGGAGGTCAGGCGGCCAGGCCGCATTTCGCTTCGGTCCGGCGAAACGAGCCAGACGTCCGCGAGGTCGCGAAATCGCTCGGGGGTCTCGGTGAGGGGCTCGACGCTCATCTCTCCCCGGATGCCGTGCGACTTGCGGATGACGCCGACGGCGATCAGATCGTCGGGGTCGACAGGCGGAGACGGAGACCGGGACATCGCCAGCTCCCGGTCAGTCGAGGATGTCGAGGATGTAGCGGCGGCTGCCGCGAGAGGACGCCGCCGAGAGGAAGGTGCGGATGGCGCGCGCGGTTCGACCCTGACGGCCGATGACTTTCCCGAGATCTCCGGGCGCGACACTCAGCTCGAGGACGATCGCGTTTTCGCGCCGTACCTCGTTGACTCGGACGTGCTCGGGCTCTTCAACGAGCGATCTCGCGAGGAATTCGACGAGCTCGCGCACGACGATCAGGCTCGCTTCATCAGGGACTTGACGGTGTCGGACAGCTGGGCGCCTTTACCCACCCAGTAGTTGACCCGGTCGCGATCGATCTGGAGCTCGTTCGGCTCCTTGGTCGGGTTGTAGAACCCGATCTGCTCGACCGTGGAGGCGGAGGGGGTGTTCAGCGAGTCGGAAACCACGATCCGGTAGAACGGAGAGTGTTTCGAGCCCTGGCGACGCAGACGAATTTTCAGCATACGCTTCGTTTTCCTTCGGTTTCGATGCGATCGATCTGGAGAACCCGAGTCCGCGAGGCGGACTCCGGTGACAACCCCGGACTTAACCCGGCCCTCACTGGAACAATTCCGGAGGAAGCCCCTTGGCCATTCGCGCCAGCTTCCGCGGCCCGAAGCCCTTGGAAAAGGTCTTCATCATCTTCTTCATGGCGAGGTACTGCTTCAGAAGGCGGTTGATCTCCTGGACCGTGGTCCCGGACCCTCGGGCAATCCGCTTTTTGCGGGAGCCATTCAGGAGCTGAGGATGAGCTCGCTCTCGAATCGTCATCGAGTCGAGGATCGCCTGCATTCTCACGATCGCTCCCTCGTCGATGTCGTCATCCTTGATCTTTCCGCTCATGCCCGGGATCAACGACATCACCTGAGACATCGGACCCATCTTCTTGATCTGAAGGAGCTGGCTCCGGAGATCTTCGAGGGTGAACTTGTCCTTCGATACCCGCTCGGCGAGCAGCCGCGCTTCCTTCTGATCGACCTCGGCCTCGACCTTTTCGATCAGGGTGAGGACGTCGCCCATGCCGAGAATCCGGGAGGCCATCCGATCCGGATAGAAGAGATCGAGATCCCCGTATTTTTCGCCGACGCCGACCAGCTTGATGGGACGGTTCACGACGGACTTGATCGAAAGCGCAGCGCCGCCGCGAGCGTCGCCGTCGAGCTTCGTGAGAACGATCCCCGTGATTCCGAGGCGCTCGTCGAACTCACGGGCGGACTTGACCGCGTCCTGGCCGGTCATCGCGTCCGCGACGAAGAGAATTTCCGAGGGGCGGACTTCGGACTTGATGGTCTGAAGCTCCTGCATCAGCTCTTCGTCGATGTGGAGACGGCCGGCCGTATCGAGAATGACCGAGTCGTAGAGGAGAGTGCGGGCCTCTTTCAGCGCATTGCGCGCGATCTGAACCGGGTCGCGGAGATCGCCGATCTCGAAGAAGGGAGTTTTCGTCTCGCGAGCCACGACGCGGAGCTGATCGATCGCGGCCGGACGGTAGACGTCGCAGGGAACCAGAAGTGGTTTGCGGCCGCGCCCTTGAAGGTGCAGGCCCAGCTTCCCGGAGGTCGTGGTCTTACCGGATCCCTGGAGTCCGGCCATCATCACCACGGCGGGCTCGCCCACCAGCGCGAGGCCGACCTGATTGCCTCCGAGGAGAGCCTGAAGCTCGTCGCGAACGATCTTGGTGACCTGCTGGGCAGGGGAGAACGCCGAAAGGACATCCTGCCCGGTAGCTTTCTCCCGGACTTTCCCGGTGAACTCCTTGACGACCTTGAAATGGACGTCGGCTTCGAGGAGGGCGACCCGGATCTCCTTCAGCGCCGTATCGATGTGCCACTCGTTGAGAACGGCTTCGCCGCGGAGCGTCTTGAAGACGCGGTCCATCTTCTCCTGGAGGTTGTCGAACATGGGTTGGCTTAACTTTCAGGAGGAGGCGATTATTGCGGACGGTGCGTCCCGTCGCGCGGAGATCTCGCCGCCTCTCAGGAAGTGAGCTCGACGGACCAGTACGCCTCGTCGAGAAAGTTCTTCCAGATCTCCGGGTAGGGTCTTCCCTGCAGGCGGTGAAGCGGATGCCACTTCGGTTTTTCCGGTTTCCGGATCAGAGCGATCTCCGATTCGCTCAGGATCTTGTTTCCCTTGCGCACGTTGCAGGGGAGGCAGGCGCAGACGACATTCTCCCAGCTGGATCGTCCTCCCCGGGAGATGGGGACGACATGATCGAGGGAAAGCTCGGAGGCCGGAAAGCGCTTCCCGCAGTACTGGCAACGGTTGCGGTCGCGCAGATAGATGTTCGCGCGTGAAAACTTGATCTCCTGACGAGGGACCCTGTCGAATCGCAGGAGCTGAACGACGTGAGGGATCAGAATCCTCCGGCTGGGCGTGGTGATGTAGTCGTCGATCGCCTGGACCGGGATGTCGCTCCAGTTCTCGAAGCTGTAGGTGGTGTAGTCGCCGGAGACGGCTTTGACCTGCCCCTTGTAAAGGAGGGTCAGAGCTCTCCTGGCGGTCGTGATCTGGACGACCTGAAAGAAACGGTTCAGAACGAGCACATGAGCGTCGAGCATCCGGATCCCGTAAACGTCACGCCCCCCCGGGTTGCTTCCTGCCTCGGCCGGCAGCGGGGCCCGGACCCCGCACGAATTGTAGAGACTTCGCCTTCCGGGACCAAGAAAGGCGCTCGAGGATGGCGGCACCAAAAGGCGGGGAGCCGGCCGGACGCTTGAAAAAGACCCCGTTTTCATCCATAGTTTGGCCAAAGACCCATCGGCAGGGCGGCAGGCCGGAACTCGACGAGCGCTTTTACAGGGACTCAGCGAGGGCCTGAAAGCGAGCGAAACGGCTCGCCGCAGCCGGCGGAAGACATTGGGGTGGTTTTGGGAGGAACGTATGCGGTTGATCTTCCGGGTTCTCACACTTTCTCTTCTGGCCGTCGTTGCGGCCGTCCCCGTTCAGGCCGAGCATCTGGAGGCTGACTGCCCCCTGAGCTTCGTCGGCGGCTCCCCCGCGGTCAGCTCGTTCGCAAGCTCCGCTCACGGAGCCTTCCGAAACGGGAACATGGTCTACGTGCTCCGCGGCGGGAATCTCACGACGTACGAGACGACGCCGCTCGGCGACCTGAAGATCGTCCGCGATGACGTCATCGATACCGCGAACGACGACGTCGACGGCGGGACCGTCTACCACAACGGCTATCTCTTCATCAGCGGAAACGCGGGCCTCGAGACCTTCGACCTCAGGAACGTGACAGCGGGCGGGAATGAGCCCATCTTCGCGGGCAGGGTTCCGGGTGCGCACTACGGCCGGATGACCGCCAGCGGAAATCTTCTCGCTGCGACCAATCCAGCCTACGACCTGCCGTGCTTCGCCTATACCGCCAGCTGCCAGAACTACGTCGACATCTACAACATCTCGAATCCCGCAAACCCGGTCCACATCCACCGCCTTCATTCCGGGATGGTGTTTCAGGGGTTCAACGACGTCGCGTTCGTGAACGGGCGGCTCTACACGACCGGGTTCGGAGGAACCTTCGGCCTGACGATGACCAATCCGTCGAGTCCATCCATTGCCGTCGCCAACGGAGTGCGAGGCGAGTTTCTCGCGACCAACGGCACCAGCATCCTGGCGGTTGGTCTGGAGAACGTGATCGGCGTGTTCACGATCGGAAGCGCGGGGCAGATGAACCACTTCGCCGTCTTCGATCTCCCATCGATCATGGATCGCGGCAACGGCCTGCGCTTTCATCCCGACGCTGCGATCACCGATCAGAGGCTGATTACATTGATCGACGAGAAGAATCCGATGGTGCCCGGCGGGTCCGCCCGCACGATCGCCTTCGATGTCTTCGACTTCTCGGTCCCCTACTACCAGGGCTTCGATGACCGCATCAACGAGAACGTCAGCTTCGTCGAAAGCAACGAGAGAATGTTCAACCCCATCGCCGTCGGTCCCTATGTCTACGTGATCGGCGAAGTGACCGGAACCCAGAAGTGGGGAGCCTGCGGAGCGATGGCCGGCCGCGTCGAGCTCGACTCGGTGCGCGCTCTTTCCTGCGGTGGCGCCGAGATCCGAGGCTGGGTCACCGGCCAAAACAAGATCATGAACGTCGAGGTGTTCCTCGACGGCGACTTCCTCGGCAATGCGAATTTCGGAGCGGAGCGCCCCGAGATCTCGTCGTCGAATCCGCCGGTCACCTGGCGCATCCCTGTGAATCTGGACCAGACCGCGCGAGGAACTCGGACGATCCGGGCGATCGGGACGGACGGACTCGGGAATCGCTTTCAGTTCGCCAGCGCCCAGGTTTACTTCCCGGGGCCGGGCCGGAACTGCACCAGCCGTTCGCGCCCGACGTCGCGCTGACCCTTTCGCCGTCGCAGAAATCAATCGCCCCGGCCCTCGAAGCCGGGGCGATTCGTTTCAGTCGAGAGTGGCGAGAATTGCCTGGACGGCCGCGGCGGGGTCGGCCGCCGACGTGATGGGCCGCCCGATCACGATGTAGTCGGCTCCGGCTGCGATCGCTTCTCGCGCGGTCGCCGTGCGAGTCTGATCGCCGGGCGCATCGCTCGCCGCGCGGATCCCGGGAGTCACGATGCGCAGATTCTTTCCACACTCGGAGCGGATCGCTCCGATCTCCAGAGGTGAGGAGACCACGCCTCCGATTCCGGATGCGGCGGCGAGGTTCGCGAGCCTCACGGCAGCCCGGGTCGTGCCTCCTTCGACGCCCAATTCCGCGAGTTGCTTCTGATCGAGACTGGTGAGAATCGTGACGGCGAGCAGCAGAATGTCGTTGCCGGCCGCTCGCGCGGCAGCATTCATCATCGCGGCGCCTCCCGCGGCGTGGATCGTCAACATGGAGACGCCGAGCTTCGAAGCCTCTTCCACCGCGTGCGCGACTGTATTCGGAATGTCGTGAAGCTTGAGGTCGAGGAATACCCGCGCCCCCGTTTTGACGATCTCCCGCACCAGCCCCGGGCCGTTCGCAACGAAGGCCTGCAGGCCCAGCTTGAGATATCCCACCTTCCCGGCGAGGCGGTCGGCGAGCGCCACGATCTCGACGGGATCGGAACGGTCCAGCGCGACAATGAGCCGCTCACTCGAATTCATGGGACGATGATATCGGTTCCGCGGCGAGCGCCGCCGGCAATGCCGCGGCGATCCTGATTCCGGGTCGGGCGCAGAATTTTTGCAAGGGTGACGTGAATGGCCAATCGGCGTGAGATCGCCCGCGCCCTCGAGGAAATCGCCCGCTATCTCGAAATCGGAGAAGCGAACCGGTTCAAGGCCCGGGCCTACTCGAATGCCGCGCGTGCCGTCGAGAGCTCCGACGTTCCACTCCCGCAGTGGATCTCGTCCGGTGCGATGGAGCGGACCGCGGGAATCGGGAAGACGACCGGCTCGATCATTCGTGAGCTCGCCGAGACTGGGTCCTCCCCATATCTGGAGGAGCTGCGCAAGCGTTACCCCGCGGGACTCTTCGATCTGATGAGGGTTCCCGGGCTGGGAACGCGAAAAATCGCCCAGCTCCATGAAGAGCTCGGAATCAGCAGTGTGGCCGAGCTCGAGGAAGCCTGTCGAAGCGGCGCGCTCCGAAAGGTTCGCGGCTTCGGTCCCCGAGCCACCGAGAAGATTCTGGTCGCGATCGAGACGCTCGCCAGAGTGGGCGAGCGCTATCTCCTCCCCCTCGGCGTACAGCTCGGGGAGGCTCTTCTTCCGCGCGTCCGCAAGGCCCGCGCGGTTCGATATGCGGAGATCACGGGGAGCGTCCGGCGCCGGTTGGAGACTGTGGGAGGAGTCGACATCTGCGTCGCCTCCGACGATCCAGACAAGGCGCGGGAAGAGCTGCGGTCGATCGCCATGCTGGCCGAATTCGAGGAGCCGGAGGAGGGAGTGCTCGCCGCCCGCGGGCGCCGCGGAATGCCGGTGCGCTTTCGTGTCGTCCCGACGAAGAACTTCTGGACGGCGGTTTTTCTGGACACGGGCTCCAGCCATTTCAGCGAGGCGGTCGTGGCGCAAGCGGAGGCGCGGGGGCTCTCTCTCGGGCCGGAAGGGCTTCGCCGCGGACGTGCCCGGATCGCGATCGAGAGCGAGAAGGATCTATTTGGCGAGCTGGAGATCCCGTTCGTCGAGCCCGAGCTGCGGGAGTCGACCCTGTGGGCCGAGAAGAAACCGCCGCGGAGGCTTCTGCGTGAGCGGGATCTGCGGGGCGTCTTTCACGTTCACACCACGTATTCCGACGGCAAGGCCACTCTCTACGAAATGCTCGATGGCTCTCGGGAGAGAAACTTCCAGTACGTCGGAATCTCGGATCACTCGCCGGCCGCGTACTACGCTCGCGGACTGAGCCTGGACCGGCTCGATGATCAGCAGGCCGAGATCGATCGTTACCGGGAGAGCATGAGTCCCATGGCCATTCTGAAAGGGACCGAGGCGGACATCCTCGCCGACGGATCGATCGATTACGGCCATGCGGTGCTGCCGAGATTCGACTTCGTCGTCGCCTCGATCCACTCCCGCTTCGGAATGAGTCTCGACGAGATGACCGAGAGAATGGTTCGCGCGCTTCGCGATCCCTTCGTCACGTTCCTCGGACATCCGACGGGCCGCCTGCTCCTCTCGCGGGAAGGGTACGGAATCGACTTCGCGAAAATCTTCGACACCGCCGCCGAGCATGGCGTGATCATCGAGATCAATGGCAATCCACACCGGCTCGATCTCGACTGGCGGCTGCTACGCGAGGCGGTCGACCGGGGTGTGGTGCTCTCCATCAATCCGGACGCGCACTCCGTGGAGGAGCTCCGCCATACGCTGTGGGGGAGCTACGTCGCGCGCAAGGGAGGATTGGAGCCGCGAAACGTCTTCAATACGCGGCCGGTCGAAGAGGTGCGCGCATTTCTCGAGGATCGTCGCGGCCGATGGCCGGCGGCCTGAATCCGATTCAGTCCGCGCGACGCGCCAGAAGAACCAGCATGAGCACGCGATTGCTGTCCGGCAGCCGGGAAGCTCCCAGTACGACCGTCTGGTCGACTCGAAGATTGAGCGACGCCGTATTCAGCAGCTGCTGCACCTCGCCGCCACCCTCCGGCACCCGCAGAAGCTTGAAGTCTCCGAGGCGGAGCGACTGGCTCAATGGATCGAACTCGCCGAGCTGGAAGCTCGCGCGATACGTCCCCTGGAGGTCGACCAGGACGGGGTCCCCTTCTTTTCCATTGGCCACGATCTCACCCAGCTTCTCGAAGCGGTTGAAACGGAGAACGCCCGAAAGCTTCGACGAGATCTCCCTGAGATCCTCGGGAACCGGAGCTGCCGCGGGACCACGGGACGCGGCGACGACCTTCACCTCGACGCGGAAGCCTTTGGCCGGCGCGTCGTACTGCTCGATGATCCGGGTGATCTCGCTCAGAGCCTCGACGCTGTCGGTCACCGTCAGCGTGTTCGAGGAGGGCTGAATCGAGACGGACCCTCGCCCGGTAATCAGCGGCTTGATCAGGACGGCTGCGCTTCCGGCGTCCCGAAACTTGAACTGGTAGGTCCGCGCCGAGACGGAGCGCTCACCACCGCCGGCCTGGTCGGCCGCGACAGCCGGCGCAAAGGCGACGGCGAAAAGCAGGGTCATGATCACGAGTGCGTTTTTCATAGATCCGCCGGAAGCGACTCGTCGAAGACCATGACGAGCCGGATGTCACTGGTTTCCTCCGCCGGAACCTCGATGATGAAGGCTCCTGCGGAGTCGTAGTGTTCGATGATGGGCCGGTCCATCACGGCGACCGTGGCCACGGGAGCAAGAGGAGAAGGAACGATCTGCGGGGCGAAACGGCTTCGATACGCCATCGATCCCGTGAGCACGGCCACGGCCAGCGTGGCTGCCACGGACCACCCGATCCAGGGGGAGACTTGACGCGGCCGGCCGTCGAGACGCTGCTCGGCCTCGCGCATCCGGATCTGATGCATCACGCCGCTGGTGAACTCGTCGACGCCGCCGGGGGGAAGGATCTCGCCTCCGATCGCCCGGAAGAGTGAGTCCGGATCCTGCTCCACGGCGACCGCCAGACAGTCGGCACAGGCGCGAAGGTGCTCGCGCGTCGCGGCGTCGTCGGTCCCCGCGGCAATGGCCTTTCGAAACTCCAGGCAACCGGTCATCGCGCTCGTGCCTCCCACAGCCGCGCATATTCGGGATAGCGACGGCGAAGTTCTGCCTGCATCAGCTTGCGGGCGTTGAACAGATGATTCCGAACCGTCGACTCGCGGCAGCCCAGAACGCGCGAGATCTCCGCTGATGAGAGGTCATCCATCTCACGCATGATGAAAATCGTTTTCTGTTTCGGAGAGAGAACGGTCGACACGTCCTCGAACACCTTCTCGATCTCCTTGTGCTGGAGGATCGCGCTCTGTTCCGCGTCCAGCGATGTCTTCACCAGGCGGAGATTCGAGTTCACCGCCGCGTCGCGCGACTGACGCGTCCGCAGCCAGTCGATGCCGACGTTGGTGACGATCCTGTAGATCCAGGTGTCGAAAGCGAACGCGGGGTCGTACTTCTCGAGGTTCTCCCACAGCCGGACGAACGCGAGCTGGGAAACGTCCTTGGCGTCCTCGGCGTTGCCCGCGATCCGGTAGCAGATTCCGTAGACCTTCCCGCTCTTGCGGCGGACCAGAGTCTCGAACGCACCCGCATCCCCCGAACGCGCGGTCTCAACGAGCTCGCGATCGGTCGGCTCAGGCTTCTGCTCGTATCCTTCCATCAGGCAAATGAGGGCCATCGCACGATCTACGGATTCAGCCGGCTGACCGTCCAAAATGCGAGGGCGGGCTGATCATGAGACGTGGGAGCTCCGGCGGCGTTCTTGCGCCGCTCATCGGAAAACTCCTAGAATCGTCCAAAGCTTTCCTGTAGATGGGCTTCCTTCCAAATCAACCAGCGCCGCGTCCGGTCCATGGCGCCGAGGAGAACGAATCGATGGGTGACACGTTCCGCGAAGGAAGCTGGAAGCTCGCCCCGCCCCCCCCGGCCCGGGCTCTCGTCCCGGGGATCCTCAGTTTCGAAGGGATCCGCTGAATGCGCGTCCTGGTCGTGGGGCAGGGGGGGCGGGAGCACGCGATCTGCTGGAAGCTTCGCCAATCGCCACTGGTCACCGAGCTGTACGCGGCCCCGGGGAACGCGGGGATCGCGGAGATCGCGGACTGCGTACCGATCGGGGTCGCCGACATCATCGAGCTCGCGGATTTCGCTGAAAAGCTGAGGATCGATCTGACCGTGGTCGGTCCCGAATTGCCTCTCACTCTCGGAATCGTCGATGAGTTTCGCAAGCGCGGGCTGGCGGTGTTCGGTCCGAGCCGGCTTGCGGCGGAGCTCGAGGGTTCCAAGGTCTTTTCCAAGGAGTTCATGCGGAAGTACGGGATCCCGACCCCGGAGGCGAGCATCTGTTCGACTTTCGAGGAAGCCGTCGCCGCGGTCAAGAAGAAGCCCTATCCCAAGGTGATCAAAGTGGACGGGCTGGCCGCGGGCAAGGGAGTCATGATCGCGAGCTCGGCGAAGGAAGGGGAGGAACAGCTCGCCTCCATCTTCCAGGATCGCAAGTTCGGCAACGCCGCCAACCGGGTTCTCATCGAAGAGTTTCTGGAGGGAGAAGAAGTCTCCTTTCTCGTGATCACCGATGGAAAGAAAGTGGCTCCACTCGCCCCGACCAAGGACTACAAGAAGGCCTTCGACGGCGATGAGGGACCGAATACCGGAGGGATGGGCGCCCATTCGCCGGCCGTGATCCTCCCTTCCGAGATGGCCGCCGAGATTCTCCGGAAAATCGTGGTGCCGACGATTCAGGGGATGGAGGCGGAGGGACGCACGTACACCGGTTGCCTCTACACGGGGCTCATGCTGACGCCGGATGGGCCGAAGGTTCTCGAGTACAACTGCCGGTTCGGGGATCCGGAGACTCAGCCGCAGATGATGAGGCTCGAGAGCGACCTGGCGGACGTGATGCTCAAGGTGGCAGGGGGAGACCTCGGAGACACGCGACTGATCTGGAAAAAGGAAGCGGCGGCCTGTGTAGTCGTCGCGACCGAAGGGTATCCGGGCGAGTTCACCAAAGACGCTGAGGTCACCATCGATCCCATCGAGGATCCAGCGGTCGTGATCTTCCACGCCGGAACGATGCGGCGGGACGGGAAAATGGTCACCTGCGCCGGGCGCGTCGTGAACGTCTGCGCGCGGGACGCCTCGTTGACCGAAGCGTTGCGGAAAGCCTACGCGGCCGCAGAGAAGGTACGGTTCAAAGGGGCCCGGTTCAGGAAAGACATCGGCCGAAGAGCCCTCGAGGCACGCCGGACCGCGGACTGAAGCGAACGGGCGCCGGATCCGGCCCCGGGAATGCAGGGACTTCCCCTCGAGGCGGCCGCGTTTTGACGCGGCGACGGACTCTCCCATGGCGCACGTCCACCATCCCATCAGCGAGAGGCGAGTGAGGACGACGAGGAAGCTGCTCGCGTCGACCATCGCGACGCTGCTCTTCTTCGGGCTGGAGCTCGGCGCGGGCATCTTCGCCAACGCGCTGTCGCTGATCAGCGATGCCTTCCACAACATCACCGATGCGGTCGCGCTCATCCTCGCGCTGATCGCGGTGCGTCTTTCCAGGCGCCGTCCGACTTCGACGAAATCATTCGGCTACCAGAAGGCGGGTGTTCTCGCGGCCTTCGTGAACGCGGCCATGCTGATCGTGCTGACCGCCTTCGTGGTGATCGAAGCGCTCGAGCGCCTCAAAGATCCTCAGAGCGTCGAGACCTTCTGGATGTTCGTGGTGGCCAGCATCGGGGTTGTGTACAACTTCGGAGTGACCCTCTGGCTGCGGCGAGAGGGTAAATTCGACATCAATGTTCGAGGAGCCATGCTGCACATGTTCGCCGATGGAGTCTCGTCGGTAGGCGTCATCGTCGCGGCGATCCTGATCAGGACGACAGGACGAACGATCTGGGATCCCATCGTCTCGATGATGATCGCCGCGTTGATCGTCTGGAGCGCGCTCGGCATTCTGCGCGAGACGATGAATCTTCTGATCGAGGGCACCCCCACCGGAATCGATCCCAACCGGATCGCTGAAGATCTGGCGGGCCAGCGCGGCGTTTTCGGCGTCCATCATCTGCATGTATGGGCTCTCGGACCCTCCGCTCCCGCGCTCTCCTGTCATCTGCAGCTCGGCGACGTCTCGCTTCGGACGGGGGGAGACGTCCTGCGCGAGGCGAAGGAAATGCTCGCCGAGCGGTACGACATCCGCCACACCACCATTCAGCTCGAAGTGGCCGGCTGTCCCGAGGACGACCCGACATGCATCCCTCCACCTGCCCCTGCCGAGGTGGCGAGGGAACCTTTGGATTGACAGCGCGGAGCTTAGTCAATACCTTGACCAGGCATGCCGCCTTCCGGTTCAGGGGATCTGCCGCTCGACTTGCTCCGGCTGGCCAATGCAATCGTCCGGGAGTTGATCCCGGTGGTCGGCGAATTCGACCTGACTCCGCAACAGGTCGCGGTACTCTTTCGAGTGGCCTCGCTCGATAAGCCTCCCTCGCTGGCGGCCCTCGGTCGCGCTCTCTCCGTGTCGAAACAGAACGTGACCGGCATGGCCGGGCGTCTGGTGGAAGCGGGCCTGCTGCAACGGGAGGGCGATCCAGGGGATATGCGAGCGAGCCGCCTCTCGCTCACGCGCCGCGGCGAGGAAGTCGTCAGAAAACTTCGCCCGGCAGTCAAAGAGTGGACCGATGACTGGCTCGCGATCCTCCCGGCTCAGCGGCGGCAGGGTCTGGAGGAAGCGGTGGCGCGGCTTCTGGCGAGGCTGGATCGAGCCTGACGTCGCAGGTTTCTCGAGTCGCCGAGCTCAATTGGCGACGACGCGATTCCGTCCGGCTGCCTTCGCCTGATAAAGCCGTCGATCCGCCGCAGCGAAGAGGGAATCGGCACTGTTTCCATCCTGCGGGTACATCGCGCCGCCGATGCTGCAGGTGAGCCCCTGGCGGTCTTCGATGGGAGGAATCGCTTCGATCGCGGCGCGAATTCGCTCGGCGGTCTGGGCGAGTCCCTTCGCCTCGACCTCCGTCACGATCGCCGCGAACTCCTCGCCGCCGTATCGCGACGGCGAGTCGATGTTCCTGAGCTGTTCCCGAATCGCGCGGGCGACGACGACGAGGGCCTCGTTACCGGCCAGATGTCCATAGCGATCGTTGTACGACTTGAAGTGATCGAGATCGAAGATGAGCAGGCCGAACGAATGGCCGGTTCGCTCCGACCGCTGGATCTCGTGCATCACGTCTTCCTGAAAGGAGCGGAAGTTCGGGAGGCCGGTGAGCTCGTCGGTCGCGGCGAGCTCCGCGAGCTCGGCATCGCGGGCCGCAATCGCGTCGATCATCAGATTGAAGTCATGCGCCAGGATCGCGATCTCGCGGTCGCCGGTGATGGGCACGCGTGCCGCGCCGGAGGGATGGGCCGCGACCGCTGTCGCGGCTCGGGAGAGATGCTCGATCGGCTTGACGATCTTGACCAGGGCCATTCTGGCGACCGCCAGACCGACCACCGCGATCATCCAGCTCGTTCCGAGGGCGACGAGGAGCACGCTGTCCGCGCCGCGGGCGATTTCCCGGAGTCTGCGGTCGGCTTCGCGACGCAGCGCCTTGGCAGACTCGTACGCCGTCGCGCGGACGGCCGTGGACCGGTTGCGGATTTCCGTCCGGAGTTGAAGCCGGCGCGGCCCGGAGCTCTCGCGCCAGGAGCTCGCCGCCTCCACGATCACGGACTCGAGCTCTCTCACCTGGTTCGGCAGTGTCCCGAGCTCGAGAGCCCTGAGCGCAGGCGAGTCCAGCGTCTGACGTACCGCGCCGTATCGGAGTGCCGCCTCGGACAGTGCCGCGTCTCCGGAGATCGCGTCGTTCCATACCACTTCCCAGGAGGTCTGGTTCCGGATCAACTGCTCGAGCTCGGAAACGCCACTGAGGTCGCGATGAACGATCACTTCCAGCTCGCGCTGCGACTGGCGGGACTTCCAGGCGAGGAGCGATGTCGCTGCAATCAGCAGCGCTCCCCAGGCGATCGTGAAGAGAAGAATGCGGTTTCGAAGGCGGGTGCGACGCGACAGCGAGGCGCCGGCGCCTTCGTCGGCCGCAGGTTTCGAAGTCTGAGTTTCAGCGGGGTGGCTGGCGGACATCGGCCTGGCCTCAGGATATCTCACGACTAGAGCCGCGGCGCTGGGAGGATCTCGAGTCGCTCTTCGTCGGAGGGCTTCGACTCGCTGGCAATGAACGTTTTCGCGCTGCGAAATCGCATGCAGGGGCCGCAGGTTGAACAGAGCGCATGAAGAGCGAGCTACTCGATGTCTATCGCGCGGCCCTGGCGGCCTGCGATCCTGCGCGTCTGATGCAGGAGCGTTTCGATCCCGATCTTCGCGAAAGGCTTTCGGACGCATTCGTGATCGTCCTGGGAAAGGCTGCGGCGCGGATCACCGACGCCCTTCTCGCATTCGGATGGAAAGGGCGCGGGTTCATCGGCGTCCCTTCCGGTTACGGGACGGCGTCGTGGCCATCGGCGAGTCTCGTCGCGGAGGGATCGCACCCCTCCATCTCGAAAAAGAGCTTCGAAGCGGGAAGCCGCCTGCTCGAGACCGTCAGCCGGCTCGACGAACCGGCTTTCGTTTTCATTTCCGGAGGCGCTTCCGCCTGCGTCGAGTCTCCTCTCTCTCCCTGGATCGATCGCGATCTCCTGTCGTCCACGAACGAGAAACTGCTGAGAGGCGGCATCTCGATCGAAGAGATCAATGTCGTTCGAAAACATCTGTCGGCGATCAAGGGAGGACGGCTCGCGGGGATGCTGCGTCCGGAGTCCACCGCCTGGATCCTTTCCGACGTTCCGAGCGGTCGGCTCGATCTCGTTGGCTCCGGCCCCACGCTGGCCGATCCGAGCACGTCCCGGGAAGCGGCCGCCATTCTCGAGCGAGTCGGAGGAGAAAGATCGGTTGCCGATCAATTGCGCAGTGGGGTCATCCCGGAGAGTCCCAAAGAGGTCGCCATGCGATCGCAGCTTCTCGGCGACAACCGAACGCTCGTTCGCGCTGCGGTAACCGAAGCGGGCAGCCGAGGTTACGAGCTGAGCGAGGGGGACAGACCGCTCGACGTCGATGTCGAGACGGCGGCGAAGTATCTCGCCGAGCGGCTCCGATCCATGACGCCGGGGACGATCTTCATCGGAGGCGGCGAGCCTACGGTCGTCGTTTCGGGCGATGGGACGGGGGGGCGCTGCAGCGAGCTGGCGGTCAGGCTGCTTCTCAGGGCGAATCAGGACGCGCTTCCTCCCTTCGACGCCCTCATCGCGTCATCGGATGGCGTCGATGGCAACAGCGGTGCCGCTGGCTATCTTTTCCGCTGGAACGGAAAGCTTCCCTGGAAACGTTCTGATGCTGAAGCCGCTCTGACCCGGTCCGATGCTCACGGGCTCATGGCCAGGGGGGGCGAACCGATTATCATGCAAGCGACGGGCAATAACCTCCGCGATCTCATGATGATGGCGCGGAGATAGCAGGCGCGGCAGGTAGCCGCTTCTCGATCCGTCACCCGATCCGTAATGAGCTCACCATCCCCTGCTGGAACCCCGGACCCGGCTGCGCCGCGCGAGAGCAGTCTCAGTCGCCAGCGCGGCCGGCCGATGCGAGGGTGCATCCGACGAGTCGGCTGCGCCGTGATCTGGCTTTTCGCCCTTCTCATCGTCACGTCCAGCGTTCTCTACTGGTACTTCGGAAGCGAGCGCTTCGCTGTTTTGGTGAAGACCAGGATCGAGCGGACGCTCGAGAACCGGCTTGGGCGCGAAGTGACGATCGGCAAGGTGATCATCCGGCGCGACGAGATCGGACGAGTCATCCTTCAGGACCTGAGCATCGCGAACGTGCCGGGCGGCCGGCGGGAAGCCTTTGCGACCGTGCGCGAGATCGAGATCATCGGCGGCATCGATTCGTTCTGGACGCGGACCATCGGCGTTGGAAGAGTCGACGTGCGCGATGCGCGGATGAACATCGAGATCTTTCCGGCCGGGCATGAGCTATCCCACAACTTTCCGTCATGGAAGAGGAGACCGCGGCGCGGCTACGAGATCACACGACTCGAAATCGAGAAGATGTTCATCACCGGGGCGGTGATCGAGATGCTCGATCACCGGCACGATATTCACCTGCTCGCGGAGAACATCTCTTCCGAGGTGACGCCGACCATCCGGCGCTCGATCTATACGGGAGTCGCGGAGAGCCCGGCGATCATGATCCGGCTCAAAGACTACGAGCCGATCCGGACGACGCTCAGAGCTGCCTACGATTATCAGCCGGGAAAGCTGCAGCTCTCGCCCATCGCGTTGAGAGGCGAAGGGTTGGAGATCATCGCGCAGGGTGCGCTCGATCCGCTCACGCAAGCCGTCTACGAATTCGAGATCAACGCGCGGACCGAGCTGGCGAGAGTCCGTGAAATCTTCGCCGTCGATCCGGAGCTCGAAGGGGAGATGCTCTTCTCGGGCGGGATCCGGGGGGTGAAGGGAGAGTTCTCTCTCGACGGCGAGTTCACGATGCCATCGGTCGTCGCCGATACCTACGAGCTCGATGACGTCCGCGGTTCGATTCAGGCGACTCAGGAGTCCCTGAGCGTCGAGATCGAGTCGGCGAATTACGGCGGAGGGACCCTCCGGGCGGACTACCGCCTGTCGCAGTATGCCGAACCATACCCGATGTCGGTCGACCTCGATTTCACCAGCGTGTCGATCGAGAAGCTTTTCGAGGATTGGAACGTGGCGGGCACGGGGCTGCGAGGCGGAGCGACGGGCACTCTCGCTTACCGCTGGGAGAAGAGCGATCTGCTGGGCGGACGGGGGGAGGGGACGGCCCGTCTTTCTCCCGGCGCCGTGGCGTTCGGAAATGCCCGCTATCCCATGCCGGTATCGGGGCGGACCGATTTCGTGCTCAGCGCGGGGACGGTGTCGTTCCGCCCATCGACGCTCCGGACGCCGCAGTCGACGATCCGGTTCAGCGGTCCTCTTCGTATCGATGGCCTGGTCGCGGATCTTGACGTCGATATCACCGCGCGGGACTTCGCGGAGCTCGACCGGATCGCCTTCAATTTCGCCCGCGCTCTCGATCAATCGGACTTCGAGCTCCTCGGGCTCGGCGGCGCGGGAAGGATCCGGGGCACGGTTCAGGGGCCTCTCGACCAGGCGCGGGTGCGCGCGCGGATCGACGGATCGGCGATCCGTTATGCCGGCGTGGTGCTCGGCTCGGGCGAGATCGATTTGCGGTACGACGGCGAGCGATCCACGCTGCATTTCGATCCCGCGTCATTCCGCGATGATGGGGGCTCGATCGTTCTTCGCGGATCTCTGAGCTTCCCGGAGCGGGGGCCCTCGCCGCGCTTCGATCTCACCGCCGACGTGGCGAGCTACTCCGTGGAGAAGATTCTCGACGTCGTCGATCTCGAGCTCGCGCTGTCGGGACGGGGCACCGGGTCACTCACCATCACCGGAACGCCGGAGAACGGCCGGGTCGTCTTCACGGAAGTGAGGGTCGAGGATGGGCCCCGCCGCCTCGCGCTCAATGGCGCGATCGAATGGTTGCCCGGCGAAGGAAATCTGGCATTCGATCTGGACATCGCCGCGACGGATTATCCGGTCGCTGACCTCCTGGCGTTCCTCGAGATCGAAGACGTTCCCGTGACTGGCCTCATGACCGGAACCCTCCATCTAGAAGGACCGAAGTCGAGTCTCGAGGGGGCCGGCGCCGTCATCGTGCGACACGGTTCGATCTACGGCGAGCCGGTGGAGATGGCTACGGCGGACCTCGAATTTTCCGGGGGCGTGATGACCGCGCGAGCGATCGAGGTGCGCGGGGCGTTCGGGGTCGTGCGGGGAGAGGCGTCGGTGGATCTCGAGAACGAGAGGTTCAGCTACTCGATCGAGCCGACCGACATCGACATCTCCCAGCTCGCGATCCTCGGCGATCTCGCGCAATTTCTTTCGGGGACGGTCAGAGTGGAATCCAGCGGAGCGGGAGACTTCGAGCATCCCGATCTGCTCATCGACGCCACGCTGACCGAGGCCGCCCTTCGAGGAGTTCGGTTGCCGGAGGGAGTCGAGCCTCCGCGGATTTATCTCGCGATTCGCGGCGGGCAGTTGCGGATCATCGGGTCCGGCTTTGAAGCGATCAGGGTCGATGGCGAGGGAACTGTCGCCGAGAACGGAGCGCTCGATGGACGCGTCCGCATCGAGATTCTGGACGCCGCGAAGCTGATGGCCGTTCTGGCTCCTCGAGCTGAATTTCCCGTGACCGGCACACTGGCCGCCGATCTTCAACTCGGCGGGTTCACGACCTCTCTCGAGACTCTGGAGATCTTCGGGTCGGTCCCCGAAATGTCGCTCACGGTTTCCGGCCAGGATGTGGTTCCTGTTTCTCCCATCGATTTCTCGATTCGCGACGGGTCGTTGCTGGTCGAGAGTTTTCGGGTCAGAACGGGCGAGTCGCAGTTCGCGCTCGCGGGATCGGTCGGCCTCACCGGCAGCCGCGCCCTCGATCTCCGCCTGGAGGGAACCATCGACGCGGCGATCGCCCAACTGCTCATGCCCGATCTGCGTTCTTCAGGACATGTCCTCGTCGCCGCCTCCGTGACGGGAACATTCGACGCCCCTCGGGCCCGCGGGACGGCTGAGGTGCAAAGGGGCGAGCTGAGAATCCCCGGCTTTCCGCAGGTCATCAGCGACATCACCGGCACGCTCGTGTTTCATGGAGATCGACTGGAGATCGACTCACTCACTGCATCGATCGGGGGTGGACGAGTCGTCGCCGGAGGATCCATCGGTCTCGATGGTCTGAGTCCCACTGCGTTCAGTCTGCGAGTGAGCGGGACGGACACTTCGCTCCGCTACTTCGAAGGCATCACGCTGGATGGCGATTTCACCTTCGTTTTTTCGGGAGATCCGGAGCGATCGATTCTGAGAGGTGAGATCGTCGTCGATCGCGCGCTCTACTATCAGGACTTCAATCTGACCACGTCGGTGCTTGAAGCGTTCCTCGGTGGCCGCCGGGTCATCGCGCCGGAGATCGCCTCGCCGTGGCAGGAGACCGTCGGGCTTGAGATTACCGTCGCAGCGGACGACACCCTCGCAGTCCGGAACAATATCGCGGACGTCACCGGGAGCGCCCGGCTCGAGCTGCGCGGGACCCTGGCCAGCCCGACGATCATCGGGGACGTTTCCATCGACGAGGGGGGAACGATCGAGTTTCAGGACATCGAGTACCGTGTCGTTCGCGGAACGATCGAGTTCCAGAATCCTTTCCAGGTCGATCCCTACTTCGACATCACGGCGGAAGCCCGCCGAAACGAGTACGATCTCACCATCAACCTGACCGGGACGCTGGAGAAGATCGACACCACGATCACCAGCGATCCGCCGACCAGTGACCTGACTCTTCTTTCGCTGATCTCGCCGCGGCTGGGAAGCGGCGAACCGAGCCAGATGGAGCTCCGAAGCCTCGGAGCCGCGGGAAGCTCCATCCTGCTGCAGTCCCTCGGGCAAGCCATCGGAACCCGGATCTTTCCATTTGCCGACTCCTTTCGACTCGATACCGGTCTGCTCACGGACGTCGCGGATCCCAAAGTGACTTTCGAAAAGCAGGTGCAACCCGACCTGCGCGCAATCGTCGTCTACTTCATCAACAGCGGCCGCCACATCGAGCTCGTCGAGTGGCAGGTTACCCCGAACTGGACGGTTCAGTTCACGCAGGATACGCAGCTCGAAAGTGAATTCATCATCGATTCGGTGGAAGGCCGGTTCCGGCGACGCTATCAGGGTCACTGGTTCTCGCGCGACCGGGCCGAAGATCTCATCGTTGCGGACCGGGCGGGCGAAGTTCTTCCAGCTCCAGTGGCGTCCCCTGAAGATCCCGCGATCGTGCCACTGACACAGACGATGGACGCTCCGATCGTCGCATCCATCGAGTTCGTGGCGGAGACCCCGGTCAATCCGGAGCGACTCCGGGAGCTGACCTCCAACATCGCCGTCGGCAAGCCTCTGGCGATCGCGGACATGCAGTCTTCCATTCGGGCTCTTCACGGAACGGGAGAATTCGGCGACGTCCGGTTGGATGCTTCTTCCGCCGGCGAGGGAGCCGTCGCTCTCCGGTTCCTCCTCTATATGAATTATCGCGTCCGTGAGATCGACTTTCAGGGGCTTCCGATGTCCCGTGAAAGACTCGGGGTCTCGATGGCCGTGCGTCGCGACGATGTGTTGAGCCTGAATGCCGTCGACAGGACTGCCCAGGCGATCACGGAAGAGCTGAACAGGCGTGGTTGGCTCGAAGCGACGGTCGATCCCGAGGTGGAGTTCTCGCGAGCCGCCAACCGGGCCGACGTGACCTTCCACGTGAGCACCGGACCAACCGCGAAGGTGGCAGGCGTCGAGCTGGAAGGGTCGCTGGAGCCTTTCACGCCCGACGATCTGATCGGCGCGATGAGGCTCGGGCCGGGAAGCACTTTCCGACTGGCTGACGCGCGGCGCGATGCCGAGCGGATGCGGAGCCGGATGATCGAGGAAGGGCATCGACGGGCCACCGTTCGTTACCTCGATCGCATTTACGATCCGGAGACGGCGACGGTGCAGCTTCAATATCGCGTGGAGGCCGGAGCTCCCGTACGCGTGGAAGTGGACGGCGTGGAGCGGAGTGCGATCAGACGTCTTCTTCCCTTCCGCGATGAGGGCGACTACTCGGAGGACCAGGTCGAACGTTCCAGAGATCGAATCCTGAAGTTCTATCAGGGCCGGGGTCACTTCTTCGCCGAAGTCGAAGTCGATGAGCGGATGGTGGAGGGCGAATTCGTGATCACCTACCGGATCGATCCGGGTGACCGCTATGAGCTCGAGCGGATCGAGTTCGCCGGGAACGACCAGCTCGACGACGAGACGCTTCGCGGAGCGCTGACCGCGCGACCTTCCGGCGGTTTCCGCACCTTCCTTTCGAATCTTTTCCGGCGGCCGACCGGCCTGCGGGATGAGACTCTCGAGAAAGACGCGGAATCACTCCTCGCCCTCTATCGCCTGGAGGGATTCCAGAGCGCGACGATTGGCCGTCCCATCGTCAATACCATCGGCGATCGATCTCTGGAGCTGACCTTCCCGATCGTGGAGGGCCCGCGGACGATCGTGACTGAGGTTCGGATCGAGGGGAATGAGCGTTTCGAAAGAGGTGCCCTTCCGGCAGGACGTGTAGCCGCGGGGAGCCCGCTGAACATGCGCAGTGTTTTTCTCGACATTCTCGCTCTCCAGGCCTTTTACGCCGAGAGAGGTCACGTGAACATTCAGGTCGCACACAACGTCGAGATGGGCGAAGATCCGACGACGGCCGCCGTTGTCTTTCAGATCACCGAAGGCTCGCCGGTCGACGTCGGCCAGGTCGCGATTCGCGGCAATACCTATACAGAGACCGAGGTCATCGAGCGTCAGGCGAGGCTCGAGCCCGGGGAGCCCTTCAGCTATCTGAGCCTCCTCCAGTCCCAGCGTGAGCTCTACAGGCTGGGGATCTTCCAGCGCGTGGATGTCGACTCGGATACCTCGGCGACGGACTCCGCGACGCGAAATGTCGTGATCTCGGTGGAGGAAGGGCGCGCCTTCACTCTCGGCGGCTCTCTCGGCTACTCCGCGGAACAGGGGGGCGGCGGATCCTTCTCGCTCTCCCACCGGAACCTGATGGGAACGGGGCGCTTCCTTGGCCTCGAAGCTCGTTACTTCGAGCGCGATCGCCGCTACCAGCTGACGTACCGGGAGCCTTTCATCCTCGAATGGAACATCCCGGTTCAGCTCTCGCTGTACACGAATACGGAAGACAAGGATGACGAGGCGATCTTCGATCGGCGAGGCGTTTACGTCGAGGCTTCCCGCGTGGTTCGCGAAAGTCTTCGATGGGCGGCGCGCTATGAGTATCGGATCGTGAAATGCGTCGATCTGGTCGGCAATATCTTCGGTCAGGGATGCAGCGATCCGGACGCACCGCCGGACGAACGCGTGTCCGATGTGGCCAGCCTTTCGCCGACTGTTTTCTGGGACCGCCGGAATGATCAGCTCAACCCCACGGACGGCTACTTCGCGAGCGCGTCCCTCGAGTATGCGTTCCCGCTGTTCAGCGCCACCGCCAACTTTCTCAAGCAATACGCGCAGTCCGCGTGGTATCAGCCGCTACCCGGTAGAACCACGCTCGCCCTGTCGGCACGCCTGGGCCTGATTCATCCTTTGAGCGGTGGCGCGTCGAGTATCCCCTTCGCCGAACAGTTCACGGCCGGAGGGGAGTCGAGCCATCGGGCCTTCGAAATCGACCGCCTGGGGGTCCTCTGCGAGCCCGGCGAACTGGACTGCGAGCCGACGCTCATCGAAGTGGACGGGAAGATCTATCCCCTGGGAGGCAACGCGCTGGTCCTCGCCAATGCTGAATACCGGTTTCCCATTTTTGGCAGTCTGCAGGGGGCGGTTTTCGTCGACGTCGGGAACATTTACTCGGACATCGATGCGATCGACTGGAACCGTCTCCGGTATGGCGCGGGGGCGGGAATTCGCTACATCACGCCTCTGGGGCCGGTGCGGTTCGACGTCGGCTACAACCTCGATCGCCGGCCTGCGGAAGACCCGTTCGTGACGTTCCTGACGATCGGCTTCGCATATTGAGGATCTTCAAATAACATTGAATCGCTCCAGGTTTGGCGCGCTCGGCGGTTTCGGCGAGAATAGGGCTTCTCCAGCGATGATGAACGACCCGGGAATGCGGACCTTCTCCGAATTCTGGCCCCACTACGTCCGGCAGCACTCGAAGCCGGGCACGCGGCTCTTTCACGCCATCGGATCGACGCTGGCGGTCATCATCATCATGGTGGCCCTGGCCACCAATCTCTGGTGGATGCTTCTTGCGCCGCTCATTGGTTACGGGTTCGCCTGGACCTCTCATTTCTTCATCGAAGGGAACCGGCCGGCGACCTTCGGTCACCCGATCTGGTCGCTGGCGGCGGACTACCGAATGTTGTTTCTGATGATCGCGGGCCGGATGGACCGGGAAGTCTCCCGCTGCGTCCCCCCCGCGGAACCCGACGCCAGCCGGGTCTAGTTGATTTTCCTCATATGATCCCGCCGGGAGGAAGAATGAAACTGCTCGAAGGGCGGACTGGGATCATCTTCGGAGTCGCGAACAAGCGGTCGATCGCGTGGGCGATCGCGCAGGCGCTCTCGGACGCGGGGATGCGTCTGGCGTTCACCTATCAGGGGGAGCGGCTGAAGGAGGGGGTGACGGAGCTCGTTGCCGCTCTTCCCGGCTCGCTCGTCTATCCCTGCGATGTCTCCATCGAGGGAGACGTGGAGCGGGCCTTCGAGGAGGTCAGCCGTGATTTCAACGGACAGCTCGATGCCCTCATCCATTCAGTCGCATTTGCTCCGAAGGAAGATCTCGAGCGCGATTTCACGATGACTTCGCGCGAAGGCTTCAAAACCTCTCACGACATCTCCGCCTATTCACTCGTCGCCATGGCGCGCGCCGCCCTGCCGCTTCTCGAAAAGTCGGATCTCGCGTCGATCCTCGCGCTCACCTACTACGGATCGGAAAAGGTGGCTCCGGGGTACAACGTCATGGGAGTGGCGAAAGCGTCGCTCGAAGCGACCGTTCGCTACCTGGCGTCCGATCTGGGACCGAAGGGAATCCGCGTCAACGCGATCTCCGCGGGACCTGTGAATACTCTTGCCGCGCGCGGCATCAAGGGATTCACGGGCATGCTCAAGCATCACAGCGATCATGCCCCTCTTCGGCGCAACGTGGAGCTTCGGGAGATCGGGGATACCGCTCTTTTTCTCGCGTCGAAGATGGCGTCGGGCATCACCGGCGAGATCATTTTCGTGGATGGCGGCTATCACATCATGGCGACCTGAGCGGGCCGGAGAACTCAGGGCGCAGTGGATTGTCGAGTCTGCCAACAAGTCGTTTTGATGCATTTAGTTACGAGTGCATTTTCGGGTGATCCATGGCATCTCGTTCGCAAGATAGAGAGATGACCAAGGAGGAACTCGAAATGACCGACACCGTGAGTCCGACCACGCAGTTTCACCCCTACAGCCGCCCGGATGCGACGCCCGTTTCCGAGCGGGAGGAGCATGGGCTTCCTGCGATGCTGAAAAAGGTCGGGATCGATTCGAACCGGATGAGGAACATGACGGAAAAGGGTCGCTCGTGGGGACGCAGTCACCCCGGACGGCTTCTCGGCGGGATGGCGATCGCAGTCATCGCGGCGGGGATGCTCAGGGGACGGATGCATAGGCGCCCGTCACCGACTACGGTTTAAGACAAGGAATCCAGGGAAGAGGGTAGACGAGCGAGGGGAGAGGGAGAAGCGGGCGCCGGCCCCCATGCCAGTACGCTCGCGCCAACGACGTAGCGATGATCGAGCAGGCCCACCAGGGCCTGTTTTTTTTGCAGCTAACGGGTTGGGGCGGCGAGACGCCGCCCGCCACTCGACTCATTTCTTCACCATCGGCACATCGACGTTCCGCTCTTTCGCCACCTCGACCGCGCGCTCATAGCCGGCGTCGACATGACGGATGACCCCCATGCCCGGGTCCGTCGTGAGAACGCGCGCGAGCCGTTCTCCGGCGGAGGCGGTTCCGTCGGCGACGACGACCATCCCCGCATGAAGCGAGTAGCCGATTCCGACGCCCCCTCCGTGATGGAACGACACCCATGAAGCGCCCGCCGCCGTGTTGATCAGCGCATTCAGAATGGGCCAGTCTCCGATGGCGTCCGAGCCATCCTTCATCCCTTCCGTTTCGCGGTTGGGAGAAGCGACCGAGCCCGCGTCCAGATGGTCGCGGCCGATCACGATCGGCGCACTGACTGCGCCATCCGCGACGAGCTTGTTGAACGCCAGACCCGCTCGGGCGCGCTCTCCATAGCCGAGCCAGCAGATGCGCGCGGGCAGCCCCTGAAACGCGACGCGCTTCTGTGCCATCCGGATCCAGCGGTGCAGCGGCCGGTCGTTGGGGAAGAGCTCGAGAATCGCTTCATCGGTTTTCAACAGATCCGTCTCGTCTCCCGAAAGCACGGCCCACCGGAACGGACCCTTTCCCTCGCAGAACAGCGGCCGGATGAAAAGAGGAACGAAGCCGACGACCTCGAAGGCATTGCTGACGCCCGCCTTGATGGCCTGCCCTCTCAGGTTGTTGCCGTAGTCGAAGGTGACGGCCCCCTTCTTCTGGAAATCGATGAGCAGGCGCATGTGACGCGCCATGGTCGCGTAGGATCGCTCGACATAAGCGCGTGGATCGCGCGAGCGGAGCTCGAGTGCCTGCGCGTAGCTCGTGCCGGCCGGCACGTATCCATGCAACTCGTCATGCGCCGAGGTCTGATCGGTAAGGACATCGGGGACGATTCCCCGTTCCGCGAGCGCCTCGAGAAGCTCGACCGCATTCGCTTCGACCGCGATCGAGATGGCGCGTCTTTCCCGGGCTGCGGCGACCGCTCGGTCGATCCCGGAAGCGAGAGTTGGAGCGTGCTCGTCGAGATAACGGGTTTGCAGCCGTCGCTGGATTCTCGATGCGTCGACCTCGGCGATGAGGCATGTCGCTTCATTCATCGTCGCAGCCAGCGGCTGGGCGCCACCCATCCCCCCCAGCCCGGCCGTCACGACCAGCTTTCCACTCAGGGATCCCCCATGATGCTTTTCAGCGATCGCGGCGAAGCACTCGTACGTCCCCTGAAGAATCCCCTGCGTTCCAATGTAGATCCAGGAACCGGCGGTCATCTGACCGTACATCGTCAGGCCCAGCCCTTCCAGTCGCCTGAACTCCTCTCCGGTGGCCCAGTGAGGAACGAGATTCGAGTTCGCGATGAGAACGCGGGGAGCGTTTTCATGCGTCCGAAAGACTCCGACGGGCTTTCCGGACTGCACCAGGAGGGTCTCGTCGTCTCCGAGACGGCGGAGCGTCTCGACGATCGCATCGAATGAGGGCCAGTCTCGCGCCGCGCGTCCTGTTCCACCGTAGACGATCAGCTCATCGGGGCGCTCCGCGACGTCGGGGTCGAGGTTGTTCATGAGCATGCGGAGGGCGGCTTCCTGTTGCCACCCCCGGCACGATCGTTCGGTGCCGCGGGGAGACCGGATGACTCGGTGGGAAGTGCCCGTGGATTCGGTGAACGCGGTCATGATGAGCTCCAGGCCAGGATTCTACCGCGGGGCCTCGCAGCTCTCCGGAACGGCTTTACAATGGCCCTCTGGATGCCGGTCAAAGCAACGAGCACGGCGCCGCGAAAGCGGGGCCCGAAACGCCGGACGAGCGCGCTGGAGGAGAGGGCCGACGAGATCGTGCGCCGGCTGCACCGGATGTATCCCTCCGCGAAGTGCTCACTCGACTTCCAGAGCCCCTACCAGCTCCTGATTGCCACGATTCTCTCGGCTCAGGCGACCGATGCCCGGGTCAATCAGGTGACCCCCGATCTTTTCCGTCGCTATCCCACGGCGGGAGCGCTCGCCGTCGCGGACCCGGGAGAGCTCGAGGAGCGGATCCGGACGACCGGGTTCTTTCGGAGCAAGGCGCGGTCCTTGTTGGGGGCCTCTGCGACCATGGTCCGGGAGCATGGGGGCGAGGTGCCGCGAAGCATGGAGTCGCTCGTCGCTCTTCCCGGTGTCGGGCGGAAAACGGCGAACGTGGTCATGGGAAACGCTTTCAAGAATGCCGAGGGAGTGGTGGTCGACACGCATGTCAGCCGGGTGACTCAGAGGCTCGGCATCACGCGGGAGAAGGACGCCGAGAAGATCGAGCAGGATCTGATGAAACTGATTCCGCGGTCCGAGTGGGTCACTTTTCCCCATCGCGTCATTCTCCACGGCCGTGAGATCTGTGTCGCACGGAAACCGAAATGCAGCGAGTGCCATTTGAATGATGTCTGCCCGAGCGCGCGGGAGCCGCTCGAGTAAAACGAAGACCCGGCGGCACCATTACGAGGAGGAAGCGATGCGTTTGCGAGTCATGATTCCCATTCTGCTGCTGTCTCTCATCTCGATCGGAGCCTTTGCTCAGGAGGCGGTCGATCCCACGACGACGACGACGGAAACGACGATCACGACCACGGGCACGACCATCGTGGATCCCGCGGATCCGACGCAGACCGACACGATGTTTACCGACCCGACGGTGGATCCGGCCCCCTATCCGGACGAGTCGGGCACGACCACGACGTACTACGAGGATGACGATCTGGGGGATCACGCGGAGGAGGAAGGCGCGCTCGCGTGTGCCGCTTGCGCTGCGATCGGCCTTGCCGGTCCTCTCATCTTTCTCGGCCTTTCCATCGCCATCGCGATCTGGATGTGGCGTGATGCGAAATCGAGGAATGATCAATACGCTCCGCTCTGGGGAATCGTCGGGTTTCTCTTCAACCTCCTCGGTCTGATCATCTATCTCGTCGTACGGAGTCAGAAGAATCATCCGAACGCCCCGCCGCCGGCCGCTCCACCGCCGACGGTATGAAGAAAATCGGCCTTCCGGGGCTGATCCTGATCGTGGCCGCCACGCTCGTCGCGGGCGTGTCGGCTCACGATGCCGTCGTGCCGCCTTCCTCTGAGATCACGACCCGGACTCTGGTCGGGGCGATCGGCCAGTACCGCCGGTGGGTCTCTCCCCGTCTCGAGGGGAGAATCGAGTGCCGCTTTCAGCCGACCTGCTCCGCGTACGGACTGGCAGCCGTCCAGGAGGATGGAGCGCTCCGAGGAGGGGTGAGGGCGATCCGCCGCATTGCGCGATGCACGCCGGCGACGCCGAAGGGAACCGTGGATCTGCCGTGAAGGAGATTCACAATCCCTTCGCCTTCGCTTCATTCCACAACTCGTCCATCTCGGCGAGGGATGCGGAGTCCACGGTCCGGCCCTTCTGCCGGAGCGAGCTTTCGATGTGCTCGAAGCGCCGAATGAACTTACGGTTCGTCTGCTGGAGCGCATTCTCCGAATCGATCCCCATGCGCCGCGCGATGTTGACGAGCGCAAAAAGAAGATCGCCGAGCTCGTCCTCGATCCGGGATCGCTCTCCTTGCTCGACGGCCTCCCGCAGTTCGCCCACTTCCTCCTCGATCTTGTCGAAGATCTCGGAAGTCTTCTCCCAGTCGAAGCCGACGCGGGCCGCTTTCTCCGTGAGTCGGTGAGCCTTGAGCAGGGCAGGGAGCGAGGCGGGGACGCCGGAGAGCACTCCCTGGTCTTTCGCCTCCCGCTCCCTGGACTTCAGCTTCTCCCAGTTCGAGAGAACCGCATCGGCATTCTTTGCGACGACGTCGGCGAAGACGTGCGGGTGGCGGCGCACGAGCTTGTCGTGGATCGAGCCGATCACGTCGCCGATGTCGAACGTTCCTTCTTCCCGCGCCACCTCGGCGAGAAACACGCTTTGAAGCAGAAGGTCGCCAAGCTCCTCCCGCAGCGAGTCCCTGCTGCCCGAATCGATTGCCTCGACGACCTCGTATGCCTCTTCGATCACGAAGGGACGAAGCGTCTCCAGCGTCTGCTCCCGGTCCCAGGGACATCCGCCGGGAGCGCGCAGCTTCGTCATCAGTGCGACAAGCTCATCGAAGCGCTTTGGTTCCATGACGTCGGGATTTTACGGGACCAGCCGGCCGGGCGGTGAAGCGGCGCTCGCGGTAGCTTCACGGAGCGAAAACCGATAGATTTCGAGATCCCCGATGTTCATCCGTTCGAAAGTCAGCGAGCGCGGCCGCCAGGTGGCAAGGCGATGAGCGCGGAGGCTCGAGGAACGGAGCCGACGTCGTCGGAGCTCGAAATGCTGGCCCGCGTTCTCGAGTCGTTCACCGAGACGCTCGACCTCGAAGAAGTGCTCGGCCGGGCGGTGCGAATTGCGCTGGAGGAGTTCGGCGCCGACCGCGCCTGGATCATTGCACCGGTGGATCCTGCCGCGGCGTCCGCCGCGATCTCCTATGAAGCCACGGCCGACGGGTGGGAGGGAGCGTTGCAGCAAGGGATTCCCATCCCTCTCGCGGCTTTCCGCGGATTCATCGATCGCGCCATCGCCGCACGAGAACCGATCGAAGGAACACTGGAAGATCCGGACATCGACCGGGATTTTTTCGAGCGTTTCTCGGTTCGGACGCAGCTCGTTCAAATCCTCCAGACCCGCGACGGGCAATTCTGGGCTTTCGGGCTTCACCAGTGCCGGAGCGCTCGCCATTGGTCGGAGCATGAGAAGCATCTTTTTTCCACGATCGGGCGATACGCGACACTGGCCATGGACAATGCCCTTCTTCACCGCAAATCGGTGATGGAAGCGGCGACGGTCAACGCCATTCTCGACCAGGTTCCCGAAGCGGCGGCCATCTTCGGCCCGGGCGGCCAATTGATCCAGATGAACGCGATTGCCGCCGCACAGCGGGAGCACCTCTTTGGACTGCAGGCCAGGGAAAGGCTCAGCGTTCACCACCACCGCGATCTGGAAGGGAGACCGCTGGAGATCGAAGAGCTCCCTTCGATGAGGGCTCTGCGCGGCGAGCACGTCGTGGGCGATTATCAGCTTCGCGATCCGCAGAGCGGCGAGGACCGCATCGTTCACTTTCGCGCCGCTCCGGTACGCGACGAAGGCGGTGAGATCATCGGATCGATCGTCCTCAGCAGGGATGTCACGGAAGAGAGGTCGATGGCGGAAAAGGAAAGGTGGCGTCGCCGCCGCGCCGAGACTCTGGGCGGACTTTCCTTCGACCTCGTGACACTCTCGGCGGACTTCTCGAATCTCGACGAGGTGGCCCGCCACATCGGAGAGGGCCTTCAGGCGAGGATCGGGATCTACGTCTATCGCGCGTCGAGCGATACCCTCGAGCTTGCCGGATCCCACACCATCTCCGACGGCACGCGGAGTCTCGCCGATTACCTGGGGCGCCATCCCTTCAAAGCGGGAGAAGGACTTCCGGGAACCGTTTTCCAGATCGGGCAGCCACTTTTTTTCGCCGACGCGAAGGAAGGCGGCCTGCAGGGCTATGCACGTAACGATGAAGAGCAGAAGCGCATCGATGAGGCGGGCGAGCAGAGTCTCGTCGCCTGTCCCATCGAGGCGTATGGGGAACGCGTCGGCGCGCTGATCATGGCGCACGTCGATCCGCGGCGCGCGTTCCAGGCAGAGGACCTGGCGTTCGCACAGGCAGCCGCGGAGAGGATTGCCGCCGCGTATCACATCTATCGACTCAACCGGCTTTCCGCCGAGGGGCATCGTGCCGCGGAGGAGCTGGCGCGCCGCGAAGTCAGCGCCCGGGCGCGTTTGGAAGCGGTGCTCGAGTCGGCTCCCACGGGAATCGCGGTCGTGTCGGCCGACGAGCTGCGATTCGAGATCGTGAATTGGGCCGCAAAGGCGTATGCAGAGCGCTTCGGAAAGGTCACCGCGGAGACCGACCTGACCGGACTGAGAGTCGATGAGGTCATTCCTCATCTCGAGTCGGTTCTCGCGGAAGCCGCCGAGAAGAATCAGATTCGCGTCGATCGAGCGATTCCGACGCGATTTCAGGACCAGACCGGGTACCACGACCGGATCGTTTCGCCCGTTCGCGGCCGTTTCTCCGGGATCACGCAGAGTCTGACGCTGCTCATTCAGGACGTGACCGAGTCGGTCCGGTCGAAGCAGGAGATCGACGCGCTGGTGCGGATGATGGAGGAGCGCACGGCCCGTCTCGACTCCATTCTCGGATCGATGACCGACGCCCTCTGGGTGCTCGACGCCGAGGGCAATGTGATCGACGTCAACCGCGCCGCCCTCTCCATGTTCGGCCTCGGGTCGCAGAGCGACGCGATCGCGAGGGCCTCCTTCGAGGACTTCAAGCTCCGCTTTCCGGATGGCCGGCCGATCCCCTGGGATGAGCTTCCTTACTCGCGTGCGATTCGAGGGGAAATCGTTCCCGATTTCGTGGCGGTGGGCGCTCACCTGATCACCGGGGCGGATATCGACCTGTCGATCGCCGCCGCTCCGATTCGCAGCGGAGGCTCCGTCGTGGGCGCCGTCCTGGTCATTCGCGACATCTCCGCCCTCCAGGAGCTCGATCGAAAGAAAGACGAGTTCCTCTCGGTGGCTTCTCACGAGCTCCGCACGCCGCTGACCACGATCCGCGGCTATGCCCAGCTTCTGACCCAGCTCATCTTCGAGATCGGACCCGAGGAGCGCGCAACGTACCTCCGCTCCATGCTGAGCGAGATCGATCGGATGATGGGATTGATCACCGAGCTGCTCGACGTCTCTCGGATTCAGAGGAACAGGCTGCAGGTCGATCCCCAGGAGATGGAGTGGATCGGGTTCGTGCGCAGCCTGATCGAGGGGATGTCGATGCAGAGGGAGATTCTTTTCGAGTCCGGCATGAGACAGGTCAAAGTGCACGCCGATCCCCAGCGGATGCGCCAGGTCATCGACAATCTGCTGTCGAACGCAATCAAGTACTCGCCCGATGACGCCCCGGTCCGGATTCGCGTGGAGGAAGAGCAGGGGGTCGTGTCCACCTTCGTTTCCGATCGCGGCATCGGAATCCCCGTCGACGAGCTGCCGCATCTCTTCGAGCGCTTTCATCGGGCCCGCAACGTGTCGAGCCGCTATTACGGGGGTCTCGGCCTCGGCCTCTACATTTCGCGGGCGATCGTCGAGGCTCACGGCGGAACGATCTCCGTGCAGACGACCGAGGGAGAAGGGTCGACGTTCCGCGTCGATCTCCCCGCCGGGCCGGGCGCGATGGCGATGGTCTGAAGGGGGCAGCGGGGACAGGGGGCGGCTAGTCGCTGGAACGTTGCGCGAGGATCAACCCGTGGCGGCCGCTTCCTCGGGCAGGATGACTGTTCCGCGACCAAGCCGTGCCCGATGCCCCCGCCATTCCACCCACGGCGAGAGCGGGCCGACGGCGTGACCGCACCGCCAAGTGTGCGTGTGATGGTCCGTGAGCATGGGCGCAAGCCTATCAGGGCGGGTGACTGGAGGCGCCAGCAAGACCCGCGACACGCAACGGCATGATCCTCCTCATCGGACCTCGGTCTCTCGAGCCGACATACCAGGAGGCCGAAAGCCCGTAGCCACGCTCGGCTGATTCCCAGCTCATTTCACCCCCCTTTCACATCCTCTTTACCCGATCCTCCTCGGCTCTTCTCGGCGGCGGCCTAGTCTCTTCTCAGCCTGCGGCGGCTCGAGCCGGCAAAGTAGAGGAGAAAGATGCGAATTCTTCGAATCATTGCCCTGATCACATCACTGGCCGCTTCGACACTGTATGGAGAGCCCGCCACGCTCGGGACGATCACGGGAGTCGTGACCGATTCGAGTGGCGCTGGGCTGCCGGGGGTCACGATCAACCTGGCCGGGGAGAGGGGCGAAAGCGACTTCGCAGTGAGCAGCCTGGACGGCGGCTTCACGATCTCGGGAGTAACCCCCGGATCCTACACGCTCGAAGCGATGATGGATGGATTTCAGTCCGTGTCGAAAGCGATCGACGTCGTGTCGGAAAGAACCGCGAAGGTCGAGTTCAAGTTGCAACCCGCCTTCGGCGAGAGCGTGGAAGTCGTCGGAGACCGCGTTCCTACGGGCGAAGTGGCTACCCTGGAAACCCGGCGTCAGTCAGCCATCGTGAGCGACGCGATCTCGTCGGAAGAAATCCGGAAGACGCCCGACTCGAGCGCAGCCGGTGTCGTCGAGCGGCTGGCCGGCGTTTCCCTCGTGGGCGAAAAATACGTGTTCGTCCGCGGTCTGGGTGAGCGCTACAGCGCCGCGACGGTGAACGGCGCGGCTCTCCCTACCACGGAAACGGAAAAGCGCGTGGTGCCGCTCGATCTCTTCCCCGCCAAGCTTCTGGAGAGCGTCAGCGTCGCGAAGACCTTTACCCCGGACAAGCCGGGCGACTTCGGCGCTGGAGTCGTCGAGATGACGACGACCGAATTTCCGAGTGAGGCGACGCTGAAGCTGAGCGTGGGAGGCGGATATCGCAGCGGCTCGACGGGCGAGCCTTTCCGTCGGTTCGCCGGAGGTCTTTCTCGATTCGGAGAGGGAGGGCAGTCGCTTCCCAGCTCGATTCCGGCGTCATTTCTCAAGCGGCGCAACGCTCTCGATCCCTCCGGCTTTTCTGCCGAGGAGCTCGAACGGATCGGAGAAGCATTCATCGGCAGCTGGGCCGGAGAAAACGACGGAGCCGCGGCTCCCTCAACCGACTTCGCGTTGACCTACGGAAACACGTTCGATCGGCTGGGCCTGGTCCTCTCGGCGGTCTCGAGCCATGGATCCGAAGTGATCGATGAAACGCAGGCCTTCTTCGGCCTCGAGCCGGACGGCACGCTGGTCCCGCGCAATGACTACGCGATGAATACCCATTCCGAGCACGCCCGACTCGGACTGATGGGCAACATCGCCTTCCGATTGACGGATGCGAATCGCATTCATCTGAGCTCGCTTTTCACGCGCGATGCTTCGGTGGAGGATCGCGCTCAGGAAGGGCTCAACACGAACACAGGCGGATTCATCCGCGACTTCCGCGCCCGCTATCAGGTCGAGGAAGTGCTCTCCAGCCGGCTCCGAGGTGAGCACAGCCTCGTGGGGCCGGGAAGCGGGACTCTCCTGGAGTGGGGACTCTCGAGCTCTCGGGCGACCAACGAGTCGAACCTTCGGGAGAATCTCTACCGCGAATCGAGTCCCGGGCTCTATGCCCTCCAGGTCGGTTTTCCCGAGTCGGGAAAGCTCGACTACCACGATCTCGATGACCGGATCGAGCAGGCGCAGCTCGCGACGACATTCTTCATGAGCGGAAGCGACAATCGCTGGTCGGGATCGTTCAAGGGTGGAGTGGACGTCCTGGATCGAGCACGCTCCTTTGAAGCAAGGCGATTCCGATTCGCGACCGCGAACCAGCTTCAGTTCGACCTGACCCAGGCCCCGGAACAGATTTTCACGGTGGAAAACATCAGGCCCGGCGGTTTCGAGATTCGCGAGGTCACTGGCGTTAATGATGCCTACGATGCCGCGCAAGCGATTCGGGCCGGTTACCTCATGGCCGACTTCAGCTATGGCCGATGGCGGCTGATCGGCGGCGCGAGGCTCGAGGATTCCGACCAGGACGTGATCACGTTCAATCCTTTCGATACGGCCAGCGAGGTCGTCTCCACGAACCACGGGCGGGACGTTCTTCCGTCCCTCAACATCGTCTATTCCCTCGGAGCTCTGACGAATCTGCGTCTCGCGTACGGCCGTTCGCTCAACCGTCCCGAGTTCCGGGAGCTGAGCCCGTTTACCTTCGTGGAAGTCACGGGCGGCCGATCGGTCGCCGGCAACCCGTTGCTCCAGCAGGCGACGATCGATGCATTCGATATTCGCTGGGAGCGTTTCCCGGCGCCGGGCGCGGTTGTCGCGGCAAGCCTCTTTTACAAGAGCATCGACGATCCGATCGAGCGAATCGTCCAGCCGACGACCGAGCTGCGAACTTCTTTCGTCAACGCGGACCTGGCGACACTCTCGGGCCTCGAGCTGGAGCTGCGGCGCTCCCTCGAGATTCTGAGCCCGAAGCTCCGTTTGTGGTCTGTGAACCTCAATTACGCCCGGATCCATTCGGATGTCACGGTGGGCGATCAGCAGCTCTCCGTCGTCACGAACCTCGAGCGGCCGCTCGAAGGTCAGTCAGATCAAGTCGGAAACCTGGCTCTCCAGTTCTTTGATCCGCAAAGGGGAACCATGCTCCGGATTCTCGGCTCTTTCACGGGAGAGCGAATCACGGACGTGGGCGCATTCGGTCTTCCGGACATCATCCAGGAGCCGGTGAGCTCGCTCGATCTGGTCGCCTCGCAGAGTCTCGGGCCTTTCGCTCCCGGCATCGAACTGAAGCTCGCCGCCTCGAACGTGCTCGATGCTTCGCGCCAATGGTCTCAAGGGGATCGCCTGCAGCGCGCCATTCATCCGGGGCGGACCTTCAGCCTGAGTCTCAGTTACACCCCGTTCTGATTTTTTTCCGCTCGTCCACCCGAGGTGCCTGCTCGAGCCTCTCGACCGGGCTGCCGACCGTTCAATCCATCCAAGGAGAAATCAATGCGCAAGATCCTGATCTCATTCACGCTCGTACTCATGGCCGTCGGGGCCTTCGCCGCGCCGCGCCATCCTTTGGGCCGTCATGGTCTTCCGGCTCCCGCCGCGCCCTGGATCACTGTTGCGTCGCCGGCGCTCGCGGGGATTGCGTCCAGCGCTACCCTTCCGGCGATCCCCAATCGACCGATCGTGTTGCTGGAGACGAACTACTACACCTATCTTCCCGGCGATTCGATCGAGCTGCGGATCACGACGCATCCCAACGGTTACTCGGGAGCGGTCACCCTTTATCTCTATCGCGAGAATCGCAGCACCGGTGAGCGGCTCTTCTATAACCTGCCGCAGCGCGGCTTGATGCCGACGGGCGTTTCCGATCTGTTCGGAGCTCCTGGCTCGCCCGTTCCGATTCTGGTTCCCGATCTGGCCGACTTCGTCCTGTTCGGATCTGCTTCGTCGGGCTCGCAGATCGGATGGGGATTGCAGGGAGCGCTCGGTGAGGCGATCCCTGTAGCGGCCGGATCGACCGGCCTCTATCAGTGGGTCGTCGAGATCCGGGACCCGGCCGGAAAGCGCGTCATCTCGCGTTCGAATGCCATGTTTTCCCACGTCGAGCAGACCGTTGCGGTGAGCGGGACGATCACGTCGTCGACCACGTGGACGGCCGATCGCAGGTACGTTCTGAACGATTTCGTGGGCGTCGCCGAGCCGGCCGTCCTGACCATTCAGCCCGGAACCGTGATCTACGGCGGGGATCCTCGCGCGAGTCTGTTCATCCGTCGTGGCGCGAAAATCGTGGCCGAAGGGACGGAACGCCGACCGGTGGTCTTCACTTCGGCTCAAAAGGTCGGCGAACGCGCGCAGAGAGACTGGGGCAGCCTGATCGTCCTCGGCCGGGCCCCGATCAACGAAGCCGGCGGTCAGGGTTTTATGGAAGGTCTTCCCAGCCAGGCCGAATACGCCTTTGGCGGCACCGACTCGAACGATTCGAGTGGAGTCCTTCGTTTCGTACGCCTCGAGTTCGGGGGTTTTGAGATCGAGGCCAATCAGGAGATCAACGGACTGACTCTCGCCGGCGTCGGCCGCGGCACGGTCGTCGATTATGTCCAGGTCCTTCACAACAAAGATGACGCGTTCGAGTTCTTCGGCGGTACCGTGAACGCCAGCCATCTGATATCGGTGGCCGCCGCCGACGATTCCATCGACTGGGATCTCGGCTATCAGGGGAACATTCAATTCGTCGCGGTCGTGAAGCGGGCCGCCAATGACGAGAACGACGGCAATATCATCATCGAGGGTGACGGTCATCCGCAGAATGCCGGAAACACGCCCCTCTCCAATCCGCGGCTTTACAACGTCACCGGATATGGCACCGGACGCATGGACGTTGGCGCGTACGGCAACGTGCTGCGCCGGGGCACCGCGGGGAAAATCCACAACCTCATCGTGATGAACAGCCGGCGGGCTCCGGTGACGATCCGTAACGATTCCACCTTCGCCCATGCCGCATCCGGCGAGCTCGTGTTCGACAACTCGATCCTGTTCGGTGACTTCTCCGACGCAGCGTTCGGTTCGAGCGATTCGGCCCAGCAGACCCGGACCTTCCTTTTCGACACGATGAAGTGGAACCGCAACGTCGACCCGCTGCTCGCCGCCGGAGCGCCGAGTCAGATCAGGACGCTCATGCCCGATCTGACGCCTCTGCCCGGTTCTCCGGCGCTCGACGCCGATTACGTCGCCATTCCGCCCGATGACGGCTTCTTCAAGCGCGTGGACTTCATCGGGGCGGTCGGACCCGGCGATGACTGGATCCTTTCCGGCTGGGCCGTCTTTTCCGACAACTGAGAATTTTACCTGGAGGAAACAACCATGAAATCAATCCTCATCGTGCTGCTGGCGCTCTTTCCGATCCTTGCGAGCGGCCAGACTTTTTCTGCAACTCTGAGCGGAGCGAACGAGGTCGGCGGCGGAGACCCCGACGGTTCCGGCCTCGCCGTCGTGACGATCAACGGGAACCAGATCGGCTACACCATTCTGGTCAGCGGCATCGAAGCGCCGGACGCCGCCCACATTCATGCGGGTGCCACTGGAGTCAACGGTAACGTGGTGGTCAATTTTTCTCCCGCCTTCATCGGGGGAACGGCCATCGGTACGGTGACGGCGGACCCGGCCATCGTCTCGGCCATCCTCGCCAATCCGGCGTCTTTCTACGTGAATGTCCACAACGCACCGTTCCCGAACGGCGCGGTTCGCGGCCAGCTTGCGAGTTCTTCGGCCGACTCCGGCGGAAGCCTCCGAAGCTTCATTCCCATCGCGGGCAAGATCTCCGGTGCCGCCGGGACCAACTTCGTGAGCGATGTCCGGATCGTGAACCGAGGTTCTTCGGTCGCGACCGTCACGCTGCGCTGGTGGCCCGATAATCCCGCCGGTGCCAGTGCGCCGGCCGCTACGCGGACCGTAACGGTTCCGGCGGGAACTCAACTCGTTCTCGACGACGTGATCGGCGAACAGTTCGGACTCAACCAGATCGTCGGCACGCTCGAGGTCGCCTCGGACATTCCGGTCGTGGTTACATCGCGGATCATCAACGACCTGCGAGGCACGAATCAGGGGACGGCCGGATTCGCTTTCGCAGCCCGATCGCTCGAGGAAGCGCAAACGAGCGGAGTGCTCTCGTTCCTCTCGATGGCGTCGGGAGCCAACATCGGTGCGGGGATCGGCTTCCGCACGAACCTCGGCTGGTTCAATCCCCAATCCGCGCCGGTGACCGCCACCTTCACGGCGCACAGAAGCTCCGATGGAAGCGTGCTCGGATCCCACACCGCGACGATCCCGGCCGGAGCCGTGTTCCGTCCGACCCCGGTGTTCAGCGTCATTACCTCGGTCGCCGCCGCGGACCAGGTGCAGGAGGATTTCTACGTCACTTACACGGCCGGCGCTCCGATCTTCGTCTACGCGTCAGTGACGGACAACAGGACCGGAGACGGAGTATTCATTCAGTGATCCATGAGGCGCCGGCAACGCCGGCGCCTCGTATCCGTCATACTTCGCGGACCATGCCGAGAAAAGCTCGCAGGATCGCCGCGATCGATGTCGGAACCAACTCGATCCACATGATCATCGCCGAGTGTCGCGGGCGCGCTTGCCGCGTCATCGACAAGGAGAAGGAGATGGTGCAGCTCGGGGAGGGGAGTTTGGGGGGGGAGCCGTTGACCGAAGCTGCAATCGGTCGTGGCGTCGACGCTCTCCGGCGGATGGCGGAGATCGCCAGGCGATGGGAAGTCGATCAGATCGAAGCCGCGGCCACCAGCGCGGTACGAGAAGCGCCGAATCAGCGCCGTTTCGTTCGGGAGGTGGAGAAGGCGGCAGGGATCCGCGTTCGTGTGATCTCGGGACACGAAGAGGCCGATTTGATTTTCAGGGCCGTGCGCTCTGCGGTGGATTTTCAGTCCGGAACCGCTTTATCGATCGACATCGGGGGCGGGAGCATCGAGCTGACGGTAGGGACCGAGTCGGAGATTTTTTTTACTGCGAGCGAGCCGCTCGGCGCTCTTCGGATCACGCAGCAGCACCTGGCCGAGGACCTCCCTTCCGCCGAGAGCTTGCAGCGTTGCCGAGACCGCATCCGAAAAATGCTCAAGAAACCAATGGCGTCGATTCGATCTCTCGGATTCGACTTTTGCATAGGGACCTCTGGAACGATCACGACGCTCGCTGAGCTTGCTGGCAAGGGAGAGCCTGTCGCGGCTGGGCTTCGCTGGCTCGACCGCGAATCTCTGGTGGACCTTTCTGCAAGGCTCGCGTCGATCCCCGCATCGGAACGCGCCGAGGTCTTCGGTATCGAGCCGCAACGGGCCGGAACGCTTCTGGCCGGAGCGCTGGTTCTGGAAGAGTTCATGAGGGGAGCGAAGGTCAATCGCATGCGAGCCTGTTCCGCGGCTTTGAGGGAAGGGTTGATCGAGCGCGCTCTGGCAAAGGCGGACTCTTCGCCCAGGCGTGATGGAGGCGTCCGCCGCCAATCCGTCAACGAGCTCGCCGAACGAAGCGTCGTCGATCGTGAGCACGCCCGCCAGGTCGCACGGCTGGCCCTGAGAATCTTCGATCAGACGCAATCACTCCATGGGATGAAGCCCTCCGAGCGCGAGCTGCTGGAATACGCCGCGCTGCTTCACGAGATCGGTCTTCATGTCTCTTACCAGGGACACCACAAGCACACCTATTACCTGATTCGTCACGCCGGCCTGGCCGGGTTCACCGAGGACCAGGTGGCAGCCCTGGCCAGCATCGCCAGGTACCACCGAAAAGCCAAGCCATCCATCGAGCATGAAAATTTTCAGGAGCTTCCGGAGGCGCAGCAGCGGTTCGTCGAGAAGGCCACCGCGATTCTCCGAATGGCCGACGCGCTCGATCGGGGCAGGAAGCAGGCAGTCAGAGATGTCGCCGTGGACGTCAGGAACGGAAGGATCGCCTTCAGGCTTAGGCAGCGACTTGATGCTCGGATCGAGCTGGAGGCAGCCTCGAAGCGTTCACGGTTTCTCGGCGAGGTCCTCGAACATGACACGTCTGTCGCGATCGAAAGGGGAAGCAGATGACGAAGGATGTCAAAAAACGTTTGCCTTCGGGTCGACAGAAGCGAGAAAAAGGAGCGAAGAAGGCGAGTACGGCTCCGGGCGAGGCGGACAGGCTCCTTGTTTTTGTCCGCCATGGGATCGCAGAAGAGAAGAGCGACGCCAAACCGGACGAAGATCGAACCCTCACCAAGGAGGGCCACCTTCGCATGAAACAGGAGGCGCGGGCACTCGCCGAGTTGTTTCCCGAGGCCGATGTGATTTACACGAGCCCTCTCGTACGATGCGTTCAGACCGCTCTCTGGGTTTCGAAGGGCTATCGCTCCCGTCTCGAACCGGTCACCACCGAGGCTTTGAGACCCGAGGCGAGCGTGGAAGACTTCCTCACGTTTCTTCGCGAAACCAAGGAAAATACTCCCATTCTGATCGGTCACGAGCCGGGGTTGTCGACCCTTCTTGCCCACTTTGTCGGTGCCTCCAGTGCAGGCACGCTCGAGCTGAAGAAGGGGGGATGCGCAGCGTTGCGCATGATGCCGGGCGGAGCGAAGCTCGAGTTGTTTCTACCACCGCGCGTGCTCCGCCGGCTGAAGACGTCCTAGAGACGGGATCGTGAGCGGTGAAAAGCGATGAATCCGCTCACGGTCCGGCGGGCTTTGTCGAGGCGAGTTGCTGACTGTCGTTTCGATCCTTCGATCGACTCGCCTTCCTTTTTTTCTTGGTTTCCTTCTTTTCCTTCTTTACCTTGTTCTTCTTATTCTTTTTGTTTTTCTTGGTTTCCTTCTTCTTGCCTTTATCTTTCTTCTTTTTCCGGCCTTCTTCGATCGCGAGAGCCGCATCGCTCTCACCGGCCTTATTCTTTCGGCGGGGTTTGCCTTTCTCGAGAGTTTCGGCGGAGCCGGCTTCGCCTCCAGCCTCGGAGAGAAGAGCACGCTTTTTGAGCCGGCGGGCCCGTTTCCTGACCATGCTCGGCGCTGCGTCGGCAATGGCGGTTCCGGCCGCGATCAGACGGACGAAGAACTGTTCCTTATCTTCCACGGTCATTCTGGACCAGTGCGCGGCGAGCCGTTCGAAGGCGTTGGGCGCCAAGGCGGCTGAATCCGGCTCTGCCGTTTCGACGGGATCCGGTTTGCGCGTAGCCAGCCGGTCAAAGGCCTGGATCCCGAGGTCGCGAAGGAAGGATGAAAATTCGGATGTCTCTTTCGGCATAGCGGATTCCTCCATTACTTGGGGCCGCGATCCTTTTTCCGGAGTTTCTTCGCCTTTCGGCGCGTGCTCGAGGGTTTTTTGAGCGATTCTTCGTAGGGGCCCACGCGGACGGCTTCGCTGCGTGCGATCTCGATGAAGCGCTCCTGGCTTCTGAGTTTGCCGCCCGCGAGGCGTCGATACGTGCCATCGCTCTGCAGACTCCACCCCTTGACGTCATCGGATAGTCCGATGGTCAGAATCTCGTCGGCCACCCGGGTCTTGAGCGCCTCGGAGAGGATCGGGTAAGCGACTTCGATCCGGCGGAAGAAGTTCCGGGGCATCCAGTCCCCGCTGGCGATCCAGACTTCACGGTCGCCGCCGTTCTGAAACTCGAAGATCCGCGAATGCTCGAGGAATCGGTCGACGATCGAATGAACCCGAATGTTCTCACTCAGCCCTTTGACGCCGGGCACGAGGGTGCAGATTCCTCGGACCAGCAGATCGATTCGGACGCCGGCGGTGCTTGCTCGATAGAGCGCTTCGACGACGGTGGGATCGACCAGAGAGTTCATCTTCGCGCGAATGCCAGCCGGTTTGCCGCTCTTCTGAAACTGAATTTCGCGCTCGATCCGGGCCAGAGTCCACCGATGGAAGTCCATGGGAGCCACCACGAGCTTGCGCCATCGCAGCTCGGGAACTTTGCCTTCGAAAATCTCCTGTGCGCTGGACAGGCTGAATCCGGTGAGGAGATTGAAGACGGACGAAACGTCTTCACCGAGGTCTTCCTCGATCGTAAAGAGATCGATGTCTGTATAGAGCGCCGCGGTGACCGCGTTGTAATTGCCGCTCGAGAAGTGGATGTAGCGGCGTAGACGCCCTTCTTCCCGGCGCACCACGAGGCACAGCTTGCAGTGTGTTTTGAGACCGACCAGGCCGTAAACCACCTGCACGCCTGCCTCCTCGAGCCGCTTGGCCCAGGAAATGTTCTTCAGCTCGTCGAAGCGCGCCTGGAGCTCGACGACGACCGTCACTTGTTTTCCCAGGACCGCCGCATTGGTCAGTGCTTCGATGACGGGTGATGAGTGGTCGGATCGGTATAGGGTCTGTTTGATGGCCAGGACGTCCGGGTCGTGCGCGGCGGCTTGCACGAACTCGAGAACCGCCGTGAAGGAATCGTAGGGACGGTGCAGCAGAACGTCCTGCTTTCGAATGATCGAGAAAATGTCTTCGCTGCTCGCAAGCTCTGAAGGAATGCGAGGATTGAAGGCGGGATCGCGGAGCGATGGCTTCCTGACCTCGGAATAGATCTGCATCAGATCACTGAGCTTCAGCAGCCCCTTGGACAAGAAAATGTCCTCGCGAGTGATCTGTGTCGCCCGCGCCAGCAAAGCGGTCAAGCCCTCGTTTTCGGGGCTTTCGATCTCCATCCAGACCACTTCTTTTCGTTCCCGTCTTCGAAGCTCGGCCTCGATCGACTGGAGCAAATCCTGCTCGACTTCATCCTCCCGAATCGAAAGATCCGCGTTCCGGACGACGCGAAACGGTACGGTCTTGAGAACATTCAGCCCCGGATAGAACTCACCCACGTGTTCGGCAATGAGCGATTCGAGCGGAATGTAACGGCTCGTGTCGCGTAGTTGAATCAACCTCGGGACGATCGAGGGTAGCTTCAGGAACACGACATGTTCTTCAGCGCGCTCACTGCCCAGAATCACGGCCAGATTCAGACTTCTGTTCGCGAGGAATGGAAAAGGATGCCCGGGATCGAATGCCAGCGGCGTCAGAATCGGCGCGATCTGCTCCCGAAAATGCTGATTCAGTTCGTGTTGGTCTTTCTTTGAGAAATCTGCGTATTGGAGAATTCGGATTCCCTCTTCCTGGAGTTGCGGAAGGATCTCTCCGCCGAGCGTTGCATACATCGTCTCGAGAAGGTGGCGTGCTCGCTCCCGGACCAGTTTGATCTGCTGTCGGGGAGTCAGGCCGTCGTACGACTTCTCCTTGATGCCGGCCGTCATGAGGTCGCGCAGGCTGCCGAGGCGCACCATGAGGAACTCGTCGAGATTGCTCGAGGCGATGGCGAGAAACTTCAGACGCTCGAGAAGAGGGACTTCCGGGTTTTTCGCCTCGTGTACGACGCGATCGTTGAATTCAAGCCAACTCAACTCCCGGTTGAAAAGAGTGACGGGCTCGCTCGGCACGGCCATCGGGGGGAGGGGAACCACAACGGGCGGGGAGTGTGCCGCGGTGTCGTCCGTGATGACGACTTCCGCATGAGGGTTTGGTGATCGGCCCATGATTCGTCCTGATGGGGGAGGGATTGTACGAGGAATGAGGAAAGGATAGGAGGGTCGGCGAGGCGCTTTACGCCTTCTTTACATGAAAGGGAAGGCCGGTTCACTCGATGATGGTTAAGTCGGTACGGTCGTGGGACGGAATCGCCGCCAAGCTGATATAGAGTCCCACGAGCCAGCGTCTGTTTCGTGAAGCGGCCGGATTGATTTTTCCATCCGGAGCTCTCACGCGAAACGCGTAAGATTGGCGACTCATAGCGGAATGCGAAGGAGATGAGCGATGGACGTTCACCAGCCAGCCAACCCGAAGGCAGTCATGATCATTTTGCTCAGCGTGCTCACTCTGGGCGGATGCGGAGGAGAGCGACAGGCGGCCGAAGGGGGAGCCGCCGCCGGAGAGAGGGCCCGACCGTTGACGGTCAAAGGATCCGACACGATGGTGATCCTGGGCCAGCGCATCGCCGAGGAGTACATGAAAACGAATCCCGGCACGGTCGTTCAGGTCAATGGCGGCGGCTCGGGGACCGGCATCGCGGCTCTCATCAATGGAACGGTGGACCTGGCTCAGTCTTCGAGGGCGATGAGCGACGAAGAGAAGGCGAGCGTTCGTCAGAACCGCGGCGCGGCGGTCGTTGAAACCCCGGTCGCGCTCGACTCTCTGGCAGTGTTCGTCCACGCGTCGAACCCCGTCCGCAGCCTGACGATGGATCAGATCAAACAGATCTACCAGGGTCGAATCACCCGGTGGAACCAGATCGGCGGACCGAACGAGACGATCGTACTGTACGGTCGCGAAAATTCCTCCGGAACGTACGACTATTTCCGCGAGCACGTCCTGAACGAGGAAGACTTCGCGCCGCGGGTTCAGACACTCGCGGGTACTGCGGCAGTGATCAACGCCGTGGCTCGGGATCGTAATTCGATCGGGTACGGCGGGATTGCATACGCGTCGGAGGTCCGGCCCCTGGAGATCGCCGCAGAAGGAAAGGCGGCGGTCGCCCCCTCGGAGCAGACTGTTGCTGACTCGACTTACCCTCTGGCTCGCCATCTCTATTTTTACCATCTGGAGGGCGCGCCAGAGCGCGTGACGGATTTCGTCGAGTACACGCTGTCGGCGGAAGGTCAGGCCCTCGTGGCCGGCGTCGGCTATTTCCCACTGACGCAGGGGGGGGCGACGGGAGGAGCGAGCGAAGGAGTGGCCAGCTCCGAGACTTCAGGCGCCAATGCTCCGTAGCCTCGACAGGCATCGAGGAAGATTCCGGCGGGCTCTGGATCGAGTCATGGCCTCGATTTTCACGTTGGCCGGAGGCGTCGCGATTCTCTTCATCTTCCTGATCTTTCTGTTTACGTTCAAGGAAGCCATGCCGATTTTCACGAATTCAATCGTTCGTGAAACCGCGAACCTGGAAGCGTTTTTCGTCTCCGCCCAGCCTGGAGACACTCTGATCGATCGCTATGTCTGGCAGCCGACTTCCAGAAATCCCAAGATGTCCTTCTGGCCGTTGATCCTGGGTACTCTGAAGGCGACCTTCGTCGGTCTTCTGTTCGCCTGCCCGGTGGGCGTCGCCGCGGCGCTGTTCACATCCGAGTTTGCGCCACCCAGAATTCGGGAGATCGTGAAGCCGGTCATCGAGTTGCTCGCCGGCATTCCTTCGGTCGTACTCGGTTTTTTCGCCCTGATCGTCCTGGCGACCTGGTTTCAGCAGTTGTTCGGATTCACGTACCGGTTGAATGCCTGGAATGCCGGGGTCGCCCTCGGTTTCGCCCTGCTGCCCATCATCTTCACCATCTGCGAAGACGGACTCTCTGCAGTTCCGCGCTCCTATCGCGATGCGTCGCTCGCGCTCGGCTCGTCACGGCTTCAGACCGCGGTCAAAGTCGTACTTCCGGCCGCGACTCCCGCGATCTTTGCCTCGTTCGTGCTCGCGTTCGGACGCGCCATCGGCGAAACCATGATTCTCCTCATGGCGGGAGGCAATGCCGCGATCACATCGCTGGATCTGGGCGATCCGCTGCGAACTCTGTCGGCGACGATCGCGGCGGAGCTCGGTGAAGTCGTGTTCGGAGGCGCCCATTACTCGGCCCTTTTCTTCATGGGAACCCTTCTCTTCGTGATCACGTTCGTCAGCAACAGCACGGGAGACTTCGTGATCCGGAAGATGAAACGCCGGATGCAGGGAGAGGGATGATGAGCGCGCCCTCTTTTCCTGTCGAGGCGCGCCCGTCCTTCAGTCGCCATCCTCTCTTCGATGGGGTCATGGTCGGCCTGCTGGGGTTCAGCGTCCTCCTCATCCTGGCCATCCTCGCTGTGATCGTCGGGAACATCGCGTGGCATGGAGCCGGGACCGTGAGCTGGGAGTTCCTGACCAGTCCTCCGATTCAGGGGCTCACCGCGGGCGGGATCTTTCCGGCCCTCCTGGGAACCGTGTTCCTGGTACTCCTGATGACGATTGCCGCCGTCCCCTTCGGCGTTGCAACGGCGATCTACCTCCACGAATACACGCCGTCGGAAGGGCCGCGATTGGCGTGGATTCGCTTCCGGAAGAGCAGTGAGCGGGCTGGACGGATTCGTCTATTCTTTCGTTTTCTCTCTACGATTCTCGCGGTGGTGACGAGGAGCGCCGTCGCGAACCTCGCCGGTGTGCCCTCGATCGTCTTCGGACTCTTCGGCCTCGGATTTTTCATTCAGTTCGTCGGCCGGTCGATCGACCGGGCGACCCAGCCGTCAGGGGAGGTTCTCTGGGGACAGGGGTCCCTGATCTGGGCCGCGCTCACGCTGGCGCTGCTCACTCTTCCCACGGTCATTGTGGCGACCGAGGAAGCTCTTCGAACCGTTCCATGGGAGCAGCGGGAGGCTTCTCTCGCGCTCGGGTCGACGCAATGGGAAACCATCCGCCGGATCGTGCTGCCCGCAGCCCTTCCGGGAATGTTGACGGGCGCGATCCTCGGGATCTCGCGAGGAGCGGGGGAAGTGGCTCCCATTCTCTTCACCGGGGCGGCGTACTATCTTCCTTACCTGCCTGAGAAGTTGACGGACCAGTTCATGCACCTCGGTTACCACGTGCTCATCCTCTCGACACAGTCACCCGACGTCGAGGCGACCAAGCCCATTCTCTATGGTACGGTTTTCGTGCTACTGGCCCTGACGTTTCTACTCAACCTGACCGGCGTGATCATTCGTTCGCGAACGCGATCCAGGCTTCGCGAAGGGAGATAATCTGATGTCGACGATTTCCCCGGAGGTGACCGAGCGGGTGGAGAGCAGGACGAGCATCGAGCCCACGGATGAAGAGCGGGTCAAAATCGACGTCCGCGGCTTCAACTTTTATTACAGCGATGCCCAGGTCCTCCACGGGATCGATCTCGCCATTCCGGAAAAAAAGGTCACCGCGCTGATCGGTCCGTCGGGATGCGGAAAGTCGACTTTTCTGAGATCGATCAATCGAATGAACGACACCATCGCGGGAACCAGAGTGGAAGGGCTGATCTCGGTGGATGGACAGGATCTCTACGCTCCCGGGATCGATGTGGTCACTCTGCGCCGCAAGATCGGAATGGTGTTTCAGAAATCGAATCCGTTCCCGAAGAGCGTTTTCGAAAACGTGGCTTACGGTCTGAAGATCGGGGGAATGCGGGATCGGGGGGCCCTCCAGGAGATCGTGGAACGTTCTCTCCGGCGGGCAGCGTTGTGGGACGAGGTCAAGGATCGGCTGAACGCGAGTGCGCTGGCTCTTTCCGGGGGTCAGCAGCAGAGGCTCTGCATCGCCAGGGCGCTGGCCGTCGATCCCGACATTCTTCTGATGGATGAGCCCGCTTCGGCTCTCGACCCCATCGCCACGCAGAAGATCGAAGAGCTCGTGTGGGAGTTGAAAAGTAACTATACGATCGTGATCGTGACGCACAACATGCAGCAGGCGGCGCGGGTCTCGGAGCACACCGCTTTTTTCATGCTCGGCAAACTGGTCGAGTATGCCGATACGAACACGATCTTCATGAATCCGCGACAGAAGCTGACCGAGGACTACATCACGGGACGGTTCGGTTGAGAGATGGGGTGGGGGAATGCAGCGACATTTCGATAAAGACATCGAGGAGTTGACCGAGATGCTTTTGCGCCTCGGCGCGATGATCGAGGACTCGATCACGCATTCGATCCGCGCGTTGCTCGAGCGGGACACGGAGCTCGCCGAGCTCGTCATCTCGCGCGACGACGAGATCGACCAGATGGAGCTGGACATCGATGCGGCCACCCTGCGGCTGATTGCGACGATGCAGCCGGCCGCAACGGACCTCCGGTTCGTGGCCACGATCATGAAGGTGACGCCGGACCTGGAGCGGATCGGCGATCTGGCGGTGGACGTCTGCGAGCGCGTGATCGAGCTGAATCGCGAGCCGCAGCTCAAGCCGTTGATGGATATTCCGCGGCTGGCTCGGATGGCTCAGGAAATGGTCCGTCAGGCACTCGACGCGTTCGTGCGACGCGACGCCGTTCTGGCTCGCGAGATCATCGCACGCGATGATGAAGTGGATGACTTGACCGAGCGCTCGTTCCGCGAGCTCCTCACCTACATGCTCGAAGACTCACGCTACATCTCTCGCGCCATCCGTCTGACGTTCATCGGAAAATATTTCGAGCGCATCGCCGACAGTGCGACCAACATCTGCGAGATGGTCGTCTATCTGGTCGAAGGAAAAGTCATCAAGCACGCCGGAAGCGACGGCGTCTGATCGGACGGGGCGGCAAATGACCCGCATCGCGTTGATCGAGGACGATGACGATCTTTCGTTCACCATCAAGCTGAATCTCGAGCGTGAGGGGCACCGGGTCGAACGATTTGCCAATGGCCAGGAAGGCCTGCTCGCCGTCCAGCAGGGAGCTTTCGACTTCCTCGTCCTCGATCTCAACCTGCCTGATCTGGATGGCTTCACCATCTGCCGGGAGATCCGCCGGGACCGGACCTCATCCTCCCTGCCGATTCTCATGCTCACTGCGCGAACCAGTGAGCGGGATCGTGTCACCGGCCTGGAGCTGGGAGCCGACGATTACCTGGTCAAACCCTTCAGTATGCGCGAGCTCCTCGCGCGAGTCACGGCCGTGCTGCGCCGGAGCGGGCCGACCTCCGACCCGGCCAGCATTTACGACGACGGCGAGCTCCGTGTGGATGGAAAAACCTTCCGCGTCTTCGTCAATGGCAGCGAAGTCAGGCTGGCGAAAAAGGAATTCGAGCTCCTCTCCCTCCTGATCCGCAATCGCCCCGCAGTGGTTTCCCGCGAGCGGATCCTTACCGATGTCTGGAGAATGGCCGAGGACGTCGAGACCCGCACCGTGGATGCTCATATCCGCAATTTGCGGAAGAAAGTGGGTAAGCAGAGGATTTCCACGGTCATCGGAACCGGCTACCGGTTCGAGGCCGCCGGGTCGCACGGGGACAGTGACTCGTTCCAGTGAGCTCATGCGCTCGATTCTCACGACACCGGTTCTGATTCTGCTCGCCACTATTCTTCTGATTCTCGCCGTCGGTGCCGGCCTCCTTCGTGCGCTCGAGGTTCTGGGACCTGTTCGTTCAGCAGCCTGGATCGTGGTCCTGACCTTCACCATTCCCCTGACAGGGGCCTGGCTGGGATGGCTGCGGACAGGAAGGGTGCTCCGGCAGATCGAGCGACAAAGCCGGGAGGGCCTGATCGAGGCCGATGCTCAGAACCGCTTCGAGGATGACGAGACGGAGCCGCTGGCGAGCATACGACGCGCGCTGCAGCGCTGGCCCGAAATCGCCGCCAATCAGCGACGCCGGATCACGGAGCTCGAGCTCGTTCAGAACAGTATCATCCAGAGTATCGGAGAAGGAGTGCTCGCCGTGGACCAGCGGCGAAACGTGGTGTTCGCGAATCGCCGGCTTCTCGAGCTCTTCAGCCTGCCGGAACCGGGGTCCCGGCTTCCCTTCTATCAATTCATCCGTCAGAGCGCCGTCCATCGAGCCATCGACCGCGCGCTCACGTCTCGTCAGGGCAGCTCGGCCCTCATTACCGTCCAGACTGGCGACTCGGTTCGCGAGATCGATCTTCATGTATTCCCGGTTGCGGACGAATCGGAGATCGCGACGATTGCGCTGTTCATTGACGTGACTCGTCTGGTTCGGCTGGAGCGTGTGCGGCGAGATTTCATCACTGATTTCTCGCATGAGACCCGCACGCCGCTGGCCGGTCTGCGTTCGGCCGTCGAGACTCTCGACCGCGGAGGTCTCGCGCCTGAGGACGAACAGCAGCTTCGAAAGATCGTGTCGAGGCAGATCATTCGGCTGGAGCGGCTCCTGGACGATCTCTCCGAGCTCAACCGAATCGAAGCGGGTGAGCTGGTACTGCAGAAACAGCCGCTGAATCTCCTCGACCTGGTCTCGGATGTCGCGGCGGACTTCCGGGATCGAGCGGCTGCGCGATCGATTTCGCTCTCAGTCGAAGGCGCGCCCCTGCAGGCCGATGCGGATGCCCAGAGGATTCAGCAGGTCGTGTCCAACCTGACCGACAACGCGATCAAGTTCAGCCGAGCCGGCGGGCGGGTGAGGCTGGCCGTTCACTCGGAGAGGGATATGGCCGTCATCGTCGTCGAAGACCAGGGAGAAGGGATTCCACAGGAAGAGCAGGAGCGGATTTTCAATCGCTTCTATCGGGTCGACAAGAGTCGCTCCCAGGAGATCCGGGGAACGGGGCTGGGCCTGGCAATCGCGAAGCATCTGACGGCCCTGCATGGCGGCCGAATCGAGCTTCGGAGCTCGCCAGGGAAAGGCTCGACCTTTCGCGTCATCCTTCCGGGTGGTGCGGGTCCTTCCGGCAAAGCCGCCGAACCTCGTCACGATGATGGCTCGGGCATGGACTAGTCTCGAATGCGCGAAGGAGCGCTCGCATTCGCGGGCCATCACTCCCGTTCGACGTAGTGGTGGCGGCTGTCGACGATGAAGAACATCCGGTCCCAGCGCGTCTTCGGGAAGAAGTTGAAGACGACGTCGAGCATGTTTCCAACGATCGCGGAGGGGCCCTGGGCCGACCGCTCGGGCGGGTCGTCGCGGAACGACCAGTAGATGATGAACGGCCTTCCCTTGATCAGCTCCCGGCGCACAGGTCCCCAGTAGCGCGAATCATAGGAATCGTCCCGGTTGTCGCCCATCACGAAGTACGACCCGGCGGGAACCCGGTAAGGGGCCACCTGATCCCGCGACCGGTAAGGCTCGGGAAGGTTCGGCGAGAACGGAATGACCATTTGCTCCCGGAAGGAGACGTAGGGCTCGTCGAGTCGCTGGCCGTTGATGTAGATGTTCTTGTCGCGGATCTCGATCGTCTCGCCGGGCAGCCCGATCACCCGTTTGACGTAATCGAGCGTCGGATCCTCGGGGTAGCGGAAGATCACGATGTCGCCGCGGCGGATCTCCCGGAGCGGCAGGAGCGGCGAGAGAAAGCCGGGCTCGTCGGCCCCGTAGATGAACTTGTTCACGAAGAGATGGTCGCCAATCAGGAGATTGTCGATCATCGAGCCGGTGGGGATTTTGAAGGACTGGAACGCGAAGATCCTGACGAAATTCAGGAAGATCATCGCGATGACGATCGCTTCGAAGTTGTCCCGGAGTCCTGATTTCTGCTGTGTCTCGCTGCTCATTCCCGGCCGGCACCGGGCTCTTCCCGCTGACGACCTCTCCCGACCGATTTTTCGTCGCTGCGCGCGACAGCTTCCCAAACCCGCCCGGGCGTAAATCATTCCGCTGTCACTGAATCGCCCGCTCGGGGTGTTTCCGGCCTCCCCCCCGGGGAGGGCGAGAAACGACCATTTCCTCCTCGCTTCCCGCCCCTCCGGCAGAATATCCTTCCCGGGAGTCACGTTTGCGAACTCGCCAAAAGGCGACTTCATCGAAGGATTGAACATGAAAACTGGCATCCACCCCGACTATCAGCAGGTCCCCGTCCACTGCGCCTGCGGTGAGACCTGGACGACCGGCTCCACCAAGAAAGAGCTCCGGCTCGAGATCTGCGCCAAGTGCCACCCCTTCTTCACCGGGCGGCAGAAACTGCTCGATACCGCCGGCCGGGTCGACCGTTTTCAGAAGCGGTACGCCAAGAAAGCGTGACATGCTGGCCCGAGTGCAGAATAGCTGGAGCTCAGTGGCGCGGGCCTTCGTCACCGGCTTCGGCGCATTCACCAACGGGCTGACTTCGGCGATGCCCGCGGCAGCTGCCGACCGGAACGTCGACATGCTGATCGGCGGTCAGGCCGTGATCGAGGGTGTGATGATGCGCTCGCACACGGGATACACCGTGGCGGTGCGCCAGCCGGGAGGAGGGATCTCGATCCGCAAGGATCGTCTCGCTTCCCTGGCCTCCCGCTACCCGATCGTCAAGATTCCGGTCGTCCGCGGCTCGATCGTGCTGATCCAGTCGCTGATCCTCGGGATCCGCGCTCTCAATTACTCCGCGTCCGTGGCGAGCGAGGGCGAAGACGGCTCGCCGGAAATGTCGAGCTGGGCGGTTGCTTCCTCGATGGGAATGGCCTTCGTGTTCGGCATCGCGCTGTTCGTTCTCGCGCCGCTCGGGCTGACGAATCTCATCCGCCACACTCTCGCCCCGGAGATGGGAAATCTCCTCTACAACGTGATCGACGGCTTGATTCGCGCCGGCTTCTTTTTCATCTACATCGTGGCGATCTCGTATCTCGAAGATATCCGGCGGGTTTTCCAGTACCACGGCGCCGAGCACAAGACGGTTTATACCTTCGAGGCTTCAGAGGAGCTCACCGTCGAGAACGCCCGGAAGAAGTCGACGCTGCATCCCCGGTGCGGAACGAGCTTTCTTCTTTTCGTCATGGCGATCTCGATCGTCGTCTTTTCGCTGGTGCCGTCGACCGCGCCGTTCGCGGTGAAGTTCGGCGCACGGATCCTACTTCTGCCCCTGATTGCCGGGATCGGCTACGAGATCATCCGCTTTTCGGCCCGTCATCTGGCCAATCCGATCTGCCGAGTCCTCATTCAGCCCGGCCTCTGGCTGCAGAAAATCACGACGCGCGAGCCGGATGACACCCAGCTCGAGGTCGCGATCGTGGCGCTCCGTGAAGCGCTCGTCTATGACGCGGTCGAGGAGAATGCCCCGGCCGTTGCTTAGCATCCCAGCGTCACGTTTTTGGAGGGAGGCGCCGTGCGCCTTCCTTTTTTTTGAATGGAGCCTTCATGCTCGACAAGCTGACCGAGATCGAAAGAAAGTACGAGTCCCTCCAGGACCGGATCGCCGACCCGGACATCGTCACCGACGTCGCCCGCTACCGGGAGACCATGAAGTCGATCGCCGAGATCGAGCAGATCGTGCTCAAGTTCCGCGAGCATCGCGAGGCCCGGAAGAGGCTCGAGGAAACGCGGCAGATGCTCGGATCTCTCGGCAGCGCGGACGCCGAGCTTCGCCAGATGGCGGAGCTGGAGATCGCCGAGCTGCAGGAGACGGTGGAGCGAACCGACCGGGAGCTGAAGGTCCTGCTTCAGCCGAAGGATCCGAACGACGACAAGAACGTCATCGTCGAGATCCGCGCCGGTACGGGGGGCGACGAAGCCTCCCTCTTCGCCTCCGAGATCATGCGCATGTACACGCGATACGCGGAGAGCCGCCGCTGGTCCGTCGACGTCGTCGACGCGAACTACTCGTCGGTCGGTGGCATCAAGGACGCGACCCTGATGATCGAAGGCGACAAGGTCTTCTCCCGCCTCAAGTTCGAGTCGGGAGTTCACCGGGTGCAGCGGGTGCCGTCAACCGAGACCCAGGGCCGCATTCACACGTCGGCGATCACCGTCGCCGTTCTCCCGGAGGCCGAGGACATCGATATCCAGGTCAACGATAAGGACCTGCGCGTCGATACCTTCTGCTCCTCCGGACCGGGAGGACAGTCCGTGAACACCACCTACTCGGCGGTCCGCCTGACCCACCTTCCGACGGGGGTCGTCGTCTCCTGTCAGGATGAAAAGTCGCAGATCAAGAACAAGGCGAAGGCGCTGAAGGTCCTCAAGGCCCGTCTTTACGACATCGAGCGCGAGCGGCGGGAGGTCGAGCTCTCCGCCCAGCGTCGCGGAATGATCGGCTCGGGCGACCGCTCCGAGAAGATCCGCACCTACAACTTTCCTCAGGACCGCGTCACCGATCACCGCATCGGCCTGACCGCTCACAACCTCCCATCGATCATGAACGGGGACCTCGACGCCCTCCTCGGGCCGGTCATCGCTCATTTCCAGGCGGAGCAGCTCAGAGACGCCGTGCATTCGGAGGGGTGAATTCAGGGAAGAAGGTAGACAAGCGAGGGTGGAGGGA